>JADMLA020000023.1 GCA_015482705.2 Prosthecochloris sp. | reverse complement strand
AGAGCGGCAGGTTGCTCACTGTAACAGAATCTTCTCTAAATCTTGTGATACAGTAAAAGGGGCATGTTCCCGACGGCAAAAGCCGTTAGCCATAAGGTTCATTAATTTGATGACTTTTAAAGCTAATAAACAACGTCCCCTATTTCTGCTGCGTTTGTTTGGGTGTGATGTATGAATGTGGTAAATTTTGATTAAAATTAAGAGTAATCTGTAGCGTAGATAATAATGTTAGGGTGTCTCCTGATGCCGCAGATAATGCCCCTTTTAACTCTAATCTGGCAATATAAGGAGATTGTTATGACACAGAACGTTAGAGCAAGTATAACAAGTAACACGAGTGGTATTATGTCGTCGTCCACGTTAGCTAATGCTTTAAAAACTTCATCGTTGAATGGGGGTGACTCTGTTGTTGATTACTTGAAATTAAAAAATGACTTAATGCAATTTATAAAGGTAATATCTACCTATACTGATGACAACTGGTCAACTGTTAAAAATGAGGAAACAGGTATTCCATTGTCCTATGTTGCAGCAGATTTGGGTGGTAAAGAGGCAAGGTTAGAAATTACCTATAACCCTGAAAACTATTCGCTAAAAGTTCATGAAAATGATGAGCCAAAAATACAAAAAATGGTTACAATCAGTATTTCAATTGGCGGATCGACTTTTAATAAAGCCACTCTAATCACAAGTATTAGTGCGGGTGCGCTATCGATTGCTCCATTGATTATGGGGTTTTATTTAAGAGGAGTAAGAAAAGGCATACAAAAAGCATTAGCCAGGATCGATAAAGCTCAATTTGATGTATTCCCTAATCCAGAAGAGGCAGAAGCATTAACTGAATCTGATGAAGCAGTGAGGCGAGGAGCTTATGAGGCGCTAGATGAAGCAAGAGAAGCAGAAGAGGCAGCTCTAAAAGATGTAGCTTTTGACCTAACTGTTGCTGATGGTTGTATGTTTGCAGTAGTCACTATAGCTGTTGTGGCTGGTGTTTTTTCATTTATTGCTCATACAACAAACTACACCTTTTCAATTGAAAACCGAACTGAGTATGACATTGTTTGGAGTGAACCAGAGATGAAACATGGTGACATGAATAGTGCTCCAACTGATGGCAAAGGTGGATTCGAATATACTATTCCTGCTCTTGCAAACACTTCTCCTGAAGGCTATACTCCTCAATATACTTTTACTGTTGCAAACTTCTCTTTTATCGAGAAAAAGGCTCTTTATGGTGTTACAGGGAGTATGAATCTCAAGTTTGTAGATGATAAAGGAAATACTATTGAGACAGCCAATATAGCCTTTAATATTCCATATTCTGGGGCTAATGGTATGGGATTTGCCTTTGGGGCGGATAAAGCTGGCCACGAGAATAAAGACGAGGTTGAATCATGGGAGTTATCAAATCCTAGCGGTCAACTAACTGTGAATGCTGGAATATCAGCACTTCATGGCAAACATACTCTTCCAGGTATGGATAAAGGGTATAATTACAGTTCTACCATTACATATACTCAGTCTAAAAATAGTTAAGCTGTCTCTTTTAACTTGCTTCCCTATAATCACTGTAACAAGTAGCCCCCCCGGGCGAAGTTCATGGGCCTTTTACTGCTGATGGCGAAGTGGTGATACTGGAAATGTCATATCCTAGTCAGGATAAAACAAAGAACCGCAGCCACTCAATCGCTGCAGTGGACGTCTTGACGCTCCGAATAAAAAGCTGCATGGTATCGACAATCATGGTTGAAAAAGGAGACTTGAGGTATGGAACAACGAATGAGTGTGGTGACAATCGGCGTCGCCGACTTGGAACGTTCACAGAGGTTTTACGAGCAAGGGTTGGGGTGGACTGTCGGTTATACGGGTGAGCAGATCACATTCTTTCAACTCAATGGATTGATTTTTGGGCTTTACCCAAGGGATGCATTGGCTGAAGATGCGCAAGTGCCGAATGAACGAACAGGATTTTCGGGGATAACACTTGCATATTGTGCCCGATCCAAGGAAGAAGTTGACGAAGTTCTCGAGCGGGCGGAAGATGCAGGGGCTCATATAATAAAGCCTGCGCAGGACGTTTTTTGGGGTGGGTACTCCGGGTATTTTTCCGATCCAGATGGTCATCTTTGGGAAGTTGCATACAATCCGTACTGGAAAATAGATGAGAAAGGCAACGTTTACCTGGATGCTCCTTAGCATAATGAAGGATATCCTGTCGTGCAGCAAAGGGTCGTAGAAACAGAGCGACTCTACCTCCGTGAGTTCACTCCGGAGGATGTTTCCCAACTCTTCGAGTTACATAGTGATCTGCAAGTCATGAAGTTTCTACCTGCGTCTGAGCGCGAGAATGTTTCCCTCGAAAGATCAGCGGCCACGGTGGAAGAATGTATTCGGTATTACTCGCAGAAGCCCGGATTGGGCGTCTGGCCAACGATTCTGAAGGACGGCGACAAGTTTATCGGCTGGACACTCCTCAAGAACCTGGAGGACACCGAGGAGATAGAGATCGGCTATCGGTACTTTTCTCAATTCTGGGGGATGGGTTTTTGCACGGAGATTTCCTTGGCCGTAATTGCGTATGGATTCGATGATGTAGGTTTAAAACGTATCGTCGGCATATCTCACCCGCAGAACAGGGGATCCTTACGTGTTTTCGAAAAGATAGGTCTGAAGTACGAGAAGAATGCGCACTACTACGGAATGGATGTCCTTTACTACGCACTAAACAGAGAAGGCTTCAGATGACAATTGCTTTCAGCCAGCACTTATTCCTCACGCAGTTGTAGTGCACATTAGGCCCCTTTTTTCCTATGTCACTCGATCAATAATCTCATGTACAGAGACGACTCATGCTTTTCGAAGCTCGTGGTGGGCGTATTTTTGAACGTGAGATGTTTGTTTTTGGTGGTTTTTTTATAGGATGTTCCCGAAAGCCAGGATAGACAGGTATGCTAATGAATAATAAAGTACGCTGTTACGGCCAATAATTTTAGGCTTTTTTCGTTTCAGGCGCCGGTCAATTTTTTTGGGATCGGAGAATTGGCAATCGTTTTTCTTTCCCTGATTGTTATGTCAAGCTTTGTCGCTGATTTCAACAACCGGTTCACCAGAAGAGATTAATGCAACAGCTTTTTCGAGAGAAGAGCTCAGAATGTCTCTCATTTTCCGGTTAGAGAAGTATTACCGCAAGTAATCCAGATGATTGATGGAGGGAGGTTGGTAGAGTCATGCTGCAATTACAGGGTGGTCCAGTTTACGGCTTGCGTACTTGAGCGCAGCCACGATGTCTTCTTTTTCGATATCAGGTAATTCTTCGATTATTTCGTCGTAAGAAAGCCCCGCAGCCAGCAAATCCAATATATCGACCACTCGTACTCTTAAACCTCTGATACACGGACGGCCTCCGCATTGTTCAGGGTTGATTGTTATTCTTTTTGACCATTCATTCATTGTTGTATCATCTACGTTATTTTTAAAAGTAGTGAAAAAAGTAAACATGCATACTAATTTCGGTTCTCAACACGTAAGGAGCTTGAGAAACATCCGTAACCTCAATTAGTCACAGTGAGCTTTTATTCATTAGGACGTGGATCTCGCTGAACAAACCACTTCTTCTCCGCAAAACTCTATTGAGAGCAATTTGCTTCTAAGAAGACACCGGTCTGTAACCTTTCGCTGCATTGGTAAACGTGGCTTCCTGGAGAGACTGGTCGTTAATTCTCCAGGTTTTCGACGGATGGTGCCGCGCAAGTTCGTAGTCGTGTGTGGCGATGATGACCGCGATTCCTTTCTGATTGATCTTTTTGAGATATTCAAGAATTTCGAGTGATGTATCTGGATCCAGATTTCCTGTGGGTTCGTCGGCGAGAATTGCAATGGGTTCACGGACGAGTGCACGGGCGATGGCTACCCGTTGCTGTTCTCCGCCCGAAAGGTTCAGCGGCATCTCTTTTGCCGCGTGTTCGAGACCGACTTCTTTCAGCGCGGTCATTACTCTTTCTTCTATGAGCCGGTTTTTTGTGTTGGTGACCTTGAGGACAAACGAGAGATTTTCGAATACCGTGCGGTCTTCGAGAAGCCGAAAATCCTGAAATACGATACCCAGTTTCCGGCGAAGGTGCGGGATATGTCGTTTTTTCATGGAGGAGGATTTATAACCGCCGATGGTGACCTCTCCTCTCGTCGGTTTTATTTCCATGTACAGCGCTTTGAGCAGTGTTGTTTTTCCGCTGCCGCTTTTCCCTACGATATAGACGAGCTGGCCGGGTTCAATGGCAAGATTGACATCCTTGAGGATCAGCTTTTTTCCAAGCTCCAGATCTACGTCGATAAATGAAATCATGAGTGTACGTTGAATTGTTGAGTTGTTGAGTTGTTGATCTGTTTGCTCCGAAATGTCGGGGTTGGTGATTGTTTGACTTATTCTCCTCTGTTGTCCGCAATTTGTTCCGCCAATACGGCTGCTTCGGTAAAGCTTCTCGGCGATGCTTTACCAAGTCCGGCTATGTCAAAACCCGTTCCATGGTCAGGGGAGGTACGTACGATGGGAAGTCCGGTAGTGACATTGATACCGGTTTCAAATGAGAGAACCTTGAAAGGCAGCAGCCCCTGGTCATGATACATCGCAACGACAGCATCGTATTTACAGTACATGCCTGCTCCGAAAAAACCGTCGGCAGGAAACGGTCCCTCGATGCATTCTTTTTCGGCGAGTCTGTTGATGCAGGGGGAAAGAACCGTTTCTTCTTCAGTGCCCATGACTCCACCGTCCGAGGCATGTGGGTTGAGGCCGAGAACCGCTATCCGGGGAGAAGCAATATTGAAATCCGTGTGCAGAGAACGCGACAGCCTGAGCAGAAAGCTTTCGAGATCCATCGAGCGCACGAGTCCGGGTACGGACAAGAGCGGTACATGAATGGTTGCAAGCGCAACGGTAAGCAGTGATGTCCGGTCATGGAAGAGCATTATCGGATTCGGGGTGTTACAGAACTCGGCAAGAAAGTCGGTATGCCCGGTATTGGCATACCCTGCTTCAGCAATCGCTTCCTTGTGGATCGGGGCGGTTACCATGGCCCGGCTTTTCCCTTCGAGACATAAGCTGGCGGCTGTCTCTATGGATTTCATCGCAATATGTCCGGCTTCGGATGAAATCGCTCCCGGTTTTATGGGATTTACGGGTTCGGCTACGCTGATCAACGGGAGCACATCGTCAGGAATTTTTGGCGCATTAACCAGATCCCGGTATGATTTGAACTCGGCTATTTTCACTGCGAGACCAAGTTGCCGGTTATAATACCGCAGTGCCTCCGCGGAACCGAACACGAGCGGTTTACACGAGCTGTGATCGATCTCCTGAAAACTTTTCAGAATGATTTCAGGACCTATCCCGTGAATGTCACCGATTGTCCATGCGGTAAACATCGTTACAAGCGTTTATAGGCGTTGACGATTTTCTCATCTTTTTTCACTCCCTTCATCGCAAGCCAGAATAACAATGGCTCAGGAAGAAGAACAAAAAATCCGGCTCCGGGAGAGTGTTCGATACCTGAACCGAAACTCAGGCCGAGCTTCTGGTTCATGAAATGCGCTGCGGTAAGGCCGGAAAGTAGATCGACAAGGAAAAGCAGAATCAGTACAACTATCAGTGTGCTTTGAAGGCTCCTGTTTTTGTATAAAAAAATGGCGGCAATCGATACTATACCGGTGACGGGAGAAACGATACTTGAAACATAAAGGCTGAATACGTGAATGACACCTGCATCGGCAAGTGGTCTGAAATCCAGTAAAAAGAGCGGTGTTTCCGCGGCAAAATACCAGAAAGGGAAAAACGAACTTGAAAAAGCGAAAAGAGCAGCTGTAAGAAAATAAAAGCTTTGCATTCGCGCTAACATAATAATCAGGAGTTTAAGCTTGTGGAAACTGAATGAAACGGTCCGAAAACATGAGCACAGAAAACGAACTATAACAGATTTTCTTTCTATCGGTTATCAGTTATATGTACCTGCTGATGCGATCGGATAATGGAATATAAGCATTCACTTTGTAAGACTGTCGAGCGTGTCGAGGATCTTTTGGGCGACTGTTTGTGAGGCGCCGAGTCGGTTTCGAACGTAGTTTCCGGCTATAGTGCCCTGTTCCGCTCTTTTCAAGGGATTGTCGACGAGTTTCTGTAATGTTTCGAGAAGAGACGGTGCGTCAAGGACTTCCGTTGCGCCCCCTGTCGCTACCAACGCTTCAGCTTCGGGAGAATTGTGGTGCTTCGGGCCGAAAAGGACGGGAATACCGTATACGGCAGGTTCAAGGGTGTTGTGGACATTGATGCCGAACCCGCCGCCGACGTAGGCGATTTTCGCAAGAGCGTAGAGTTCGGCGAGCAAGCCGATACTGTCGATGATGAGAATACGATCTGCAGTAAAATTGTCGGGTAGCGAAGAAAATCGGGTAAAAGGAAGCCCGGCGGAGTCAAGGTCGCTTTCGAGGCGGATGATATTGTTTTCGGATACATCATGGGGGGCGATGATCATACTGAGATGTTCTGCCAGCGATACACAAGCGGGAAGAAGCAGGTTTTCATCTTTTTCCCAGGAGCTTCCGGCAACTAGAAGCGTCTTTTCCGCATAAAGCTTTTTCAGATGGCTGATTCTGTCCGTGTTACGGCTTCGTAACAGTACCTGGTCGAACCTGGGATCACCCGCGGTGACGGCACTATCTTTCCCGAACGTTTCCGTGAACCGTGTACGGTCTTCATCCGAGACCGTGTAGATCGTGTCGAAAAGGGAGAAAACATAACGATAAAACTGACGGATGAAGGGTTTGAAGTAGTTTGAATGCTCCTGAAGAACAGCGGCGGCAAGAATAAGGGTCGCTCCATGCCGTTTTGACACATGAAGATGGTTCGGCCAGAGATCGTATCGCATTACCACGAGTACATCCGGCCTGATCAGTGCAACGGTTCGCTCTGCATTTTTCTTTGTATCGACCGGATGATAAAACACTGCTTTGGCATCAGGGTAGTTTTTATAGACGGTGTAACCCGAGTCGGATTGAAACGATATGAATATCAGCGTATCCGGACGGGCTCTTTTTACTTCGGCTATGATCGGTCGAGCCTGCTCGAACTCTCCGGCAGAAGCCGCATGTATCCAAATTCTGGGGCTCGGGTCTGTCGTATTCGCTGCTGCTTCAAGTTCTGTGAAAAGGTTTTTCCTCACGAAGAAAAAAGTCTGCAGTTTCGGCAATGCCCTGCTGAATAATTTCAGAGATCCTGCTAAAAACGGTACTATTGTGTTGTAGAGAAATAGCTGCGGTGCCATGGTCATGTTAGCTCTGATGGAGAACGATCTCTTTGGTATTACCTAAACTGAGCGTCCCGACTCGTCGGGATGCTCAATAATAGCAAGTTTATTGAAAACAGTCTTATATACTGTTCGAAAAGTGTTAAAGAACCGTATTTGTTAAAATCCTTCGGGATTGTCGGTCATACCGAACCTGATTCGTTACAGGTGACTTGCGTCCCGACTGGTCGGGATACAGTGTCATTTCTTCCGTCTTGCATCTTCTGCATGATCGACAATCGATAAATTTAGGTATCACTATAAACCGGAATTTCAAAGCCTGTACCATACTGTGTCCTACATGTTCCATGAACACGTCGCAGATATCCGGCTGGAGGTAAGCCGTGCAATCTTTTCCCGGTCTTTTCGCTGAATCGATGAATGCCGTTGCCCTGAACGAAGCTTATGCCGGGCAAACAGGAAAAGGGATTCGGCTTGCAAAACCTGTTCTTGATATCTGAATATGAAAAAAAGGGTTTTTATCGCAATGCCTGCTGACGATGAGCTTCAGTCGAGAGCCTCTACTTTCAGGGATGCCCATTGCAAGCTTCCGGTTCGCTGGGTTCCCCTGGATACTCTCCATGTTACCCTGTTACCCCCCTGGTATTGTGATGATGTAGAGGGGATTTTCGGAAAACTGCACGACCTTCTCGATGCCTTCAAGGCTTTCGATGTGTGTTTCAGTACAATATCGGTCGGGCCGACGCTCAGGAAACCCCGTCTGATCTGGGCATCGGGTGGCGTTCATGATGGTTTGGGTAAACTTCAGGAAAAACTCTCATGTCTTGTCGAACCGAGTTTCAGCCAGCTGGAAAGGGCTTTTCTGCTGCATGTCACCCTTGCCAGGATAAAAAAAAACCAGAAGATATATCTGGTTCCCGAAATCATAGACTGGAAGGTTACGTTTCATTCTGTTCGCCTCTACGAGTCGATACTGCGTCCTCTTGGAGCTGAGTACCGGGTCTTGTGTGAGGTTGAACTCGGAGCGGAATAAAAACGTATATTACAGGTGGTGCGGGAAATCTGCTGCAAGTGAAAAACCCTATGTATATTGCCGAATCAGCCTCTCCTGAACACCAAGCTCGAAAAAACAAGGAGGATATACCCCATGAAACTGCATACGGTCATTTTGGCACTGGTCTTGTTTGTCGTGGTCTTGTTTGCCGCAATAAACTGGGACCTTTTCGCTCGGCAGGACAGCATCAATTTCATTTTTTTCACCGTCGAAGCCCCTCTGGGATTTATCATGCTGGGTACGGTTGGGATTTTAAGCGTTATTTACCTCCTTTTTATCGGAAGGTTGGAAGTCGCTTCAATGTTCGAAGCTCGTAAATGCAGCAAGTCGCTCGAAGAGGCGCGTGAACTCGCTTTAAGCAAGGAAAAGAGCCGTATCACCGAATTGCAGAGCGCGCTTTCAGGACAGATAGATGCATTTAGGGAAAAGTTCGATGCATTGGAAAACAGGATCAAGGGTGTCGAAAGCAAGTTCAACGGCACCGAAAGCAAGATAGATGATATCATAAAGCGATTTGACGAAGAGGGTGTTTTTATTGTTCGTAATGAAGAGAAGAAAAAACCTGACAATGCCGACACCCAAAGCGATGAGGCATAGCATAGGGATGATGGTTTGAAATGAATAGAGTGACCTGTTAGTGTTTTGTATGATTAATTCGTACAATAAGCAGTGTCTCGGTCGCTGTGCTCAAGACAATACCGATGAAATCTCGAGTATCAGTGATGGAGAAAAAGGGAAGCAGAGCGACGAGAAACCTTTCTCATAGACGCCTTCCTGATATTTTACATCAACTTGCGGACATTACGAAAAAGCTCCTGTTACCGGTATTACCCTGTCGCATTGCTGTTTTTCAGGTTGTCCTCATACCAGGAGATAGATTTTAATGACGAAAAAACATGTTCCGCCAACCGGGTTCAGAGACCTTGGGCTTTCAGATCAGGTTCTCGGGGCTCTCGATGCTGTGGGTTACGAAACACCTACCCCCATTCAGCTTCAAACCATTCCAATTATTCTCGAAGGGGGAGATATTCTCGGCCAGGCTCAGACCGGTACCGGGAAAACGGCTGCATTTGCATTGCCGTTGCTTTCGACAGTCGATCTGTCCAAAGCTGAACCTCAAGTGCTGGTGCTCACCCCGACACGAGAGCTTGCGATACAGGTTGCCGAAGCCTTTCAGCGATACGCAGCCTGTATGGATGATTTCCATGTTCTCCCGATTTACGGAGGACAGGACTACAGTGGTCAGCTTCGGCGGCTGAAACGGGGAGTGCATGTCGTGGTCGGGACACCGGGAAGGGTTATGGACCATATCAGGAGAAAAACTCTTGTTCTTGACAGGCTGAGAACCCTCGTGCTCGACGAGGCTGACGAGATGCTTCGCATGGGTTTTGTAGACGACGTCGAGTGGATTCTCGACAAGACACCCGCCACACGGCAGGTGGCGCTGTTTTCGGCAACCATGCCTGCTGAAATTCGTCGTATTTCGAAGAAATACCTTCGTGACGTTTCGGAAATCGCGATCAAGGCGAAGAGTTCTACGGTCGAAACGATAACACAGCGATTTCTTCCTGTTTCAGGTCAGCACAAGCTCGATGCACTAACCCGTATTCTCGAGATCGAGCATTTCGACGGTATAATACTTTTTGTTCGTACAAAGACCGCCACACTCGAGTTGTCAGAAAAGCTGAGGGCGAGAGGGTATGCTGCTGCGGCACTCAACGGTGATATGGTTCAGAAGCATCGTGAAAAAACCATCGGACAATTCAAGGATGGCGAGTATAACATACTCGTTGCAACAGATGTGGCCGCAAGAGGTCTCGATGTCGAGAGAATAAGCCATGTCATCAATTATGATATTCCGACCGATACGGAAAGCTATGTCCACCGTATAGGTCGAACCGGCCGTGCAGGGCGAAGCGGTGAAGCGATTCTTTTCGTTACCCCTCGTGAAACATCGATGTTGCGAACGATTGAAAAAGCCATCAGGAAACGTATCGAAAGGATGGAGTTGCCATCGACCGAAAGTATCAACGACAAACGTATAGCACGTTTCAAGCAGCAGATCAGCGATACGCTTTCGACGGCAGATCTCGGTTTTTTCCGTGATCTTGTCGAGTCATATTGCTATGAGCACGAAGTGACAGCTATCGATGCGGCTTCTGCTCTGGCAAGTCTCTATCAGGGAGACAGCCCCTTGCTCATATCGGCAAAACCGCAAAAGCCTTCGCGGCAGAAAAAGGGTGGAATCTCTTCCGTAGATACCGGTAACAAGCGTTTTCAGCGGGAAAAAGATCCGCTTTACGAGGCTATCGATTATGAGCGGTACCGTTTGGAGGTGGGTGAGAAACATGGGGTGAAACCGGGGAACATCGCCGGTGCGATCATCAATGAAATCGGTGTCGACAGTGAAGCGGTAGGACGGATCAGCATCTTTGATGATTACAGCACGGTTGAACTCCCTGAAGGCATGCCGAAGGATGTCTTGAGAGAACTCGGTAAAGCGTGGGTATGCGGTCAGCAGCTCCGTGCATCGAGGCTTTCAAAAGATTTTGGCGGCCGGAGAAAGCTTTCCGTAAAAGACAAGCGGAAACCGAAAAAGCGGACCAAACGTATATCCAGAGTCAAAGGTAAAAGAGGTTGATAGTGCTGCGGAGAAGGTTTTTTGCACGATAAACCGAATCTGTATTATTTTGTACAAGAGCCTACGGTATAAAAATCTCTTTTACAGGTTTCGGTTATGGATACACGAAAAGATGTTACCGAGAACTCCTCGAAAAGATTCAGCAATTCCCAGGTATTTGCCATTGGTCTCGGAATTTTTTTTGTTACGGTTGCGATAACGCTGCTGGCTTTACGTTTTTTCTTTTTTCCCGCACCGTTTGCACCGGTCGAGCTCAGTGAGCGTGAAAAGCTACAGCTTGCCGGAAAACTCGATAAAATAGAGCAGGCGAGTGGTTTATCGCTTGAAGATATGTTTGGCGCTGTAAAGGATGAGGAACTGACTGCTGACGGATTGCTCAAACCTGAACCCTACAGTGAAGAGGAAGGCAGTCGTGAAATCTACCTCTCGGAGCGAGAACTGAATGCTCTTCTGGCCAACAATACCGAACTCGCCCAAAAAGCGGCTATCGATCTTTCCAGAGATCTTATCAGCGCGAAACTATTGGTGCCGGTCGATCCTGATTTTCCAATTCTCGGTGGCAAGACAATCAGGGTACGCGCCGGCCTCGAGTTCGCTTTTCGAGAAGGCAGGCCGGTTGTGAAGCTCAAAGGGATAAGTCTTATGGGGGTGCCGTTGCCGAATGCATGGCTGGGAGGTATCAAGAATGTGGATCTTGCCGAGGAGTACGGTTTCTGGAGAGGTTTTTCAGGTGGTATCGATACGTTGGCCATTAGAGAAGGAAAAGTGTTCGTTCGATTGAAGGAGTGATATTCAAAGTTATGAAGCGTTAGGATCCTTATGTCGTTACAGTCTGTTGAACTCCTTGTTCCGATTATCCAAACAGCGATTGGACCGGTTATTCTCATATCCGGACTGGGGCTGCTGTTGCTGACCATGACCAACCGGCTTGGAAGAATAATCGATCGCTCCCGGTCTTTGTCCTGCGATCTCGATGCTCCTGAAGCTGCTCTCAGGAAAAGGGCTTCCATGGAAATCGATATCCTTTGGGCGAGAGCACGACTCATCCGGTTGGCGATTATGCTTGCATCCTTCAGCTGCCTTTTCGCTTCCCTCCTTGTGATCGTTCTGTTTCTTTCACCGCTCGTTTCGCTCGATCTGCCGTTACTGCTTTCTTTTTTGTTTATTTCCAGCATGGTCTGCCTGATTTGCTCCCTGCTGTTTTTTCTTCTCGATGTCAACAGAACCCTGGCCGCCTTGAAAATTGAATTGGAGAGTCACAAGGCCCGCCACTGTTCAGATTCTTCTGTATTACCATGAAAACATTTCTCGATTGTATCCCTTGTTTTATGAACCAGGCCTTGAAAGCCGGACGTTTCGCAACTGAAGATGAGAAAACCCTCAAGGATTTGCTTGCTGTTACAGGTGAAATGGTGCGCGAGATATCTTTTGATATGACTCCTCCTGAAATCGGCGACAGGATATATAAAGAGGTACGCCGACTGACCGGTGTAGACGATCCCTTTCTCAACGTAAAAAAAAAGAATATTCGGGAAGCCCTGGAGCTATATCCGGAGGTGAAAAAAAAGGTGGAAAACTCGTCGAACAGGCTGATGGCGGCAATTCGGATGGCAATAGCCGGTAACATCATTGACCATGGTGTCAATCGGAACTTTAATATTGCTGCTATGGTCGAACAGTGTATGCGGCAGGATTTTGCAATCTGTGACTTTGCAGCTTTTATCGAGAAACTGAAGCGTACTTCATTTGTCTTGTATATAGGGGATAATGCCGGAGAATCTGTTTTCGACAGACTGCTGATACAAGTGCTCGATAAACCGGTGATTTACGTGGTGCGTGAAGTTCCGGTGATCAATGACGTGACTATGGAAGATGCGCTTCTTTCAGGTATAGAAGGCGAAGCCGAAATCATTTCGTCAGGTTCGACGGCACCTGGAACATTGCTGGATCGCTGTAACAAAAGGTTCCTTGACTTGTTTCATTCTGCGGACCTGATCATCAGTAAAGGGCAAGGGAACTATGAGGCGCTTTCCGGGAAAGGAGAAAATATTTTTTTCATGCTGCGGGCGAAGTGTCCCGTGATCGCATCGCATCTCGGGGTGGACGTGGATGATATTGTTTTGAAAAACGGTTGACCGAAAGCGGCAATCATGGAAATAGAGTTTTACGGAGCTACCGGCAGAATTACGGGTTCCTGTCATATCGTGAGGATAAACGGCCGCCGGATTCTTCTCGATTGTGGCCTTGTTCAGGGTCTGCCTGAAGAAGAAGCCTTGAACAGAGAGGATTTTCCTTTTGATCCCAGGGCGATAGATGCCGTGGTGCTGAGCCATGGTCACATCGACCACTCCGGAAGATTACCGTTACTTGTGAAAAGGGGGTTCAGGGGGCCGGTTTACACCCATCCTGCCACCAGAGATCTCGCTCTTGTTCTCTTACAGGACTCGGCCAGGCTCAACGAACGGGATACGGATTATGAAAACAGAATCAGGCAGAAAAAAAAGCAGCCGCTTATCGATCCTCTTTACAGCGTAGAAGATGTTGTCGAAACGATAAATGTGATGCAGGGGTTGAGATACGGGGTGAAAAAAGAGATCTTGCCCGGTGTGGTGCTGCGGTTTCAGGATGCCGGTCATATTCTTGGTTCAGCAATGGTCGAACTCTGGCTTTCCGAAAACGGCAGGACGAAAAAAGTGGTTTTCAGCGGTGATGTTGGTCAGTACGATACGCCTATTCTCCATGATCCGTCTGAAATAGCCGATGCTGATGCGGTTATTGTCGAAAGCACCTATGGAGACAGGCTTCACAAAGAAAAAGAGCAAACCTTGCAGGAGCTTGCCGGGATTATCGGCAGTGCCTCCCATGAAAAGGGAAATATTCTGGTTCCGGCATTTTCAATCGGGAGGAGCCAGGAACTGTTGTATCTGTTCGGAAAATACGGCAAAGAGTGGGGGTTGGAGCGGTGGCAGATTTTTCTCGACAGCCCAATGGCTATCGAAGCCAGCCGAATATACTGGGACTATCCTGAGCTGTACGACGAAGAAGCCACCAAGTTTCGCCGTCGAATTCACGAGATGCCGAAACCCCGTAATCTCCGTTTTACCCGTCACTCGAGTGAATCCAAGGAAATCAATGCAATAGAGCATGGAGCGATTATCATTGCCGGGAGTGGTATGTGTAACGGTGGAAGAATCATTTACCATCTCAAGCACAATATCGGCCGTCCTGAATGTCATGTTCTCATCACGGGCTATCAGGCTGCCGGTACGCTTGGCAGGGAGCTTGTCGAGAGAGCTGAGACAGTTCGTATTCGCGGCGAAACGTTCAGGGTTGAAGCTGCTCTTCATACGGTCGGGGGACTTTCCGCCCATGCAGACCAACGTGATCTGTTTCGCTGGTTGAAAGGATTCGTTACGGCTCCACACGTCTTTGTCGTCCATGGGGAGCAACAGGTAAAACAACATTTCAGTGCATTGTTGCGAAGCGAACTTGGTTTGCGGGCACGTGTACCAGAGCCAGGAGAAACAGTGCGGTTATAGCGGTTTTGCAATCAATCGTAAAAGGAGATATCGGTCATGCGTGCTTTAATTGTTTCCGTGTTGTTCCTTCTTTTTCTCTCTGGTCCGGTTTTTGCCGAATCAGCCGAAACACTGATTGAGCAAGGTAGAGAGCGCTATGACCAGGAAGAGTATCACCAGGCTCTCGAGAGTTTCAATCGTGCCATCAAAGCCGATTCTCGAAATGCAAAAGCGAATTACCATCGTGCAAAAGCATTGTACAAACTCGAAAAATATTCTGAAGCACTCGAAAGTTTCAACCGAGCTGTTTCTCTTAAGAACGATTATCACAAGGCATATTACCGAAGAGGGAAAACCTACTATAAACTAGGGCGTTACAGCGAGGCGGTAGCGGATTATACCAAGGCGGTCGAGATCAGGGATGATTATGCCAAGGCGTTCTACCGTAGAGGGCTTGCGAGACTTGCGATGGAAGATACCACGGGTGCCTTGAAAGATATCCGGGATGCAGCACAGCTCGGAAAGTCCAAGGCAGTTGAGTTGCTTGGAGAAATGGAACGGCAGAACTGAATGAGTGCTTTCTCGTTGAAAAAAGACGACTTGCAGAGAATTTGCTGTGCGCCTATCCTCTGGGATGAAAGGTTTTATGCACTTCCTTGACGAAAGAGCGGTCGATATGGGTATAGATCTGTGTGGCGATGATGGAACTGTGACCGAGCATTTCCTGGACAGCCCGAAGGTCTGCACCACCTTCCAGCAGGTGTGTGGCAAAGGTGTGGCGAAGCGTGTGTGGGCTTATTTTTTTTGTGATCGCAGCAACTGCGCTGTATCGGCGAACAATGGTGTAAGCCGACATTCGGGAGAGCTGTTTACCCCGAGCATTGAGAAACAGATAATCTCCGGACTCCGGTTTTGAGATATTCAACCGCAAATCCTGCTGATAACGTCTTACCCACTCGGTTGCGCTACGGCCGACCGGAACGAGGCGTTCCTTTGACCCTTTACCGAAAATTCGGGCAAAACCGGCGTCGAGATAACAATTGCTTTGCTGCAGGTTGACCAGTTCGCTTACACGAACGCCGGTTGCATAGAGAAACTCGAGCAATGCCTTGTCCCGTAAACGGTATTTTCCGGGAGGATCTTCCTGCATCGGAGCATTGATGAGCCTGAAAACTTCGTCAACAGTCAATACTGTCGGCAGATGCTGAGCGGGTTTTGGTTGATGAAGGTTTTCCGTTGCGTTGATTTCGATGATGTTTTCGCGTACGAGGAACTTGTGGAAAGAGCGGATGGCGGAAATGTTTCTTGCCACTGAACGCGCTTCCAGTCCTGCATCGTGAAGCTCGACAATGAAAGATTGTATGTGGGTAAGGGTGATTTCTGCAATCGTTTTTTTGATGGCCTCTGCATACAGAAGGTAGCGGTACAGATCGTTAACGTAAGATGCTATCGTGTGTTGAGAAAAATTTCTTTCGAGCGTCAGGTAGTTGACAAAGCTTTCAAGATGACTGCTGTATGGTTCTTTCAAGGCTTGCATTACGGGTGAAGTCAAAATTCAGAAGTAAAGAAAGCATACCATGTTTTATGTCGATTCTTTGTGCTCATACAAGCAAAAGCTGTTATGCTCTTGCTGTTCAACGGTCCCGGCATTTCGGACTCGACACTTCAACGTTTCTTTCTCAAGCGTTGTGCAAAGCCGCCATCAAAGCCTTCGTGCTGTCCCGGTAGGGTCAGAAAGGAACCGGGGTGAGCAGTTTTCTGCTCGCGGAAGATAGCCTGAAACGTTTCTGGCGGCGATTCTCTTGAAAAGTCAGGATGGCTTTTCAGGAAGCGTTCTATCTGAAGAGCGTTTTCCTCGGGTTCCACGGAACATGTGGCATACACCAGAACTCCTCCTGGCTTCAGTATATCTGCAGCATGGTCCAGCAGTTCCGACTGCAGGAGCGTCAGCTCCTTGAGCTTTTCGGGTGACATTCTCCAGCGAAGTTCCGTTTTTTTTCCCAGAACACCGGTTCCCGTACATGGAGCATCGAGGAGTACCGCATTCGGAGGTTTTTCCGGGCGAATTGTCCTTGCGTCCGCAACAACAGTTCGTATGATCGTTATGTCGAGCGTATTGGCTCGTTGTATGATTTTTCTACACTTGTTGGGGTAGCGGTCCACTGCGATCAGGGTACCTTTGTTCTGCATCATTTCAGCGAGGAACGTGGTTTTTCCTCCCGGAGCGGCGCACATATCCAGTACGGTATCTCCAGGCAAGGGGCCCAGCAGCAGGCAGGGGATAGCCTGTGTCGGGTTCTGCACAGTCAGCAGCCCAAGGTGGATGAAAGGCTTACACGCATCGAAATCTCTTGTGAGGATGAACCGCTTTTGCATGCAAGTGCTGAAAGCAACCGATGCATCTTTCAAAGCGGCAAACATGGTTTCAGGGGAGGTTTTCAACGTATTGATGCGTAGTGCCGTCAGAGGCGATGCATTATTGCAGCGAAGCATCGATATTGTTTGCTCTTCACCGTATGTGTCCAACCATCGTTCGACAAGCCATTGCGTATGCGACTGTTCTATCGAAAGCCGTTTAGAAAGCGGCATTTTTTCGAGCGTTTCATTGAAGGTCGAAGCTGGTTCGGATGCGATTTTGCGGAGCACTCCGTTAACGATTCCGCTGATGTGCCGCCCTTTGTATTTTCTTGCGAGTTTGACGCATTCGTCGACAGCGGCCCAGCCAGGTATTTTATCGAGGAACAGCAACTGGTAGGTGCCGAGGCGCAAAATGTTCTGCAGTACCGGGGCAGCTTTCTTGAAATCATGATGATAGTGAAGGCTTATCATGAAATCGAGTTTCAACCTGAAACGCAGAGTACCGTTGACGAGTTCTGTGGCAAGAGACCGGTCGTTTTTGTCGGGGTTGTGTTTATCAAGCAACCGATGGAGTGACTGTTCGGACTTGATGTTGTTTTTTTCCGTTTCCTGTAATGCCAGGAGTGCTATCTCTCTTGCTTGCATGAAAAAGTGACAGATTCATGAAATGGTAGTTTCACATTGCTCCGAAATAACGAGCATACGTACAATAAAACAATTTATTCGAGGTACAGGCGGTTTGTAAAATAATATTCTCTGTTGTAGATTGAGACCAACCAGAGTAGTTCTTTCTCTACGAGTTTATAAGCTATCATCCAGAAAGGTGGAGGGACTGGCCCTGAGAAGCCTTGGCAACCGTCGTTAGTGATTGGTGCCAAATCCATCCCGGACAGAGAGTGCGGGGAAGATGATCGTATGTACATGCTGTGTATTCATACCATTTTCCAATCTTCGTTCTAATTTCTCTTTCTGATTCCAGCTTAGAGGATGATTGCATGAAATCATCTATTAGCGTCTATCATGAATCAGCCATATTCCTCCTACCGGTTTGAAACACTCCAGGTTCATGCAGGACAGGAGCCAGACCCGGCAACGAACTCCTGTGCAGTTCCAATCTATCAAACAACATCGTACGTGTTCGACAGTCCGGAGCACGGGGCGAATCTGTTTGCGCTCAAGGAGTTCGGCAATATCTATACCCGACTCATGAATCCCACTACGGATGTGCTTGAAAAACGACTTGCTGCGCTCGAGGGAGGTAAAGCGGCGCTTGTCGTTGCGAGTGGTCATTCAGCGCAGTTCATAGCATTGAGCAATATCTGTGAAGCCGGTGATTCAATCGTATCTTCCAGTTTTCTGTACGGTGGGACGTACAATCAGTTCAAGGTGTCTTTTTCACGACTTGGGATCGATGTCAGGTTTGCAGAGGATCTTCAGCCGGAAACGTTCGAAGGTCTGATCGATGAAACGACAAAAGCCATCTATCTCGAATCGATAGGGAATCCCGCTTTTCATGTCCCTGATTTCGAAGCGGTTGCACATGTCGCACATACAAACGGTATTCCTTTGATTGTCGATAACACGTTCGGTTGTGCCGGCTATCTCTGCAGACCTCTCGATCACGGCGCCGATATCGTGGTTGGTTCTGCAACGAAATGGATTGGCGGGCATGGTACTTCCATGGGTGGGGTCATCGTCGATGCAGGGGCTTTCGACTGGAGCAATGGAAAGTTTCCTTTTTTTACAGAGCCTTCACCAGGTTATCACGGTCTCAAGTTTCACGAAACATTCGGTGAGCTTGCTTTTATCATCAGGGCGAGAGTCGAAGGGTTGCGGGATTTCGGGCCGGCTATCAGCCCGTTCAATTCGTTTCTTCTGCTTCAGGGACTCGAAACCCTGTCGCTCAGGGCACAGCGCCATGCCGATAACACCTTGGCTCTCGCTCTCTGGTTACTGGAACATCCGGCAGTTTCCTGGGTAAACTATCCAGGTCTTCCCGATCATCCAACGCATGAAAATGCAAAAAGATATCTTGCCAATGGTTTTGGTTGTGTTCTGACGTTCGGTGTTGAAAAGGGATATGAAGGAGCCATCGAGTTCATCGACAGTGTTACACTCGCCAGTCACCTTGCCAATGTCGGTGATGCAAAAACATTGGTTATTCATCCTGCATCGACGACACATCAGCAGCTCAGCCAGGAGGAACAGGCTGCTGCCGGAGTCGGCAGGGATATGGTCAGGGTTTCGGTCGGTATCGAGCATATCGATGATATAAAGAGTGATTTTGAGCAAGCCTTTTCAACATTGTGAGAAAAGGTTGGAGGAAGTCGAAAAAAGAAAAGCGGTATGTCCTGAAAGGGATACATGAAAAGGTTTTCCCAATTTGAAAACGAATAATCGGGGATGGAGTATATCGATAGCATATCTGAAAAGACAGGATTTTTTGTCAGTCGTAAACCTTTCAGCCTCGAGCTCGGGGGTGAACTGCCGGAAACGACTATAGCGTATCGCACCTGGGGTACTTTGAACCGGGAGCGAAACAATGTAGTGCTCATCTGTCATGCATTGACCGGTTCGGCCGATGCCGATGCCTGGTGGGACGGCATGTTCGGTGAGGCGATGGGTTTCGACGATACTGAAGATTTCATTATCTGCAGCAATGTACTCGGCAGTTGCTACGGTACGACCGGACCGCTTTCCCGCAATCCCCTGACCGGCAGACGTTACGGGCCTGATTTTCCTGCGGTGACTATCCGTGACATGGTGAGGCTTCAGCGGTTGTTGCTCGATGAACTGGGCATCCGGCAGGTGAAGCTGGTTGTCGGAGCATCACTTGGTGGAATGCAGGTTCTCGAATGGGGATTCATGTTCCCTGAAATGGTTCGTGCGCTGATGCCGATGGGCGTGTCCGGGCGGCATTCGGCATGGTGTATCGCCCAGAGTGAAGCCCAGCGTCAGGCAATCAGTGCGGATCGGGACTGGAATGACGGATGGTATGAGCTGGATGCTCCGCCGGCAAGGGGGCTGGCGGCCGCCCGTATGATGGCGATGTGTTCCTACCGGAGCTTCGACAATTTCCAGGAACGTTTCGGGCGTGAAAAAAAGGACGATGCTACCTTTCAGGCTGAAAGCTATCTTCGCTATCAGGGTGAGAAGCTCGTCAACCGTTTCGATGCAAATACCTATATAACCCTTACCAGGGCAATGGATACTCATGACGTGTCACGCGGGAGAGGAGACTACAAAAGGGTACTCGAGTCTCTTGCGATGCCTGTCGAGGTGCTTTCTATCACCTCGGATATTCTTTACCCGAAAGAGGAGCAGGAAGAGCTTGCAGAGCATATTCCCGAAAGCCGTATCGAGTATCTCCATGAATCATACGGGCACGATGCGTTTCTCATCGAGGTTGACAAAGTCAGCCGTCTGGTGAAAGCGTTTCGGGACAAGATAACGGCAAAAGACAGCTCGGCAGCCTGAAGGCATTTTTCGTTCGGAACCATGCGATAGCCTTGCTCCGTCGAGAACTCAACGTTATTTTCCGGAAAGCACTTTCCCATCGATCGAATTGGTGGCTGAAAGAACGATGCACTGCGCAAAGGTGTTGTCTTCATGTCACCAGTCATAATTCACATGATTGTAACAAGGTGATCCTTGACAGAATATGAGGGGCGGAGTAATTTGGTTTTGCTGAAAGAGTGAAGTACATGTTGCAAAGATGTGAAAAAAGCAAGGCAGTAGCGGATGGTATAACCTAAAACTACAAAAGCGATGTCAAACGAAACGAATGAAAAGCAAATCATGACGCAGGAACAGTGTGAAGAACAGATCAGGACTGCAGCTTACTACCTGTGGCAGGCAAAAGGAGAAAAATACGGTTCGGATGTCGAAGACTGGCTCGAAGCCGAAGCAGCGTTTGCCGGGTCAGCTGAATCTGCCGAACAGAAAAACGTTTGAGCCGATTCGTTTTTTTCGTACGCGATGGAGGTCCCCCTTTCTCCATCGCGCACGTTATCCCTCAAATGTTTTCATCACAACCGCGTTTCTCACTCGAAGATCGTCCAGAGAATCTCCATTTCCTTTTTCCCGTTCACACTTGCAATTTCCTCGATGGTCATGGATGTTTCGGCGTTTGTAATTCCCTTTCCCTCGAGTTTACCGATAAGGGCATCACTGCTTTGACCGGTCATATCGGCAAGCATTTCAATTTTTGCCGACTCGAGCGCTCTGAACATGTTCTTTTTGGGACTGCCTTTCTCTGAAGAGGGTACAACAATTGAAAGCATGGTGATGATCACACCTGCTCCGATGATGGAGAGAGGAAGCTTGCGTGAAAAGTATGCGATGAAAGGTTTCCAGTTCGCAATGGTATGAAACAACACCCCGATCACCATTGCCCAACTCAACCACTCATGAACAGGCTTGATATATCCAGCGTCGACTTTAAAAAACATCAGAATCCCTGTAACGGCAAGGATGATAAACGTGCCGGCAGCCAACGGTGTAGCCCATGATTTCATTGTAGCGCTCATATGCTTTCTTCTCCTTTCAATAGTTTTTCATCAAAGACAAAGCCTTTTGATTGTTACTATGCATGAGGAAACAAAAAGGTTTCATTTTTTTTGCGGGACGTTGTAAATAATTTCCACATTATGCCGCAATTCAAGGATGAACAGGGTATTATCGTTTTTTGCGTTTGTTATGCTTCGAGGGGAACGCGACGGGATTATAAACCTTGGATTGTATTCAGCACTTTCCGGTTGGGTAACGAGTTATCATCGTAAAGTTCGGCTAGGCCGAACTCATCGAGAATGTTTAATCCCGCATCGATTTGTTTTGGAGAAAATTCGTTTTTCCAGGAGGTTACGGGAGATTTGTCTTGAAAGAGGCTGCTGTCTTTACTGACGACCCTGCTTGGGCGTTTGATGGTTTCATCATCGAGTTCAACATGACAGTTTTCGCGAGTGTTCTTGACGAATCGAAATGCGGAAGAAATCTGATTGTTCGTGTCTGCAAAAACTTCCTCATAAAATGCAATGTGAATCTTGTTCGATGGAAACTGGCGAAGCGGAACGTAGTTAATTATTGACCAGATCAGGATTTGGCGTAGGATGTAGTCATTATTCTCACTGGTTTTTTTGATGAGTTCTTCAAAAGGATGCAGGTGATCTTCGTAAAGTTTCCGCTGGTTGAGCAACAACATCGGATCGGTCACCCAGTACCAGTCTTTCTTTTTGCTTTTTGAGAGGGCAACTGAAAAAGGATTTCTGATCAGCAGTATGATTTTCAGGTTCGGGAAACGAATCGATGCCCAGTAGGCAAAGAGATTGGCAAAAATATCCTTGATCAATAAACCACTGTAGAGGTGTGAGTGATTGGCCGAGTCAACTACGGGATGGGTGAAGGTTCCGCTGAAAACATCTGCTGCAATGTGTTTCAGCTGATCATGTGAATCATCAGCTCTGACGTACTCATGTGGTGATAAAAAGCTCATTTCATCGACATGTTGGGGATGAAACGGTTCGAACATCTCCCGGTACTTTTTGTCATGATTGAGCAGGTCGGACACCCACGTTGTGCCACTTCGGCCGTCTCCGATCAACCATATGACTTCATCATAGTTATCAAGCAGACGATTGGCGTGCAGGGTTACATCTCTTACCGGTTTCAGCAGGTGGGACAAGATGATCTGTTCGATGTGCACGGCTTTTTTCCTTTCAAGTTTCCAGTTTGCCAAACAACAAAAAGATACATCTCTATTATTTGTGGATAAAATAAAATGATGGTAGAGGCTCGAGATTTTTATGATGAGCTTTTTTCCATCTACTCCGTACAGTAAGCAGAGATGTGTAAAAAGCATCTCTGCTGTTTGTAGAACAGGGTACTAATCAATCAGGTCGAATCCCGTATACTTTCTCAACACTTCCGGTACGATAATTGTGCCTTCGGGGGTCTGGTAGTTTTCGAGCAATGATACCATCAATCTCGAAGTCGCAAGTCCGGAACCGTTTAGAGTATGGATGAAAACCGGTTTTGATGAGCCCGCAGGCTTGAAGCGAATGTTGGCTCGCCGCGCTTGGTAATCCTCGAAATTGGAGCAACTCGACGCTTCAAGGAATTTGTTTTCAGCCGGTGACCATACTTCGATATCGTAACATTTTGCCGCAGTGGCACTGATATCTCCACTGCAAAGAAGCAAGACTCGATAAGGGATTTTCAGTGCTTTGAGAATTGCTTCGGCATTGTGTAAGATCTCTTCAAGGGCATCATACGAATCCTCGGGGCGTGTGAACTTGACCATTTCGACCTTATTGAACTGGTGCACTCTGAGGAATCCCCGTGTATCTTTCCCATAGCTTCCAGCTTCCCTGCGAAAGCAGGCCGAGTAAGCAGCATAAGATATGGGAAGCTGTTCGTCACGAAGTATTTCTTCACGATGAAGATTGGTGACAGGAACTTCTGCAGTCGGGATTGCGTAGAGGTCATCCTCGTTCATGTAGTATACCTGGTCGGCAAACTTGGGCCACTGTCCCGTACCTCGAAGTGAGTCTTCGTTAACCATGAAAGGAGGAAAGATTTCGGTATATCCGTGCTTTTCCGTGTGGTAATCCAGCATGAAATTTAAAAGCGCACGTTCGAGTCGAGCTCCTTTTCCGGCATAGACCGGAAAACCGCTGCCAGAAATTTTAGCTCCTCGTTCAAAATCAAGAATGCCTAATGTGTTTCCAAGGTCAAGATGATTCTTCAAAGGGAAATCAAGAGCATGATCGAAAGCTATCGGTTCTTTATAAATGACATTGTCCTCAGATGAGCAACCTGTTGGAACGTCGATATGCAGTTTGTTGGGAAGCGAGAGCAGAATCGCTTCCATTTTTTCCTCGAGTTCTCCCAGGGTTTCGTTCATTCGGGCAATGTTGTCCGCGACCTCTTTCATTTCACGAATGAGGTCTTCCGCAGAGCCCTGCCCGGTTCTTTTAATGGTGGCGATATCTTTTGAAACCTTGTTTCTCAATGCTTTGAGCTCATCTGATTTTTGGACGAGTTGCCGGCGCTGTATATCGAATTCAAGCAGTTCATCGAGCCGGATAGAGTCCTCTGCTTGCTGACGTTTTTTCAGCATTTCTGCAACTTCTTCCGGGTTTTGTCGGATATAATTGATATCAAGCATGTTAATGGAACACGGTTTTGATGCTTTGTTATAGGAGAGTTTGTACTCTAATTACCATTTACTTTTTTACCGATAATAACAGCGATAGCAATGGCGATCGATCTTTACAATAAGGTTACATCGTATTATGATAACGCTGATTTGACGATCTCCTGTACTTTTCCGCCATCGGCCTTGCCTTTCAGTCGTTTCATGGCTGCACCCATGACTTTTCCCATGTCTTTCATGGATGTTGCTCCCAATTCGGCAATGATATCCTTTACAGTAGTTTCGATTTCTTCATCTGCCATCTGGACAGGCAGATAGGTTTCAATCACCGACAGTTCTGCTTGCTCGGTTTCTGCGAGATCCATTCTCCCGGCATCTTTATACTGTTGAATGGAGTCTTTACGTTTTTTGGCAAGACTCATGACAACTTCGAGTTCCTGCTCTTCGCTCAGCTCGGCCTTACCTCCAACTCGTAATGAAACTTCCTTTTCGAGAAATGCCGCCCTGATTGCCCTAACGGTATTTATCCTGTTTTTATCCCCGCTTTTCATGGCTTCTTTGAGGTCCTGGTCGATACGCACTTTTAAACTCATCATTGTAGCTGTTTATCGTGATCAATGAAAGAAATGGTGTCAGCCAAGATAAGTTCAAAAGTCATAACTCAAAAGTTAAAAGTAAAAACTATACCACAGCGTTTCGGCAATATGCTCCCTAATGAAAGTCAATGCTCGTTGTTCGTGAAAGTCAAGATTTTTGATGTGGCGCATTCTCGTTTTTTATTTTCGATAACACCAGCCTTTTCTCTTTTTCGATGGTCAGATTTTGCATACTATGCATGCAAGATTCCTTTCTTTTTTCAGTGTTACCCCTCAGCAGTTCCTGTTGTTTTGTCTGTAGAGTGACATGCGTTGTCGTTGCACGATGTCAAAGAGAGTGACTCTGCATAAACAGTTTGCCGCAATTTCACGTTCTAAACGGATCAACTCAATCAATGTCGATTGATGATCAATGGCGGAAAAGCCCTCGATGAAGCTACAATTTCAAGGAGGTGATGCATACGTGTCGGCAGTTCTGTGTTTTGTCTGATTGTATAATTTCGTTAACCATTTCTTTATGAGGAGAAAAAATTATGGCTGTTACAGGAGACTGGACATTGTTTTACGATTGGGGCTGCGATGGTTCTTACAGTAAGACTTCGATGACTGTCAATTCTAATGGAACATGGACCAATGGTGAAGGCTACGATGGTCCGTGGGTACAAATTGCCGGGATGTTCATGTTTACTTTCAACAACAGTGAGACGACCTATGCCGGTAACCTTGCGAGTAAATCGATTACCGGTATCTCGAGTTCTTTCAGCGGATCGAATGGCTGCTTTTACATGTTGCAGTCGGGTGTGCCGACTGCCTTTGGTGCAGAACGTGCCGGCGGTAAGCAGGATTCTCAAGGCGGGAAGTAGATGACATTGCTGTAGATGTTGGGCGAGGATTTTTCATCGCCCAACGTCTACAGTGAAGTTACTGCATGTTCGTTGAGTTCCATGTAGTTCTGTGGGAACCGGTTACAGTGACGATAGTTTCCGTTTTCTCATCCTACAATCAAACTTCCCGTATACTCCCCGATTGTCGGATTTTCCGGTTCGGCAAAGAACTCTTCGAGGGAATCGGCAATGGTTTCACCGATATCGGGGTCGACAAAATTCATGGTACCGATCTGAATCGCTCTGGCTCCGGTGAGCAGGAATTCCATGGCATCCTCAAACGAGGCTATCCCACCCATACCGACTACCGGTATCGTGACGGCGTTGTATACTTCCCAGACTTTAGCGAGCGCCACAGGCTTCACTGCGGGTCCTGACAGCCCTCCGGTAACGTTGGTAAGAAGGGGTTTTCTTTTTTTGTAATCAACAGCCATACCTACCAGCGTGTTTATCAACGACACCGAGTCGGCACCCGCTTCTTCTGCAGCCAATGCGATGGAGCTGATGGAGGTGACGTTGGGGGTTAGTTTTACCATGAGATGCCGTTTCGTAATCGAACGCAGCTTCGAGACGATTTCAAAAGTCGCTTCACGACTGACGCCCATGATCATACATTCACCCTTGACATTGGGGCAAGAGAGATTTATTTCATAAGCGTTGACGCCTTCACAGTCTTCAAGGTGTTCGATGACCGTACAGTAATCATCGATGGATTTTCCAGCGATATTGACGATAACCGAGGTGTCGAGCTGCTGTAGAAAAGGGATTTTTTCCGCTATGAATCTCTTCAGGCCTACATTGGCGAGACCGATGGCATTTATCATACCGCAGGGGGTTTCGGCAATACGCTGTGGAGGGTTTCCCTGACGGGGTTCAGGCGATATGGCTTTGGTGACAATGCCACCTATTTTACTCAAGTTCGTAAGCTTGTTGAGTTCTTCACCGTACGAAACCGTTCCCGATGCAAGAAGAACCGGTGAGCGCAGATCGAGACCGCGCCCAAGGGAAACAGCCGAAAACCTCGAAGATCGCTGTTCAGGATTTTCTATCATTGTTTAAACAGCTTTATTGCTGATGAACGAATAGGTTCTCAATCTTTCAAATAATATTTCTTTGTATAGTCCCTGACCATCCTGTGGGTATTGTATTCCGGGCCAATGGTTGTAATCGCTTTTCGGACTTTCTTGAGCCATTTGACAGGAATGTTATCCACGTTACGATCATAAAATGTAGGGATTATCTGGTTTTCAAGAACATCATAGAGTTTTTCTGCGTCATGATGGTCCTGGGCTTCATGATTGTCGAGCAGCTCACCGCTCCCAATCGACCAACCGTTTTCACCATCATAGGCTTCAGGCCACCAGCCATCGGGAACACTGAAGTTCAAACCGCCGTGCAGAACGGTTTTCTGTCCTGACGTCCCGCTGGCTTCCATCGGCCGTATCGGGTTGTTGAGCCAGACATCGACACCGGATATCATGCGTTTTGCCACTCCGAGATTGTAGTTTTCGAGAAAGATGATTTTTCCTTTGAACTGGGGAAGACGAGTATGCTCTACAATCTGCTGGATGTAATGTTTGCCGGCATCGTCATGAGGATGCGCCTTGCCAGCGAAGATGATCTGCAACGGCATCGTCGGGTGGTTGACAATTCTGGTGAGGCGTTCAATGTCCGAAAAAATCAGCGGTGCTCTTTTGTATGTCGCAAAGCGTCTTGCAAAACCTATGGTAAGAACGTCCGGCGAGAGCGGGTTTTTACTTGATTTCGATGAATCCGCTTCCATATAGGTTGTATAAACATGCTGATGGAAAAGCTGGTTTGAAAGGTACCTATAGATAAAGTCGATAAGGTTTCTTTTCAGGCGGTAGCGCAGGCACCACAGCTCCTCGTCGGTTACGTTCGCAAGAACCTTCGATGCGTCTTCCTGGGAAGATGTCAAAGTGTCGAGGCTGTCGGTATAACGGCGCCAGAATTTATCGGTGAAGCCGCTGGTCCAGCTTGCGGTGTGAACACCGTTTGTGATATGCCCGATAGGGACGTCACCCGGAGAATCAACCGAATAAATATGCCGCCACATTTCACGTGATACCTCTCCATGCAGCTTTGAAACACCGTTTGCATTTCGTGAAAGGTTGAGCGCGAGAACCGTCATGGTGAACAAATCGTGAGGATTCGAAGGGTTTTCGGAGCCCAGGCGGAGGAAATCCTCAAAAGCTATACCGTTTTTCTGGAGGTAACGGTCGAAAGAGTAGTGCATCATGTCACGTGAAAAGCGATCATGGCCTGCAGCTACAGGGGTGTGTGTCGTGAATACACATTGCTCTTTGACATTAGCTTTCGCTTTTTCAGGCTCCACGCCATCGGCCAATTCTTTCGCGAGGAGCTCTACCGTGAGAAATGCGGAATGGCCCTCGTTCATATGATAGACGGCAGGATCGATTCCAAGAGCTCTGAGCAATTTTACGCCGCCGATACCCAGTACAATTTCCTGGTTGATTCGCATGTTCTGATCACCGCCATACACTCTGGAGCATATGTCACGGTAATGAGACTCGTTGGCCGGAATGTTGGTGTCGAGAAGATACAGTTTCGCTCTACCGACATTCAGGTACCAGGCCTGGGCAAGTACTTCGCTTTGAGCGATATCGAGGGAGATGATCAGGTCGTTACCGTCGGCGTCTGTAACTTTTTCCAGCGGAAGACTTTCCGGATACTGTAAAGGATAGTCTTCCAGCTGCCATCCTTCCTGATTGAGATATTGGCGGAAGTATCCTTCTTTATAAAACAAGGTGATGCCAACGAAATTCAGGCCCAAGTCGCTGGCGGACTTGATATGGTCGCCGGAAAGGACGCCCAAGCCTCCAGAGTAGATCCTTACGCTTTCATGTATGCCGAACTCTGCACTGAAGTAGGCAACAGTTTTTTCTGTCAGGGATTGGGCATGCTTTGATGCCCATGTATCCTTTTCCGAGAGATACGCTTCAAAACGCTTTGTGACGTTGTCGAGTTTTTTGCCGAATTCGCAATCGAGGCGGGCTTTGATTTCGTCATGTGAAATATGACGCAGGAGTTCGACTGGGTTATGATTGACTCTCTCCCAGACAAGGGGAGAAAGTTCCTTGAACAGTTCTTTTGCTTCTGTATCCCATGACCACCAGAGGTTTCGGGAAAGATTTTGTAGTGATTCGATTATATGGCGCATAACTTACAAAGAATGAAAATAGTCCAAAAAGATTGCTGTGTGTATTCCGAATAGCTATTTTAAACGGCAGTAATTTACAGTTTCTATTACAAAACGGCGTCTCTAAAATGTGAATTTTTAGCGGTGCCCGGAAATCAATTCTGTGGATTTGTCTGAAACAAGCATAAAACTGGCACATTTTTCAGATTTGCACCTTGCCGGTAGGCAAGATAGTCGTGGGTTCGAGCGCCTTGACAGATTGCTGACCGCTATTGTAAATACCGGCAGCAATCATATCGTTATTACCGGTGATCTTTTTAACTCTACCGATCCTTCGGACTGGGTGACAATCAAAGAGGTGTTGCAAAAAAAAGGGCTTTATTCGTGGGACAAGGTGACGATCATTCCAGGTAATCATGATTTGATCAATCTTGAAGAGGAGATGCGAATCTACAACTCACTGAACCCGGATACCAACGGCAGAAAAAAAAGGTTTCGCAGAAAGATCAACGAGTTCTGCCATATGTTCAGGGAGTTGATAACAGGGGAAGGCGAGACGTCAGGTTTTCCTTATATCAAGGTGATCAATTTCGGTGAAGTGTCTATTTCTTTTGTCGTCGTCAACACGGCTTATCCCTGGGCGAATATCGATAATCCATTGGGAGCAAGAGGGCAGGTCAGCATGGGCGAACTCGAGGCTCTTTTCGATCCTGAGGTAAAAAAAGCACTTCAGGGAAGTTTTGTTGTTGGGGTTTTTCATCATGCCTTCAGGATTTATGAAACGGATGCATTGATCGACCAGGCATTTGACTGGACGATGGAGTTGAAAAACAGGGAAGAGCTTCTGAATGCAATGCTCCATTTAAATGCAGGTATTGTGCTTCATGGGCATTTTCATCGTTTTCAGACCTATATGATCGGTGGCATGAGGTTTTTTAATGGAGGAAGCTTCAGTTGCAACCCCCGGCGTTATAGTGAAATTTCCATCGAGAGTGACGGGAGGTATGCGCAAAGGTTTGTCGATATATAGGTAGTAAGATAGTAGGTAATGGGTAGGTAATGGGGGGGCAACGAGAAAGAGGCGGTCTCATTAGTCCTTATAGTCTTCATGCAGTCATCCTCGGGCTTGATCCGGGGATCCATCTTCCAATAAAAGTCAGTGTGTATGCCGCATCAAGTGCGGCATGACTCTCTGCCTGATACGTATATGTATGGTGACCGAAAGTCGTCAAGCTGTCCTTTTGAGACCGCCTCTTCCTTTTTTTCTCGATAACTTTCGATTTGTCGGGATGTTCCGTTCTATCAACCCATGCCGCGGCGGGCAAGCTGGCGATCGAGCATCAACAGGGCCTGGCCTTTTTCACCAGCCATCTTAAGGGTTTCGAGAATCTCGGATGCGGAAGCTTCCTCTTCCACCTGTTCTTTGATGAAGCCATGGAGCATGACCTGAGAAGCGTAATCGTTTTCTTTCAGGGCTTTTTCATAGAGCTTGTTGATCGACGCTGTAATGGATCGCTCATGGTTCAATACATCCTGGAACAGAGCCGTTGGTGATTTGAAATCCAATGGGGGCTGTTCGATCGCCCCAAGTTCAGCGCGGCCGCCTCTTTCAATGATGTACTTGTAAAACTGCATGGAGTGTCCGATTTCTTCCTTCTGCTGCTCTTTCAGCCAATGGGCAATCCCCGGGAGATTCAGGGATTCGCAATAGGCCGCCATGGAAAGGTAGAGGTGTGCAGAATACAGTTCCTTGTTTATCTGCTCGTTGAATGCTTTCTGAAGAGTTTTGTTCAACATTGACTGTTACTCCTTTTCTCGATTACGTTACTAAAAACATAAGGGACGAAATATACAATTCGATATAAAACATCATCTACGAGCAAAATGTTTCCATTTTTCCCTGTTTGAGGATTGGTTTAAAAGATCCAAAAACCAGATACCTGTCCGTCAATCACGCCCATTTTCGCCACTGAATTTTCTTTGCTTTCTCCATAACGGATTTTCCACAGATGCACAGTATTACCTTGTTGATGGAGCTTCGATAAATATTCGGTTGTATATCCTTTTCCGATAAGGGGTGCGAGCTGGTCGGAAACCGAGGAAAAAGCCTGTTTCGGGATGTTTTTTTTGAATGTGGGTGTTCCATTTGATAAAAATGCGTCGTAATCGTTATCTGCAATAGCCTTCATCAGCTGCGACAACACAATATGTTCCGTTTTCAGTTCTTCTTCGGCAAAGGCTGAAGAAAACGTAAAGAGACTTAGTATTCCTGCGACTATGATTGGTAACGTTTTCATGATATTCTTTTTCCAATGAGTGTAAAACAAACGACCGCCAAGGAGGTAGCGGCCGTTCAATGCTGGGGGATTCTGGCAACGAGTGAAGAACTGAAAGGTTATTGAAACATATGGCTGATGTTCGAGACCCAATGAGTTATCCGGTCGGGCGTCATATCGTCCTGATTGTCAACGTCAAGTGCAAGACCAACGAAATTTCCCTCCACCACAGCCGTAGACGCTGCGAAGTCATAACCTTCAACAGACCAGGAGCCAACGGTTTGACCTCCTCTTTCCTTGACTTTTTCGTAAATGGTCCCCATTGCATCGAGAAAAACGTCTGCATAGTTCACTTGATCACCGAGACCGAAAAAGGCTATGGTTCTACCTGAAAGATCCAGCTGGTCAAAACCCGGTAAGAAGTTTTCCCAATCGCTTTGAAGCTCTCCAAATCCCCAGGTCGATGAACCGAGAATAATATTGTCATACGATAAAAGAGATTGAGGATCTGCGTCGGCAATATTGTGTAGTTCAACATTGTCGTTGCCCATCTCTGCTGCAATCATCGATGCGACATGCTCAGTATTCCCAGTTTCAGAGCCATAAAACAAACCGATGGTTTTCATAAGATTATCATTTTTGTGCGTTGATATTATTTTTTGCTTCCTTGACGAGAAGGTTTTTCTACCAGTTCCAGTATTTTTAGGGCTTCGGACGAACCTTCCTGAATGACAGCGTTGAACTCATCAAAATCTTTTCCCGAAATGCTGAGTTGTACGATTCCGACCATGAGCTTCAACGTTTTATCATGGAATATTTCCGGGTTTGCCGATCGCATCTCTTCCCATTCATAGCATTCCCTCATGATATGAAAGAGCGTTTGTTGGGGGATGGTCAGCATCACATATTTGTAATGAAGGTGGTAGTGCCCGCAATGGCACTTTTTCAGCAGGGTATTTTGCGGCCTGCAATGGCGGTGTTTATTCTGATGTTCCGGCATAGTTATGATGTTTTGTTTTAAATTAGACAAAATATAAATAAACATTTTTTTGTGTCAAACATTTTTTTCAAAATCGCATGAAATAGTAAAGGTATTCGCAATTGTTGATTTTTCGCGAAAGGCTGACAATGGAATGACTATTGGGGATGAGTGCCGAGCGTCAGTTGAGCATGTAGCACACGGGGATTTCCAGGCTCAATTCTCCAAGCTTGTAATCGGATGGCGCGGGAAATGGTGATGATTTCTTGACGGCATCCAGTGTTGCTTTATCAAGAGGCTCATAGCCAGAGGAGGAGAGCATGGTGATCTGTAGCACGCTCCCGTCTTTTGCAATATGAAGTTTGATGAGCGAGGTGCCTTCATGGTTTTGCTTTTTTGAAAAACGGGGGTAGTGCTTGTTCTGTTCGATTTGAGCACGAATTATAGCCAGGTAACTGCTGATTTTCGAAGCAGACGCCTGAGAAGATGTTTGCCGTGGGTTTTCTCCTGTTTCATCGGTTGTTTTCTGAAGCAGTTTTTTGTCTTTCGTTGGCTGGATCGTTCGATGTTTTACCTTTTCCTTTTTTACTGGAGTTTTCTTTTTAACGGGAGCGGGTAAAGGATTTGTTTTTTCCGGCTCAGAGGGTGTTTTCTGTTGTGGTGTGTCAGTGTTTTTTGCCGGTATCGATACCAAGCTCAGGTTGATTGCGGCTGAAGGTATTTGTGCCTGGCTTTCAAGAGGGGGGATCCTGTAGAGCAAAAAGCAGGCTGAATGGAATGCAAAAGCAATGGCAAACGAGATGATGTTGATTTGTTTATTGCTCATAACGCCGCTTTTTTTCCGTTACTACGGCGATATTGTCTGCACCTGCTTTTTTGGCGATGTCCATGACGTTGATTACCAGGCCGAAATGAATCTGTTTGTCGGCTATGAGTCGTATGTTTTTCTCGCTATGCTTGTCCAGGAGCCCGGAGAGTCGCTCATAGAGCTGATCTATGGTTATGTTCTGGCTGTTGAGCGACAGGGAGCCTTCGCTGCTTATACCGAGAGTTATTTCAGGTTCTTCCTGAACGGTTGACGTTTCTGATTCCGGAAGACTGACCGGCATCATCGGCTTTGCAAAAATCGATGTCAGCATGAAAAAAATAAGTAGAAGAAATACCACATCAATCATTGGTGTCAGGTCGAGCCATTTCCTTTTTGGGGGAGGTGTTTGAAGTTCCAGCATGGTTATTTTCCAAGATGTTTTATGGCTTCCGAACCGTAGTATTGCATCAGGAAAGTAAAGGACTGTACTTTTTCTTCGAGCAGGTGATGTACAACCATCGACGGGATTGCAACTCCGAGTCCTGCGGCTGTTGTGAGTAGCGCCTCCCATATTCCCCCTGCCAGCATGGACGGATCGACAGAGCTGTTCGCATAGGAAAACTGTTGAAACGCATTGACCATACCGAGAACTGTGCCAAGCAGGCCTATGAGCGGTGCAACTCTACTGATCAATTCGATAAGATGCAGGTTTTTGCTGAGCCTCTTGATTTCTTTGTTTCCGGTCAAAGTCACTTCTTCTTCGATCGATTCCTTTTTTTCCCCTGCGTGCAAAAGTCCCGCCGTGAGTACAGCTGCAACCGGGCCGGATGATGCTTGGGAAAGCCGCAATGCTCCATCGATCTGTTCCTTTTCGATAAGATCATGAACGGCTTCAGGGACATCGGCCGAGCGTCCCGCCCTGAAAAAATGAATGCTTCGTTCGATGGTGTATGCCAGTGTGAGAACAGAGCAGGCAAGAAGCAGATACATCAGGGGGCCACCAGCATCAAAAAAATACCACATAGAGAAAAACAGGTTACAGGTGCGAGAGACGAAAAAATGTTTCAATAATTACAAATTAATTGTTATTTAGACAAATTAAAATTAGTTAGATTTTCAAAACATCACTGAGGTAAACGTTTTATGGTGAAAAAATTAGTTGGTATTGCAGCGGTAGCCGTAGGTTGTTCTTCTTTTGTTTACGCTGATGAAACTGTTCAGCATCATCAGCTTGGTGAGATGGTAGTGACGGCGACGTTGTCGGAAACACCGGTCGAAAAGATTCCTGCTGCCATCGAAATCATAGATCGAAGTGATATCGAAGAAATGGGGGTGCAGACACTGCATCAGGTGTTGACTGAAGCGCAGGGGGTCAATCTCGAACCGGCCAGTGGACGAATGAGTACCGTTCGTTTGCGCGGATTGAGCAGCAGCAAGACCCTTGTGATGATCGATGGTATGCGCTTGCCGACAGGGTTTCAGGATAAGGTCGACCTGGGAGAAATCCCTGCTGGACTGATCGAGAGGATCGAAATCGTTCGAGGCTCGGCTTCGGCTCTGTATGGCAGTGACGCTATCGGCGGTGTCGTCAATGTCATCACCAGGAAACCGACCAGTGAAACGTCAGCATGGTTGAACGCTCAGTATGGAGAGAGTCGGCACGGTGAAGCCGAAAACACGGCATTCGATGCAGGAGTAAGCGGTAGTTCCGGGGCATTGGGGTATGTTATCGCTGGTTCTTTTGTCGATAAAGGCAGGTTTGATTTCGATACAGCGGATCAGCAAACCGATGGAGACGACAAAGAGGTTACAGCTGGAGCGGCAACCCTGACATGGGAAATCGATGAAGGTTCGGAACTGGCTGTCGGTGTCACCTATGCCGATGTAGAGCGTGAGGGGTTACGCCCGAAAAGGAAAAAGGAAAACGACTGGCTGAACACATCGGAAAGACTGACCGGGCGGATAGAGTTCAAGAAAGCACTTACAGAGAGTTCAAGTATGTTGTTTCGCGCCTATCGTTCGGAATATGACTGGGACGTCAGTCTCACCCCGACGGACGGTTCCGAGCCCGAGGTGCACGATGTCGAGCAGACTACCGATCAGTTCGAAGGCCGTTGGGTAGGTTCCCTGTTCGGCAGTCACAAGCTGACTGCAGGAATCGAGTATCGCACTGAAGAACGGACTGAAGATGGTGTCGAGAGTGACATCGACAACCTTGGACTTTTTCTTCAGGATGAGGTGTCCGTTACCGACAGGCTGAACGCCATTCTCGGCCTGCGTTTCGACGATCATTCAGGATTTGGATCGGTCTATAGCCCGAGATTGGGGGCGGCTTATCAGTTGAGTGATTATTTGCGTGTAAGAGGGTCGTATGGCGAGGGTTTCCGTGCTCCTTCAGCTTTTGAACTCTATTCCGGCTCGCCTTATACCATAAGGAGAATCCTTATCCCGAATCCCGACCTCGATCCGGAAACATCGCGTACGTGGGAGGTCGGAGCTGATCTCGATTACAGTGCACTCAGGGTGAACGTTACCCTGTTTCGCAATCATATCGACGATATGATCGCGGAAGTCTTTACCGGACGGTACCAGGGATCGAAACCGAAGATACCGATCAATGAAATGCAAAATATTGCCGAGGCCATGACCCAAGGGCTCGAATTGACGGTCAGGCTGGATCTTGGCTACGGACTGTCGCTGGCTGAAGAGTTGACCATGCTGAAAGGAGAGAACCGGACGACGGGAGAAAAACTGCTGTACGTTCCTGATGTTTCCAATGTTCTCAAGCTGGCTTATAACGAACCTTCCGTCGGTTTTTCGAGTAATGTCAGGGTGGTGACCGTAGGGAGTCAGTATACAGGAGTCGAGACTGAAGCCGAAGCGTACTCCATCGTCAATGTGTATGCCTCGAAATCGTTGACGGACAATGTTCGTCTCTACACGGGTGTTGACAATCTGTTCGACAAGCAGGTTGACGGCGGGTATGGAAACGTCTACGGGGCAGGGAGCAGCGGAACTTTTTTCTATGGTGGTGTAAGTTTGAATCTGTAACGAATTAAAAAAACTAACAGTGAAAAAAAAGTTTCTTTTCGGGCGACATGCACTGCTTGCACTATCGCTTGCCTGTATTGCCGGGGGGTATGGATGCGGTTCCCCCCAAAACGCTTCGGATAACAAAGATAGTCAGGGTGAAGCTGCAGAGGTGGTCGATGGTGCATCGATTTATAAACGCTACTGCAGCAGATGTCATTCCATGGAGCCACCTCCGAAATTCGGTCCACCGATAAAAGGTATCGCAATACATTACCGTGAGGCTTTTGCCGAAAAAAAAGAGGCCGTAGAACATATGGTGACCTTCATGCAGAAGCCCGATGCTTCACTGTCAAAATGCCGTCCTGAAGCAATACGTCGTTTCGGGCTCATGCCCGCCATGAACCTGTCTGAAGAAAAATTGAGCGTGGTTTCCGAGTGGCTTTGGGAGCAATTCGATCCGGAACTGAAACGTCTCCATGATTCCGGTCATCATCATTGATAAAAACTATGATAGACAATTCTGAGAAGAAAGCGGTAAACCACAATGATTGCAAGAGTCAGGACACCATTATTCTGGAAGAGTTGGTTCAGTGTTTTAAAACTATTGCGTACGGAGAGGTTGTTGTCACAATACACGATTCCAGAATTGTTCAGATCGAAAGGCGTGAAAAAAAAAGATTTCCGTCCGAGAAATAAGGCGACTGCACAGGCAGAGTTTAACAGAAGTAACAAGAGAGCGTCCGACCGGAATACCGGAGGATGCTTGGTGTATTAACGATGTACTATGAAATTACATTTCAATAACAGGAGAATCAGTACTCTTACACTGGTTTTGCTGCTATTCGTCGGTCCATCGGGTAAGGTGGCGGCAGAGCCGCGCAGCGAAACTCTCGACAAGATCGTTGTGAGCGCGACAAAAACGCCGCATACCCTGGGAGATGTACCGGTCGCCGCCGAAGTCATTACACGTGAGGAGCTGCTTGAAAAAAATGTCCGTACGGTTCAGGAAGCTCTCGAAAAAACAACAGGGCTTACGATCGAATCGAATTCGGGTTCTTATGGGGATAAAGGTCATGTAAGCATCCATGGACTCGAGTTCCGCCATACTTTGGTGCTGATCGATGGGCAACGGGTTCTCGGAGGGCACCAGAACGCTATCGATATCCAGCAGATTTCCATCGAGATGATCGAGAGAATCGAGATTCTCAAGGGTCCCGCATCCGCTTTGTACGGCAGTGATGCCGTGGGAGGTGTGATCAACATCATTACTCGAGGGACTCCCGACAGCCCTGAATTTTCCGGTTCGCTGGGAATGGGCTCCCGGGGCACGACGATAGGAACCGTTTCGGCCGGGACAGGAATCGGGAAACTCGGGGGCCGGTTCAACTACACCTACCGTGAGTCCGATGGGGTCGATAAAGAGTTCGATCCTTACTATGAGCACATTGTGCAGGGAACCCTGTCGTATGATCTTTCCGAAACAATGGATATAGATCTCAAGCCGTATTACTCCTATAGTGAAATGTCGAAACAGGATCGGTTCCAGGAGCGTTACGGTTTGAACGCTCTTTTCGAATGGGAGCCGGATGATGCATCGACAGCGCGGATAAGAGGTTCTCTGTTCGATTATCATCACTGGACTGAAGACAGGGCTACCGATTATGTGCTGGACGATTATGAGCTGGAAGTTGGTTATTCGAGGGTGCTGTTCGACAAGCATTTGGTGAGCGCCGGTTATGAATTCTGGCAGGAAGAGCGTGAAGATGAAAGCAAATCGCTTTTTGTCGATCAAAACCTGCACAGCTTCTATCTGCAGGACGAGATCGATCTTTCCCCTGTTGTCATAGTGCTGGGCGGGCGGCTCGATGCACATGAGAAATGGGGGGAGGAGATCAACCCGAAAGCAAGCGTCATGTATAAAGCATCCGATGCTTTGACCTTCAGAGCTTCGGTCGGGACGGCGTTCAAGGCTCCTTCGCTCTTGAAACTATACGGCGACTGGATGATGGGGCCATACCTCGTTCATGCCAATCCTGATCTCGAGCCGGAAAAATCCCTGGGATATCAAGCAGGTGCCGAGTATGCGTTCAGCAAGGATGTGACCGGAAAGGTATCGTTGTTCAGGAACGAGCTCGAGGATTTGATCGATACCAGGACTGTGCGTATGGGGCCTCCTCCATGGGATATGTACTACGAAAATGTCGATGAAGCCATGACACAGGGGGTTGAGGTCAACCTGGATGCTCGCCTCAATGACCATATATCAGCAAGGGCCGGATATACGCTGCTCGATACGGAAAACAAACTTACCGGAAATGAACTGGTTCATAGACCCGACCACAAATTTTTTGCAGGTGTCGATTTCAGAATTCCGGTAGCGGATCTTCGCATGCATATCGAATCGGCGTATACCGGTGAGCGTTGGGATGACGAAGACAACACGATCAGGCTCGATGATTTCTGGATATGGAGCGCTTCCATTGCAAAAGAGATCGGCGAGTATACCGAGGTGTTTGTCAAGGTGGACAATATTTTTGATGAGAAAGACATCGATGACGAGTACGATATCGACGGCGTGGAGTTTCTTGCCGGGGTAAGAGTTGACTTGTAATCATTGATAAAACAGCTTTTTTGCTGTTTTTGAAGGAGTCTCGAGAAGCGTGGCTGGTTCTCGGGGCTCTTTTTTTGTTTTTTCACCGCTGTTGCGGCTGAACGGAAAGCTGCGGTGTTATGCAAGGAGGTTCCTTACATTCATGCACTTCTATGGTAACATGTGACAACTGCTCGAAAGGATGTAACAGATTCTTGTAATGTTCTGTCGTATTGGGAAAATGGGTTACCACAGAAATTATTGCAGCATAATCGTTTGTTCCGACTTTCCATATGTGCATATCGGAAACTTTGTTGTCGGCATCTTTCTCGATGGCATCGAGTATCTTTTTTCGATACTCTTTCTCGATACTCGCATCGAGCAGTATCGGTCCGGTTTCCCTGAGCAATCCATATGACCAGCGGGTTATGACAACGGCTCCGACAATCCCCATGACTGGATCCAGCCAGTTACAGCCTATATGTTTTCCTGCCATGAGCGCCATGATGGCAAGCAATGACGTCAGGGCGTCAGCCAGAACATGCAGATATGCTGCACGTAGGTTGTGGTCGTGGTGGTGATTGTGTTCGTGTATATGCCCATGATGGTGGTGTGCATGTTCGTCCTTGAGCATAAAGGCGCTGGCCAGATTGACCAGGAGGCCGATGGTTGCGACAGTAATGGCTTCGTTGAAATGAATGACCTGGGGATTCATGATTCTTTCCAGTGATTCCACGACCATAACGAGAGCTACGACAGCAAGGGCGACCGCGCTCGAAAAGCCTCCCAGTACCGTGACTTTGCCGGTACCGAAGGTGAATGCGGGATCTTTGGCATGTTTGCGGGCGTACCGGTAGGCGAAAATAGTGATCATGAACGCCGCTACGTGCGTACCCATGTGCCATCCATCGGCAAGAAGAGCCATCGAACCGTACATGCTGCCGGCATAGATCTCCGCCACCATGGTAACCGCTGTCAAAAGAAGAACGTAGCGTGTGCGCTGTTCACCCCTGTTGTTTATCGTGGCAAAGTCATGGCTGTGTTGCCATCGTGCCAATGTGTGTACATGCATGTTGTTCTCTTTTACTTTCCTTTTTAGTGTCTCTACTCATGGCAGATTCGACGATAATTACAAATTTCAGTTTTTTTAGAATTTTGTTCCTGCTTGAATATTTTCAGCATATTCTCTCGCCACATCGATAATCCACTGCTCCAGATTAATGTCGGGGAGAATGGCATCGGGTTTATACAGAACCCTGCTTTCGTAGTCGTTGATTTTTGTAATGCCGCTACCGATAATTTCTCCCTGGAATTGTTCACTGCTCGATACAAGCAACGGGATGACGATCGCTCGTTTTTTCTTTTGGAGTATACGGCTCACCGCTGCAGTGGTCGTGTCAGGACTGTAATGAGCGATGTGGCCGCACCAGGCTGTGGTATGAGCGGTGATACCTGTTTCGTTGCAGACATGTGTACCTACATCATTGAACAGTGCCGTCCACTGTTCGTCAAATGCTGTCGAACCGTAGCCTACAAGCACCAGGCCCTCTTCTTGTGCTTCGGTGGAAAATGCTCTCGTTCTTCTGAGGGCATTCTTTTTCATGAGGTCGGAAAAATCAAGAGGCGGTGCGAGATGTGTTGTTGCTTTCGGCACATATCGTTCTATGTTTTCGAGTTTCATTTTTTCGAGGGAGGCAGGATTTTCTTTTTTTCCGATAATCGTAGGGATGTCATCGAACATGTGAGTGCCGATGGTCAGAAAAATCGGAATGATGACAATATGCCGGTATTGATCACGGTCGAACGTTTCCAAGGCATCGGCAATAGATGGTTCAGCATGTTCCATGAATGCTGTCCTGACGCCGTCTATCCCTTCGATAGCAAGGATTTTTCCAGATATGTTTTCTTCCAGGTCAAGCAGATTCGAGCGCCATCTTTCCGATCTCGAGCCGTGGTTGAGCAGAAGCACTCCTATACTTTTTGGCTTTGAATCGCTAACGATTTCCTTTTCCGGTGCGCTGCATGCTGTGAGGAAGATCAGCAGAAAAGCAATGATTTTTTGCGGCAATGAGAAAAAATTATTCCGGTAGAATCTGTGCTTCATGGTAGAGCGGTTATGGTGCAAATTCGGCATGTCGGCGAACGGTATCAAAGGTTCTGAATGATAATGGCTGCGAGGGGAGGGATCAACCCCCCGGTCGCCAGCCATTTGCCCCGACCGGAAAGCCCATTGTTGCCCCGCAGCATGAACATTCCAGATACTGTAATGACAATCAGCATCCCGGCAAAGATATCCGAGGCCCATTTCCACCATTCTACGCTGTTACGGTGGAGTACATTGACCTGATAGAACAACGGTCTTCGTGATATTTTTTCGTATTCTCCGGTGCCATCCTGCAGATTGACGAAAAGAGTTGCATCCTTGTAGTAAATCTTTACCTGTCTTTCCGAAGGAAAGTCATAGAGTCTGAACGATGATTCTCCCGCTTTGGAGCTGAATTCGGCTATCACTTCATCAGTAATGTCGTCGATCGCGTAACCCTGTCCGAAATCCAGAGTGTTTTTGTTGACGATGAAATCGGGGTTCCAGTCATCGATATGGTTCAGCGCTATACCTGAAAGACAGTAAGCGATGATCAATCCGGCAAAAAAATAGCCCAAGTCACGATGCAGGACATTGTTGATTTTTCTCAGTGAGTCACGGTTTTTCTTACTCATATTCAACTGATATTACTGGTTACTGATTGTAGCTGCATACTCCTTGCTGATATCGATAACCCATTGCTCGACATCGGGATCGGGTAATATGGCGTCCGGTTTATAGAGCACTCTGTCTTTCTCATTCCCGATTTTTTCTATTCCACCTCCAATGATGCGTATCTGGAAATTTTCGTCGAACGCGATCAATGACGGGATGACAATGGCTGTTTTTTTCTTTTCGAGGATGCGTTCGATGGCTGTTGTTGTCGAATCGGGAGTATAGCGTACAATGTGCCCGCACCACCCGATACTGTGTTCACCGATACCCGTTTCACGGGCTACATGTTCCGCTGTCGACCTGAAAAGGTCTCTCCACTCGGTTTCATAAGGTTCCGAACCATATCCGATGAGTACCAGACCCTCTTCTTCGGGTTGTTTTGACAGAGCTTTTGTCCGTCGAAGGACATTGCTTTCGAGGATTTTTCCGAAATCCAGAAGAGGTGTGATATGCACGTTCGCTTTCGGTGTATAGCGTTCGATGTTTTCAAGTCGCAGCAATTCAACCGATTCCGGGTTTTCCTTAAGACCGACGATGGTCGGAATATCATCGAAGGAGTGAGAGCTGACCGTCAAAAGAACGGGAACGATAATGACGTCCGAATAACCTTCCTTGTCGAATTCTTTCAGACGGGTGGCTATTGACGGTTCATGGTATTCCATAAACGCTGTTTTTAGCCCGGCGATATCACCCCTTTCAAGGATTCTTTGACTGACATTGTTTTCAAGTTCGAACAATGTATTACGCCATGTTTCCGAATGTGAGCCGTGACTGAGTAGCAGAAGGCCGGTTTTTTTTTCGATACTGTTCGGCTTTTCTACCGGTTCACTCTTGTTGTCGGTACATGCTACCGTCCAGAACAGACAGAAGAGAAGAAGGAGATGTTTTCCGAAGGGAGTCTTGTCAATCATGGCTTTTATCGCTTTTGAAGTGATCTATTGCTAAGTGAAAATTTGTGAATAATATAGTGGAAATATTTTTAATTTGTCCAGTTATAATTTGTTCTGTTCGGTTATTTTACTTTGCTGTGCACTTTTTTCTTGGTTTTTCGGGGTCTATTTTTATTTTGACTCTGTATAAATAAGTGGCAGGATTTTAGTAATCAGTAAAATTCAAGAAAAGCAGCAACATGATCTTGAAAAAGCAGGTTAAACAGATATGTGCACTTCTCGCGTTGTGTGCAATTCCCTTTCAGGGGGTGATGGCCGATACCGTTACGGGTAGGGTTGTCAGCGAAGGGGAACCGGTTCCCTATGCGAACGTTACGGTAAAAGGGACAACTATCGGCATCGCGGCCGACAAAGACGGGAATTACCGATTGATCGGTGTTCCTTCCGGTTCGAGAGTTATCGAAGTTCGTGCAATGGGGTACGGTTCTTCGCAAAAGACAGTGAGTGTGACAGACGGTCAGAATGCCGAGCTCAACTTCAGTCTTACAACCTCGGCTATCAGAGGGAGTGAAATCGTTGTTACCGGATCTCGGGACGAGGTGTTGAGGAAAGAGTCACCGGTTATTGTTTCAACAGTGAGCGGTGAAGAGCTGACCGAAGTGGTACAGGCAGCAACGGTTAGTGAAGGATTGAATTTCGCGACAGGTCTTCGCATAGAAAACGACTGTCAGAACTGCGGTTTCAACCAGCTTCGTATGAACGGTCTCGAAGGACCTTATTCGCAGATTCTTATCGATGGTCGGGCGGTGTTCAGTGCGGTTGCTGGTGTGTATGGTCTCGAGTTGATTCCGGCAAATATGATCGAGCGAATCGAAGTGGTTCGAGGGGGCGGTTCGGCTCTTTATGGCAGCAATGCTATCGGGGGTACCGTCAACCTGATTTTGAAGGATCCCGTTGTCAATTCCTATGAATTTTCAGGAACTTCAGGATGGGTCGGTGTAGGCGGTGATGATTTCGATGATGCTGCCAATGACTATACGGCTACTCTCAATGCTTCCGTGGTGTCGTCAGACAGTAAGATGGGGATGACGGTATTCGGTTTTTACCGGGACCGTGATCCTTTCGACGCCAACAGCGATGGCTTCTCCGAACTTCCGGAAATCACCAATACAACGATCGGTCTTCGTGCGTTCAGAAAGATCGGCGATCGTGGCAAGCTGACGGCCGATTTCTTTACGATCGATGAAGATCGTCGAGGCGGTAACGATTTCGACGCAGTCGAACACGAGGCGGATATCGCTGAATCCATCAGGCAGAAGATCATCAACGGAGCACTTACCTACTCTCAGTATTTTAGGGATTATGACAAGCTTTCTCTCTATATCGCTACACAGCACATCGACCGTGATGCCTACTACGGTGCGGAGAAGCAGCTTGACGCCTATGGCCATACGGATGATTTGAGTCTGCAGATGGGGGCTCAATACAAGGCGATCTTCGGTCCTTCCCAGGTTATCGCGGGTGTCGAGAACAACCGTGAGTGGCTCGAGGATGATAAGCTCGGTTACTATGATATCGACACGGATACCCATGTGCCGGAAACGCCAGTGGCTGATCAGGAGAGCAATATTGTCGGTGTTTTCGGGGAGTATCAGTATACGTGGGACAAGTTGAAAGCTACTCTGGGGCTGCGCTGGGATAATTACGAGATTACCAACGAAATCAGTCCTGATGCGGATATATCGGATGATATTCTGCTCCCGAGAGCGACCTTACTCTACTCTTTTTCCGATGACTTGCAGGCGCGTTTGAGTTATGCGGCGGGATATCGTGCTCCCCAGATTTTCGATGAGGATCTTCATATCGAATCGTCCGGTTCGAGGCGCATCATTCATGTCAACGATCCGGATCTTACCGAAGAGACCAGCAGGAGTTATATGGCATCGGTCGATTACGATACCATGGTCGGCGATGTGGATTTCGGTTTCCTCGTCGAGGGGTTTTACACGGAGCTGGATGATCCGTTCGCTATCGATATCGGTACACCGGATGTGGATGGTAATGTTATCTATACCCGTTACAATGCCGAGGGAGCGGTTGTCAAGGGGGTCAATCTCGAGGCTCATCTTGCTCCTTCGAACATGCTTGGTATGAGGGCTGGGTTTACCATCCAATCGAGCGAATATGACGAACCGCAGGAGTTCAATGAAAAAGAGTTTTTCAGGACTCCCGATACCTATGGTTTCATAACGGTTGACTGGGAACCGGTTGACCGAGTCGGTATCGCCTTGACCGGTAACTACACCGGTGAGATGCTGGTGCCGTATTACGGGCCTGAAATCGCTGATCCAGACGCAGGTGAGTTGCGTAAAAGTGATGCGTTTTTCGATGCCGGACTCAAGGTTCGTTATACGGTTCCGGTCGATGATGCCGGGCTTCAGTTCTATGCGGGCGTAAAGAATATCTTCAATTCCTATCAGGATGATTTCGATTCGGGGATCGATCGTGACCCGGGCTACGTCTATGGTCCGTTGAGCCCGCGAACCTTCTATATCGGCATGAAGTTCGGCAATCTTCTCTGATGAAGAGTGGTGGTCCGTTTTATCAGCGCCCGTCATGACGGGCGCTGTGCTTGAGGTTTTTTGTTAATGATTGATGATTCATGCTATGAAACAAGGAATATTCACGACTCTCCTGATCGTGTTGACGACGCTGGTGTCGGGAGGTTTTTACCTCTGGATGGGAACGACGCCGGAC
>JADMLA020000022.1:35000-108124 GCA_015482705.2 Prosthecochloris sp. | reverse complement strand
TAATTCATGATCCCTCGTTTTCTGGTTTCATAACCTTGTCGACATGTAACTCACCGACATGAAGACGGCCAACCTTCAGCTCGTCAACTTCCAAACCTTTGAATTTTGAATAGCGCACCAGCAACCTGCCGACAACAAACCGTCCTACTGCGAAAACCCCTACAGCCCACGCACCAATGGCAAGCGCACCAACAGCAAGGGCCCCCAAAGCTACAGCACCGACCGCTTTTGCATCGCGTTTCTTTTCTGTTCGAGATAATTCAGGCAAAAAAGATTCCGACCTTGTTTTTCCTGAGTGCATCATACTTTTCAGTTTTCTTTCTCTCAGCATTCCTACCTTCCGGAAACCACACCGTTCCAGTTTCAAACAGCTTATCGACTTCTCTTCGGTTAGTCATTATAATATAAGGGGTTTACGGACACATATCATCACCTTCTATCCGCATGACAAAAAAACAACATTTATGTATGAAAAAAAATATCCACCAACGAAAGCATTCCCGTTCCTTTCACCCCGTTCATATCTTGCACCGCTTATGGAAATCGGCTCAGCAACGAGCATGTAACCAGTAACAATCCCTTCTCAACCGATACGAAACAACGAAAAAGATACACTTTTGTAAGAAAACCGCTTTTCACACCTCCTTGTAGCCTTTTTATCCTTCCAAGACCGGCTTTCGGAATGTTTGATCAAAACTGCAGAAAAAAAACACAAACAATAACTCACCAAAAAATAATGAGTTAACCAGAAAAAAAACAGGAGCAATACTTTTATGCAACGATTGCACTCCCTTTGGCACGAAACTTGAGGTTAAAAATGCAACAAAGAAAGATTAAAAACCTGAATTATTCAGGGAAAACAACCATATAACCTAAATACTTAAAACAATGAGGAAGGTTGCAATTTATGGAAAGGGTGGTATCGGCAAGTCAACCACCACGCAGAACACTGTTGCAGGACTTGCAGAGATGGGAAAAAAGGTCATGGTTGTCGGCTGTGATCCGAAAGCTGATTCAACAAGGCTTCTCCTCGGTGGACTGAGCCAGAAAACCGTTCTCGATACATTGCGCGAGGAGGGAGAGGATGTTGAACTCGAAGATATCATCAAGGAAGGGTACGGCGCTTCCCGTTGTACCGAGTCCGGGGGACCGGAGCCGGGAGTAGGCTGTGCGGGCCGCGGAATCATCACCTCGGTCAATATGTTGGAGCAGCTCGGGGCTTATGATGACGAATGGAACCTGGACTATGTCTTTTACGACGTACTCGGCGACGTTGTTTGCGGAGGTTTTGCAATGCCGATCCGTGACGGCAAGGCTGAAGAAATCTATATCGTCGTGTCGGGTGAGATGATGGCCATGTATGCAGCCAACAACATCTGTAAAGGAATTCTCAAATATGCCGATGCCGGTGGTGTTCGTTTAGGAGGTCTCATCTGCAACAGCCGTAAAGTCGATAATGAAAAAGAGATGATCACAGAGCTCGCAAGACAGCTCGGCACCCAGATGATCCATTTCGTCCCACGCGACAACATGGTACAGCGTGCAGAGATCAACCGTAAAACCGTTATCGATTTCGATCCCACACACACCCAGGCCGATGAATACCGTACTCTGGCAAAAAAAATCGACGACAACGAGATGTTTGTCGTACCAAAGCCTCTCGAGATCGATGAACTCGAAAAACTCTTGATCGATTTCGGTATAGCAAACTAAAAAACAAAGGAGTCATCAACATGTTAATGATCAGAGCAATTATCCGGCCAGCCAAAGCGCAGGAAGTCATGCAGGGATTACTCGACGCAGGATATCCGGCCGTAACGAAAATCCCTGTAGTAGGACGAGGAAAGCAAAGAGGCCTCAGAGTCGGAGATGTCGTATACGATGAATTACCGAAGGAGATGCTCGTAACCGTCGTTCCAGACGCAGACAAAAGGTTCGTCCTCGACGCAATTATGATGAACGCCAAGACAGGAGAAGAAGGAAAGTTCGGAGACGGTAAAATCTTTGTATCCAAAGTCGAGGAGGTCTACACCATCAGCTCGGGACTCGAGGAGAGCGAACCGGAAGTTGCTGAACCGAAGGAGGCATAATGAAGGAGATCATTGCTATTATCAGGATGAAAAAAATGAATGAAACGAAGCAGGCACTCATCGACGCAGGCATCTCTTCATTCACTGCCCTCGGACGTATTCTCGGGAGAGGGAAAGGTCAAGTGCATTTCGATATTCTGGAAGGTGCCGAAAACGGTTACCAGGAAGCAATCGAGCAGCTCGGCGGACCACCTCGCCTGGTAGCGAAAAGACTCATTGCCATTGTGGTACCTGACGAGATGAAACAAACCGCCATCGATACGATAATTAAAACCAATCAGACCGGAAAACCCGGTGATGGCAAAATCTTCGTTACCGACATCACCGACAGCATCAGGGTACGCACTGGGGAAATCGGCGATGCAGCGCTAGTATAAAAACAATTTATGATGAAAACGGAGACACGACTTATGGAGTCAAGAATATTACCGGATCCTTCTGCAGTAAAGGAGGAACTGATAAAAAAGTATCCACCGAAAGTTGCCAAGAAAAGAGGTAAAGCGATTGTCATCAACGACCCCGCAGAAATCCCACAGGTACAGGCGAACATCCGTACCATACCAGGCATAATCACACAAAGGGGTTGTTCCTACGCAGGTTGTAAAGGAGTTGTTTTAGGACCGACAAGGGACATCGTCAATCTGGTTCATGGCCCGATCGGCTGCAGTTTTTACGCATGGTTGACCAGAAGAAACCAAACCCGGCCGGACGGTCCTGAAGGTGAAAACTATATGACCTATTGCTTCTCTACCGACATGCAGGAAGAGCATGTGGTTTTCGGGGGTGAGAAAAAACTGAAAAAGGCGATTCAGGAAGCATATGACCTCTTTCACCCGAAAGCCATCGGTATTTTCTCAACCTGTCCGGTAGGCCTTATCGGTGATGACATTCATGCGGTTGCCAAGGAGATGCGTGAAAAACTCGGCGACTGTAACATTTTCGGATTCAGTTGCGAAGGCTACAAGGGAGTCAGCCAGTCGGCCGGACACCATATCGCAAACAACCAGGTCTTCAAGCATGTAGTCGGCCTTGACGACAAAGACAAAGGCGGCACGTTCAAGATCAACATGCTCGGTGAATACAACATCGGCGGTGATGCATTTGAAATCGAACGCCTGCTCGCAAAATGCGGGATCACTCTGGTTGCAAGTTTCAGTGGTAACTCGACCATAGGTCAATTCGAGAACTCGCACACGGCCGATCTGAATGTCATCATGTGCCATCGTTCGATCAACTACATGGCAGAAATGATGGAAACCAAGTACGGTATACCCTGGATGAAAGTGAACTTCATCGGAGCGGAAGCGACCGCAAAGTCACTGCGTCGGATTGCCCGATACTTCGAAGACGATTCGTTGATGGCAAGGGTCGAAGAGGTTATTGCCGAAGAGATGCCTGCAGTTTCATCGGTTATCGAAGAAATACATCCGAAAACCAAAGGCAAGCTCGCCATGCTGTTCGTGGGCGGATCGAGAGCTCACCATTACCAGGAGCTGTTCGGAGAACTAGGAATGGAAACGCTATCGGCAGGATACGAGTTCGGGCACCGAGACGACTATGAAGGTCGGCGGGTCATTCCGAACATCAAGGTCGATGCCGACAGTAAAAACATCGAAGAACTGAAGATCAGCGCCGATCCGGACAGGTATAAACCCAGAAAAACCGAAGAAGAGCTTGAAAAGCTAAAACAAGCCGGCCTCAACATAAGGGATTATGAGGGTATGATGCCTGATATGCACAAAGGGTCACTGGTTATCGACGATATAAGCCATTACGAAACAGAAAAACTGATCGAGCTCTACAAACCAGACATTTTCTGTGCCGGCATCAAGGAGAAATATGTGGTTCAAAAAATGGGTGTACCCCTGAAACAGCTACATAGTTATGATTATGGAGGGCCTTACGCCGGCTTCACCGGCGCAATCAACTTCTACAGGGACATCGACCGGATGGTTAACAGCCGCATATGGAAACTGATCCAGGCACCCTGGGAGGAAACAGCGGTTGAGCTGGAAGCTGACTACGTAACACAGTAAAATCCACCTCTGAAAATTGTCCGTTCGCCTCGAGTGTGAGGCGAACGAAGCACTCGAGGATTTCGAGCACCGACCAACGAAGCAATCATTGCGTGCTGTAACAGTAACAGAGATGCCTTAAAAAAAGGAGATTAACGAACATGTTATTACGACATACCAAAAAAGAGATACTCGAACGTGAAGCCCTCACGATAAACCCGGCTAAAACCTGCCAGCCTATAGGCGCCATGTATGCCGCTTTGGGAATACATGGTTGTCTTCCCCACAGCCATGGTTCCCAGGGATGCTGCTCTTATCACCGAAGTACCCTGACACGTCATTACAAGGAACCCGTTATGGCAGCAACGAGCTCTTTCACGGAAGGAGCATCGGTATTCGGAGGACAGGCAAACCTTATAACGGCTATCGACAACATTTTTACGGTTTATGAACCTGACCTCATTGCGGTTCATTCAACCTGTCTTTCGGAAACAATAGGCGACGACCTGCAACAGATTGTCACCAAAGCCAACGATGACGGCAAGATACCTGAAGGAAAACATGTGATTTACGCACCCACTCCGAGTTTTGTGGGTTCACACGTTACCGGGTATGCCAACATGGTTGCCGCCATGGCAGAACAGTTTGGTGAGAATACCGGTAAGCCGATCGACCAGATCAACATTGTTGCAGGATGGATGGAACCTTCCGACATGCGGGAAATCAAAAGGCTAGCCAAAGAACTCGGCGTAACGATTCAGCTTTTCCCCGATACTTCGGATGTACTCGATGCGCCGCAGACAGGAAAACATGTGTTCTACCCAAAAGGCGGCATTCAGGTGCCTGACCTGAAAAGCACTGGTGACAGTAAATCATCGATCGCATTGGGTTGTTTCAGCGGTGAACCGGGCGCTGTCGCTCTCGACAAAAAATGCAAGGTTCCGTTCAAAACCGAAGACATTCCTGTCGGATTGAGAGCTACCGACCGCTTTCTGATGAGGCTGAGCAACTCTGCCGGTGTAAAAATACCCGAGTCGATCACGGACGAAAGAGGAAGACTTGTCGACCTGATGACAGACATGGAACAATACTTCCATGGTAAAAAAGTTGCACTCTTCGGCGACCCTGACGACCTTGTCCCGCTTACAGAATTTCTGCTTGACCTGAATATGAAACCGGTACATATCATCAGCGGCACCCCTGGCAAACGGTTCGAACAGCGTATCCGTGCCATACTGGCCGAAACTCATGCGGATGCAAATGTCAAAAACGGTCCTCAAGCCGATATCTATCTGCTGCATCAGTGGATAAAGAACGAACCCGTCGATCTCCTGATCGGAAATACGTACGGCAAGTACATTGCCCGCGACGAGGACATCCCCTTTGTCCGCTTCGGTTTTCCGATTCTCGACCGTATCGGTCACAGCTATTTTCCGAGTATCGGCTACATGGGTGCTATCAGACTTGCCGAGAAAATACTCGGTGTCCTCATGGACCGGCAGGATCGAGACGCTCCTGAAGAATCGTTCGAACTCGTTATGTAAACCATTGAACCAGGGGTAGAAGCCATGGAAAAACTTGAAATACTCGAAGGAAGAAAAAAACAGGTTTTCGAAAAAAACAAAGCATCAGCAACATTCGACATCAAATGCGAAACCACCAGTCTTTCCGGGTCGGTCAGCCAGAGAGCCTGTGTTTTCTGTGGCTCACGTGTCGTACTCTACCCGGTTGCAGACGCTCTTCATGTCGTTCACGGCCCCATTGGGTGTGCTGCGTACACCTGGGATATCCGAGGGGCCGTTTCTTCAGGACCCGAGCTGCACCGCCTGAGCTTTTCCACGGACCTGAAAGAGATGGATGTCATTTACGGCGGAGAAAAAAAACTTTACCAATCACTCATCGAACTCATCGATCAGTATATGCCGAAAGCCGCTTTCATATACTCGACCTGTATTATTGGGCTCATCGGAGACGATATCGATGCTGTCTGTAAAAAAGTCTCGGCAGAAAAAGGCATACCGGTCCTTCCCGTGCATTCAGAAGGCTTTAAAGGAACCAAGAAAGACGGCTACAAAGCAGCCTGTAATGCATTGATGAAAATCGTCGGGACAGGCTCGTCCGAAGGAATCGGAAAATACAGCATCAACATTCTTGGTGAATTCAACCTTGCCGGTGAAGCCTGGATTATCAAGGACTACTATGAACAGATGGGCATCGAAGTTGTCTCTACCATGACTGGAGACGGCCGTGTCGATGACATCAGACGCTCACACGGTGCCTCGCTGAATATCGTACAGTGTTCCGGATCGATGATCAAGCTGGCAAAAATGATGGAAGAGAAATACGGCATTCCGTATCTGAGGGTTTCATATTTCGGTATCGAGGATATGTCGAAAGCGCTTTATGATGTCGCCTCTCATTTCAGCGACGACCCTTCAATTCTTCAAGCAGCCAAGAAAGTGGTCAGCCGCGAGGTTGGCGAACTCTACCCGCAGCTTCTGGAATTTCGTAAAGCGCTCGACGGGAAAAAAGCCGCAATCTACGTTGGCGGAGCATTCAAGGCTTTTTCACTGATCAAGGCGCTCGATTCACTGGGAATGGATGTCGTTCTTGCCGGCTCACAAACCGGCAACAAAGACGATTATGAAGGATTGAAAGAAATGTGCGATGAAGGCACAATTATCGTCGACGACTCGAACCCTGTCGAACTCTCAAAATTCATTCTCGAAAAAGAAGCAGACCTTTTGATCGGAGGCGTCAAGGAACGACCGATCGCCTATAAACTCGGTGTCAGTTTCTGTGACCATAACCACGAAAGAAAGATTCCGCTTGCCGGTTTCATCGGCATGTACAATTTCGCAAAAGAAGTCTACGAGTCTGTCATGAGTCCTGTATGGCAGTTCGCCCCAAGAAAAGGAGGTTACTCATGAAAACAGCAAAAACAGCTACCCAGAACGCCTGCAAACTTTGCAACCCGCTCGGAGCTTGTCTGGCATTCAAGGGAATCGAAAAATGTGTTCCGTTCCTGCACGGCTCGCAAGGATGCGCAACATACATCCGCCGTTACCTCATCAGCCATTTCAAGGAACCGGTCGATATTGCTTCATCGAACTTCAACGAAGACACGGCTGTTTTCGGGGGTAGCCACAATCTGAAGCTCGGTCTGCGGAACATTACAAAACAATACAAACCCGAGATAATCGGAATAGCGACAACCTGTCTCTCTGAAACCATCGGTGACGATGTGGAAATGATCCTCAGAGAGTATGACAGTGAAGCCGATCCGGCCGTTTCCAGGCCCGTGATGATCCATGCATCGACCCCAAGCTACCAGGGGACACATATCGACGGCTTTCATGCCGCGACGAGAGCGACTGTCGCGCAACTTGCTGAAGGAGGAACGAAGCGAAACCTTTTGACTCTCTTTCCCAACATGGTTTCACCGGCGGACCTGCGGTACCTGAAGGAGATCCTCGAAAGCTTCAGCATCCCCTTCGTACTTCTCCCGGACTACTCGGAAACACTCGATGGAGGACCATGGGGAGAGTACCACAGAATCCCCAAAGGTGGAACGCCACAGCATGCAATCAGAAAAAGTGGAACCGCAGCGGCAAGTATCGAATTCACCTCGGTCCTTACCGGGGAAAAGTCACCTGCCGGATACCTTGAAGAAAAATTCGATATCCCCTCTTATCGGCTCTGTTTGCCGATAGGCATCAAACAAAGCGATGCGTTTTTCAACCTGCTCGAAAAATTGTCAGAGACGCCTCTGCCGCACAGATACGAAGATGAACGGCGGCGGCTTGTCGATGCCTACGTTGACGGGCACAAATACGTATTCGGGAAAAAAGCCATCGTTTATGGCGAGGAAGATCTTGTGATCGCCATAACCGCTTTCCTGAGAGAAATAGGCATATCACCTGTCCTTTGCGCATCAGGGGGAAAAAGTGGCATTCTGAAAAAACGCCTTGCGGAAATGGTGCCAGATATCGATGATCTCGGTATAAAGGTCCGCGAAGGGGTAGATTTCGTGGATATAGAAAATGAAGCAAAAAACCTCGAACCGGATCTGCTCATAGGAAACAGCAAAGGCTTTACCCTGTCACGGAAAAATAACATCCCGATCGTCCGCATCGGATTCCCGATTCATGACAGGTTCGGAGGACAACGGTTGCATCATCTTGGATACAGGGGAACACAGGAACTGTTTGACAGAATCGTAAACACCGTTATCGAATACAGGCAGAATTCATCACCAATCGGCTATACATACATGTAAGGGGACGTATCATGACGTTATCTATTGAAAAACACCCGTGCTTCAACGATAAGTCGAGGCACACCTTCGGGCGCATCCACCTCCCTGTTGCTCCGAAGTGCAATATCCAGTGTAATTACTGTAACAGAAAATTCGATTGCTTGAATGAAAACAGGCCTGGTGTCACCAGCAGGGTACTTTCCCCTCACCAGGCCCTGCATTATCTCGACCGGGCAATTGAACTGTCACCGAATATCACCGTAGTCGGCATTGCAGGGCCTGGGGACCCTTTTGCAAACCCGGAGGACACCATGGAAACACTTCGCCTTGTCCGGCAGAAGTATCCCGATATGCTTCTGTGTATTGCTACCAACGGCTTGAACGTGCTTCCGTATATCGGTGAACTGGCAGAGCTCGAAGTAAGCCATGTCACACTTACCATCAATGCAGTCAACCCGGAAATCGGAGCTGAAATATATGCGTGGATACGCCACCGGAAAAAAGTCTACAGGGATGTCGACGCTGCAAGGGTACTGCTCGACAACCAGCTCGAAGCACTGAAAAAGCTCAAAGAACATGGAGTCACGACCAAGATCAACTCCATCATCATTCCCGGTATCAATGACCGCCACGTCATCGATGTCGCTGAAACCGTTTCGAAGCTCGGCGCAGACATTTTCAACGCTCTTCCCTATTATAAAACGGAAGAAACCGTATTCGAGAACATTCCGGAACCGCATCCTGAACTGGTAAAGGCAATACAGAAAGATACGGCGCAATACTTGCCGCAAATGAAGCACTGCGCACGATGCAGAGCCGATGCAATCGGCATCATAGGCCAGGAGAACAGCGATTTGACGATCAAACAACTGCAAGAAACCGCACAACTGCCGAAGAAACCCCATGAAAACCGGCCTTATATTGCCGTTGCAAGTATGGAGGGCGTACTGATCAACCAGCACCTCGGTGAAGCGGACCGCTTTCTGATCTATGCACCGGGAGCGGATGACAGCCGACCGGTTCTTCTGGAAACCAGACCGGCTCCTCCTCCCGGAGGGGGTACCATGCGGTGGGAAGCGGTGGCCTCGGTTCTCATGGACTGCCGTGCGATACTGGTCAACGGAGCAGGTGAGTCGCCAAAAAAAGCACTCAATGCAAGTGGAATGGAAGTGTACATACTCGACGGGCTTATCGAGGAAGGTGTAAACGGAATACTCAGCGGGAAGGATATGAGTAGAATGGCACGTATCAGCCAAATGCACGCATGCAAGACAAGCTGCTCCGGCACAGGCGGAGGATGTGGATGAGAAAGGGAAAAAGTTAAAAGTAAGACACCTGATCCGACATCCATAGAGACTCTTGCCAGAGGAAGGACACCCTGGTTTGGTCCGTGAAGCCAAGCCGGAGGACGACGGCGTAAAGGGTAACCGAACCATAAACGATCGATTACTCAAAACAAAATACGAGGGATCACTCTTGTGAGACTGTCTTTTGAAAAACGACACACAAAAAACCATAAATAAACGTAACTCATGGAAAAACCGAAACATCACATTCTGGTCTGCGGAAGCTTCCGCGCACAAGGAGCTCCACAGGGTATCTGCCACAAAAAAGAATCTGCACAGCTCCTGCCATATCTTGAAAACGAACTTTCCGACCGAGGTATGACCGATGTCGTCGTCTCGGCAACCGCATGCCTCAATGTTTGTGAAAAAGGTCCAATTGTCGTTGTTCATCCGGAAAACGACTGGTATGGTGAAATCGATAGCGAAGAAAAGATGGACGAAATTCTCGATGCCCTCGAGGAAGGACAAGCATGTGAAACTTACCTTATCAGTGAATGACAGGAGAAGAAAAAAGAGCGAATGCTCTTTTTTCTTTACCAATCGTTATTACCAAAAAGAAATAACGACTACATTTTCAACAGCGAAGAACGCTTTGAACGTTCGTTTACAACAGCAAAAGACCATGGTAAAAAATATAACAACCGCAGTTGTGCTGATAACCCTGCTACTCGGAAGAACTGTTGTCGCCGGTGAAATCACCATTGCCTCGGGAGCAGGTTACAAGCAACCGCTGCTCGAAATCATCGCACTGTACGAAAAAAAAAGTGGCAAGAGAATCACACCCGTATTTGGCAACATGTCACACCTCATCTCGCAGGCTGCCTTGAGCGGTAAAGTGTCACTCATCCTGGGAGACAGAAAGTTTCTCGACCGTTCAGGATTGGACTTTTCTTCCTTTCATCACATGGGACATGGCAGACTTGTTCTTGCTTATCGCAAAGGAATAGCTCTGGAAAGCGTTCTCGATATACCAGGAGACTCTATAACCAGGATAGGTATGCCCGATTCAGCGAAAGCGATTTATGGACTTGCAGCCGCCGAGTCTCTCAACAGTAGCACAATGATGAAAAAAGTGCATAAAAAACTACTGATATTCTCCACCGTACCACAAGTATCCGCGTACCTAATTACAGGTGAGATCGACGTGGGGTTCATCAACCTCACCGACGCGCTCTGGCTCAAAGAGAAGATTGGCGGTTACATAACGGTTAACGAAAAAACATACACCCCCGTCACCATTGAAGTCGGCGTGCTCCGGGGATTTGAAAATGATCCTGAAACGACGGCGTTCACCTCGTTTCTGAAAACTGAAACGCTACACCCTATACTGAGTAAATACGGAATGAAATGATATTGCACAGTACTTTTTTTTCCTGCTGCCGGGACATAGGTCCGGTCATGCTCTCTCTCCAAACCGCTGCAATAGTGCTCGTTTCTCATACGGTCTTCAGCATTTCCTTGGGCTATCTGCTCTCACAAAAAAAAACGCCATTCTACAACTTGCTTGACGGGCTTGTAACCCTCCCGCTCGTATTTCCCCCTATTGCAACAGGTTTTCTTCTTCTCCTGATACTTGGCAGACATGGTGTCATCGGGCCGTTTCTCAGCGCAAAAGGCATCGAAATCATCTTCAGTCCGACAGGGGTGTATCTCGCTGCATTTCTATCAGGGCTCCCGCTTGTTGTAAAACCGGTTCAGTCAGCGATAGAAAACACGGAAACCTCACTTACCGAAGCGTCCTATGCCCTTGGAAAAAGTGAAATTATGACCTTTTTACAAGTCACTCTTCCCAATATCAAACAGGTTGTCCTTGCCGGTCTCATGCTCTCGGTTGGGAGGTCGTTCGGAGAAGTAGGCATCACACTGATGCTTGGAGGCAACATCAGTGGTAGAACGGAAACCATGTCGTTAGCGATCTATAACGCCGTCTTCGAAGGAAACCTCGAAAAAGCACTGGTTTTTTCGGCTCTGCTTGCCCTGATATCTATTCTGACATTTTACGGTATGAACCGGCTGAAAGGCTGAAAGAGGTACAATAATTTTCTCTATTTTACCGTTATGCAAGCGCTCATGTTCAGGAAAACGTAAGTTTATCGATGTCCTCACAAAACAGATCGATCGAACTTGAAGGAACCCTTTGGTTCAGAAAATCCGAAAACAGGTTTCTCGGTGCCGACAGAATCGTATTGCTCGAGCAAATCGATGAGCTTGGGTCGATCAACAAGGCGGCAAAAAATATAGGAATCAGTTACAAAACTGCATGGCAGCTGATAAACACCATTAACAACCTTTCAGAAAAAGCCATTGTAGAACGAACGACCGGAGGCAAAGATGGAGGCGGTACGAGACTGACTCCTGAAGGCAGAAAAATCCTCAGGCAATATCGGCTAGTACAGGAAGAGCATCGGAAATTCCTTGAAAACCTCGAAGAACGCCTCGGAAAACCGGAAAAGCTCTATCAATTTCTCAAAAGAATATCAGTGAAAGTCAGTGCCAGAAATGTTTTCAGCGGAACCATCGTAAAAATCACACGCGAAACGGTAAATGCCGAAATCATTCTTTCTCTCAAGGGTGATATCCGAATAACAGCCATTGTAACAAGCAATGCGATCGGCAAACTGGGTTTAGAGGAAAGAATGACCGCTTATGCAATCATTAAGTCAAGCTCCGTAATCATCGGCAAAGAGATCGATGTATCCAAAATAAGTACCCGTAATGTGATCTTCGGGACTGTCGATAAAATTATCGATGGCCCGGTCAACGTAGAAATCGATCTCGATATAGGCGGAAGCAACATCATAACATCGATAATAACACGAGAAAGTTCAAAAAACCTCGCCCTGAAGGAAGGAAGCAAAGCCTGTGCAATGTTCAAGGCTTCGAGCGTTATCATAGGGGTACATTGAGAACACCGCAAAAGACATGTTCAATCGATAATCACCGGTCATCGGGAAGCGGCAGCCAGCGCTGCAGCATATTCTGCATCACCTTACGTTCGACCGGTTTTGGAACGTAATCGTCCATACCCGCATCGAGGCATTGCTGCCGGTCTTCCTTTGATGCATTGGCCGTCATGGCAATGATAGGAATCTCGCTGTCAAGCACCTTTCCGGAACTTCTTATCACTTTCGTCGCTTCATAACCATCCATAACAGGCATCTGCAGATCCATCAGAACCAAGCCATATTTTTTTTGCTGAAGTGCTTCAACCGCTTCCGCTCCGTTAAAGGCGATATCGATCGTATAACCCATTTTTTCAAGCATTGCCCGGGCCACCTTCTGATTGATCGTGTTGTCCTCAACCAGCAAAACAAGCTTTTTTTCAAGAGTTTTTCCAGAAACATTGTTCAGGTCTCTGACAATCTGGCCTTCTTTACAGCTAGCCACCGCATGGTCGGGTTCATCCCGGGTTTTGTCGAAAACAAGTGAAAAACTGAACGTCGACCCTTCTCTCTCGTTGCTTTTCAACCTGATCTCTCCCCCCATGAGGTTTACCAGCTTTCTCACGATAGCAAGGCCCAGCCCGGTCCCTCCTTCTTTTCGGGTAGATGAGGCGTCGATCTGGGTAAAAGGCTGAAAAATCTGCTCCTGCTGCTCTTCAGGAATACCGATACCCGTATCCTGCACAGACATCTTGATGACAACCTGTTCTCCGGTTTCAGAAACAACCTTGGCGGTTACCGTAACCTGCCCTCTATAGGTAAACTTGATAGCATTTTGAATCAGATTCAGGAGCACCTGCTTGATGTATTCGGCATAACCGGAAAGTGTCTCCGGAATACCTTCGTCTACATTGCCTACCAGAACCAAACCTTTATAGCTCGCTTTTTCCTTCATTATCGCTATGATGTCGAGAAATAGCTGACGGAGATTGAAGGTGCTTTTCTCTTCATCGATATGCCCTGCATCTATTCTGCTGAAATCAAGAATATCATTGATCAGCATTAACAACATCTTTGCACTCGAATACAACGTGTCGGTATAATATCGCTGATCTTTATCCAGTTTGGTTTCGATCAAGAGCTCAGTCATCCCTATAACCGCATGCAGTGGCGTACGAATCTCATGGGATATATTGGCGAGAAACTCGCTTTTAGCCTTGTTGGCGCTTTCAGCCTGCATACGTGCCCTTTTCAGACGATTGATGAGTCTGAGCTGTACCTGTTCTTTCTTTTCAACGTTTTGTTTTTCTTCTATTAGTTTTTCATTGAGCTTCCTTGCATCTTCAAGCGCAAATTCTATTTCCTGCTTCTGCTCTACCTCCTTCTTCTGAAGTTCCAGTAAATCATCATGAAAAACCATGATGATCTTGTAGAGTTCATTGAGGGGATGATCGGGCGCAAGATAATCGCCGGCACCATGGTTGCCATCTTTTTTTCCAAACAAAATATTGCCGCACATCGCCGCAAAATTATCGATCTCTCTCCGTGACACAACGACATCATCCGACGGCGCAGGCACAGCAGAAACACTGTCGCTGTTTAAATTTTGGAAAGCTTCTTCAACAGAGTCGACGTAAACGAATGGTTGTTTGACAACGCGTGAAAAAATCCGCAGCATCGTTTTGAGAAGATGCGACGCGCCGCAGATATACGTAACGGTGGGATGGGAATTATAAGAAGTATTGAGCCTGTTTATCGTACCTGCATAGAGTATCCTTGCATTGATCGATGCCTTGGTTACCTCTGAATAATCGGCTATCCTTATATATTCACAGTTTTCAAGCATACCGTCAGCAAAAACCCGTTCGATGAAAGGGATCGTATTCTGTACGGTTTCGGTTTGAATATCACCTCCCAGAGAAGTAAAAAAAAGCTTTCCGGGAATAACTGCACTGTGGTAATATGCACCGGTCTTCGGATCGTCAAACTGCCATTCAGGACGAAATTCCAGCATTTCATACCCGATACGGGATCCATCTTCTCTACGACCTTGCGACTGGTTCATCAGGGTAGACGTTTAACAGCCTTTTTCGACAGCGTTGTGCATATACATTATGCAAGCGACTTGCAAAACAGCCTGTTGATTAATTTACTTTTATCGAACACCAATATCAACAGGAAAACGTTTCAACAGATCCTGGGCAGCTGTTCACCCAGAGGCATTTCCAAAATACGCCTGCTTCCCAACAATGTACGGATAATAACCATTCCCGGATGATCATCGACCACCTCTCCTATTATCGCAGCATTTCCAGCTGATGGATACGTTTGCTGCTGCATAATCCGTAATACTTTTCCTGCGCTTTGACGCGGTACGGCAACGACAACCTTGCCTTCATTTGCGACATTGAGTGGATCGATACCGAGGAGCTCACATGCACCCTGAACATCCGGGCGAACAGGAAAAGCCGATTCCTCGAGAACGATACCTTTCCCGGAGGCCTCTGCAAGTTCGTTCAACGTAGCGGCAAGCCCTCCTCTTGTAGGATCCCTCATGGCATGAACTTCGGGTACTTCATCCAGTATTTCGGAAATCAACTCACAGAGAGACATCGTGTCGCTTATGATCTCCGACTGAAAAGAAAGGCCCTCACGAGCTGCCATGACAGCCATTCCATGATCCCCAAGGGTTCCGGAAACAATAATACTGTCGCCCGGTTTGAGATTTATACAGGAAATGTCGATCCCATTTTTAATAACGCCAAGGCCCGATGTATTGATGAATATTCCATCACACTGCCCTCTTTCCACCACTTTTGTGTCACCTGTAACAATTTGCACCCCTGCTTTGCAGGCGGCATCGGCCATACTTCTTACAACTTTTTGGAGATCCACAAGGGGAAACCCCTCTTCAAGGACGAAACCTGCGCTGAGATAAAGCGGCATCGCCCCGCCTACAGCCAAATCGTTGACGGTCCCGTTGACGGCAAGATCACCGATTGTACCTCCCGGAAAAAATATCGGGCTGATAACGAAGGTATCGGTGGTAAAGGCAAACCTCTCAGCCCCGATTGAAAGTTTTGCCTGGTCATCCAGTAAATCTAGCGCGCTGTTACCAAAACAGGGGAGAAAAACATTTCGGGTCAGTTCACGTGACAGAACACCTCCTGCCCCATGAGCCATTTGAATGGTTTCATGATTGAAACGAGGAACCGGACACTGTAATTCGAAGGACATAAGAAATATTGATTTGATGAATGATTCGAACCGGGATCTTCATCTGCAGCTTTTTTTCTCACGTGCTCCGCACCCCGGCATCACAACGCTTTCCAATGATATTTATAATATGCTGCACACGCCCCTTCAGCTGAAACCATAGGTGCACCGAGAGGCATCGAAGGAGTGCACTCCTTGCCGAAAGCCTCACAACTCTCAGGTGTAATCATACCCCGCAGCACTTCCCCGCTCTTGCATAACGGTGATTCGTCCGACTGTATGCCAACAACGTTGAATTTCTTTTCTGCATCGAAGGAGGAAAATTCTTTACGCAGCAGCAGGCCGCTTCGCGGAATGACCCCTATGCCACGCCAGAGTCCATCCGTAACGTGAAAGACTTCATCGACAACCTTCCTTGCCACCGGATTCCCTTCTCGACTCACAACCCGACCGTACTCATTATGTACACCGCATACTCCTGATTCAAGCATTTGTATTACCCGTAATATTCCTGAAAGGATATCCACCGGCTCAAAGCCTGTAGGAACGATCGGGACATGAAATTCTTCACCGATGCGTTCATACTCTTCGTAACCCGTAACCGTACAAACATGCCCTGCAGCGAGAAACCCCTGAACCAGATTATTCTCAGAGGAAAGTATTGTCCGCATTGCAGGAGGCACCATGAACTGACTGACAAGTTCGCTGAAATTTTGCAGATTCTCTCTTGCGGCCTGTTTCACAGCCATTGCATTTCCAGGAGCGGTTGTTTCAAAACCTACGGCAAGAAAAAAAACTTCATGGTGCGGGTTCTCTCTTGCGATTTTCAACGCTTCCAGAGGAGAAAATACAACTCGGACATCGGCCCCCCTGCTTCTTGCAGCCAAAAGAGTCTCTCTGCTTCCAGGCACGCGAAGCATGTCACCGAAACTTGCAAGAATAACCCCGGGCTTCGATACAATCGACAATGCACGATCGAGGATCTCGAGAGGTGTAACACAAACCGGACAACCCGGCCCGTGAATCAACCTGACTTCATCGGGAAGGAGCTGATCGATCCCGTTTCTGATAATGGAATGAGTCTGCCCCCCACAGATTTCCATGATCGTCCAGGGCTTTGTCACAGTATCCTCGATTTTCTCGAGAATGCCTCGAGCCCTGTCGCTGTTCCTGTATTCGTCGATGAATTTCATAATGTACCGTTTGATGACTCGATACCTCCTCCAACCGGAGGAACGATGAGCCGCCGTAGTTTATCTATCAGGACACCCCTTTATTTTCGTAACAGTTCATCCCAAATTTCGAGGCTTTCAGCAGCTTCTTTCTCATCGATTATCTTCAAAGCAAATCCGGCATGGACGATAGTATACTGCCCGATCCGGATATCGGGAACATACTCGAGACAAGCTTTTATCAGAGAACCGTTGACATCGACAGTTCCCATTTTCAATCCGTTTTCATCGCTAATCGCAACAACTTTCCCTGGTATAGCCAAACACATTGTCACTCTCCGATTTATTGGACTTGTGAATCACCAATTCGTTTCCATGCTGTCCCGACCGAAAATACAGTCTCTTCTGATCTGAACTCATGGCATTCCGGCACATCCGGCTTTTACATGATCCCCTTATACTTGCCCTTGAGATACTCCCTGCCGATCACCGCCTGTCCGAGAGAAATACCTCCATCATTACAAGGTACCTGAGTATGGGCAAGAACTGTATAACCTTTTTTCTCGAGTTTTGAAACAAGAGCGTCGAAAAGCAAGATGTTCTGAAAAACACCTCCACTGAGCGCCACCTTGCGAATTCCGGAAAAAGCCGTGGCCTTTTCTATGACAGTCAAAAGCAAAACAACGAGTGAAGCATGAAAATTTCTGCTGATAGACGAAACGCTCCTCCCAGAACGAACATCATTGACTATGCCGTGGATCAGAGATGAAACCGAAAGCATCCATCTGTCAGGACCTGTCGAAACCATTTCACATGAATAAGGTTCTCCCTCGACTGTTCCAGCCGCGTGCATGAGTTCAATTGCCGCTTGCCCCTCATAACTGATATCCATCCGCAATCCGGTTATGGCGGCGACAGCATCAAAAAGCCGGCCACAGCTTGTTGTAAGAGGAGAATTGATACCTTTTTCAAGTAATTGAATCACACCCGAAGTATCCTTACCCTTCAGAAAAGCAAGCTCGGGAAAAGTGTCGAAACAGCAGGAAAGGTATCCGACTGCAACCTTCCAGGGATGGAACACCGCGGCATCGCCACCGGGCAAGGGAACCGGCTCAAAAGAGGCGAAGCGAAAAACTTCGGCCGCATCTCCAATCAGCACTTCACCGCCCCAGCTTGTCCCATCCGTTCCATACCCTGCCCCATCGAGAATAAGCCCGATAACAGGATCATCGCAGCGGTTCTCGGCAAGGCAAGATGCCAAATGAGCATGGTGGTGCTGTACCTGCAAATACGGCAAATCGTTCTGTTCCCAAACCCAGCGAGTCGATAGATAGGACGGGTGCATATCGCAGACCAGTAGTTCCGGAGAAACTTGAAAAATACTCTGAAGGTGTTCGGAGACTTTGAGAAAATGACTGTAAGCCTCGTAATTTTTCAGGTCTCCGATATGTTGGCTCACTATTGCACTTTTCCCTTTAAGCAGGCAAACGGTATTCTTTATTTCGGCTCCCGCAGCAAAAACCGGCGGACCATCTGCAGAAAGGAGAATCGGAGAGGGCGCATACCCTCGGCTACGTCTTATTGGCCGTATTTTTCCTGACATATGAACCACTACGGAATCGTCGCATCTGAGATAAATCGCGCGATTGTGTACAAGATAACCGTCGGCAATTCCGCCGAGACGTTCGACTGCTTCGCTGTTTTCGATAACGATGGGTTCATCGGAACAATTTGCACTGGTCATGACAAGAACCGAAGGGCCCCGTTCCATCATTACAACATGAAGAGGTGAATACGGCAGCATGATACCCAAACGGTCGTTACCGGGTGCGACATCATCCGAAAAAAAAGCTTCCTTTTGTTTCAGGAGAACAACAGGTGCTTGTGGAGAAAGAAGTGCCCGGCGTTCCTCATCATTGATTCTACAGAACCTTTCAGCAGTTTCAATATCCTTTACCATCAAGGCGAAAGGCTTTTCTTCCCTCCTTTTTCGCTTTCTCAGACGGCAAACAGCAGCAGCATCAAAAGCGTTTACGGCAAGATGGAATCCTCCGATACCCTTCACCGCAACAATCGATCCTTTTCGAAGCATGTCGAGAGCAAACTCCAAAGGATCGATGCAATCGACCGTTTTACCGTTCTGATCAAGCATGTCGAGTACCGGCCCACAATCAGGACATGCGTTTGGCTGCGCATGGAATCTTCTGTTCATCGGATCCCGATACTCGGCCTCGCAATCAGGGCACATCGTGAACTGCTTCATCGAGGTGTAAGGACGGTCGTAAGGAACCCTTTCAATAATGGTATAGCGCGGTCCGCAGTTCGTGCAATTGATGAAAGAATATGCATACCTCCGGTTGGAAACATCGAGCAGCTCCATCCGGCAATCCCCGCAAATACCAAAATCCGGGGATACCATAGTCTGAATTGCTCCTGTGTCATCGGAGGGAACAATGAAAAAATCACTCTCCTCTTCCACAGCAATCTCCGTAACCTCACATGACGTAATTTTTGCAAGAGGAGGTGCTTTCTCGAAAAGTTCCCGTCTGAAAAGACCAAGCTTCTCGGCACTGCCGCTCTGCACCTCTATACAGACCCCCAAAGAGGTGTTGCGTATAAAACCCCTGAAACCCGCTTCTTTTGCAAGACGAAAAACAAAGGGTCTGAACCCGACCCCCTGCACAACGCCATTGATAAAGAATCTCAGTCTTTTTTCAGTTTTGACTTCAGCCATTCTATCCATGCGTCAAAACCTTCACCCGTCGCCGCAGAAAGCTCGAACCATTCGAGCTTTTGGTTGACCCTCGAAGCATTGTCCCTGCATACAGCAGCATCGAAGGGAACATGCGGGAGCAAATCGGTTTTGTTCAAAATACAGATGTCGGCCTCGACAAACATCGTTGGATATTTCAGCGGTTTGTCATCCCCTTCCGTTACGCTGATCACAACGATTTTCATTGCTTCTCCAAGGTCGAACAGCGCAGGGCAGACAAGGTTACCGACATTCTCGATACAAAGAAGAGAGTTGTCTGCAAGATTCATCTCTTTGACCGCCCTGTTTATCATCAGGGCGTCGAGATGGCACCCGGTACCGGTATTGACCTGTAAAACAGGAACATCGAGAGCCTGAATCCGTTCAGCATCCCTGGTAGTCTGCTGGTCTCCTTCGATAACACTGACGTGACAATCAGGCTTTATGAACGGCACAGTTTTCTCGAGCAAAGAAGTTTTCCCCGAACCCGGTGAGCTGAGAAAATTGAGCGCAAGAATATTCTTCGCCTCGAAAAACCCCCGGTTTCTTTCGGCAAGAAGATTGTTTTGCAACAATACATCCTGCTCGACCTTTACCTGACGGCTGTGGGTATGGTCATGATTACCGGAAGCATGATCATGATGATGAGCATCGCCACTGACATGAACATGATATGCAGCATCGCCCGGTTTATAGATAACGGCACCATTGCCGGATGAACATCCACAAGAATCACACATAGGATATTATGTTTAATTTATTAATCGAATCGTTGATTGACTGAATCGATGTCATCAGGACGGTAACATGAAAGCCACTTTGTCCGACACCACATTTTTTTCTTTGCACTCCGGTATTTCCCTCGCTCTACTCGAGCGTAATTGATTTTATCAGCAGTTCCCTGCCTGAAACAATTCTGACATTCAAAGACCCGCAAACTTCGCATTTCGCATACACGTCACTGACGGGAAAACTCTTACCGCACTCCTGGCACTCCCCAACAGGCGCTGTTTCACGAATCGTAAGTTCAGCCCCCTCGGCAATGGTGTTTTTTGCAGCTGCAGAAAAACAGAATTTCAGCGATTCGAGCTGAACCCCGGCAACCCTGCCAATTTCCAACTCGATCTCGCTGACCTTTCGAGATTGCTCTTGCCTGGCTTTTGTTACTACGGCGTCGATGATAGACAACGCTATTGACATTTCATGCATAGACTCATCTCATCGTTGAAAAGTAACAACATACCGATCAAAATCATTTCCTCTAACCGATAAAAGGTCTGTATCCAAATGTTGATATGAATATCGAACGCACAAAAACGATCACCAAGTTACCGATACAGCAGGTACATTCGCAGCACCGTTCCGGCCCTTTCCATTATCGATCGTCGACGCTCACCCGCCCGCTGGTCAACGTGACCACGAGTGCGAACAATTACTCATTTTAAGTTTATATTTTTTGTAAATTTGCAGAGTGTTTTCACACGGGGCTACTGACACTTTTGGAAAAATCATTGCATTGAAAGACCTCACTGGATTATCCGGCATATCGGCGGCAAGAATTATGGAGATTCTCGACAAGGCTGCTGTTCATAAAGATCTGTTTCTGAAAGCTGAAAGCGTTACACCCAGAACGCTCGAGGGAAAGCGCATTGTTCTGGCGTTTTTTGAAAACTCGACACGAACAAGGTTCTCTTTCGAAATAGCAGCACGCAACCTCGGTGCCGTAACCCTTAATTTCAGCGCCTCTTCGAGCAGCGTCAGCAAAGGGGAAAGTATTGTAGATACGATAAAAAACCTTGAAGCGATGCAGGTCGATGCATTTGTCATTCGCCATCCCTCTTCAGGGTCAGCCGTACAGATAAGCCGCATAACGGATAAACATGTGGTGAATGCAGGTGACGGAACGCACGAACATCCAACTCAGGCACTTCTCGACATATTTACATTACGAGACTATTTCGGGTCGTTGCAAGGCGCCAAAATCATGATTCTTGGTGATATCCTGCACAGCCGCGTAGCCCGGTCGAATATTTTCGGCCTTACCACACTTGGTGCCGAAGTCGGGATATGCAGCCCCGTGTCGCTTCTTCCTGCCGATACCGCGTCCCTTGGCGTTAGCGTTTTCACCTCCATAGACGATGCCATAAGATGGGCCGACGCCGCGATCGTACTCCGTTTACAGCTGGAAAGAACAACCGGCGGCTACCTGCCGTCTCTCGAAGATTATTCGCTGAACTACGGTCTCACCGATGAACGGCTCGAGAAGATCCGCAAGCATATGCTTGTTCTGCATCCCGGTCCGATCAACAGGGAGATCGAGATATCGAGCAACGTTGCTGACCGTATCCAACCACCGGGTTACTCGAAAAGCGTGCTCCTCGAACAGGTAACCAACGGAGTTGCAGTCAGAACCGCTGTCCTGGAAATGCTGCTCGGTGGTACAACGATAAAAAATCATTAAAATAACATAGTACACCCATGCGAAAAATATGTGTTACGCCGATCGTTCTACTGATTCTTTTTCTATCCTCTCAAACAGTATTTGCCGGACCGACATTACGGACGTTGTTCACTCCCTTGCTTGCAGATCCTCTTGAACCACGAATTGCAGTCATGCCGTGGCTCGATGACGATTTCCTTCAGCTCGACATCGGCACTTCCGCAGATCTGTACCAGAGTGAAGACGATCGTTTCGCTGTCGGCATCGACTTCGCGACATTCTCCCTCCTGGGAAGAGACGACGACTTCAAGTTTCCGGTAGACACCATCGATTACCTCTTCGGGGTCAGCTTTTCCTGGAAACACCCGTTGAAAAACGACAGCCTGCCGTTCGACGATCTCTCTGCAAGGCTCCGAGTCAGTCATATCTCGGCTCATTTCGAAGACGGGCACTACGATGAGGAAGCCGATGAATGGATAAACGAAGATGATTGCCCTTTCGGTATCCCGTTCACCTACAGTCGTGAGTTCATAAATCTCGTCCTTGCACTCTCTTCGGAAGACTACCGGGTCTATCTCGGCTATCAATACCTTTTCCATACCATACCCGACGACATCAGCCGACATTCGCTTCAGGCAGGACTGGAACTTTCAACACCGGGCAACACCTACCTGGCGGCGGATTTCAAGTTGCTTCCTGAATGGAATGACGAACTCGATAAAACCGACGGGTTCCATGGAACCTGGAACCTGCAGGCAGGCTGGAGGTTAACCGGCCTTGGCCTTGAAAACGTCCGCATCGCATATAATTATTACAACGGGATGAGCCGTCACGGCATGTATTTTTACGATGACGAAAGTTTCAGCTCCCTCGGATTTATTGTAGATCTGTAAGCGATAGCTTCAGATCCGCAGGAAAAACGGTATGGAACCAGCATGTATCATGTTTGCACGATGTAACATTGTTCCATAAATTACCATAGTATTTTCTGCAACGTTATAATCCCCCTCGAGTACAGCATGTCACTTTACAGGTCAACATATCGTTATTCCGCTCACCATTACTTCAGAGTACTTTAGCAGTTTATCCATGCGATGTGATGGTAAAAGTAACTTCTTTTTTTTATCCAATTTATGTACATTAAAAGTTTACATGTACATGTTCTTTCCGAAAAGCATTGTACCCTGCACAAACACGTCAGGCAAGATGCTTTTATTTTCGAAGCAACACAAAACCTAACGGAGAAAAGCAGCAATGAAAAAACTAGTATCGCTTGTTTTCGCACTCGCGATGATGGCCACGTTCGTGACCACATCCGAGGCAAGCGTCAAATTCAGCGGCGACGCAATGGTCCGCCCGAGGTATGAAAGCTACGAATTCAAAGGTGATTTCAACAAACAGGCTGACGACCTCTACTGGCTCTACAGAGTCCGTTTGCATGTAGCGGCCGACCTCGGTGAAGGCTACTATGCCAAAGCCATGCTTGCCAGCGAATCGCCAGGCTGGTTCGCCGCTGTTGGTGGAAAAGGCGATTCTTTTCCAGAAACACTTGCAGAAGACTTCGGCATCAGCCAGTTCTACTTCGGCCGTATGATGGAGCACTCTCATTACACAATGGGAAAAATGCCGCTGAACAGTCTCAACAATCCAATCTTCGACCTTGCGGTTTATCCTTTCCAGCCTCTCGAAATCCCGTACTTCCTGTACAACAATGATCGCGTTTTCGCGCTCAACTATGGTACGAAGGTCGGCCCCGGCGAACTCAACGCAACGCTCTGCGTGCTTGACAACGACATGACAGAAGACGATGTTTTCGAAGATTCTTACGCTATTCACGTCATCTACAAAACAAACATCGGTGACATCACTATCGATCCGCAGGTTCTTGCAGCCATAACCGATTCCGATCTCATCGGATCTCACTCCATGTATAATCCTGTACAGATTGTTTCAGGCGTCGATCACAGGGGAGACTATGAAAACGTCACGCCGTGGACATTCGGTACCAATGTCGTCATCCCGGCCGGTGATACCAAATTCACACTGAGCGGTTTCTACACCTACGTTGACGAAGATGATATCAACTATGACGGTTACCTCTTCAGAGTCAAAGCGCAACACGGTCCGGTAACAGCCTGGATTGATTACAACAGCACGGAAGACGAAAGCTATGGCCGTTCGGACAACTACGCCAACATGTTCGTCTGGGCACAGTACAACTACAAGGTATACGAGTCTGCAATGGGCAGCTTCACCCTGTCACCGACTGTCCGCTATCTCTCGTCTGAATTCAACAACGATTCCATCGAATTCAACCGTCTGAGAACGGAGCTCTGGGCACAGGTCAAGTTCTAAACGATCTCCGATACTTCGATCGTCGATCGGCAAAGCCGCAGGAAAACCTGCGGCTTTTTTTTATGGAACGACCGTCAACGACATGTTCTTCCGAAGGATTGTTTCTTTCATTAAATTATTATGCTTCTTAAATTGTTGTGCTTCTTTTTTTTAAGACGCTATTCAAACAACCTTAAACCATTGATGTCATGGAAAAAGGAAAACTACAGGAGTACTGGTCAACAAACCTCAAGTATCTGATAGGACTGCTTGTTGTATGGTTTGTTGTCTCTTACGGCTTCGGAATTTTACTTGCCGAACCACTCGATACCATCCGCTTTCCTGAATGGACGGGTGGAGGCGGCTTCAAGTTGGGATTCTGGTTTGCACAGCAGGGTTCCATCTATGTGTTTGTTGTCCTGATTTTCGTTTATGTCAGCCTGATGAACCGGCTGGACAAAAAGTATGACGTACACGAGGATTAACCATTCCATTGCAATTTTTTTCAACTAATTATTAACAATTATGGATGTACAAGCGTGGACGTATCTTATTGTCGGCTTGACATTTGCACTCTATATCGGGATTGCGATATGGGCAAAGGCCGGATCTACAAAAGAGTTTTATGTCGCCGGCGCAGGCGTTCCCCCTCTTGCCAACGGCATGGCTACGGCAGCTGACTGGATGTCGGCAGCGTCATTCATTTCAATGGCCGGTCTTATATCCTTCATGGGTTATGACGGCTCCATCTATCTGATGGGCTGGACAGGCGGTTACGTGTTACTTGCCCTGCTTCTCGCCCCTTATCTCAGAAAGTTCGGAAAGTTTACCGTTCCAGATTTCGTGGGTGACCGCTACTACTCGAATACAGCCAGAACCGTTGCGGTTATCTGTGCGATTTTCGTTTCGTTTACGTATGTCGCAGGTCAGATGCGCGGTGTAGGGGTGGTGTTCTCGAGATTCCTTGAAGTCCCGATCAACATCGGCATTCTCATCGGAATGGGCATTGTGTTTTTCTATGCGGTTCTCGGTGGCATGAAAGGCATCACCTATACCCAGGTTGCCCAGTATTGTGTGCTTATTTTCGCATACATGGTTCCGGCAATATTTATCTCGATGCTGATCGCAGGCACTCCTCTTCCCCAGCAGGGTTTCGGCAGTATGCTTACCGATGGCAGCGGCTATCTGCTCGACAAACTCGACGGCCTACACCAGGAACTCGGTTTTACGGCCTACACCGACGGTAGCAAACCTATGATCGACGTCTTCTTCATCACCTTTGCGCTGATGGTCGGTACCGCCGGGCTTCCGCATGTTATCGTACGCTTCTTCACGGTTCCTAAAGTACGTGATGCCCGTATTTCCGCAGGCTGGGCGTTGCTTTTCATCGCCCTGCTCTACACCACCGCTCCGGCTGTTGCGGCATTTGCACGTTTCAATCTCATCAACACCGTAAGCAACACACAGTACGCCGAGCTTCCCTCATGGTTCAAAACCTGGGAAGGCACCGGCCTCATTGCCTGGGTCGATAAAAACGATGATGGCGCCATCCAGTATGTCAACGGCAAGGCTTTCGCCGGCAAACCTGTTTTTGCAGAAGGTGAAGGCGCAGAAGGTCAACGGCTTATCTCGAACGAGCTCACCGATAACGGCAACGAACTCTATATCGACCGGGACATCATGGTTCTGGCAAACCCTGAAATCGCCAACCTTCCGGCCTGGGTCATCGCACTCATCGCAGCTGGCGGACTTGCTGCAGCCTTGTCCACGGCAGCCGGTCTGCTTCTGGTTATCTCGACATCCGTCGCGCATGACCTGATAAAGAAACAGATCAATCCCGACCTGGACGAGAAACTGGAGGTTATGATAGCCCGCATCGCCGTTGCTTTTGCTGTGGTTATAGCCGGTTATTTCGGGATCAATCCTCCGGGCTTCGTCGCGCAGGTCGTTGCTTTCGCATTCGGTCTTGCTGCGTCATCGTTCTTCCCGGTCATCATCCTCGGCATTTTCTACAAACGGATGAACAAGGAAGGCGCGATTGCCGGCATGTTAACCGGCATTATCTTCACTGCCGCGTACATTATTTATTTCAAATTCATCAACCCTGCTGCGAATACCTCTGAAAACTGGTTCCTCGGTATTTCACCAGAAGGAATCGGTACCGTGGGGATGATTATCAACTTCACCGTAAGCTTCATTGTTGCAAAAATCACTCCGGCACCGCCGGAAGACATTCAGGAACTGGTCGACAGCCTCAGGTATCCAAAAGGGGCAGGTGAAGCTTCCATGCACTGATTGTTGTATTTTGAGGAAATGCTCGAAAAAAGGCGCGATGTTCTCGCGCCTTTTTTATTGTGAACCAGCAATCGTAACAGTTCGACTCCCCTTCATGACTGTGCTCATCGGACCCGCCATGTGAAATCCAAAACAATTATTCTGCTGACTTTACCCTGAAATCCATTCGTGTTCCTGCTGTTCACTAAGGATGTTGGATCGAGCCCTGCATGACTCTCCCTTTGCGTCATCACCGGGCTCGACACGGGGGAATTCATCGACATCCTTGAAAATCCCTGAAACCACCACCGGCAACCTGTGCGAATGTCCTCACGGGTTCGAACGTTTTACCCCGCAAAGCTACCCGTATGGCTGTAATACCGTTTATTTTTTTACTTTTGGTTTTCGAGAGCCAGATTTCAAGAGGTGCAGACACAACCTTACATGCTAAATTCCGCTGATCAGAGAAAAAATCCGAACCCGAAAGCAGAGCTGGACAAAAAAGTCGCCGCCCTGCCGCACACCCCGGGTGTTTATCAGTTTATGAACTCCAGGGGAAACGTTATCTACGTCGGAAAAGCAAAAAGCCTGCGTTCGAGAGTCCGGTCATATTTCGGTAGCGGTAACCAGGTATATGGAAAAACCCGGATTCTGGTCAATCATATTGCCGATCTAGAGGTCATCATCACCTCTTCCGAAGTCGAAGCGCTCATTCTTGAAAACAACCTCATCAAGAAGCTCAAGCCCCGCTACAACATCAATCTCAAGGATGATAAAACCTACCCTTATTTGGTAATAACGAATGAACCATTTCCGAGGATATTCATTACACGGCATGTAAAAAAAGACGGTTCTACATATTTCGGGCCTTACACCGAAGCCCGACAGCTCCGTTCAGTGCTCGAGCTGATCAGTTCGATATTTCAGGTAAGAAGTTGCAAGCTCAAGTTGAACGAAGAAAACATCCGACAAAAAAAATTCACGGTTTGTCTGGACTACCACATTCGAAAGTGCAAGGGACCGTGTGAAGGTTTTCAATCCGAAACCGAGTACAATCGTATGATCGATGAAGTTATCAGGCTGCTGAAAGGCAAAACTTCCGACCTGGTTCGCTCGTTGAGCAAAAAGATGTACCGATGTGCCGAACAACTCAAGTTCGAAGAGGCTGCCGAATTGAAACTGCAGATTGAAGGCTTGAAAAAATATGCCGAACGCCAGAAAGTTGTAACGAACGACCCGGTTGACCGTGATGTTTTCGCAATAGCGCGGCAAGGGGACGACGCATGCGGAATCGTCTTTAAGATTCGAGAAGGCAAACTGCTCGGGTCGCAGAGAATGTATTTTTCAAATACTGAAGAAGAACCGGCGGCAAACCTCTTGTCGAAGTTCCTTGAAAAATACTACCTGGAGACTCCGGACCTTATTCCGCAGGAAATTTTCACACAGGCCGCGCTTCCTGAAGAAGACCGAAAAGCTCTTCACACACTGCTCTTCAACAAAAAAAAACAAGAAGCTTCGGCTATCAAATCGATACGCTTCATTACTCCGCAAAGAGGAGAAAAGGCGAAACTTGTAGAGATGTGTCAGGAAAATGCCCGCCATCATTTACAGGAATACCTGATAGAAAAACAAAAACGCGGCGAAATTGCCCGGGAAAATCCTGCTCTCGAAGCCCTGCAGGAGACACTCCATCTCGAACGTCTCCCGAAAAGAATCGAATGTTTCGACAATTCTCATTTTCAAGGCAGTGACTATACCAGTTCAATGGTGTGTTTTACCGATGGAAAACCGAGAAAATCCGAATACAGGAAATTCAAATTGCGGAGTGTCGAAGGTTCCGACGACTATGCCGCCATGCACGAGGCGCTGGTTCGCCGCTACAGCGGTAAACTCTCCAAGGAACTCCCGTCCCCGGACCTCATCGTTATCGACGGCGGAAAAGGCCAGGTTAACATTGCCTGGAAAACCCTTGCCGAGCTGCAAATCAACATACCGGTCATCGGCCTTGCAAAACGCCTTGAAGAAATCTTTCTACCGGGAATCGGAGATCCTTTCAATCTGCCTAAAACCTCACCGGCGCTCAAACTTTTACAGCGAATCCGCGATGAAGCTCATCGTTTCGCGATCAGCTACCATCGAAAACTGCGAACGACACGCACGCTTACAACGTCTCTGACCGATATCCCGGGAATTGGTGAAAAAAGCGCCATGAAGCTTCTGGAACATTTTGGTTCGGCCGAACGGGTTTCACATGCTTCACAGGAAGAGCTGCAGCAAGTGATCGGCCCCAAAATGGCGGAATCCATCATGAAATTCTTCTACGAAAGGAACAAATCAGAAAAAAACGATGACACATGACGGCAATACGGCACACCGCCGAGCGACAGAAGGATTGTTTGGCAGGGTTTTCTGTGAAGCTCTCTTTTTGCAAAAAATCTCGTATATTTATTTTGACATGTAGTAGAGGGTAACGAAGAAGAAAATATACTCCACATCTATGAGCTTCCTTGACTTCTTTGATGAAGGCGGCAATTACGACACGAATGGTTCTTTCGGAAAAGTTCAACTTGACGATCTCGATTTATCATCCATATACGATAGTGAGCAACTGATTGAGATAATCAATCAGTTCAATGATGAGGGAAAACATCAGGACGCACTGACTGTCGCCCGTCATTTGGCCGAAATCGCTTCCTATAATGCCGAATCATGGTTTCATTTAGGAAACTGTTTGACGGTAAACGGTTTTTTTGATGATGCAAAGACAGCGTTCGCCAAAGCTGCCCTGCTCAGTCCAGCGGATAGTGAAATGATGCTGAACCTCGCTCTTGCACATTTCAATACTGCCGATTACCAGGCAGCTCTCGAGAAACTCGATTCAATTTTTTTCGACTCGTCTCTGGAAAAAGAGCTGTATTTTTACCGCGGTTTGATTTTACAAAAACTGGAACGTTACACAGAGTCAGAAACATACCTGGAAAAATGCCTTGAACTTGAACCTGATTTTTCCGAAGCCTGGTATGAACTGGCCTTCTGCAAGGATGTCCTTGGAAAAATGGAGGAAAGCTCTGTCTGTTATCAGAAAACCATCGATCAGGACCCATATAACGTCAATGCCTGGTATAACAAGGGACTTGTCCTCAGTAAACTAAAAAAATACGACGAGGCTCTCGATTGTTACGATATGGCAATAGCCATCGCGGATGATTTCAGTTCCGCATGGTATAATCGGGCAAACGTGCTGGCGATAACAGGTAAAATAGAAGAAGCTGCTGAGAGTTACCTTAAAACAATCGAGTTCGAACCCGACGACATCAATGCGCTCTACAACCTCGGAATCGCTTACGAAGAACTTGAAGAATACGACAGCGCTATCTCCCATTACTCACGCTGTATAGAACTGAAGCCGGATTTTGCCGACGCATGGTTTGCTCTCGCCTGTTGTTATGAGGCCGATAAAGCTTACGACAAGGCGTTGCAATCCATCAATCATGCGCTCGAGTATATTCCTGGATCGGTCGATTTTCTTTTGCTGAAAGCCGAGACCTATTATAATATGGAGCAGCTTGATTTTTCGATTCAAACGTATGAGAAAATCCTTGAGCTGGAAGCTGAATCACCGCAAATATGGGTTGATTACGCCCTTGTTCTTCGAGAAGCATCGTTGTATACTGAATCCATAAATGCACTTGAAAAATCATTGCAACTTCAACCTCAATCTGCTGAAGCACATTTTGAAATAGCTGCAACCTATTTCGCTCTTGGTGATAAAAAAAGTACCATCAGTGCATTGACAAAAGCGTTCACCATCGATCCAGGGAAAAAACAACTTTTCAAAAGCACTTTTCCTGAGCTGTACAATCAGGACTCCATTCGCAAAATACTTGGCATAATTTGAGCATCGGTACCTGACTGTATGTACAGCGCAAAAAAAATTCTTGGCCTGATCGGCAGAAACGTCGATTATTCCTATTCGCCGTTTATTCATAATGTAGCTGCGGAAATCCTGCAGCTGCCTTATCATTATACGATTTTCAATATTCCGTCACCTGAACAGATCCCCTCTGCACTTGAAGGAGCGAAAGTACTCGGTATAGCAGGTTTCAATGTCACGATCCCGTACAAACAAGATGTTGTTGCCTGTATGGACAAACTCTCTCCCGAAGCACGAACAGTAGGCGCAGTCAATACCATCGTCAATGACAAAGGAAATCTTGTAGGGTATAATACGGATATTGCGGGAATCGCTACACCTCTCGAGCCATACAAATCCATGATAATAGGACAGCCTGTAGGGATTTTCGGTAATGGCGGCGCTGCCATGGCCGCTGTTGAGGCACTAAGCGGCAATTTCAATCCTTCGGTCATCCGCCTGTTTTCAAGAAACAGGGAAAAAGGCAAGGCGCTTTGTCATCATTTCCTGAACAAGGTTCCGCCGATACCATTCTCAATCCACCCATTCGATGACTATCCGGCGATCGGTCACTGTAAGCTTTTGATCAATGCGACTCCAATCGGCACGAAGGGGCTGAACTCGGAACATGACAACAGCATCATCCCTGATGGTACGGGAGCAATTCACGAGAATCAGATTATTTTCGATATGGTCTACAATCCCATAGACACCCGGCTGTTGCAAATGGCTTCTCATGCAGGTGCAGTGACCATCCCCGGAATCGAGATGCTTGTCGCCCAGGCTTCACGGTCGTTCGAGATCTGGACCGGCAAACAAATGCCGGCAGCTTCGGTCAAAGAGAGTCTTCGGAAAATGCTCGCAGAAGATAGCCGGCTTTCTTGAAAAACATGTCATACCTACGACCATATTTCGAATACCATCCTCTATTCTTTTTGATAATACCTTACCTGCACAAATCATGTTATTGTTTTTCTTGATTGCGATTCTGGTTGTCGCTCTCGACCAGTTCACAAAAAAACTTGCTGTCGATTATCTGATGCAGAACGAGGGCAGCATCACACTCATCGCCAACTGGCTGAAGCTGACCTACACGGAAAATTCAGGCATAGCGTTCGGCGTATCTCTTGGTTCACAGGCGGTGCTTATCACCATTACCACACTTATCCTTGCGGCATTGCTCGTTTATGTCGTTTTGTCGAAAAATCGCAAACCCTCTTTTTTTGTGACTTTCGGACTTATTCTAGGTGGCGGTATAGGCAACCTTATCGATCGTGCGACAGTAGGCAGAGTAGTCGACTTCATTCATGTGGATATTTATCAAGGATATCTCTTCGGATCCTGGGTATCACTATGGCCTGTTTTCAACATCGCCGACTCCGCAATTACCATCGGAGCCTGTCTTCTTTTGTTTCTGTACAACCGTATTTTCAACCAATGAATGAACCATGTTCGTAGATGTCCACTGCCACCTGTCCTTTCCCGATTTCGACAACGATCGGGATGCGGTCATTAAAAGGTTGAAGGAACAACAAGTATCCTTGCTTATAGATCCCGGCACCGATGCCGTGACAAGTCAACGCTCGATCGAACTGGCTGCCCGTAACAGTTTCATCTACTCGACGGTTGGACTGCATCCGCACGATATCACCGGCATCGTAACCGAAACAACGTTCAGTGAACTCGAAACGCTTGCCGCTTCACCGAAGGTAGTAGGCATTGGTGAAATAGGCCTTGATTATCACTATGATGAATACGACCCTGAACAGCAAAAAGCCGCATTCCGTACAATGCTCAGGATGGCGAAAATGCTTGATTTACCTGTTGTAATTCATAGCAGAGATGCCTGGCAAGATACCCTGAACATACTCGGGGAGGAAAAAGCTTCGAACCTCCGAGGCATCATGCACTGTTTTTCAGGCAATACCGAAATTGCCCGTGAATGCATCGGGCTTGGATTCAAGATATCCATCCCCGGCACCCTTACCTATAAAAAATCGACGCTTCCCACCGTCGTAAAGGCTCTTGATACAGGAGACCTTCTAACAGAGACAGATGCCCCATGGCTTTCGCCCGTTCCTTTCAGGGGAAAACGCAACGAACCTTCTTATGTTGGGCTCGTAACAAAAATGATTGCAGAGATCAAAGAGCTTCCTCTCGAAACAACGGCTGAAACAATAAAACGCACAGCAATGAACCTGTTCGCCATACCCACAGCAACAAAGAAATTTGAGGAAAAAAGAGACAGATGAAACTTTGAAATACGCAAAGACTTGCTTAGGTTGGTGACCGGGACTTATCGTTTAGCAGGTTAAAACAACGACACGTGATATGGTACAGTCAGAGCAAAGACCGGAAGGACAGATACCGCCAATTGAAACCGACGACCATGCCGAAAAGGCTGATCGTCTACTTGAATTTTTTATCTTCAATAAAAACCTGATAATCGGGGCGACTCTGGGTGTCATCGTGATTGCCGGGGGCCTTTTTTTCTATCAGCAACAACGCAATTCAGACGAAATTGCCGCCTATCGCCTACTTTCACAAGTCGAGTCACATGTCGATAACGGAAACTGGCAGCAAGCCGTTGACGGAGACAGCACCATGACCGGTCTGCGGAAAATCATCCGGGAATACGGATCGACGCCGAGTGGAAACCATGCAAAAGTGCTGATCGGAGACAGCTTTCTGGCTCTACAGGAGGCAGATTCCGCCATGACATACTATCGGACCTATACAGGGAAAAACCGTGACCTGGCAGCTTCCGCGAAAGCAGGTGAAGCCGCCAGCCTTCTTCATAAAAAGGCTTATTCCGAAGCAGCTGCAGCATTTGAAAAAGCATCGGAAACAGCTCTAAACCATGCATTGAAAGCATCGTACCTTTCAGATGCGGCAGACACCTATCTTTTGCTGAACAACAGAGACATGGCTGTCGATCTCTATAAACGGATCATCAGAAAATATCCCGGTTTCACCGCAACGGCAAAAGTACAGGAGTCCCTGCTGGCAATTGCCGGAAAAACCGGAAACGTAGATCTATAGAGCAAAAGAAATCTCTATTTTTTCTCTTCGACAACTCCACACTAACAGCAGTCACAATGAGGACCAAGTACAAGATTAAAACCAACTTCGGCGATATCACCGTATCATTGTTCGATGATACCCCTCAGCATAAACAAAACTTTGAAAAACTCGTCAGTGAAAACTACTATGACGGTATTCGCTTTCATCGCGTTATTGAAGGTTTCATGATCCAAACCGGTGACCCTTTGTCACGAAACGATGACAACCGTATGCTGCATGGCACTGGCGGCCCTGACTACCGCATCCCGGCAGAAATCAAACACCCGAATGTCAAGGGAACCCTTGCTGCAGCAAGAGACAACAACCCGCAAAAAGCGTCTTCCGGCAGTCAGTTTTATATCAATCAGGCTGACAATGCTTTTCTTGATGGGGAATATACCGTATTCGGCACTGTAGTCGAGGGGATCGATGTTGTTGACAACATCGCAGTTGTTGAAAAAGATTTCAACGACAATCCTCTGGATCCTGTAACCATCGAGACCATTGAGATAATCAATGATCCTGCATAATCGAGAATACATTGAACAACATAGCGCATAATCTCGAACAGATACATGAAGAAATCCGATCTGCTTGTAAGAAATCCGGGCGTAATCCTTCGGCAATCCGTTTGATCGCTGTCTCGAAAACCAAGCCGGCAGCCCTCATAAAAGAAGCCTACGATGCAGGACAGTTGGATATCGGCGAGAGTTATGTCCAGGAATTCATTGCAAAAGAAAGCTCCGATCAGCTTTCGGAATTACCGTTGCACTGGCACTTTATAGGACACCTTCAGTCTAACAAGGTTAAAGAAATTGTCGGAAAAGTATCTCTGGTTCATAGCATCGACAGACTTGGGACAGCCGAAGAACTTTCAAAACGGGCAACGCGAAAAAACGTCATTGTCGATTATCTCGTCGAGATAAATACTTCCGGAGAAGTTTCCAAGTTTGGTTTGCCTCCTGCTGAACTTCTTCCCGAGGCGGCTCACTTTTTCAATCTACCGAACATTCGTTTGAGAGGACTCATGACCATAGCCTCTCCTGACAGAAAAAAAGCCCGACACGAATTCCGCATGTTGGCAGATCTGCTTGAACAGCTCAGGAGAACCTCTCCTGAGCCGGACCTGCTCACAGAACTCTCCATGGGTATGAGTCAGGATTATGACATCGCCATAGAGGAAGGGGCAACCATGATCCGCATTGGCACCGCTATTTTCGGTTCACGGCAACGATAAAAAAATTGTTGAACTGCTTGATGGCTTGCTGTCTGGAGAGTTCTACCGAAAGGGAAAACGAATACTCATCGACAATGACTTGTCGAATTGATCCCTGCAGGATCAAAACATCCGTTTTGCGGGACGGTACTGTTTCCCGCATGTGAATCCTGCACTGTAACGATCACTTATTATCAGGCACGATTTGAATCGATCGATTCAGGATTTTATATTGTAAGATTGATTATTTTGCAAGATCTTTGCTTTCGAACGGAAGTTCTTAAACGTCTGGGTTCTGTTACCATATGCCTTATTCAAATTCACCTGTCTTTATTCCAGCGCAGCGTGTCCAGAATTATCATTATGCGATCCGTAACATTGTCAGTAAAGCCAGGGACCAGGAAGAGCAAGGGAAAACAGTTACCTACCTGAATATAGGCGACCCGATACTGTATGGTTTTCAGCCACCCGAAGAACTCATAGAATCTACGGTACTGGCTTTGAGGCAGGGACATAACGGCTATTCACCTTCTTGCGGAAAAAAGGATGCGGTTGAAGCGATTGCTGAAGATGCTCTTTCAAGAGGCATTCCTACCTCTCCTGAAAACATCATCATAACCTTCGGCGCATCAGAGGCTGCAGATCTTGTCTGCACTGCGATGTTGAATCCTGGAGACGAAGTACTTTGCCCTTCTCCCGGTTATCCACTCTACAACGCGATAATCGCCAAACTGAACGCCAGGGAAATTCAATATAAACTCGATCCGGCGAACAACTGGTACCCTGATCCGGAGGAAATTGAAAGCAAGATAACCCCTCGGACCAAGATTCTCGTCGTTATCAATCCAAACAATCCGACAGGTGAACTGTATCCTCCTGAACTGATCGGGAAGTTGGTCGCGATAGCCCGCAAACACCGCCTGCTTATCATTACCGATGAAGTCTACCACAAGCTTGTCTATGAAGAAAAACACATTCCTCTTGCTTCGATGGCAGAGAGCGATGTCGCGGTAATCACTATCGACAGCCTTTCTAAAAACTATATGGCGCCGGGATGGCGAATCGGATGGCTCGCAATTACAAACAGCCATCTTATTCCGGATGTGCATTTCGCGTTTATCAAACTCGCAGATGCAAGACTCTGTGCCCCGATGTCTCCGCAATATGCCATAAAAGCCGCCATGAAACTGAGAAAGGACTATATTGAATGCGTTATGAGACGTTTGTACGCTCAACGGGATGTTACAGTCGATATGCTGAATGCAATCCCTGGTATCAGCTGTAACAATCCGAAAGGAGCGTTTTACGTTATGGGAAAAGTCGATCTCGATATGCTTCCGTTCCGTTCCGATGAAGAATTCGTACTGAAGCTTCTACAGGAAAAACAAATTCTCTTCGTGCATGGCTCCGGGTTCGGAACCGACCCTTTACAGGGATTTTTCAGGGTTGTTTTTTTGCCCGATGTTTCAACGCTGAAAAAAGTCTACAGTGACCTCGGCGATTTCATAAAACAATATCAATAACCTTTTTTCACCAACATTTTACCATAAAACCAAACTATCTATCATGATCGAACAACGTGCCAAAATCCAGGAAGCTGTTTCGTTTATCCGTTCGAAAACCAGTGAAGAATATCCTGTCGGAATTGTTTTGGGAACCGGTCTCGGCGCACTGGCCAAAGAAATAGATGTAGAACTGTCGCTTGATTACGGAGATATCCCTTATTTCCCTATATCGACAGTTGAAACCCATCATGGCAAACTTATCTTTGGAACACTTGCCGGAAAAAAGGTAGTCGCCATGCAGGGTCGTTTCCACTTTTACGAAGGCTACTCGATGCACCAGATCGTGTTCCCCATCAGAGTCATGAAACATCTCGGTGTCAAAACCCTCGGCATCACCAACGCCTGCGGCGGTCTCAACCCAGCATTCAACAAAGGCGATATCATGCTCATCGATGATCATATCAACCTTTTGGGAACAAATCCTCTTATCGGACCGAACGATCAGGAAATCGGGCCGAGATTCCCCGATATGTGCGCTCCATACTCTCCTAAAATTCTCGATCTGGCAGAGCAGATCGCCCTTGAAAACAAGATCAAGGTTCAGCGAGGAGTTTATGTCGCTCTTTCAGGTCCTTGTCTCGAAACCCGTGCAGAATATCGCATGCTCAGAACCATAGGTGCGGATGTTGTTGGCATGTCAACCGTACCGGAAGTCATCGCCGCCGTTCACCAGGGAACCGAGGTTTTCGGTATGTCGATCATTACCGATGAATGTTTTCCCGACAGCCTCCAACCGGTCAGCATCGAGGAAATCATTGAAGTATCAAATGAAGCGGAACCGAAAATGACAACCATTTTCAAGAACGTTGTCGAACGACTTTAACCTATAAATACGCAATAACAATGATCGACGCAGTTTCTTTCGAAAACAATACTCTCGGCTACCTCGACCAGCGATTTCTGCCATTGAAAGAAGAGTATATCAGAACAAAAAGCCATCTTGACGCTATTGAAGCCATAAAAACTCTCGCTGTACGAGGCGCCCCCCTCATCGGCATAGTCGCAGGCTATACCGTGGTGCTTGGCCTGAACAGTTATCAGGGAACGAAGGAAGAATTTCCGGTTTACTTCGAAAAACTCATTCAAGACGTCGAGGCGTCGAGGCCAACCGCTGTGAATCTTTTTTTCGCAACTGCATGTATGAAAGCTGTTTATGACACCAGCTTCACTTCGGACACCCTTGAAGAGTTGTTTGCGAAAATGCTTGTTGCTGCAAGAAAAATACATACTGACGAGATCGCCAATTGCGATTCCATGGCTCGATACGGTGTGGAACTCATTCGACAGGATCTTGCAGAAACACTCAACACCAGAAAACTCAACGTCCTGACACACTGCAACACAGGCACACTCGCCACAGGTGGTTCAGGGACAGCTCTGGGAGTCATCAAGCAGGCATGGAAAGAAGGTCTGATTGAAAAAGTAATCACGGCAGAAAGCCGGCCTTTGCTCCAGGGACTTCGCCTGACCGCATGGGAACTCGAAAAGGAAGACATCCCGTTCCTGTCGATCTCGGATTCATCCTCAGCGTTTCTCATGCAGAAAGGTATGATTGATTTCGGTATCGTTGGAGCCGACAGAATTGCGGCAAACGGTGATACGGCCAATAAAATAGGGACATTCGCCCATGCTGTCAGCGCGGCGGCTCATAACATTCCATACTACATTGCCGCACCGGTATCGACTATCGACATAACCATCGAAGACGGTTCACACATTCCAATCGAGGAACGCAGTGCCGATGAACTCAGAACAATTTTCGGAACCCAGGTTGCAACACCTTCCACACCTGTGCTGAACTATGCATTCGATGTAACCCCCAACCAGTACATCCGTGGCATCGTCACAGATAAAAAAGCTGTGGTTGGCAATTACGTCGAGGATCTGCAAAAGCTCATAGCCTAAACCTTCTTTTAAACAATCTAACAAAGGGGAGCGAGCTCCCCTTTGTTATTCCAAAATTGTTCGTTATACTTTTTCTTACAGCTGAAAACCTTCTGTACTGAGGAAATCAAGCGTTATGTTGTATCCCACAGCCCCCTACACTTTTAATTTTCTTGCAATAATGATCATGAGACGTTCGGAAAGAGCCTTCCCCGTAGAAGGGTTGTCGCACACAGAAGCAGGCTTTGCACCCAGAACATTCAATTAAGAGATGAAACACTGGTTAAAGAAAGACAAAACCGGAGAACAGGAATCTCAACACAGCGAGTCATCCGGTCATTCATTGCAGGTTTTCAATTACAACGATTTTCTCGATCGCGTCATGGGAGATAAAGAACTCGCCATGAGTATCCTGGAAGAATTTACCGAGCTAATCGGAGAACACGCCGAAAAGCTCCGGCAAGCCGTTGAATCGGGTGACCATGAAACAATCAGGCAGATTGGGCACATGATCAAAGGCGAATCAGGCAACATCAGTGCACCTGCCCTGTATGAAAGCGCTTATGCAATGGAAAAATCCGGAAAAACGCAAGACCGGACAGAGCAAGAGGCACTTCTTCCGACACTTCTCGAAAATATAGAAACCCTTAAAAAAGTGATCAGAGAAACGGTGCAAAAAAAATCCGGTTAAATTCATATTTTTCTTGTGCATTGGAACCTTGCGCGCATTTTCTGTAACATTTCATAAAGAAGCACTCTCATGGAAGCACTGTTTCTGGCCCGGCTGCAGTTTGCTCTGACTTCAGTATTCCATTTCTTCTTTGTCCCGCTGACCCTTGGTCTTTCGATATTCGTTGCCATTATGGAAACTGCCTATGTGAAAACCGGCAACGAAATGTATAAACGACTGACTAAATTCTGGGGTAATATTTTTCTGATAAATTTCGCAGTCGGAGTCGTTACCGGAATTGTTATGGAGTTCCAGTTCGGACTCAACTGGTCGGAATATTCCCGATTCGTAGGAGACATTTTCGGAGTCCCTCTGGCCATCGAAGCCTTGCTGGCTTTTTTCCTCGAATCAACCTTTCTCGGCATATGGGTATTCGGATGGGACAGACTCTCCAAAAAACTTCATGCCACAACCATCTGGATCGTAGCGATTGCATCGAACCTGTCTGCTTTATGGATTCTTGTCGCGAACTCGTTCATGCAGTCTCCCGTCGGATATCGCTTGACTGAAGACGGTTCAAGGGCAGAAATGACCGATTTCTGGGCTCTTCTTTTCAACCCGCACGTCTGGGTTCAGTTTCCACATGTCATTGCCGGGGGAATTACAACCGGAGCATTTCTTGTTATCGCCATAAGCACCTTCCATCTTGCAAGAAACAAGGGGAACAACGAGCCTTTTAAAAAATCACTCAGATACGGAGCGGTTTATGCTTTTGTCGGTACCATACTTGTCACACTAGCCGGGCACACCCAGATGCAAGATCTGCTCAGGACACAACCAATGAAGGTCGCTGCCGCCGAAGCTCTCTGGGAAACTGAAAACCCCGCCAGTTTCTCGCTTTTTACAATCGGAAACGAAGAGGAGCTCAGGGACGTATTTTCCATAAGAATCCCAGGCCTGCTTTCATTCCTGGCTTTCAACTCGTTCGAAGGCGAAGTCAAAGGGATCAAGGATTTGCAGGCTGAATACGAAATCACCTATGGACCGGGGAACTACATCCCTCCCATAGCCATATCATACTGGAGCTTCCGCCTGATGGTGGGAGCAGGAACATTGATGCTCATCATAGCGTCTCTGACACTACTGTATGTGATCAGAAATAACTATGCGTTTCCTCGATGGGTAGAAAAGTTGCTGCTTTGGTCTTTTCTGTTTCCCTACCTTGCAAACTCCACCGGGTGGATTCTAGCTGAAATAGGACGTCAGCCGTGGATTGTTTTCGGATTACTGAGAACCGAAGACGCCGTCACTCCGGCCTCTGTTGTCAGTAGTAGCGAAGTCATGTTTTCGATGATTGTTTTTGTATTGATTTACAGCGCCCTGACTCTTGCCGACATTTATTTGATTAAAAAATCTGCAGTGGCCGGACTTCCGTCTCTGGAAACAACCGAAGGGAGAATATGATGGATCTCGAAACCTTACAAACGATCTGGTTTGTTCTCGTTGCAGTACTTTTCACCGGATTCTTCTTTCTGGAAGGATTCGACTACGGCGTAGGTATCCTGCTCCCCTTTCTCGGCAAAGATGATCGCGACCGTCGTACAGTCATCAATACCATTGGCCCTTTTTGGGATGGAAACGAAGTCTGGTTGATTACTGCGGGAGGAGCAATGTTTGCCGCGTTTCCACATTGGTATGCAACCCTTTTCAGTGGCTTCTATCTCGCTTTGATACTGATGCTTGTCGCACTCATCATCAGGGGAGTAGCCTTCGAATTCCGCAGTAAAAGCGATAATCCCACATGGCGAAACCTGTGGGACTGGGGGATTTTTTTCGGTAGCGCCGTCCCGGCCCTGTTGTGGGGAATAGCTCTTGCCAATATCATCAGGGGAGTTCCAATAGACCGGAACATGAATTATGTTGGAGGATTTCTCGATCTTCTCAACCCATACGCTCTCATATGCGGTATAGCTTCCTTCAGCATTTTCACTCTTCATGGCTCGGTGTTTCTCACCTTGAAAACAAAAGACGCATTACATGAAAGGGCGATGAGTTTCGCAAAAAAATGCTGGGCACCTGCCACACTGTTGTCGTTTGCCTTTACCGTCTATACGTTTCTAGAAACCGATCTGTTCGCACGACTCGGAATCAACCCCGGCATTGTACCGGTTTTCAGTGTCGTTGCACTTGCCTCGGTCATTGTTCTTCTGCAAAACAATGCAAGCGGCTGGGCATTCGCCATGACCGGCGCTGCAATAGCCTTTTCAACCATTACCATCTTTCTCGGCCTCTTCCCGAGAGTCATGGTATCGAGCCTTGACCCGGAATGGACCCTGACTATTTACAATGCTTCTTCATCTGCATATACGTTGAGCATTATGAGCATCGTCGCACTGATATTCGTCCCAATCGTGCTGATCTATCAAGCATGGACATACTGGATTTTTCGTAAAAGGCTCGGGACCGATTCGGAACTCGAGTATTGACAAAAGTGTCAGAAGCGAAGCATGCGGTTGACTTTCAACCGGAAACCTTCTGTGCTCTTCGGCCTACCATTCCGGCTCCCGTTGTACACTCCAAATTAATTGCTTACCATTAGTCGAAGCAAAACGAGACATCATCATGAATCTTGACAGACGGCTTCTTCTGCTGGTAAAGCAATATCCGCTCCCCTTTATCGCATCGGTAGTACTCGGTGCTCTTGGAGGTGCTCTCTTGATCGGCCAGGCAGCCCTCCTGAGCAGTGTTATCAGTGCCGTTTTTCTGGAAAACGTCGAGCTTGTTCATATTGTTGGCTTACTCGGGCTTTTTGGAATCGTAAGCATTTGTCGAACCGTTATAAACTGGGCCAGCCAGAGCGAAGCAAACCGGGGAACCCTGAAAATAAAAAAGCTGCTTCATCAACAGCTGCTTCACAAAATCTCCGACCTTGGGCCTCCATACACGGAATCGATCGGGAGTGGACAACTCAGCACGAAACTCCTCAAAGGTGTAGAGGCTCTTGATCCGTATTTCAGCCAGTACATTCCTCAGATAGCACTCTCCATCCTTGTACCTCTTTTCATCGTATTCGCGGTATTTCCTGCAGATATGCTGACAGCGCTCATCTTACTTGTGACAGCACCTCTCATTCCGGTCTTTATGGTACTCATAGGAAAAGCCGCACAGATAGCAACTGAAAAACAGTGGCAGACCCTCTCGAGAATGAGCGGTAATTTCCTGGATGTACTCCAGGGACTGACAACGCTGAAACTGTTTGGAAGAAGCAAAGAAAGAGTCCGCTCCATATCCGAAATAAGCGAATCTTTCCGTCATTCCACTATGAAGGTCCTGAAAGTCGCGTTTCTCTCCTCTTTAGCCCTCGAACTTGTAAGCACCATCAGTACGGCAATCATTGCTGTAGAAATCGGTTTGCGGCTCCTCACAGGATCGATAGCCTTCAAGCCCGCTTTTTTTATTCTTCTACTGACCCCTGACTTCTATCTCCCACTTCGTCAGCTCGGCACAAAATTTCATGCAGGAATGGAAGGAACGAGTGCTGCAAAAGATATTTTCAACGTGCTCGAAAAAAAAGGTTTTCAGAAAACATCAGTAGCCACTCCCTCATCTTTACCGGCCATATCGAAGGAGCCGATTATTTTCGAAAAAGTCTTTTTTTCCTATACCGGAGACAGTTCGTACACATTGAAAAATGTCAGCTGCAGGATAGCTCCTGACGGCGTCACGGCAGTGACCGGCCCTAGTGGAGCGGGTAAAACCACATTCATCAATATACTCCTGCGCTTCATCGATCCCCAAAAGGGGAACATCACGCTCGGAACGACCGATCTGCAAAAGATCGGTCGTAATGAATGGCAAAAAATGATATCGTGGGTACCACAGCACCCGTATATTTTCAATACAAGTCTGCGTGAAAACCTGCTTCTTGCAAACAAGGATGCTTCTGAACAAGAGCTGATGCAAGCGATCGAGTACAGTTGCCTCGGCCCCTTTATCAGCTCTCTTCCCAAAGGACTCGATACGCCTGTAGGTGAACAGGGAGCCGGAATAAGCGGAGGAGAAGCCCAACGCCTCTCATTTGCACGTGCATTCCTGAAAAATGCACCGATCCTCATTCTCGATGAACCTACTTCTCACACCGACCCTGGCCTTGAAAGGCAGCTTCTTGCATCGATGAACCAGCTTGTCGAAGGCAAAACAACCATACTGATCGCTCACCGCTTGAGCACGGTTGAAAACGCCGACAAAATCCTTGTGTTCGACAAAGGATCTATCATACAATCCGGAACACATTCTTCCCTTTTGCAAGAAGAAGGTTTTTACAAAAGCGCCTTACTGGTTTTCGAGGAGGATTCAACATCATGAAAGAACTGTTGAGGCTTCTTGGTATCATTCGGACATATCACTGGTGGATGATTCTTGCCGCCACTCTGGGTTTCGCCACAATCGGAAGCGGTATAGGCTTGCTTATGTCTTCAGCGTATATAATCGCCAAAGCTGCATTGCAACCGCCATTTCACGAACTCCAGCTCGGTATTGCCGGAGTCAGACTCTTCGGTCTGGCACGAGGTGTTCTCCGTTATATAGAAAGACTTGTTTCTCATAGCACAACCTTCAAAATCCTCTCGGGATTACGGGTCTGGTTTTATGAATCCCTCGAACCTCTCGCCCCGGCAAGACTTCTTCAATACAAAAGCGGGGATCTTCTGCAAAGAATAACAAAAGACATTGATTCACTCGAAAACCTCTATTCACGTGTCATCGCCCCCCCGTTGACAGCAATCATGATCTCGGCCCTGCTCTGGTTTCTTTTGGGGAGCTTTTCTCCGATGTTTTCCATTACACTACTTTGTTTTCATGCGTTTGCAGCAGTAGGTATTCCGCTTTTTACCGGGCACATCAACCGGGGAACGGCAACAAAGATAGCCGGAATCCAGGCAGAACTGCAGAGTACGACTATCGACTTTGTGCAGGGCCTTAGCGACCTGATGCTTTTCAACCGGCTCGATGATCATATGGAAAAACTGTATCGACTGAAAACAGATGAACTGAAGCTGCAAAGAAAGCAGGCACTCATTCAACGATTGCATGAACCGCTGATCGGGCTCCTGATGAACAGTGCCGTTCTTGCCCTTTTATGGACCCTGACGCCACAGGTATCCAACGGCACCATCGATGGAATTTATACTGCTGTCATCATTATCGCTGTCATGGCGTCTTTCGAAGCGTTTCTCCCCTTGCCGGATGCCACTCACCATCTCGAAACCAGTGCTGCAGCCGGAAAAAGACTTTTTGAAATTGTAGACACGAAACCTGCTGTTCCATCCCCTCTTCACCAAGAGCCCTTTCCGGCCAACTGTTCCATCAAATTCGAAAACATATCTTTCACCTATCCACAAACATTCTCCCCTGCGCTCTCATCTCTGTCGTTACAGATCGAAGCAGGAGAAAAAGTCGCTATTATCGGACCAAGTGGAGCGGGAAAATCGACCATAACCGGCTTACTGTTGGGTTTTTGGAAACCGTCACAGGGAAACATCTTTATAGGCAATAGAAGCATACGGAACCTCGATGCGGAAACAATCCGCAAAAACATCGGTATCGTCAGCCAGAAAACCTATCTTTTCAGCACCTCTATCAGGGAAAACTTGCTTCTGGCAAAACCGGATGCAGATGACAAAGAACTGAAAAATTCACTGACATACGCCGGGCTCTCATCGTTTACAACCAAGCTTGATCAATGGGTAGGGCAACACGGCATGAAACTGAGCGGTGGAGAAAGACAAAGAATGGCAATTGCAAGAATGCTTTTAGAGGATGCACCGATTATCGTTCTTGATGAAGCAACGGCAAATCTCGATACGGTCACTGAAAAAAGTGTGATACAGAGCATTCTGGGACTATGCAACAAACAACCCGCAAAGACTCTGCTCGTTATCACTCATCGCCTGCGCAACATGGCACAGTTCGACAAGATAGTTGTTCTTGAAAAAGGCTGTATCGTCGAGCAGGGTGCTCATCATGAGCTTTTGAAAAAAAACGGTCTCTACGCTTCAATGTGGTCACTGCAGCACCGGCAGACCCCTTCTGAACTCCTGACCGACTCATAGAGGCTCCTCTCTGTTTCCTGCACCTCGATTACTTCGTTGGTCCCGACAAGCCGGGATCGAAATCCTCATACCCCCTAAACGCCAGTCTCTGTTCTCTGTTCGCCCTGCACTTCAACCCGAAACCTGCCTCTCGACATGAGAAGAACACACCTCCACTCGAACGAGTAAACGCTTAACTCCCCGCTTGCAACGAGTTATGCTTATCCTTATACTACTCTCAAAAAACGGAGGTATCGTGTCTTGTCATAGCGTCGTGTCCCGTACGAGAGAAAACTTCTGACAATTCGGCACATCGTTGAAGAAAACCCTCGCAGTTATCCTACCGTATTGGTAGAATACCCGACTTTTTACTTAATTTGTTCATGTCAAAAACCGTCTCGGCAATCACAGGTCTTGTTACCCTGATCCTCGTTTGTACTGCAAGCTATATCTGGCTTGACCGTCCTGTTACCGATTTTTTTCTCGATCTCCGGGAAAGCATGCTGTACCAGATCTTCAAGCAGATCACACGGCTTGGTGAATCTCAATGGTACCTTGCCGGGGGATTACTCTTATGGCTGTTCTACAGAAAAAAAGATCCGCTCAATGCGGGTGGCGGCCTGCTGCTCCTGAGTTCCGTTGCATTGTCGGGAATCATTGCCTATACTCTTAAAAGCCTTCTCGGCAGAGCACGGCCACGGCTTTTTGATCACCATCAAATCTATGGATTTGATTTTTTTCACATCGAGTATGCCTGGCAATCATTTCCTTCCGGACATTCAGCCACAGCGCTGGGAGCAGCCTCTGCGATGGCTCTGATTTTCCCACGCTACAAAATATTTTTCTATATCGTAGGGGGTATTGTTGCGGCGAGCAGAATCATTCTTGCCCAACACTGGCTCAGTGATGTCATTGCCGGCTCAATCCTCGGTCTGGCCACAACCATCCTGCTTTACAACAAATATTTCCGGAAAACCATGTATGACAAACCATTCTGAACATTCTTCCCGATGGGACGTTCTTCTACTGGCAGCTCTTTTCATAGTGAGTTTTTTTGCAGGGCTGGGTTCAGCACCCCTTTTTGACGTCGATGAAGGAGCGTTCAGCGAAGCAACCCGTGAAATGCTGGCAAGCGGTAATTACCTTACGACCTATCTCTATGGAGAGCCACGTTTCGACAAACCGATTCTGATCTACTGGCTGCAGGCACTGAGCGTCAAACTGTTCGGGCTCAGTGAATTCGCTTTCCGTCTGCCTTCAGCGATCGCCTCCACCGCCTGGGGAAGCGCCATATATCTTTTCACCCGCAGAACGTTTGACAGATCCACAGCCTTCGCCGCTACCGCTACCATGGCACTTTCCCTTCAAGTGACCATTATCGGTAAAGCAGCAATTGCCGACGCACTGCTCAACGCTGTTCTAGCCCTTGGTATGTTTTCCATTTTTCTTTACTACAAGGAACGGAAACAGGGATATATTCTGCTTACCTTTGCGGCTATAGGTATCGGCTTCATGACGAAAGGACCGGTTGCAATACTGATACCGACAGCTGTTTCCTTTATTTTTTTTCTGTTCCAGCGAGACCTTCGAACATGGTTGAAAGCAGTTTTCAACCCTGCAGGAATACTCCTCTTCACTATTATCGTTTTACCATGGTACACTCTTGAATACCTGGACCAGGGAATGGCGTTCATTGAAGGCTTCTTTTTCAAGCACAACATCGGCAGATTCAGCAGCCCGATGGAACAACATGGTGGCTCACTCTGGTATTACATCCCTGTCCTTCTTCTCGGCATTTCACCTGCTACGGGGTTGCTCGGGCCGGTTTTCCGAAAAATACGGTCCCTGACAGCCGATCCCCTCAACAGCTATCTGCTGACATGGTTCAGTTTTGTTTTTATCTTTTTCTCCTTTTCGGGAACAAAACTGCCCCACTACATCATTTACGGCTATACCCCTCTGTTCATTCTTATGGCTCAGGGGTTGCATTCAATCCGCCGGGCCTTCCTGATCAACCTGTGGCCAGCAACCATCCTTCTCCTGCTCGCATGTGTACCCTTGCTTATTTCTCATATACATACCGATGACCTCTATATTTCCGCTCTTCTCGAGAGCGCAACCGTGCTCATGAAACAGTCTGGACACCTGTTACTGCTCTCAGTCGCAGCCGCTGCAGTCATCGGATGCTCATTTCTCCCCGGTATATCTGTCCGGAACCGTTTTATTGCGGGGGGGATTGTTTTCTGCCTTACAATCAATTTCCACATCATGCCTCTTGCTGCGAGACTCCTGCAGGAACCGGTAAAAGAAGCCGCATATATCGCAAAAGAAAGCGGTTATAAAATCGTTATGTGGAAAATCAATAACCCTTCTTTTTTAGTATATTCCGAAACCTTGACCGAAAGACGGAGACCGGAGCCTGGGGAAATTGTCCTTACGAATGTCAAATACCTCCAAAAGCTCCAAAACCCTATCGTCATTTATGAAAAAAACGGCATTGTTTTAGCAAAACTTCCCGATTCCGCCACTTGAGGCGGCTCAATAAACCCTGCTTTATGAAACTTTCGGTTGTCATACCGTTGATGAACGAGGAAGAAAGTATCGAATCGCTTTTTGAAGCACTCGAATCAGCATTGTCCGGTATCGAACACGAAATCATCATTGTCGATGACGGCTCGACAGACGCAACCGTATCGACGGTAAAAAAATTCGCTCCAAAGAACACGAAAATTTTGATTTTCAATAAAAATTACGGGCAGACAACGGCCCTCGCTGCAGGCATCGACCACGCCGGAGGCGAATTGATAGCGACTATGGACGGCGACCTGCAGAACGATCCGACCGATATACCGGCCATGATCTCCTATCTTGAAGATAACGATCTCGACGTCATAGCAGGCAGAAGAGCAGGTCGAAAAGACGGTATGTTTCTCCGAAAAATCCCGAGTAGAATCGCCAATACCCTTATCAGGACCATGACGGACGTGCATATCAGGGATTACGGCTGTACCCTGAAAGTCTTCAAAAAAGAGGTGGCCAAAAACCTCGGGCTCTATGGAGAGCTTCACCGCTTCATTCCTGTGCTCGTTCAGCTTTACGGCGCACGCATGGCCGAAATGGATGTCAAACACCACGCAAGGCAGTACGGTATTTCCAAATACGGCATCGGTAGAACTTTCAAGGTATTGAGCGACCTTCTTTTCATGGTCTTCTTCCAGAAATTCGGCCAAAAACCGATGCACCTATTCGGAACATTGGGCTTTCTCGCTCTTTTTCTGGGCATCGCGATCAACCTCTACCTTCTCGTCGTCAAGCTCATTGGGCAAGAGATAGGAGGACGCCCACTCTTGATGCTCGGCGTGATTCTGACATTCACCGGCCTCCAGTTGATCACAACGGGTTTCATTGCAGAGTTTATTATGAGAACCTACTATGAATCCCAGAACAAGAAACCCTATATCATAAGAGAAATAGTTGATAAAAAAGAGCATCAGTAAGAAAAAACTTGTCAGGACAATCATTCAACTCCTCATATCGTGTATCGCGCTGTCCATAGTCCTGATAAAAACCGATACGGAAAAGCTTCTGGAAATCATCAGTACGGCCAACCCGCTTTATCTGATGCTTGCTTTCGTGGTATTCAACATCTCGAAAATTCTCAACGCACTGAGATTGAACAGATTTTTCAGGGCAATCGGTCTGCAACTCAGGGAGCTCTATAATCTTCAGCTTTACTATCTTGGGATGTTTTACAACATGTTTCTTCCTGGCGGCATAGGGGGTGACGGCTACAAGATTTACATCCTGCAAAAGAACCACAGCATCAAAATGGTCAATGTTTTCAACGCGGTGTTCTGGGACCGGGTTGCCGGAGTCGTCGCGCTGGCATTTCTGACAGCAGTATTTCTCATACCGAGTGGCTTCGCAAATCTTTATGGTGAGTATGTTCCTGCAACCTACGCTGTCATCGCACTTTCCTACCCGTTATCGTGGTTGCTTACAAGACTTCTTTACAGGCAATTCAACAGTATCTTTTTGATTACCGCAGGGGAATCCATACTGATTCAGGCTGCTCAAGCGCTTTCGGCCTGGTTCATTCTTCTGGCGCTTTCCGTGCCGTCTAACCATATCGACTACCTTGCAGTTTTCCTTGTTTCAACGGTTGCCGTAGTTCTGCCGATTACCGTAGGCGGTGCCGGAGCAAGGGAAATAACCTTCTTCTACCTGCTGCAGCCTCTCGGACTCGACACGAATGCCGGCGTAGCCCTCTCACTTATTTTCTTTGCAATTGGCGCTCTCTCAGCACTTATCGGCATGTTCCTGCAAGGTAGACCGGGCGAAAAATATGAAAATAGGGAAAAAGAGTTATGAGGAAGAGAATCTCCATCATCTCGCTCAACGTCCAGTTCAGCTACTCCTGTAATAACGTGACGGACCATTGTCGACATCCCAGCCGCTTTCTTTGAAAATAGCATGACAGCTACTGACCGTCTCTCCCCTGCCATGTTCTGTATTTTGTTCTGTATCTCTTGGATTGGCTCCGACTTCCGCCCAAAAAAGATTAGCCCCGCCGATAGCTCCCAGAGTGCAGGGTTCATGCGTACAATTTCCCATGACCGATTGCGGCATTCCCAACCTGGTTACCGCGACGATCTGAGCCATACGAAGTTCACTGATCATTCCTCCTTTGGCCATAACCGTACCTGGTATGGGAATCCTTCTGGCTACTCCGCTGTAAGCGGGATCGAAAGAGGCCGTGAATTCTATCATCTCGGCCAACTCCTCATTTGTATGTTCGGGCCCAACCGGTTCGACACATGTCCCCACTTCAAGACCGGCTTCCTTGAAATTCAGGATACTTTCTTTTCGGTTCTTTATCGATAGACGGGTATCCTTGCCTTCACGTAGACGAACCGCATGATACACTCCCGAAAATCCTGTATCCTTGAGTTTAAAAGCATGCTTGAGCGTCTGGTCACCGACATTTGCAATCAGGGTTGTTTCCGGCTGCAGATTCCTCTTCACCTCTTGTGACACTTCGATAAAGCGCTCGAACGGGTACGTAGCCGTCGACATCAAAAATACGGCATTTGCCCCATCACGCTCGAACTGACAAGCATGATCCACCGCTCTTTCGGGGCTCAGCTCTTTTGCTTCGTTGAAAACACCGTTCACCTTTGCAAAAGAGCAAAAAAGACAATCGTACGGGCAGGGAGCGAGATTAACGGCAAATTGTGCATGAACCTCGGCTTTCCCTCCCGACAATTCCTTTGAAAAGCGGTTTGCTTCAGCCATGACCATAGAGGATTCCATGGAATCCGGTGCCAAATCAAGCAAATACACCAGCTCCTTGCGGGATAGTACATCACCTGAACGTGTTTTTTTCAGAAGCTCTTCGACGTGCATTTTCGATTGTACTTATCTCTTAATCGGGCAGCAACTCTGGTACGACCATACCGATATAACGAAACCTTCTTCACCGGAATATAACACTATATTACCATAGTGAACCTCAGCAATCAAGGCATTGTACGATCGTCGTGATCATTCGTTGTCATCTTTTTTCGTTTCAGTTGTTGCCTTATGCTCTATAGTCTGTGGAATCAATGCCACAAAACTCGAAGTAGAAACGAAAATCGAACCTTTTTCTGTGTTCAAGGTCAAGATGTTCTCACTTTCTCTCAGGAAATTGCTCCTCTGTGCCTTGTCTTTAAAAGTCACATGAATGGGATGCTGGTTTTTGATGTGCAAAACGTAATTATTCATGATGTCTCCCAATTTGCAGGTAAACATACAAAGCCACATACCGTGTATTCACTTTTCAGTGATGCACAGAATACATAGATACACACTTATAACGGGTACTAATGGGGAACCAAGGTGCTCAAGACGAATACTGATAATATATCGAAGCAATATAAATCATATTCATAACACACTAATAATACGCGTATTTCACATTAAAACAAAACATTGTACAAAAACAAATGAAAAACAAAAGTGAAAAGACGATAATTATCAGCCATGTCTTCCACCAACATAGAGGGAAAAAATGAAGTATACTGTTTATGAATCACAAAGACATCGAAGAGAAACTCATTCATCGAATCCAATATCCTTGAGTTTGAGCTGTACGTTTTTTCGACCGTTCCACTCATTTTCATCAAGCGAATATACCATGGAGAACATCCTGCGTGAACCCCGTTCGAGTTCACGATAAATGTCTTCCCTGCCGAAAGCAATAACATCGTGAATCCCTCCTGATATATCTTTCACGGCGAACTTAACATGTTTGCCCTGCAACAACCTCGGCAATCCCGAAAGCCTGAGATTCGAGCTGTAAAACAAGGGTTCCCGGTTACCCTGCCCGAAGGGGCCGAACTGTTTCAAAACATTGAGAAATTTACCGGTAACATCCTCGAGCAATAAACGGGAATCGATTTGCAGTTCTTTCTGCCGCTTTTCGAGTGAAAGTTTTTCAGAACATATCCTGTCAAACAGCTTACGGAACCCGGGAATATTTTCCGGTTTGAGCGTGATGCCCGCCGCAGCATCATGACCTCCGAACTTTTCGAGAAAACGGTCACATCGCTGCAAAACCTCAAAAATATTGAGTCCCTGAACACTTCGCACCGACCCTTTAACCACCCCGTCACTTCCACCCATGATGACTGTCGGCAGATAGTATTTGTCCTGTAACCGGGACGCAACAATCCCAAGAACACCGAGATGCCACTCTTCATTATACAGCACGATCGACGAACAGAAACTGGCAAAGTGACCCTCAACCATAGCTTCGGCACTTTTAAGCATACCGCTATCGATCTGTCGCCTCTCTTTGTTCAAACGATCAAGCTCTGCTGCATGAACCCGTGCTTCATCTTTTGAGCCGGCGATAAGCCACTCGACTGCCGTTCTCGCCGTATGCAAACGGCCGGCGGCATTGATTCTCGGTGCGATTCCAAAAGCGATATGCCCCGTCCCCAGCAAGCCGGCATCTATTCCCATCAAGGAAAGCATTTCCTGGATCCCTGCACGTGGTTTTTTCTTCAGAAGTTCCATTCCCTTGTGCATATATATTCTGTTCTCTTTTTCAAGAGGCACCATATCTGCTGCAGTTGCAATAGCAACGAGATCGACATACTGCAGCCACTTTTCTGATGGTTTTCTCATGGACTCGGCAAAAGCATGGATCAGTTTCAGGGCTACTCCGCAACCGCAGAGTTCGCGAAACGGATAACCGCAGCCCGGTACTTTTGGATTGAGAATCACGTGTGCCGGAGGCAGTGTTTCGGGCTCGGGTTCATGGTGGTCACAGACAATCACCTCTATACCTTCCGCAGCCAGCATTTCTATTTCACGGTATGCCTGTATGCCACAATCAACCGTAACGACCAGCGATGTTTCAAGCTTCACGGCCTGAGCAACCCCTGCTTCGGACAAACCGTATCCTTCCGTAAACCTGTCATTGATATAGAATGATACCTCTGCTCCCAATGACTGCAAAAAGAGATAAAGAAGCGACGTTCCGGTGGTACCATCCACATCATAGTCGCCATAGACGAGAATCTTTTCTCCGGTTTCCACAGCTTTTCGAACCCGCTCGACGGCTTTCTGCATATCCTTGAAAAGAAACGGTGACGGCAACGAATCGAGACTCGGTCTGAAAAACTCTTTCGCATCATCAAAATCAATAACTCCACGGTTGTACAGCGCTCTTGCTATTGGCAGACTGACATTAATGTCACGTGAAAGTTTTGCCGACTTCTCCTCGTCCGACACGAGAATATTCCATCGATATCGTTTCATGAGATCAGGGTGATGAACTTCTAGTATCAATTACCACCGGTTTATATAACCATTTCATTACGGGAGGACAAATTGCTTTTTCCGAACGATTGCCTTACCACAGAAGTCGTGCATCGGAATTGACTTCCGCAGCATTACTTCGCTTCAGCGTCAACCCTTGAAATGCCTGGAAAAAAACAGTACATTAGCAAGCGACCGAATAGAGAGAAACATTTCCGAATCCATCCAGACAAGAACAGATGAACAAACTGATCACCATCGAACGACACTTTGTCGAAGAACAGAAACTCAATCCCCACGCTACCGGGGAACTGACTGATTTGCTATACGATGTAGCGTTTGCCGCGAAGCTTGTCAGAAGAGAGGTGGTTCGTGCCGGACTGGTCGATATCCTCGGTATGGCCGGAACGACGAATGTCCAGGGAGAGGAGGTAAAAAAGCTCGACCTGTTTGCAAATGATAAAATCATCAATGCGATCGGCCAGCATGGCAGGTTTGCGATCATGGGTTCTGAGGAAAACGAAGGGACGATTGCTCCGCCCAGAAACGAAACAGGTAAATATGTTCTTCTTTTCGATCCGCTCGATGGTTCATCCAACATAGACGTCAACGTCAGTGTCGGTACAATTTTCTCAATCTACCGCCTGACGGGCGACAACCCCAAAAAAGCGGATATAAACGACTGTTTACAGAAAGGTTCACAGCAGGTTGCTGCAGGTTACGTGATCTACGGATCGTCCGTGGTGATGGTTTACAGCAGCGGACATGGTGTGCACGGTTTTACCTATGACCCAACCATCGGCGAGTTCCTGCTTTCTCATGAAAACATCACGACACCGAAACAGGGAAAATACTACTCGATCAATGAAGGTTCTTTGCACCAACTGCATGATTCCACAATCAACTATATCGATTACCTGAAAGAAGAGGATAGTGAAACCGGCAGACCTTACAGCACACGATACATAGGCTCACTCGTCGCAGACTTCCACCGCAACCTTCTTACTGGCGGCATCTTTGTCTATCCTGCAACGAAAAAGCATCCTGCAGGGAAACTCCGTTTGATGTACGAAGCAAATCCACTTGCCTTCATCTGCGAACAGGCTGGAGGAAGAGCCACCAATGGAAGAGAACGCATTCTCGATATCGATCCCGCAGAACTGCATCAGAGGACCCCGCTGTATATCGGCAGTGAAAATGACGTCCTCATTGCCGAAGAGTTCGAACAGGGGAAAAGGTAAAAGTCAGAGATTTCCCCGATTGAAGTCCGGATAGAAAATTCTGCTGATACCGGTAGCTTTTCCCGTTTCAACATCGAGTTGGAGAAGTACGGCCGAAAGGTGAACGTCATTTTCGGCACATTCGTATTTATGAGGCGTCTGGTAGAGAAAGCGATCCGTTGCCGCTTTGATCTGCATACCGATAATCGACTCGAAAGGCCCCGTCATACCGACATCCGAGCAATACGCCGTTCCTTTTGGTAATATTCTCTCGTCAGCCGTCTGCACATGCGTATGTGTACCGAGAACTGCCGATACTCTTCCATCGAGGTACCAGCCCAATGCAATTTTTTCGGCTGTTGCCTCTGCATGCATATCGACAACGATACTGGAAACCTTGTCTTTGAGTTGCTTTATCACCCAGTCAGCCGTTCTGAAAGGACATTCGATCGGAGACATGAATGTTCTTCCCTGAAGATTCACTACAGCTATATCGCCAAGGCCGTTACCCATACGAAAAATACCATACCCTTTTCCGTATACCCCTCTTGGATAATTCAGGGGACGTATGACAGAAGGATCACTTTTGAGTGTTTCGAAAAAGTTGAAATTATTCCATGTATGGTTACCGCCGGTAATAACATCGACTCCCGCTTCTTTCAACTGGTGCAAGGCTTCTTTACTGATTCCCTTACCGTTATGAGTATTCTCACCATTGCAGATAACAAAGTCTATGGAATGCTTCGAAATGAGTCCTTTCAAAAGATGACCGACAATTTGCAGGCCGGGTTTACCGACGACATCTCCAATAAACAGAATAGTAGCAGTTTTTTTTCCCATGATAAGCTTATACAATTTTTCAAGACCGGATACCGACCTGTAGTTTGGATGAATTTACACAATCTATTGTAGATACATGCATTACGCCCGAAAAATATCGGGCTGAACGAATGAAACACATGCATTGTTTTTTATATGACATGTTTCGCCGAAAGAATGGAAAAGCTGACATGGAAAAGCCAAGAGCAATAAAAAAAGTTTTTAAAAGCACACCGGTTACCGAAGGGGCCGGAGTTACGCTTAAACGTGCATTCGGGTTCAGCCAGATCCCCCTTTTCGACCCGTTTCTTCTTCTCGACGATTTCCGATCCGACAATCCACCGGATTATCTCAAAGGGTTCCCATGGCACCCGCATCGAGGTATCGAAACCATCACCTATCTTCTGGACGGAAGCGTTCAGCATCATGATAGTATAGGAAACAAAGGTGTGATCCATCCGGGAGAAGTTCAGTGGATGACCGCCGGCAGCGGAATAATCCACGAAGAAATGCCCTTCGGCAATAGTCAGGGCGGTGTTGCCGGTTTCCAACTCTGGGCGAATCTTCCTGCTTCTCAAAAAATGATACCGCCCCGTTACAGGAACATTACCAGAGAGATAATTCCGGAGATACACCTGCAAAGCGGCGTATCTGTTCGCGTTATCTGTGGAAAAGCAGAAGGAGTCACAGGACCGGTCGAAGGAATTACTACCGACCCGGAGTACCTCGATGTCACACTGCCTGCCGGAAGAACCTGGAGTCATCCTATACAAGAAGGTCATACCGCTTTCACCTATATCATCGCCGGAGAAGGTTATTTCAGTCACAATACAGAACCGTTTTCTTTTGACACAGCAGGCGTGAATTACTTTGATATGGAAACCGGGCCGCTTATGGACAATGAAACTCTGGTTCTCTACGATAGTGACGGAGGAGATCATGTACATGTGTCGACCGAAAACAGTCCTGTGAGATTTTTGCTGATTTCAGGCAATCCTCTGCACGAACCTATCGCCTGGCATGGGCCGATTGTCATGAATACCCGCAAAGAACTGCAAACAGCATTTGAAGAGTACAGTAACGGAACATTCCTCAAGGAACACCAGACAGACACATGACAAGAAAAACCCAGCTCATTGCATTCGGTTTCGCAACTGTCCTTCTTTCCACAGTCATACTTTTCGGGCTCCTGTTCTCCCTACCTGCTGTTTCGGATGAAGCAATCCAGTCGGCATACAGGGCTGTATCTCAATACAGAAGCACTCATCCCCATGATAGTGCCCCACAGTACCTGGCTATCGTGGATTATACAAAGCCATCCCTATTCAAACGTATGCTCATTATCGACACGAGCTTCGAATCGAAAAGCTTTTATCACGTTGCACATGCAGCAAAAAGCGGCACTCTCAAAGCACGGAAATTTTCAAACATCTCCGGCTCGAACATGAGTAGCCTCGGCCTCTATAAAACAGGAAACGTGTACAAGGGAGATCACGGACTTGCCATAAGGCTTCACGGGCTCGACTCATTGAAAAACAGCAACGCGTTCAAAAGAGACATTGTCTTCCACTCGGCAAGCTACGTCTCCATACCCGTCATTTTCGAGAACCTTCTGACGTTCAACGGGCCCAGAATCGGCCGAAGCAACGGCTGCTTTGTGGTCAATCCCGCTAAAATCCAGCAGGTCGTCGATACACTCGGCAGAGGTGGTTTCGTTTATGCGCATGGAGAAGCAGAAACAAATGAAAAGTGACGAGATGAAAACGATCACCTTGAATAACAGCAGCGAAGGGTTCAAGGGCAAGTGAGAAACAAGTGACATGAAAATAGTCCGTAGTGCACAATGAGCGAGGATGCCTCAAAAATGAGGTTTTTCGTTCAAGATCAAAGAGTGTTCAGACGACGAAGCAGAGCGTATGTTTGAATGCGTTGGAAAGGAAGTCTGAACACGACACAAAAATGGGCAAAAAGGACCATTTTCAAGGAATCCTAGGACATTTCGAGCATACGCCGGATGGGCCTCAGGGCTGCTTGGCGCAGAGATTCTTCAACGACTATCTCCGGTTGACGGGTTTCCATGCAGCGCCAAAGTTTTTCAAGAGTATTCTGTTTCATCTGTGTACAGGTACTCCAGGGCTGAGAAGCATCTTTGGGAGCAGGAACAAATGTTTTTTGAGGTGAACGTTTCTGCATTTCATGGACAATACCCGGCTCTGTGGCAACAATGAACGTTTTGCTCGAACTCCGCCTTGCGTACTCGAGCAATCCACTGGTAGATCCTATAAAATCAGCATGTTGCAGCAAATCCTCACGGCATTCAGGATGAGCGATAAGTTCAGCTCCGGGATGTGCCTCGACCGTTTCTTTAACGACCCCCCAGCTAAACGCTTCGTGAACATAACAGTAGCCCTGCCAGAGAATCATTTTTCTGTTGAGTTTCCTCATGACGTAACTGCCGAGATTCCTGTCCGGGCCGAAAATAATCTCCTTATCTTCAGGAATTTGCCGAACGATATGCTCTGCATTGGAAGAGGTGCAGATAATGTCCGATTCAGCTTTGATTTCAGCAGTTGAGTTGATATAGCTTATGACCAATGCCTCAGGATATTCACTCTTGAACGCCCTGAACTCCTCGATTGGACAACTGTCTGCAAGTGGACACCCTGCATGGTCATCCGGCATGAGCACAAGCTTGCCGGGATTGAGAATACTTGCCGTTTCTCCCATGAAATACACACCTGCAAAAACAATCACATCGGCTTTGGTACTCTCCGCAGCACGGGCAAGAGCAAGACTATCCCCGACGATATCCGCTACATCCTGCACTTCGGGAACCGTATAATAGTGGGCAAGAATTATTGCCCGCATTTCCTGTTTCAGTTTTTCAATGCGCCGAACGAACTCTTTTGCCTGCGCATCGGTTGATATATCGTTATTTCCACCAAAAGCTATCATGATAAACCAAAAAAAATTCTTCAGAACCCGGTCCTTCCGGAGCGGCTATGTTCGATACAACTCAAAAAAACGTGAAACTCAAATCGGAGGTTCAGTTACTTCAGATAATACTCGAGCTCATCGTCTTCCCTGATGAGCAACAATATCGCCGCGTGAGGAACAATGAGATATTTTTCCCCCTCGTACTCGATTTCATGAGTGCTGCTTTGAATAAATATCGCCAGGTCACCGACCTTTGCCTGCAGGGGAATGTATTGAGGACTTGAAATCTCCTCCATCCATGGCTCATCACTTTCCGGAGGGGGGCCGACAGGATATCCCGGCCCGATTTTCAGCACGTAACCACTTTGTATCTTCTCTTTCTCCTGAACGCCGGGCGGCAGGTAGATTCCGGATTTCGTTCTCTCATCGCCTGATCGAGGTTTGATCAGCACCCGGTCTCCGACAACAACAAATTTGTCAGTTACGTGTAAACTCATAATTTTAATTCATTCCTGAATACTGCTATAAACCGGTAAATTTAATAAAATCAAGGTGCCAGCCAAATCGGCCGGGTTAACATGACTCGAATATTCATTTTCCCGCAACCGTATTGTTGAAAGCCACTTCTGATCTAGAATGGAACATAACGAGAGGGTTCGCTCGGAACAAACCTTCAGGAGCGGTAAAGCTAAAAAAGGATTGCAATATGCAGTTGTAATCACTGCTGTTATTTTTTTTGTTGAACTTGTCGGAGGGTGGCTTTCCGGAAGCCTTGCTCTCATAGCTGACGCCGGGCATATGGCTACTGATCTTTTCGCTCTACTGATCAGTTTTCTTGCCATTAAATTCAGTGTGAAACCATCGACAAAACAACGATCATATGGTTATTTTCGGCTCGAAATCATTGCGGCACTGATAAACGGAGTGATCCTTTGCGTCACCGCACTCTTTATCACCATAGAGGCCTGGAAGCGTATCGCAATGCCGAAAGAAATCCAAACAATAGAGATGTTTTTTTTCGGTGTGATTGGTCTTACGGCAAATTGCATCAATGCATTCTCACTGAGAAAAGAAAAGAGTAACAGTGTCAATGTAAAGGCCGCCTATATTCACATTGTGAGTGATCTTGCAGGATCGGTCGGTGTCGTCGGAGGAGCACTTCTGATTCAGCTGACAGGCTGGATGGCACTGGACAGTTTTATCAGTTTCTTCATTGCAGTACTCATTGTGAGAAGTTCACTCGGCATCATAAAAGAAGCGGTCAATGTCCTTATGGAATCTGTCCCGAAAGAACTGGACATTGGAGATATAGAAAGCACGTTACTGAACTTCGATCATGTTCAAAACCTCCATGACCTTCACGTCTGGGCCCTCACGAGCGGCATCAATGCACTAAGCTGCCACCTTCAGGTAGACAATCTTCAGGAAGGTCAGAAACTTCTGACTCCCATCCATAGAGAGTTGAAGGAAAAGTATAATATTGATCATGTAACGATCCAGCTCGAAGACGAACGGTTCGTTAAAGAAAAGACGAAAGAATAACAAGAGCAACCTTCCGATAACGTGCCGAATCTGTTTAAATTTTTCAGTAACAACAACGCATACCTGTTGCTCCTGCTTTACTGCGGTATAGCGGGCCTCCTCATCAAATTCGAGGAACATTACTCACTGAAAAGCCTCTTGTCCAGAGGAACTGAAGTGAGAGCGACATTGTCACAAGGTTTGAGCGAAATAAGCTTGTATATCAATCTCAAACAGGAAAACGAAAAATTGACGCTGCAGAACTCGGCACTGCTTGCCGACGTTATTGTCAAAGGCAACGCCTTGCGGGATACGGCCAGTATCGACCGTGCAGCATCCTTTATGAATAATGCTCCTGTTCACCTTATTCCTGCAAGAGTCGTTGAACGGAGGTTCGACACAAGTGAAAACGTAATGATCATCGATGTTGGCGACAAACAGGGTATAGAAAAAGATATGGCGGTACTTACTCCCGATGGCCTGGTGGGAAGGGTTATTCAGGTTTCGAGAAATTATGCAAAGGTAATGCCGTTGATTCACTCTGAATTCAGCGTCAGCGTGGTATCCGACAGCAGTAATACACATGGCATACTCAGATGGAACGGAGAACAGGAACAGATTGCACAAATGCATTACGTTCCACTCAGCAGCTCGATGTATAAACGAGAAAAGATCTCTACTGCCGATTTCAGCACGTTTGCCCTTCGAGGTATACCTGTGGGAAAAGTCATTGAAGTCATTCCTGAAAAACAGTTTTACAGAATCAATATCGAATTGGGCGTTGATTTTTCATCATTGACTCACGTCATGGTAGCCGAAAAAACTGTGGATTCGGAAAAAGTTGACTTGATGAGAGAAGCCACGGATACAGGGATAAACAGTTCACAGACTGACCAAACGAATCCTTGAACCAGTAAGCTGTGGAAAACGATCATTAAACGTATGAAACAATAAGAAAAAAGTGTTTAAACATACCATCCTCGACACCTTTCTGCTCATCGTGCTCTGCATAATACAACAGTATGCGGTATCACGCCTGGTTATTTTCGGTGTTTTTCCCGATATAGTTACCATCTACATCGCTTTCACGGCTATCAGATATGGTCAGAAACAGGGCACAACCTACGGTTTCATGGCAGGTATCGCAACCGGAATCCTGAGCGGCAGCATCGGAACCGAAACACTTACAAAAACCATAGAAGGTTTCGTTGCCGGTTATTTTTACATCCCGGAGGACAGTCATGCCTCCTCACGGCAGAAAAAACAAATGTACTACAAAGGCGTTTTGCTTGCCTCCGTGATCGGCAGAGTATTGTATACACTCATGATCAATGTACTGTCGTTACCGACAACATTGCATATGACCTATTCCATAGGAGTCGCAACGTTGTTGACGATGATTGTTGCAGTATTTGCCTATCAAATGTTTTTCAAGAAAATCCTTGTCAACAATTAGTTCATATCCAAGAAACGATGAAAGCGGTGACAATTCATGGTCAACGCTGACCAACTTACTGTACCGGTCATGTCGTTACCCTTCGTTTGTTACTCTGTTTCAAAAAAAATGAAATGCACGGTTTAACTCATGGATAAAATTCGGCAAAGAGCACTCACTGTCTCGCTGGTTGTCATAGCGGTCTTTGCTGTCCTGTTTATGCGCCTCATTTATCTTCAAATCTTCGAATACAAGGAGCTTGGTTCCATTTCGGATGCCAACAGCCTGAGAAGAGTATGGATACAGCCCCCGAGAGGGCGGATGATCGACCGAAACGGTACAGTGATCGTCGACAATCAACCGCTGTATTCGGTTAAGGTCGTCCCTGCCGAGTTTACCGACTCGTTGAAAAAAAATATGCTTGCCGGTCTACTGGACATTACCTTCGAAGAACTCTCGGAAAGGATACAGAAAGGATTCAAGTACAACCGTTTCGCACCTGTTGCTGTTGGAAGGGATATAGAACCGCAGGAGATGATGCGTCTTAGCGAAAATCTCTGGCAGCTGCCGGGAGTGATGATAGAGGTTGAAAATAAAAGAAAATATCCACTGGAACTTGGAGCCTCGCACATCCTCGGGTATCTGAACTTCATTTCCAAAAACCAGCTTGAAGAAATGTCTCAAAAAGGGTATACACCCGATGACAAAACAGGCAGCAAAGGGCTGGAAAAAAAATACGAGGACTATCTGAGAGGAGAAAAAGGCATACGGTTCGAACTGGTCAATTCAATCGGCAAGTCCGCGGGAAAATTTGAAAACGGAGCCAGGGATCGACCGTTCATCAAAGGCAACGACTTGTATCTAACTCTCGATGCCGGCCTTCAAAAACTCGCCGAAGATCTTTTGAAAGAAACCGGAAAATCAGGAGCCGTGGTAGCCGTTGATCCCCGTAACGGCGGGATACTTGCGATGGTGAGCCAGCCGGATTACGACCTTGAAATTCTGAACGGCACGACAGACGGCAAAAAATGGCTCGAGATCGTTCGTGACCCGGACAAACCGCTGTTCAATCGCGCGATGCAGGCATCGTATCCACCGGGTTCCGTATACAAGCTACTGCTTGCAATTGCCGCTCTTGAAGAAAGAGCCATAACACCTGAAAAAACGATTTACTGCTCAGGAGTTTTCAAATTGGGAAGAGGCCGCTTTCTGTGCCATGGAGGCCAGGGACACGGTCCGGTCAATCTGGAACGGTCGATTATCGAGTCATGTAACACGTATTACTATAATCTGATCTTCGATCTCGGATTTGAAAAATGGACCGAGTATGGAAGAATGTTCGGATTCGGAAAAACCAGCGGTATCGACCTGCCCGGAGAACGTTCATCTCCCCTACCGTCGGTTGACTATTACGACAAGCGATATGGAAAGGGGAAATGGACAAAGGGTTATCTTGTCAGTCTGGCTATAGGCCAGGGCGAACTGAACACTACGCCACTCCAGCTCGCAGCATTTACCGCTACAATAGCAAACAAGGGAACCTGGTATCAACCCCATTTCGTTCAGGGCTACCTTTCTGACAAGAGTGATATTATCGAAACGTTCGATTTCAGGAAGAATAAACTGCCGATCTCTGAAAAAACGTTTGAAACGGTTCGCAAGGCAATGCTTGGCGTTGTAGAAAGAGGCACAGGCAGACTTGCTGCGGTGAAAAACGTCAAGGTAGCGGGTAAAACCGGTACAGCACAGAACCCGCACGGTGAAGATCATGCATGGTTCGTTGCATTCGCCCCTTTTGAAGAACCATCTATTGCCATTGTCGTACTTGTTGAAAATGCCGGGTATGGCGGAAGTGTTTCCGCACCTATAGCCGGAAAACTGATTAATTATTATGTTAACGGTCCTGACACCACTGCCGTTGACAGTCTATCGTTGGCCGCAGAAAACACTGACAGCCGTGTCAATGAACCGCAAAGAAATGATTTATAAAAACGATCCTGCTCTTATTCAAGGGTTTCTGGAAGATACCAGCAATATTAAAACCGGTCACACGCCTGGCGTGTATTTTCCCGACAACGTCACGGATGTTTCAAAACTGCTGAGAGAAAGCGCTGCTTCCGGGAAAAAGTTCGTGATAGCAGGTAACGGAACAGGCACCACTGGAGGCAGAATACCTTTCGGTGACTATGTGATCGCCATGGAAAAGCTCAACTGGATAGAAAAGCCTGTCACCTCTGACGGCAACAAGGCCATCATGACAGTTGGAGCAGGAGCTTTGCTTGAAGATATCCAGAAAAAAGCCGAAAGCTTCGGTTGGCTTTATCCTCCGGACCCTACAGAAAAATTATGCTTTATAGGTAGTACCATCGCCAACAACTCATCGGGTGCGCGCACTTACAAGTACGGACCTACGAGAAATCACATAGCACGCATTACCGTTGTTCTGACATCCGGAGACATTGTGGATATTCCGAGAGGAAAATATTGCGCCGGAAAAGATGATACATTCCATCTCGACCTGCCTTTCGCAGGCGCTTTGGAGATCAAAGTTCCCGGCTATAACCTCCCTCTCACCTCGAAACATAACGCAGGCTATTATTCTACCCGCGATATGGACCTCATCGATCTGTTCATAGGATCCGAAGGAACCCTCGGCGTTATTGTAGAAGCTGACCTGCAGCTCATTCCGATCCCGGAAAAAATCATCTCGTGCCTTGTCTATTTCAGCACTCTTGATGACCTGTTTCATTTTGTGGACAATGCAAAAAAGAAAACCAAGGGGGTCGACCCGAGAGCACTGGAGTTTTTCGACTGTAACTCTCTGGGTTTTCTTCGCAAGGTATACCCGGAGATCCCTGCAAATACGGCCGGAGCTGTTTTCTTCGAGGAAGAAACCTCGCAGGAAAGAGAAGACGAAACACTCGAGGCATGGTTTGAACTCATGGAACGTTTCAATGCCATGACAGATGAGTCCTGGATTGCTCTCGACGTCGATGAACAAAGAGCGATGAAAGCGTTTCGGCATGAACTTCCGGTCCAGGTCAACGAGTGGCTCAGTACACAAGCTGAAAGCAAGATCAGTACAGATATGGCCGTTCCCGACACATCCTTCATCGAACTTTACAATTTTTACCGGCATTCTTGTGAAAATCATGGTTTTCGTTATATAATTTTTGGTCATATAGGAAATGCACATGTCCATCTCAACATTCTGCCGGCCAACCATGACGAGTTTATTACTGCAAAAGCACTCTATCACGATTTTGTCGAAAAAGCCCTTGAACTGGGTGGAACGCTTTCGGCCGAGCACGGTATTGGAAAGCTCAAGGCGGGATATCTTGTCAAGATGTTTGGAAACGATGGTATACAGGAAATGGTAAGAATAAAAAAGATTCTCGACCCGCATCTTGTCCTCAACATGGGAAATCTGATTCCGGAAGACTACTACCAAACCTGAACCGTGAATTCAGCATTGTCAATACAGTATTTTTTCAAGAAAGGTTGAAAACCGAGCCGTGACAAAAGAGCAAAAAAAAGCACAATACGTAACAACGATACTCAACCGCAAAGCCAGACACGAGTACCAGATACTCGATACAATGGTAGCGGGTATTGCGTTGAAAGGCAGTGAAGTCAAATCCGTTCGCCAGGGAAAAGCAAGCCTCAATGAAAGTTATGCGATAATTCACAGGGGAGAGGTCTGGCTGGAAAACATGCAGATATCGGCATACGAACACAACCATATCGAACAGCTTGATCCAAAAAGAAGCCGCAAACTGCTTCTTAAACGCGATGAAATAGAAAAACTCAGATTGAAGCTGCAGCAAAAAGGGTTGACGCTGGTACCGCTGAAAGCGTTTTTCAACAACAGAGGTGTTCTGAAGCTGGAACTTGGGCTCGCAAAAGGGAAAAAGCTCTACGACAAACGTGAAAGCATGAAATCCCGGGACACCGAACGCCAACTACAGAGATTGAAGCAACAGTACTGATACGCGTGGAACTACCCGTGAACATAACAAAAGATCAGTAACGAATGATCGAAAAAGTCACAATTATGCAGCTATACAATATTCAGCGGTCGCCTGTGGTCCTTCTCTGCCTGGAACCGTCATTTTCAGGATCAAACCCGAAAAGACCATGGAAAGAACCAAGCGTAACCCATCTTCTTCATCGTCATGCCCATCAGTGAAACAACGAGACAATTTCACCGATCGACCCGACATTTTTCTGTAATTCAACGAACATTACTGCGTCTCCTATCATTAGTTTTCAGAGTAATGTAAACCAGTCACAATCCAGATAAAGAACGATTTCAACCATGAGTTTCCCACCTGTCAAAGAACAGCTCGATCTTATTGTCAGTAATACCGTCGAGGTTATAAGCGAAGAAGAACTCGAACGGAAACTGACCAAAAGTTTTGAAACCCAAAAGCCCCTGAAAATCAAACTCGGTGCCGATCCATCCAGGCCCGACCTGCACCTCGGGCACTCAGTCGTATTGAGAAAACTGAGAGACTTTCAAGATTTGGGCCATGAGGCCATTCTCATTATCGGTGATTTCACAGCTATGATCGGCGATCCTTCCGGTAAAAGCAAGACAAGGCCACAGCTTTCAGCAACAGAAGCGAAACAAAACGGCCAAACGTACTTTGAACAAGCCTCAACGATTCTCGACCGCCAGAAAACGACCATCTGCTACAACTCGGAATGGCTCGGCCGAATGACATTCGATGACGTCATTCGGCTCTCCAGCCATTATACAGTAGCGAGAATGCTTGAAAGGGATGATTTTGAAAAACGCTATAAGCAGCGTGAGCCGATCTCGATACACGAGTTTCTTTACCCTCTTGCCCAGGGTATGGATTCGGTCCATTTACGTAACGATATCGAACTGGGTGGAACAGATCAAAAATTCAATCTGCTTGTCGGCAGGGATCTGCAACGCGAGTATGGCATCCAACCTCAGATCTGTATCACCATGCCTTTGCTTATCGGCACATTCGGAGTGGAAAAAATGTCGAAATCACTCGGCAATGCGATCTGCTTCAACGATACCGCTGAAGATATCTACGGAAAAATTCTTTCTATCCCGGATGAATTGATCGAAACCTATTTCACCCTTCTTCTACCAAGCTCGAAACAGTCACCCGAGTTATTCGGAGAAATTATCAAGCAAAATCCGAGAGAAGCAAAAAGGACACTTGCAAAAGAGATCGTATCGATCTATCACTCTGCCGAGTTCGCGCGAAAAGCGGAAGATCATTTCGACAGGGTTTTCGTTCATAAAAAAGCACCGACCGACATAGAGGTATTTGCATTCGAATCCAAGTCGGTTCCATTGGTGGAACTGCTGGTAGAACTGAAAGCTGCCTCATCGAAAAGTGAAGCGCGCAGACTCATAAGCCAGAACGCCATCCAGATCGACGAAGCAAAAATCAATGACATAAACTTCGAGGTTCCTCTAGAAAAAGAACCGAAGGTGCTGAAAGCAGGAAAACGAAAATTTTTCAAGGTTGCCATGAAAAAATGATTTAGAATAACCCGGCTTTTTCCTATACTTGCAGAATTTTATAGTACCATTTACGAATATTATCCGGAGGTAACGGCGTTGTCATTTGTACCTGAAAGAGTATTTTTCACCAAAGGTGTAGGAAAACACAAAGAGTATCTTTCCTCTTTCGAGCTCGCATTGAGAGATGCAAAAATTGAAAAATGCAATCTGGTAACCGTATCGAGCATTTTTCCCCCGAAATGCAAGCGGCTGAACGTCGAAGAAGGATTGAAACTGCTCTCTCCCGGTGAAATCACCTTTGCAGTCATGGCAAGGAATTCCACGAATGAGCATGGCCGCCTCATAGCATCATCCATTGGCGTTGCACTGCCGGCAGATGAATCACTTTACGGCTACCTTTCGGAACACCACCCATACGGTCAAACTTCCGAACAATCTGGTGAGTACGCGGAAGATCTAGCCGCAACAATGCTTGCAACCACTCTCGGTATCGAGTTTGATCCAAACAAGGACTGGGATGAACGGGAAGGAATCTATAAAATGAGCGGCAAAATTATCAATTCATTCAATATCACACAATCAGCGGAGGGTGAAAACGGACTATGGACAACCGTAATCGCCTGCGCAGTATTGTTACCCTGATACCTCGGAAAGTTGAACCAAAACCCAAGCCGCCATGATGGCGGCTTATTTTTTATGCAAGACATTCATACGCTTGAAGAACTTATCATCTGGGGAGGCTACGCACTTCTGTTTGCGATCGTTTTTGCAGAAACAGGACTTTTTGCAGGTTTTTTCCTGCCCGGTGATTCTCTGCTTATTACGGCAGGGCTGATAGCAGCCTCCGGCCAGCTCGATTTCCCACTTGTTATCGCTACACTCAGTCTCGGAGCAATTATGGGAGATTCAACCGGCTACTTTATCGGTTCACAGCTTCAACGAGCCTTTTTGAATAAAAAGGAAACGATGTTCTTCCGTAAAGAACACCTCGACAAAACAGAACGGTTTTACGAAAAGCATGGTTCAAAAGCGGTTTTCCTCGCACGTTTCGTTCCAGTGGTAAGAAGCTTTACCGCAACACTTGCCGGCGTTGCCAACATGCCATATCCGGTTTTTCTTTTTTATAGCATATCGGGATCTGTCGTCTGGGTACTTTGCTTTACTTCGGCAGGTTATTTTCTTGCAGCCTTGTTCCCCGATCTGGTTGATTTTGTACATTATATTATTCTCGTGGGTATCATTATCATCGTTGCCAACTCACTGAAATATATCAGAAAGAAAAAAACAACAACCTGAACTGGCGCCGGAACCGGTTAACGAAATGGTCTCAAAAATCGTACAATATTACCTTCCCGTAACCATCAAAGGCATCCTGATGGGAGCGGCAGATGTGATTCCTGGCGTTTCCGGCGGTACCATTGCCTTCATCACCGGAATCTATGAAACCCTCATTGCTTCCCTCAAATCGATAAACAGCTCGGCACTGAGAAAATTATCCCGTTTCGAGTTCCACTCTTTTTGGAAAACCATCAACGGAGCTTTCCTGCTGAGTTTGTTTCTCGGTATCCTCATGAGCATCATCACCTTGTCAAATACGATAGTTTTTCTTCTCGAAAACCATGCGCTGCTGCTGCTCTCGTTTTTTTTCGGGCTCATTATCGCATCAGCAGTGGTTATCGTTCGAAAAGTAAAAACTCATTCCCTCATCGCCTGGACTGCCGGACTCCTGGGAATGCTTTCAGCCCTTGTAATAACGAGCCTCTCTCCCGTAACAACCCCCGAAAGCTGGTGGTTCGTCTTTCTCTCAGGCGCAATCGCCATATGTGCCATGATACTTCCCGGAATATCCGGCAGTTTCATTTTACTGCTCTTGGGGAAGTACTCATTTATTCTTGAAGCCATCAAAGAGTTCAACGTAGCCGTCATTGCTGTTTTTGGGACGGGATGCCTTGTTGGGCTGCTTGGTTTCGTCAGAATTCTTTCAAAGCTTTTACAACGTTACCATGACCAGACAATGATGCTGCTTGCCGGTATCATGATCGGTTCATTAACAAAAGTATGGCCATGGAAAGTAGCTGTTACGGATACAGTGGTCGACGGCAAGAAAGCCATTCTCTTTTCATCCAACGTAATGCCGGAAACCTACCTTCAAACTACCGGATCCGATCCCATGGTCATTTCCGCGATGACATTCATGGCAGTAGGACTGATCATGGTGTTTTTACTGGAATACATATCAGCGAAAACACACAACAGCCTCGCTGACTACTCCTCGTAACATATCCTCATAACCATTTATGAAAGAAGAAATCAAAACCGATGTGCTGGTCATCGGCAGCGGCATCGGAGGATTGTATTTTGCATTGCACATCGCCGACCACGCAAGTGTAACCATTATCACAAAAAAAGAAAGCTGTGCCTCGAATACCAACTGGGCCCAGGGGGGTATTGCAGCGACTGTTGGAGAAAACGACAGTGCCGAGCTTCATATAGAGGATACACTCGATGCAGGTGCGGGGCTGTGTGATTATGAAATGGTTTCTCTCATGGTCAGAGAGGGCCCGCAGCATATCAAAAAGCTGATTGAGCTCGGCGTCGATTTCACGACAACGAATGATGAAAACCTGGACCTTGGCAGAGAAGGTGGACATTCAAGAAAAAGAATCGTCCATGCCAAAGATCTCACCGGCCAGGAAGTCGAACAGGCATTGCTTGAAAGAGTCAACGCTCATAAGAACATTACATTGCTCGAGCACCATTTCGCCGTAGAACTTCTAACGGAACACCATCTTGGCATCAAAACCAACGATATCAACTGTTATGGCGCATATACGCTCGACTCGAAAAAAAGGAAACTGAAAAAAATACTTGCCAAAATAACCATGGTCGCCTCAGGCGGATTGGGTCGGGTTTATCTGCATACGACAAATCCTTCCATTGCCACCGGAGATGGCATCGCCATGGCCTACCGGGCAGGGGCAACAATAGCAAATATGGAGTTCGTTCAGTTCCACCCGACGTCACTCTATCACCCGAAGGCAAAATCATTTCTTATTTCAGAGGCAGTCCGTGGTTTTGGAGGGGTTCTCAAGCTGAAAAACGGCCAGGAATTCATGCACAAGTACGATAAACGGGAAAATCTTGCACCAAGAGATATCGTTGCACGCGCCATAGACTCGGAAATGAAGAAAACCGGTGACGAGTGTGTTTTTCTCGACGTTACGCACCTCGACTCTCAGAAAACCATCGAGCATTTTCCCAATATCTACGAAACCTGTCTTGAATATGGCATTGACCTTACAAAAGAGATGATACCGGTTGTACCGGCCGCACATTACTCATGTGGAGGCATTAAAACAGATTCCATCGGAAGAACGAGCATCAACCGTCTTTATGCCTGTGGAGAAACAACCTGTACAGGAGTGCATGGTGCAAACAGACTGGCAAGCAACTCACTTCTCGAAGCACTTGTTTTCGCCCACCGTGCCTATACCGATATCAGGAAAGCTGTTATAACACTCCATAACGACACGCCTTTCCCCGATTGGGACGACAGTGGAACCGTCAACCCGGAAGAGTGGATCCTTGTTTCACACAACAAAAAAGAAGCTCAGCAGGTAATGAACGACTATGTAGGCATCGTACGCAGTGACCTCAGACTTCAGAGGGCCAAACGAAGGATCGAGTTTCTCAAGGAAGAGACCGAGCAGTACTACAAGAAAACAAAGGTTACAACCCAGATACTCGAACTCCGCAACATCATCAAAGTGGCCAACCTCATTATAGACGGAGCAATCATGCGCCGAGAATCAAGAGGATTACACTATACGACCGACTACCCGAAAACCGATGACAAGCATTTTCTCACAGACACCGAGCAGCGATCGTTCTGAAAATGTCCCCCCTCATCATCCTGCCCCGTGAAACAGGTTTTCGGATTTCACGGGGATACAGCGTCTTTTTCCACCAAAGTCATGCCGCACTTTATGCGGCATCTATAGTGACAAATAAACAACCCACAGCCTTTTTGACGTTTTTGAAGCAGCCTCTTGACCTCACAAAGTTCTATTTTTCTCCGTCACCATTACCCATTGACTTTTACCCTCTCACTTTTGCCATTCATTACTTCACCTCCTGCCAATCCCTGGCATAACGAAAATCAATACCGGGTGTTCGAGCGGATACCTTCGCAATAACCGGCATCATCCGTTTGTACTGGTTTCTCACCACCATTTTTCTGACGGTATCGTAGAATGATTGTTCGACACCTTCTTGAAGGATTGCAAGTTTATCCATTCGTTTTTCAAGCATCAGGTAGAGTAACAAATCCACTTCTCCATAACTGAAACCAAGATCGTCTTCATCACTTTGTCCCTCCCAAAGATCCGCGGATGGTGTTTTGGCCACGATCTCCTCAGGCAACTCCAGGTGGCGTGCTAATCCCCATATCTGGGTTTTATAAAGATCACCTATCGGATTGACAGCGGATGCCATATCGCCAAACAGCGTGCCATAACCAAGCAACAACTCGGTTTTATTGCTCGTCCCGACAACCAGCCGGCCATCCCTTGCCGAAATATCATAGAGATACAGCATCCTCGCCCTTGCCATCACATTTCCCATTCGCAGGTTACCGGCATCGGGAATCCCCTGAAAAAAAGCATCGACAACAGGAGAAATTTCAACCTCTTCAGACAGAATCCCTGTTTTCTCGACCATCATGCGAGCATGCCGAACACTTTCAGGGCTGCTTGTCCTGTAAGGCATGAGTACTCCAAGAACATTTTCTGGCCCAAGAGCTCTTGCAGCAAGTTCGCAAACAACAGCCGAGTCAATCCCTCCGGAAAGCCCGAAAACTGCCGATCGAAACCCGAATTTACTGATCTCGTTACGGATAAATGCAAGCAACATATCCTCAACCAAAGCATAACTGAGATGTAGGCACTGTGAATTCATGGTACTCTATTTTTTAAGCCATTTCTGAGGATCCTGCTTCACTTTTCCTTTCCATATCTCGAAATGAACCAGTGAACCTCCTTCGGGCATGGACCCTGATAAACCTATGATTTCACGACTTGCGACGACGTCGTTCTTAGCGACATTGATTTTAGCAAGATTAGCATAAACTGTCAGATACGATTTGGTATGGCGCATGATAACAATATTCCCATAGGTCGGCAGGTATGCAATCTGCGCGATTTTTCCTCCAGAAACAGCACGAACCGGAGCCCCTGAAGGTACCGAGATATCGATACCATTGTTTGTCGTAACAATATGTAGATCAGGATCATGAACCTTACCGAATTTCCTGACAACCACACCATTGTCAACCGGCCAGGGCAACAAACCGACAGCCTTATCGAAATCTTTGGAGATTTTTGCCAGATCCGTTTCTGAAGAACTGTCAAGAGGAACCTGGCCAGCCTTTCTTCTGCGTTCGGCTTCGAGTCTCAGTCGCTCTTGTTCCTTTTCAATCGCAACCTGCTCCGCTCTGATCAGCTCTTCGATTTTTGCCTGAAGCTTCTGCAGTTTGTTCCGGTTAGCCTGTATTTCTCCCGTGAACTTTTTCTTGTCTTTCTGCAGAGTATTGAGCACCACCTGCTTTTCCTTTTTCTTTTTCGAGAAGCTCTTTGCCTGGGTCTGTTGCTCTTTCACGACCCCGGACCTTTGACGGTAACTTCTCTCGAGGGCCATCCTGTTTTTTTCGAGTTCCTTCGCCGTCTGCTGGAGGTTGCTCACCGTCCGTACAACAGCCTCGGAAAAAAAACCGATATAGCGCGTTCTGACAATAGCCTGGTTAATGGATGTAGCAGCAAACAGCAACTCTATATCATGTTTCGATCCACTTTTATAAACAGCCACAGCTATACGCCTGAAATCATCTGCAATCCGCTCATATCTGCTCTGGTTTTTCGCATACTGATCTTTGAGAAGTTTGATCTCCATATCCTGACTGTGCAGCTTGGCGTTATTCTTTGCGATCATTTCCTCGAGCAACTTGAGTTGTGTGTTATAATTTTCCAGCGCTTGTATCGACTGCGCCTCTTCCTTTTTCGTTTGTTTGAGTTTTGTCTGATATTCCTGCAGCTGCTTTTTCAAACCTGTCAGATCCTGCTCGAGCTTTTTCCGCTCTTTCATGATCTTGTCGATTTCCGGGTTAGAAAAAGCATCGGCACCGGTCACAAGCACGACAGCGGTAGCGATGCAAATAACAGCAACTGTTTTTTGTAACAAGGAAGATATCCTGATCGTAAATCTGTTACTCTCGTTCATACACACCTATCCATAACACATTGTTATAACAACATTTCAGAAAAATATGAGGAAAAAAAGTCAAACGACACATCATCTTCCGGTTTACAACAATAAACTTCGGTGAACACGGCACATCCTTTGTAATGTAGGACATAGGAAGTTCAGATGTGAACCTTTTACCTGCATCGAGCGATTATTGTTATTACGGATGATCCAACACAACGGAGATGTGATGCAGAAACAAGAAACAGCCCAACTTTTTTCGTCGCTACACAAAACATTCATGACCTACCTTGGGCGCTTTTCAGACCAAAACAACACCTTTTCAGCACCGATTAAACTAAAAATAGCGCATACACTTCGAGTCGTCCGTGAAATACGCATTCTTGCCGAGCACTGCAATAGCGGATTCATTCATCCTGAAATCGCCGAATGCG
>JADMLA020000022.1:0-30000 GCA_015482705.2 Prosthecochloris sp. | reverse complement strand
TCCGGCCGATGATCAGAGGAATTCTTCCGCCGGCTCTCACTTCATCACCAAGAGTGTTGGGCTCGAGTTTGAACTCAGCGATAACAGTACCGTCTTTTTCAATTTTTCCTTCGTAAGGATAAAGCTCAACGACATCCCCCGTCTCCATGGCAGTGACATCGGTCTGGATCGGAAGAGCACCTGAATCTTCAGCTGTATTGAAAAAGATAGGGGCAATGATACCGCCGATAACAACACCGCCTGTACGTTTGTTCGGCACGGCAGGAATATCTTCACCGATATGCCACTGAACAGAATTGATGCCTGATTTTCTGCTTGAACCGGTACCGACGACATCACCGACAAAAGCAACAGGATTGCCTTTTTTCTTAAGCTCGGCGATAGTCCCGATAGGATCTTCCATTTTTGAGCGCAGCATACTCAATGCATGTAACGGAATATCACTTCTTGTAAACGCTTCACTTGCAGGAGAAAGATCATCTGTATTTGTTTCGCCGGGTACTTTGAAAACCGTCAGTGTCATTTTTTCCGGAATGGCTGGCTTCGTTTCAAACCACTCTGCATTGGCCCATGATTCCATGACCTCTTTCGCAAAACTGTTCGACTTGGCGAGTTCTGCAACCGCATCGAACGACTCATAGACCAAAAGGGTCTTTTTGAGCATTTCAGCAGCTGCGGAAGCAACGTCGCCATCATCATGCGACAAGGCATCGACCAGAGGCTTGACGTTATACCCTCCAAGCATGGTCCCGAGAATGTTAACCGCGTCAACCGCGGAAATCACGGCACACGTCGCATCACCGTTAACAACGCGATCCAGAAATGCCGCTTTTTCGAATGCCGCGTCATCAACCCCGGGACTGACATGCTCGCGGAAAAGTGTCAGCAGATAATCCTGGTCCTCTACTGGATCCTGCTGCAACAGCTCGATCAATTCACGTGCCTGATCCGCAGTCAAAGGAAGTGGCGGAATACCGTTCTGCGCCCTCTCATCCGTGTGTGCCCGATATTCTTGTATAAGACCCATTACGTCGTTCTCCTTGTGATTTTTTTATGCTTTTGAAAATCGTGTTCTAACAAAAAGGAAGGATAGCGTCCCGCTTTGAGGCGGGCAAAGCTGTAAAGTTAGTATACTTCTTTAAAAAAAACAATTACGATGTAAGACGAACGAGTTCAATGATTGGCTACGGTTAACGAAGCGGCAAGATCGTTGGACAGAGTCCAAGCTTGAAAATAACCGTTGAGAAAAGTTCGAGGGCAAGGCGAGCGAAAAACAGGAACCGGAGCGGACAGAAGTACATGAGTATTCCGGGCACCGTACAACGGTGTGGCCGAACATTACTGCTGGCTATTCGAGATTTCCTACACTATCAGCATACTGTCACCATAGCTGAGAAACCTATAGTCTCTGACAAGAGCCTCTTCGTAAGCATGCTTCAGATTTTCCCACCCTGCAAAAGCCGCGGTAAGCATCAGAACTGTGGATCGGGGTGCATGGTAATTGGTAACAAGGCCGTCGATAACCCTGAAAGAGTAGCCCGGATAGATAAAGATGTCTGCTTCACCGGTAATTTCTCCGGGTGATTGTTGCTGCTCGATCAACGAAGCGGCATGTTCAAGCGAACGGGTCACCGTGGTTCCAACTGCCACCACTTTTTTTTTCTTTCCTTTTGTTTCACGGATCTTTCTTACAGTGTCGGCGGGTATGCAGTAGTACTCCCGGTGCATGACATGCGAATCCAGATCATCACCTCTGATAGGCAGAAACGTACCGAGCCCGACATGAAGGGTGACGTAAGCAAAAACAACACCCTTTTCCTCAAGAGAATCGAGCAGCTCACGGGTCATGTTCAGCGAAGCGGTCGGTGCGGCAACCGAACCCGGTATTTCTGCAAAAACCGTCTGATAACGCTCACGGTCAACCTCCTCGGCAGCCCTTTTCAGATAAGGCGGAATAGGCACATCGCCATAATCAGCAAAAAAATCCGGCACACTTCTCCCATCCTGGCAGACCACTCTTGCAACCCCCTCTCCTTCTACAGCCGAAACCAGCAGCTTATTCCCATGGACAAGCAGCACGTCTCCTGGCTTCAACCGTCCCCGGTACATTACCAGATCCTGACAGTCATCATGCTTTTCGAGCAAAACAAGCTCAACTTTCGCTCCGGTTGTTTTTTGGGCGAACAATCGGGCCTGAACCACTCTGCTGTTGTTGAGAACAAGAAGATCACCCGGCTCGATAAAGCGACCGAGTTCAGCATACGCAGCATGCAGTATACTCCCTGTAGTACGGTGCAGCACCTCGAGCCTGGTTGTTCCACGATCTGTTGGAGGATAGATCGCTATACTGCTCTGAGGCAGTTCATAATCGTAATCACTGACTTTCATCATACGGTATTCGCCTCGATGAACCTCTATCGGCCAAGCTTTCTCAGCCTGGCTCTGACCGCCTCGGCATGGGCCTGAAGATTTTCATGATCGGCAAATTGCGCAATTTTTTCACCCGACAAACCAAGCTGCTCTTTAGAATAAGAGATAAGAGAGGTATGTTTGATAAAATCACGAACGGAAAGCGGTGAAAAGAAACGGGCGGTTCCGTTAGTCGGAAGAGTATGGTTCGGGCCGGCAAAATAATCGCCCACCGATTCGCAGGAATAACTCCCCATAAAGATCGCACCGGCATGCTTCAAGTCAGGAAGTATTTCCCAGCTGTCACGAACATGCAGCTCGAGATGTTCCGGTGCGATTATGTTTGAAACCTCACATGCTTCACGAATATCCTTGGTTAAAACAATCGCACCGTTTGCCGCCAAAGCCTCTTGAATAATGCTGGCCCGCTGCATTGTAGAGATCTTTTCGTTCGCCAGAGATGTAACAGCTGTCGCAAGCGCTGCCGAGTCGGTGATCAAAACCGATGAAGCGTCAGGATCATGTTCGGACTGTGCAAAAAGATCGAGCACGATAAACTCTGGATCCGCCGAATCATCGGCAATTACAACCACCTCGGAAGGCCCGGCAATGCTGTCTATGGAAACATGACCGAAAACCTCTTTTTTCGCCAGAGCGACGTATTTGTTGCCCGGCCCGGTGATCTTGTCGACTTTCGGCACACGTTCAGTGCCAAACGCAAAAGCCGCAACCGCCTGTGCACCACCGAACTTGTATATCGTATCGATTCCTGCAACATGAGCTGCCGCAAGGATATGAGAACTCACCCTGCCTTCACTGTCGCATGGTGTTGTCAAGAATATTTCTTGAACGCCAGCAACCTGAGCTGGAGCGACATTCATGAGAAGAGAAGAAGGATAGGCTGCTTTTCCGCCCGGCACATAGAGCATAACCCTCTCGAGTGGAGTCACCCTCTGGCCGAGAATAACACCGTTTTCACCCTCACAGAAAAAACTTTTCTCAGACTCATGCTTATGAAACGCGGTTATGTTGCAATATGCCTCTTCGAGAATGGCAATGAAGTCCCTGTCGGCGCTTCGATATGCATCCTCGATCAGATCCGCCGAAACGGTAATCTCTCCCGGCATGAAGCCCTGGAATTTCTCGGTGTACTCAAAAAGCGCTCTATCACCACCTGTTTCAATATTTCTCAGAATTTCCTGGACCACTTCCCGGACTTCAGGCTCGAATGTAACACTACGACTGAGGTGACGCTGCAGCTCCGACTTTTCTTCGGCATAGGTAAACAACCTTAACACGGCACAGTTCTTTTAGATAATTCATAAATACAGATCTTTCCACCTAATGTAAACAAACAGGTGATTTAAAGAAACACACCCCCACATTCCGAAAGCAGCATCATACCTGGAAAAAACTCAGAGTTCTTCAACGATTTTCATTTGAAAAAATTGTTCCATTACCTACCTTACCTCTTCAGTGAAAGCGATGGAAAACGCCTTCCCGACAGCCTTTTTTCAAGGCACAGCGACACCATAGACACATTACATTCAGGACAGACATGAGCTTTTTTGGTTATCTATTCAGAGACATTGCCGTAGATCTTGGGACAGCAAACACACTTGTTTTTATTCGTGATAAAGGTGTAGTACTGAACGAACCCTCAATTGTCGCCAGGGAACGCAGTACCGGCAAAGTCGTCGCTATAGGGCAGGATGCCCTTCTGATGCATGAAAAAACACATCCAGGAATTGTCACTATCAAACCGCTTGCCAACGGAGTCATAGCCGATTACGAAGCCACCGAAGAACTGATAAAAGGTTTGATCAAAAAAACCAAAAGCCAGTTCTCGTTTGGTATCCGTAGAATGGTTATCGGAATCCCGTCAGGCATTACCGAAGTGGAAAAAAGAGCTGTTCGTGACTCTGCGGAGCATATAGGAGCCAAGGAAGTCTACCTTGTTGCCGAGCCGATGGCAGCAGCGATCGGTATTGGCCTCGATGTCAAGGAACCCATGGGGAACATGGTTGTGGATATCGGCGGCGGAACAACTGAAATTGCGGTAATTTCGCTTGGTGGCATAGCTTCGGGTGAATCGCTTCGTGTAGCAGGGACCGACATCACCAACTCAATTATGCGGCATTTCCGAAAGGCTTACAACCTCGCTATCGGAGAAAGAACAGCTGAAGAAGTTAAAATACGTATTGCATCGGCAAACAAGCTCGATAAAGAGCTGACCATGACTGTGAGGGGCCGTAACCTCGTCACCGCTCTTCCCGAAGAACGTGAAGTCAACTCTCCAACCATACGAGAAGCAATTACAACGCCAATCAGCCAGATTATCAACTCGATCAAGAAATGCCTTGAGGTAACCAAACCCGAGTTGTCGGCTGACGTTCTCGACAGAGGACTGTTTCTTGCTGGAGGCGGCGCGCTCATCAAGGATCTCGACAAGAAAATTCATGATGAAACGAAACTTGCCGTTCACATCAGCGAAGACCCGTTGACCGCCGTTGCACGGGGAACCGGAAAAGTACTTGAAGACCTGGAGAATTACCGGACCGTTCTCCTCCCGACAAAGAGATACTGATCGGAGAGCTTATTGCAATTCACTCAGGCTTCAAGCTATAACCTGCCAAGGAAACAAACAACCAGTCCACAGCAAGCCACAACTGAAAAAAAATCGTTGTTCGTCGCAATGCAATACGTCTCCCCTTTTGACCTTTACCCTCTAACTTATGCCTTTTTTCCCCTAGCCTCTCTTCTCTTCAACTAGCCGAGTGTAAAACGCTTCATACTGTTCGACAAGCCTGGAAACATGGTATTTGCGAGCCTGTTCCACACAGTTTTTCGAAAAGCCATCCCACTTTTTCTCATCGGAAAGCAGCTCAAGGGCTTTTTCCGACATTCGACCGACATTACCGAGTTCGACGAGGAATCCATGTTTACCGTTTCCGATAAACTCCGGAAAACCACCCATGTTCGTCACTATAACCGGCACACCACAAGCCATGGCTTCAAGAGCGGCGAGGCCGAACGATTCACCCCCGCTCGGCATGAGCATCAAGTCGGAAACGGAAAGTAATGGAACGATATCATCGATCTTGCCGAGGAACCGAACGTGTTCTGCGATACCGTTTTCCCTGACCCAGACTTCGGCCTCACTTCTTTCCGGACCGTCACCAACAAGCAGCAGGGTTGCAGGCACATGCTGTACAAGCGTATAAAAAGTCTTCAATACATCGCGAATCCGTTTGACCGGTCTGAAGTTGGAAATATGAATGCAGACCTTTTCACTGTCAAGCTCGAGTTGTTCACGAATTTCTTTGGTACGCGGCAAGCGGTAAAACAGCTCCGTATCGACAAAATTAGGGATAACCTCAACCTCGACTCTCGGATCGAAGAGCCTTACGGTTTCCTTTCTGAGAAATTCCGAAACGGCAGTCACTCCATCGGATTTATTGATAGCAAGCCTTACTGCACCATGCATACTGCTATCCGCACCAACCACGGTAATGTCGGTACCATGCAGAGTCGTTGCCAGCCTGAAACATCTTGCATCCGAGCATGACTCTTCAAGCATCTGACGAGCAAGCATTGCGCTGAGCGCATGGGGAATAGCATAGTGCGCATGCACGACATCGAGTTTCTCGTAGGTCGCCACCTCGGCAATCTTCGTTGCAAGAGCAAGTGAATAAAAGGGGCATTCGAAAACCGGATAGTGTACGGCTTCGACTTCATGGTAAAAGATATTTTTCGAGAAGGTTCCCAGCCGAAACGGTGCCGAGCGATTGATAAAATGCACGATATGCCCCCGATCAGCAAGAGCCTTACCCAACTCGGTAGCCACCGCGCCACTACCGCCATATGTATGGTGACAGGAAATACCTATTTTCATGATCAACAGTTAAAAAATTAGGGGACGTTCACAACTATTTAAACTTAAATTCATCCAAAAACGATCAACTCCTCCTAAGAATAAGATTGACTGCCGCCGCAGATACTCCCAAAAGCTTCGCCGCTCCGGCGTAAGTCATTCCGAGTTCTCGCACATATTCTAACGCGAGGGTTTTTCGCAATGCCGAACATTTCCTCATCCTACAACCTCCCTGTAGAGCCTCAACCATTATTCCTGCCTTTTCACACGCACAATGAAGACGTTTTTCAGCTTCTTTTTCCATTGAAACCGCTGGCAACCGTTCTTTGACATTTTCCTCTACTTCATCAAGCATCTTTCGAACAAACTCTCCACTTCCTAATATTCGTTCATCACTAAACTGTTTTTGACGCCGTTTTCTGAGTGACTTCACTTCGGACCACCCACCGATCGATCGAACCAAACCCCCTCCAGTTAGCTCCTGTTGACGCCCCAGTTTACTCTCAGATAAAACAAATCCTTCATAAGCCTTTATAGCACGTGAATCATTTTCCGCAAAATACTCAAGTACATATTTGCAATCTTGCCATTTATGCCGGCTCCTCCCCATTATGACGGCATGCCCACTCCACTTATAGTATTTCAGTTCTTCCAGCGACATGACAAGACCTGCCCGTAATGGATTGAGATGAATATAGCTGACCAATCGTAAAAAGTAGGGCTCCTCTTCGCAAACAATTGATTTATATCTGTTTTGGAAAAGATGGCCATGCCTTTGATACTTCCTGTTGAACCAGCTAGCATACCTTGTCAAAAGCTTTCTCATGAATGTAGATAGCCCCTGTGAACTGCTCTTTAAAAGAATATGCGCATGATTGCTCATCAGTGCCCATGCATAGATTGAGGTTTTGGTTGCAACAGCAACCTCACCCATGCAGGAAACAAAAAATCCACGGTCTTCGTCATCATGAACGATGTTTTTCCCTTCTATTCCTCGAACCATCACATGATGTAGAGTTCCTGGTGCATCGAGCCTTGCTCCTCTTGGCATAGAAACATATTGAATTGTTAACCAGTGCCTGATTGACATCAAAATAAAATTTAAGAAAATTTAGTTTAAATTGTTGTGAACGTCCCTAATACAATATTTTGTCAAGGAAACATTTTATACCTGAATACCCGTTACAATAAAAGCCAAACCCCCTACGACACATTCCAAATCATGGATATGTAGAAATATGTGTAAATCCATTCTGTACCGCCTCCCATGAAAAAGCAACGAAATATTTCAATCGAGCTTGCCTCGACACTTCCTGCTGAAGAACAGCAGATAGAACTCGTTGAGCGCAAGGGCATCGCCCACCCTGATACCATGTGTGATTCCATCATGGAAGCCGTTTGTATAGCGCTTTGTAAGGAATATAACGACCGCTTCGGACGCATCCTGCACCACAACATCGATAAAGGTATGCTTGTCGCCGGTCGAACCATGCCCCAACCGGGCGGAGGAAAGGTTATCGAGCCCATGAAAATCATTTTCGGCGATCGCGCAACCTATACTCATGATGGCACGGTCATTCAGGTAGGCGAAATTGCCGAAGCCACAGCAAAAAAATGGCTTCGCAAAAATCTGCGGTTCGTCGATCCGGAAGTCAACATCATATACCAGAATGAAATCAAACCCGGCTCATCCGAACTTACCGATACGTTCTCACGACCGGTTATCGGAGCCAACGATACGTCGGTCGGTGTCGGACATGCTCCGCGAACCGAAACGGAACGGCTGGTATTTGAAACGGAACAATACCTCAACTCGAACATTTTCAAATATGCCTATCCTGAAACAGGCAAGGATATCAAGGTCATGGCTTTCAGGAAAAATCGTGACCTGACAATGACCGTCGCAATCGCTTTCGTCGATCGTTATATTCGCGACAAGAAGATTTATTTCGAGAAGAAACAAATTATCCAGGATAACATCACCCAGTTTATCAGGTGTAAACAGGAAAATATCGACAACGTCACTGTTCAGCTCAATACACTTGACGACCCGGAACGAGGAGCAGAAGGCATATACCTTACAGTACTCGGCACTTCTGCAGAAAGCGGCGATGGTGGACAGGTAGGTAGAGGTAACCGCGTAAACGGTTTGATAACCTTCAATCGCCCTCAAAGTCTCGAAGCTGCTGCAGGGAAAAACCCGGTCAATCACGTCGGCAAAATCTACAATGTTCTCAGCCATGAAATCGCAAGGCGAATTCACAAGGAAGTTGACGGAGTCAAGGAGGCCACCGTTTACCTTTGCAGCCAGATAGGTCAACCTCTCGATGAACCTTTACAGGCATCGGCAAAACTCATCCTCGACGAGGATTTCCATCTCGACGATGTTCGCAAAACCGTAACCTCGATCATCCAGGTCGAACTCGCCTATATCGGTGTATTCATCGAACAACTCGCCTTAGGCAAATACAGCATATGCTGACACATAACCATACCATCTCTTATACTTGTAACTTTTATCGTGGCACATAATGCCGAACCTTTTCTGCACTTCCATCAACCAACACCTCGAGACCATCGCGAAACGTCTGGTCACCTGCCTTCATAGCGTCGGTGAAACAGAACTCTGGAACGATTTCGCACCTAACCTTTCAAGTCCAGGGAACCTCGTTCTTCATGTAACCGGCAATCTCAATCAGTATATTCTCAAAACTCTTGGCAATAAAATAATCTTTCGTGATCGCGACAAAGAGTTTCACGATAAGCCAGACACAAACATCGATACACTCTGTGAAGCATTTGAAGCAACCATCGGGGAATGTATTGCCGTTGTGAACTCACTCGACAGCGAACGTCTTTCCCGAACCTATCACGTACAGGGTCTTGAATATAGTGGCTATGGTATTCTCATTCATGCAACTGAACACCTGAGTCATCATACCGGACAGTTTATCTGGTTTTGTAAATACCTTTTCGATGCGGACATTGACTTCTTTAAAGGACGGGATTTGAATGTCCAGTAATACAGACAGCGATCGACTGATATTTGCAGAGTTCGTTGCACTGTTAGCCATGATGATGTCACTCGCCGCTCTGTCGATCGATGCTGTTCTTCCAGCTCTTACGATAATAGGTGGGGAGCTTGGCGTCGAGTATGAGAACACCAACCAGTTGATTATCTCCTTTCTCTTTCTCGGTATGTCCGGTGGTCAAATATTCTATGGTCCACTCTCGGATGCTGCAGGAAGAAAACCTGCAATTTATATCGGTTTTATCATTTTCATTTCAGGTACACTCTTGTCACTTTTCGCCCACTGTTTCACTCTGATGCTAGCAGGGCGGGCCCTCCAGGGTCTGGGTGCTGCAAGTCCCCGTGTTGTTTCGATAGCAATTGTGAGAGATCGGTACGAAGGGCAGAAAATGGCGCAGGTTATGTCTTTTATCATGACATTTTTTATTATCATACCAATCCTTGCTCCCGCGCTCGGTCAACTTATCCTTAGCGTTTCAGGCTGGAGATCGATTTTCGGATTGTTTCTTTTCCTCGCTTTTTTCTCGCTCATCTGGTTTTCCTTACGGCTTCCAGAAACTCTGGAAAAAGAAAAACGTATACCCTTTTCTCCAGTCAGGATCATATCGAGCGTCCGTGAAATCTTGAACACCCGCCAGTCATTTGCCTATACCATCATATCAGGCCTTATTTTCGGCTCTTTTCTCGGCTATCTGAACTCTTCACAGCAAATCCTTCAAATACAATATGGACTTGGCGACAAGTTCCCGTTGTATTTCGGGATTCTGGCAATTGCCTTTGGCACTGCAACACTAATGAACTCGAAACTTGTGACATTTTTCAGCATGAAAAATCTTATCCTGCGAGCAATGCAGGCTTTCGTTATTCTCTCCGGAGTGTTTCTTGTTTTCTCCCTGGCACAAAACGGACATCCTCCGTTCTTGTCGTTCATGCTTTACCTGATCCCTCTTTTCTTTACCATCGGCATTCTGTTCGGCAACCTCAACGCATTGGCAATGGAGCCTCTCGACCATATAGCAGGTATAGGAGCTTCTACGATCGGTTCACTTTCGACTTTCACAGCCCTTGCAATCGGTACGGTTATCGGCCAAAGCTATGACGGTACCATCCTGCCGCTCATCTCGGGTTTTCTCCTGCTCGGCACCACCGCTCTTGTGATCATCCAACTGGTTGACAGAAAACGTTGAGAGCCCAATACTCCACTCTGCCGACCGGGTATGCCATTGTATACAAAAGTGGCTTGTGGTTCATTAGCCACTATTCACGAAAAAACGGGGAAAATGAATAGCAATACCTTTACATTCGTGAATGCAAACCGATGGCATTGCCTTCCGTATCAAGCACTTTCGCAACAAATCCATACTCGCCGATGCTTGACTTCTCCCGTAAAACGCGACCGCCTTTTTCAACTGTTTTTCGGCAAGCATCATCGATATCAACCGACGTGAAGTAGATCAATGCCCCTTCACTCGATGGAACATAACCCTCTCCCTTTACAAGACTTCCCGGGGCACCGGTTTCATCCTCTTTCATTGGAAACCAAGCCATCTTCAGCTCATCCATCTCCTGTTCATCGAGCGTAACACCAAATACATGTTCATAAAAATTCTTGGCCCTTTTCATGTCCACAACAGGAATTTCAAACCAGCCAACCTGATTATAGTTTATCGTCATGATTCTCACATATTTATCATTCTCTTAACGCAATACCTGCACAACAAAATTAGTGATACTACAAAACCCATTTTACACAGCCATCTCCTTTCACCGGTAAAGGTTTCATACAAGAATGGATAATGATCACAGTAATGAACTCATGCAACGAATGCAACCATCGAACAGACCACAGGGCATTGAACATCGAAAAGATAGGGATACAACGAAGAATAATAAGAAAAAGCGGAAACAGTCCTAAGTGGGGGAACCGCGCCGCCACCAAGGAAAAGGTTATCTATCAAGCCAATCAGTAACTGATGGAAATGCCGGTAATGAACGCATTGGTATTGATACCGTCATTGGGATCACTGAAACCAGCATTGGACAGGTGCCTGAAACGATACCCGGCATTGAAGGCAAGATTATGAGCCAGCTCAAACTGAAAACCTGCTCCTATCTGGCTGAGAAAGTTGAACCCGTCATCTCCCTGTTCAACGGTATCGATACTGAAATAAGCAGGACCTGAACCGATTTCTCCATAAAATGAAATCTCGTCTGTCAAGGGGGTGATATACCGAAAACCAACATTCAGACCAATTTCAACACCGTCTTCAGGTGCAACGATAGTATTTACAAACGGTTCGATGCCAAGCTGAAGGGCACCTGGACCACTTAATCCTACAAAATCACTGATGTCGAAACCCACTCTTACGGAGAAAGGTATAACTTCAAGATCATCATCTCTTCTCAATTCTCCCCTTGCATATCCTGAACTGAAAGAAAGTTCACTGAAACGAAAGGGTTCTACCCGATCGGTAAACGCATGGACTCTTGTGCTGCTATCCGCAGAAGCTACAAGGGGCGAAAGAGAAAAGCAGGTAACTATAAGTGCGACAACAACTTTTCTGATGTGCATAGTGCTTCTCGGTTATTTAAAGCTATTCAATGGCCAGAGATTGAGGAATCTTTCTTTAACATTATAATACAAAAACTATAAGAAAATCGCATGTTCTTCGAAAGTAGATTCAGACCATGTAGCACTTTCTCAACAATCATACCGAGAATCTTCATAAAAAAGCCTTGAAACCATTTTCATCCTCTGCTGTATTGCCATCCGCCGTCGATCTTCGTACATTTCGCATGGTTTTCATAAATTCATATTTGAATCTTTCTATTTTTCCGAATATCTGTATTTCTATGGAATACTTCACCAAGACCATCGTTCGTGAGACTGTCGAAACAATCCAGATTCTCGATGTCACCGACGAAGTCCGTGAATTTGTTGCATCATGCGACCTGAAAAAGGGACAACTCACTCTTGTGAGTCAACACACAACGGCGTTCATCAATATCAACGAACAGGAACCCCGACTGCTTGAAGACATGGTGATTTTTCTCAAGCGTCTCGTCCCAAAAGACGGAGAATACCTGCATAATATCACCCCTATCGACGGTCGAGACAATGCACACTCCCATCTTATGGGTCTCTTCATGAACAGTTCTGAAACAATTCCTTTCGAGTCAGGCAAACTTCTGCTTGGCGAGTGGCAATCAATTTTCCTTGTGGAACTTGACGGCCCGCGCCCCAAACGCAGCGTTCTCATGCAAATTTCAGGGATATAAACCCTGAAAACAATAGGGTTAACCGATGCCCCTGAATTGGTCACGAGCGGTCATCGAGCTCGATGAAGCGTACAAGCCCTCTGTAAAAAACATAGCAATAACAGGAGTGGAAATCCCGGAAAGCGTTTCGATGCTTATTTAAATAATTTCACCCTTAGGAACCGGGAACCTCGTAATCCCGTTAGATAGAAATACGTAAATACAAACCAATCCTTTGCCTATGTTGACCAAAATTTCATATCTGTCACCATAAACACCTGCGTTTTCAACAAACCAGCATAGGTCACAAGAACACCACACATGGAAAATTTGTCACCGTTTCCGGTAAATGGGAAGTATTCTTTCCTCTCGAAAATTCATTCCCCTGATGATCTTAAAAAGTTCAAACCGGAAGAACTTCAGAAAATAGCTGATGAATGCAGGGCCTACCTTATCGATGTCATAGCGGAAAACGGAGGGCATTTCGCTTCGAGCCTCGGAGTCGTCGAAATGACAGTGGCTCTCCATTACGTCTACAACACTCCCTATGACAAAATAATCTGGGATGTTGGTCATCAGGCTTACATACATAAAATGTTGACCGGCAGAAAAGATCTGATGCATTCCAACAGGAAATTCAATGGTATTGCCGGCTTTCCAAAAATTTCCGAGAGCCCCCACGATGCATTCGGAACAGGACACGCATCAACGTCGATTTCCGCTGCAACAGGGCTGGCAGCAGCCAGAGACCTTTCAGGAAGCAATGAAAAAATCATCGCGGTTATCGGAGATGGCAGCATGACGGGAGGAATGGCGTTCGAGGCAATGAACCATCTTGGAGACACAAAAAGTGATGTTCTCGTGGTTCTCAACGATAACCAGATGGCAATCGCCCCCAGCACAGGAGGTCTTAAAAATTATCTCGTCAATATCTCTTTTAACAAAACCTACAACAAGGTCAGAAAATTCATCTGGGATTCGATATCCCTCTTGAACAACGATCTTGGAGAAACTGCGAAGCATGCCGTTCATAAAATCGAAGACGGCATAAAAGCCGCCCTGACCACCGGCGCTTTTTTTGAAGCTCTTGGGTTCCGTTATTTCGGGCCTATCGACGGGCATGATATGGATAAACTGGTCAAAGCATTTGAAGAAATGCAGGAGCTCCCCCACCCCAAACTCCTTCATGTAATCACAACAAAAGGCAAAGGATTCAAACCCGCTGAAGATAACCAGAGCAAATGGCATGCAAGCAGTGGAGGATTCGATACCACCACAGGAAAAACCCTGAAAAAAAACACGAAAACCTCTCCTCCGAAATACCAGGATATCTTCGGCAGAACCTTGACGGAAATTGCCTCAAAAGACCATAGGGTTGTTGGAATCACCGCAGCCATGCCTGGCGGAACTTCGCTCGATATTTTCCAGGGAGCCCATCCCAATCGTTTTTACGATGTCGGTATCGCAGAACAGCATGCTGTCACTTTCGCGGCAGGAATGGCTGCAAAGGGTTTCAAACCTTTCTGCGCCATATACTCAACGTTCCTGCAAAGGGCATACGATCAGCTAATTCATGATGTAGCGTTGCAAAAGCTTCCTGTTGTTTTCGCTATCGATCGAGCCGGTCTGGTAGGTGAAGACGGTCCAACTCATCACGGATCGTTCGATCTTTCCTACCTTCAACCGGTTCCAAACATGGTTGTCATGGCACCGAAAGACGAACAGGAACTCCGAGACATGATCTATACCGCCTCGCAATATGATGCTGGACCTGTCGCCGTTCGTTACCCGAGAGGTACCTGTACCGGTCTGAAACTGAACCCCTACTTTACTTCGCTCGAGATTGGCAAAAGTGAGATTGTACGGGAAGGCTCATCAATTGCCATTCTTGCAATCGGTACCATGGTAGAAAAATCGATTGAAGCCGCACATCTGCTTGAACAGGCAAACATCGACGCTCTTGTAGCAAACATGCGCTTTCTCAAACCCCTCGATGTCGCAATGGTTCACGCTATCGCTGAAAGTCACGAAAAAATTGTCGTTGTCGAGGAAAACAGTGTTATAGGAGGTCTTGGAAGTGCTGTAAACGACTACCTCATGAAGGAAGGTTTGTCAAACAAAGTATTGACTCTTGGCTTACCCGATGAATTTGTCACCCATGGCAACATGAACGATCTCTATCGGATGCTTGGATTGGACCCTGAAAATATTTGCAAAAAAATTAAAAAATTTTACAAAGGCGATACCGCAGGAAAGAACGAAAGCAGCCAAAGCACGATCCGGACAGACAGATTTGCATAGACGCCTGCCACTAGATCGTCAACCATAACGCCCCACGCTCCCGGTAATTTCTGAGCGACATTGACCGGCTCGGGTTTGAGGATATCGAATAAACGGAACGCCATAAAACCCAAAACTACAGAAAACCATCCTGCAGGCAACAGCAGAAGAGCGATCCATTGACCGGCAACCTCATCGATCGTAACCTGAGAAGGGTCGTGGCCGTAGATTCTCTCCATAATCCCTGCAGACCACAGACCGACAACAAAAACAACACCAACAGCCGAAACAGCTATTTCCAACTGCTGAAAGGCAGGAACCGCAGCGAAAAAAACAGCGGCAGCGAGACTGGTAACCGTCCCGGGTGCAAAAGGGAAAAAACCCAATCCAGCACAACTTCCCGCAAATGTAGCAATGAACGTTTTCATGCGTCAACTCATTCAGCCACGTTAACGTGAAGGAGATGGGCTCAACAGTCCTTTCCAGTTCTGCACAAGATATGAAATACCGGTATAAACCGTATAAAGTGTTATCAGGAGCATGATATAATCCAGGTAGTCGGAATGCAGAATATTGTGCACTGCGGAAGAAACATATCCACCGGTAAACTCCTCTTCCTCGAGCAGGATAAAAAGCATAATCACATAGGCAAAAACGTTCTGTGTCAGCGTTTTGTATTTTGCCTCCCTGCTTGTTACCACAGGTTTGTTTTTCCACTCCGCATAGACGCGCAGAACCGTCACCACAACATCCCGCAGTACTACCAGCATCACCATCCATAGAGCCAGGTATCCTTCCCAGACATAGATAAGAAATGCTGCCGTAATAAGAAACTTATCTGCCAAAGGATCGAGAAATGCCCCCAATCTGCTGGTAAGACCGTATTTTCTTGCATGATAACCATCATAAATATCGGTTAACGAGGCAAAAACGAAAACGACGACTCCCAGAAGCTTCATATAAGGCGAATCGAGCAGAAGCAGAAACATAAAAACCGGAACAAGCACTATTCGAAGTGCTGTCAACTGATTGGGCAACGTCATGTGCTGCATAACGCAAACATCGATGGGTATTGTAAGAATCCTTTATTTGCGCTCAAGATAATGTATCCGCCTCACTTTCTCAACTCAAGCCATGAGGCTTTCCTCAAAAGAACCGCTTCACGACTATCGGTCAGCATGCACACGTTTCCGGTAGAGAGTCATACCGCCCGGTGTAATATTCATTGTTCTATTACACGGGGTGATGCGGCATTCATACTGACGTTCATTGGAAAACGGTTCCCCGGATAAAACCTGTGAAATAGTTGTTTATGATTTCACGGGTCAAGCCCGGGGATGGTTATCGATAAGATAAATTGTAAGACCAATGAGACAACCTCGGTTGACAGTCTGAAGAATACAAACGCTCGGAACTATCACAACGCTATAATCGTCACCCCAACACCTCCTTCCGACCAGTCTCCCAGCCTGAAGCTTTTCACCGCTGGATGCTGCTTGAGGCACTGCGCCACCCTCTGACGCAGTGCACCGGTTCCCTTTCCATGTATAATGGTCGCCTGGTGAACCCTGTTCAACCGCAGTTTATCGACGAAACGTTCTACTTCACCAACGGCCTCATCTCCCTGAAGACCCCGCAGATCGAGTCTTGTGGAATCAAGCGGAGAAGACGATACCGGAGATACTGTACGTTCGAGTTTTTTCGCTTTCGCCTTCGAAATTTTTTCGAGGTTTTTCAGTGCCGTCGACAAGCGGAACGTTCCACACTGCACAATTGCTTCTTCACCCTGTAGAGACACAACCTCTCCTGTAGTGTTGGTTGTAAGAACACGAACGGTATCCCCTTTCCGAATGGAAAAATCGGGTCGAAGAGAGTGCTCCAACTCTGCCGCAAGTTTTTTTTCCTCTGACAATGCAGTTTTCTTCCGCTTTTCAAGCTCGTTTCGTGCAGCGGAAACAACACCTTCAACCGGTTGTTTCCTTACGTCGTGCAGAATGTCACGAATCGCTTTTTTTGCTTGCTCGATTTCACGGACCACCTCTCTCCGGGTTTTCATCTTCATCTCCCGTTCCCGGCTTTTCAGCTCTTCGTCTTTTTTGCCAAGACGTGCTTTTTCAGATACGAGAGTATCCATTTCCCTTTCGAGCGAAGCTTTCAGCTGTGAATTATTTTCGAGAGAAATCCTCAGATCATCGAGCAGACTATCGAGCCCGGTCCTGCCTTTATCAAGATAACTTTCTGCCCTGTCGACCACCTTCCGGCTGAACCCCATGCGCTGCATCATGGCAAAAGCGAAACTGTTACCGGGCAAACCTTTCACGAAACGAAACGAGGGACTCAGTGACGAACGATCAAATTCCATTGCACCGTTCACCACCCCGTCTCTTGCATGGGCATAGGCTTTCAACTCTCCAAGATGTGTCGTAACAATAACTTTCGCACTATTTACAAGCAGTTCCTCGATAACCGAGCGTGCAATAGCGCTTCCCTCTTCAACATCCGTCCCCGAACACAACTCATCGATCAACACCAGACTTTTTTCCGTTGCCGCATCGAGAATCAACCGAATTTGTTCGAGATGGGAACTGAACGTTGAAAGATCGTTTTCGATAGATTGTTCATCACCGATCTCGATAAACATCTTTTCAAAAAGCGGAAACACAGAACTTTCGCTACAGGGAACCAGAAAACCATGGGCAAGCATACAGCACAAAAGACCCGCAGTTTTCATAGCAACAGACTTGCCGCCTGCATTCGGACCTGAAATGACGAGAACCTGCTCTTTATCGTCCAGCTCCATATCGAGAGGAAACACCTTTTCATTTTTCTTGCGGTGAGAAACAAGAAGCCATGGATGAAAACCGTTGAGTATCCGTAACGTTTTTCCTTTTCCAACTTCCGGTAATACCGAACTGGTATCGAGTGCAACCCGAGCACGACCATAGAGTGAATCAAACACCGCCATCAATGCCTGATTGTGTTGAACGTTCTTGCGCTCTTCTCTGATACGCCCGGTCGTCTCTCTCAAAATCCGTTCGACCTCTCTACGCTCGTTAATTTCGAGATCCTGAATTCTGTTGCTCAGCTCAAGCGTTTCAGCGGGCTCTATAAACACTGTCTGCCCTGTATGGGAATAATCCTGAATGAATCCTGGCAGTTTGTATTTGTATTCAACCTTGAGACCCAGAACCAGCCTGCCGTTTTTCATAGCCACAGTATCTTCCATGAGCCAACCTCTCTCCTGGCAGCGCTTGAGAAGACGAGTCATTTTCTTGCGCAGTGCTTCTCTGCTCTCGTTGAGTTCACGCCTCAAGGTAAAAAGACCGTCACTCGCCGTATCCCTGACCTGTGCCTGATCATCGACCACTCGCAGGATTTCATATTGTAGCGACTTCTCCAGCCAAAGCTGAATTGTCAAATCGTTCAGTGAAGGATAAACTGAACGGTTTTGAAACATGCACTTTCTAAGCTGTGCTGAAGCACGGAGAAGATCGTGAATATCGAGTAATTCACGAGGCTCAAAATAGGTGTCTGCTGTATCGAGTTCCTTGAGCAGTGACCGTGTATCCGGTAATGCGGAAAACGGTAAAGGATTGCCTTCTTCAAGAAACAGTCGTAACTCGAGCACTCGCTTGAGTTCCTCCTCGAGCTTTGCATGCTCACGAAAAGGAAGTGTACCGGCAAGCACATCCCTACCCATATCGGAGAGACAAAAGGATGATGCATAAACAATAATCCTGTCAAACTCCAGCTTCCTTTTTGTAACACTATCCATCATCATCGCTCTATTCGATTAATTCCTTTTTATTCAATGAAAAATACAATGCTTCCACTCTTTTCTTCACCTGCCGCCATTACTCACAATCTGCCCACTATTTACCTGGCTTTTGCTGGAAAAAGCATCTGGCAACCGTATATTGTTTATTCTTTCCTCATGCTGTCATCAATCTAAATAACTGAAACATGGAAAAAGAAAAGCTCGTCATTATCAGTACCATAGGCAATGATAATCCTGAAAAAGCGACCTTGCCATTCGTGCTTGCAACTGCCTGCCAGTCTCAGGATACAGATGTCGTGATGTTCCTGCAATCTTCGGCGGTTGTTTTGGCAAAAAAAGGCGAAGCGGAATATATCAAGGCTGACGGCCTTGTCCCTCTCAAGGAACTGCTCGATACGTTCATGGAAATGGAAGGCTCACTTTATTTATGCTCACCGTGCATCAAGGAAAGAGGAATTTCAATGGATGAGGTGATAGAAGGCGCCAACGTTGCCGCAGCGGGAACACTGGCCAGCGAAGTAATGAGTGCAAAATCAGTAGTCACTTATTAAAAAGCGCATTTTCAATTTCAACAGCAATCTCGACGCCCCTCGAATAACCCACTTTTTTTGAGGTTTCAGGACGTTGTATTCTATAAAACCTCAATGAACGGTCATGAGCCCCGATTCGACAAAGATACCCGGTGGCTAAGAGAACATTTCTCTCTTATCCGCCCTGCAAGGTACTCAAAGCATAGCATCGAGCAAATACATAGGGACAAAACCCTATGTTATGCTCCTCGAAGATTCATGGTTGGCATCCTGAACAAAGCATATTGCAACCATTTATGGGCAAAAACCATCAACTCCTCTTCATCATTTCTGAGTTGCTCCTGCTGCTCTTCGTCAATATCGAACACGTCGAAGAATCGGCTTTCGAAAACAAACGATTTGAACGAATCGACTTCATAACTACCCATAAAAAACATTTTCAGGCTTTTCTCATCGGGCTCCAGGTCAGGACTGTACATTTTTTTATTCAAAATCAGATCCATCCAGACTTTGTTTTTATCGTCATAGAGATCGATCTCCTGCTTTTTTCGCCACTCCGCTACCGTGTGCTCTTGCTTTTCTTCAAATCCTTTGCAGTGCTCTTCTTGTATAAGAAAATAAAAATCACTCCCTTGCGCTGCGTCATTTTTATAGATTCCGAATCCGATAGGATAATACCTGCATGCAAGAGGCCGGTCTTCATAGAGTGAACACCCCTCTTCTCCAACAAATCTGCACGCGCCTGTTTGTTCAAGTTTCAGTTTCAGGAACGGCAGTTTGGATTCACCGTGAATAACCGGTTCGGTGTGCTTGGAAATGAATTCGGCAGATGTCATATCGAGTCGATTTTTCATCCGCAGAATATCGTAGGGCGTCAAAAAAATGTCAAGATCCCTACAACATGCGTTATAACAGGAAAGGTCTTTATGACAACCGAAACAGAAGGAACTGTCATCGGTCAGCTTTGTCTTTTCATCGAGATTCAATCCGAGTTTGTTCAATATATTATTCATGGTTACTTCTTTTATCCTTGTGATACTCTTACTTATATGCTTTTTTCAGCTTCATGATCATGTCATACTCCGAGGGATGCCGTGTGTCATGGAAATTCAAAAAGATACTCGAAAGTTCTCGGTTTCGCAGTACTTCTGTACTTCGAAACAGAAAAATCGGCAAGGCGTTGATCAAGAAAAAATTGCATAAGCAGCAAAGATGGCTTATCATGTTTTTTAGGGCAGACATACCTAAATTTCGATAGAAAAAAATCCCATGAAGATCAAGGAAGCGCCACAATGCCCTCATTGTGGAACAAAGATGAAAAAATGTGAACCCCCTCCATATAACTATGGGGATGGGCTTGGCTGGTGTACACCCTATTTTTATATGTGCTTCAATGATGAGTGCAGCCTCTATGTCAATGGTTGGAACAACCTGAAGGAAAACTACAACAAAGTCGCATCATACCGGTGCATGTGTTATCCAGACAATGGAGTTTTCGAAGCAATGTGTGTCTTTTCACCCGATGGATTGAAAGGTCAAATTATCGAAGAGCACTAAAACAAGGATCGCCGTCAAGGCGATCCCGGAACTGGATTCTCTCCTCTTGAAGAACACCGTAGTCTTCAGACTTCGATATCCCGCTTCAACATTTTCGTATACGTAATCGCAACCGTTCTATAAACAAAATGTGCAAGTTTTGAATACGGCACGTAGATGATGATGTAAAAGACAAATACCAGGTGCAGAAAGTATGTCAGATATGCAATAACCGGAGGAAAATTCATCACTCTGAACAACTGTGCAAGCATCCCTGAAGCTCCCACAAGCAACACCATTCCGGCAAACACCCAGTCAAACGATGACGTGACCGTATCAACCCCGCGTTCCTTCAGCCTGTTGGCAATGATCAGACCGCCTCCTGCAAGAAGCGCGAGAGAACTGACATTGGCCAGAAGCTTGAACAATGACCGTACAACCAGCGCAGCGGTTTCAGAGCCGCCGAGCAATGCCAGAATATCGGGATCGTCAACAGGATAAGGTGATTCCCATTGTAATCCGTAAAGAAACAAAATTGCAAAAAGAGTCGTCATAAAAAGACCTATAAATCCGTAAAACACCAGCATGTGCGCAATCGAACGGTCTTTGTTTTCATCACACTTTTTGAACTTCGAGTGGGTCATGATCTCTTTCAGTGTCTCGATAAAGCTTGGTATGAAACCCGCTTTAGGCTTTATTTCAGAACCTTCGCTGAGATTTTTCCAGAACCTCGAAATACTGACGCCAAACATAACGATCGCCAGAATCGAAAGAGGTCCGAAGATCTGATCGATATAGTGAATGGGAAAAAGTTTGGAGAAAACCACCTCGCCTTCAGGAATGCCAAGATGACCTGTCACACCGAGAACAAGCAGAAAAAACACGACCGGAATAGCAAGCGCCTGCCAGATGTTCTTCGGATCCCCTGCTATTTTACCCATAAATTTAGGAAAAGCGTTCTCCTGAATAACGCTTTTTCTCAAGATAGCAAGCACATCACCCGGTCTGGCTCCCCTCGGGCAGTACTTCGAACAATCGTTACAGTTATGACAAAGCCATATATCGGCACTTTTGACCAGCTCATCCTTCAGGCCCCATTGCGCCATAAGCATCTCTTTTCTGGGGAACGGCCTGTCATCAGGGGATAACTGACACACAACGGAACAAGTGGCGCATTGATAGCACTTCTTCATTGTATCGGCACCGGCCTCTTTGAGTTCCCTGACAAATTGTACATCCGGTGTAAATACAGTTTTTTCAGCCATATATTACCTCCACATTTACAGCTCTACAACCAGGACAACGCGTCGAAACCTATTCGGATCTTTCCTTTGAAAGATACATGATCACGCTTTTTCGCGTTGCTGTCTGCGGTTATTGTTATTAGAATCCCTTGTAAGGATTTTCACCAATATCATCGATCTTCTTGGTAAACTCCTCAATTATCCCAGGCAGTTTTTCCCATTCATTTATTGCAATTTGTACCTGCTCGACCCTTTCTGCTTCGAGCATGAGACGATCGAGTGTTTCCTGAACTTTTCCCAGCCTTTCATTTGCCATCTGGCTTCCCTTGACATAATGGCACTGGTAATCATCCCCGTACTTACATCCGAGGAGTAGAATACCATCGATCCCTTTGGAAAGGGCATCGGCAATCCACACGAGGTTCAATCCACCAAGGCATCGCAGTGGTATCAGTCTGATATTGGGGTTGATATTCATCCTGTTCAGACCCATCATATCAAAAGCGGGATAAGCGTCGTTTTCACAGACAAAACCAAGAATAAAGGTTCCTTCATCAGGAACTTCAATGGATTTCAACATAGATGAAATCATATCGACACTGTAGTCCTTGAATGAAATAACCCTTTGCGGACATGCTCCCATACAGACACCGCAACGGCGGCAACGAGACGGGAATTCAAGCGGAGTTCCGTCCGCTTTTTCATTGTAAGCCCCGAACGGACACTCGACGGTGCATCTTCTGCACTGAGTACAGCTTTCAAATCGTATTTCAGGGTACGTCCTGTCCCATGTTCTGGGATGGACGGCTCTTCCCTCTGCAGTGAGTTCGAGACACTGTATGGCTTTCAATGCGGCTCCGGTTGCATCCGCTACAGACTGAACCGCATCCATGGGATGGCGTACCGCTCCTGCAGAATAAATACCTGTTCGCCGTGTTTCATAAGGAAAGCAGATGAAATGCGAGTCAGGAAAGCCCCATTTCAGATGAGGCATTTCAGGCCCCTGGCGATATTTGAGGTTAAGGATCAGGCTTTCGGGCTCCAGTGCTTCGATTTCACCGTCTTCCGTCTCTTTTTTCACTATGTTTCCGATATATTCAGAGGTAAGATTGTTCACCCCCTTCTCATCGGGGACCATGCTCGAAACCATACCTGTAGCCAGCACGACCATGTCGGCCTGGATGTTCATTTTCCTGCCGAGCAGAAGATTATCCACTTCGACATAAAGACTCCCGTCAGAGGCTTCTTCTATATCGAGTATTTCTCCTTTGGCGAGAAATACTCCCTCGTCGTCCTGCGCTGATTTATAGAAGTTTTCATACAACCCCATCGTCCTCATATCCTTGTAGATAATAAAAGCACCAGCATCAGGGTCTGACTCTCTTACATATTTCGCCTGTTTCAGTGATACATTGCAACACACCGTAGAACAGTATGGCACATGGTTTTCATCCCGCTGCCCTGCACATTGCATGAATACAACATTCTTAACCGGTTTGCCGTCGGATGGCCTGAGCACCTTGCCGTTACCGTTTGTGACAAGTTCCTCCATTTCGAGATTTGTCACCACATTCTTGTATCTACCGTACCCGAGATGACCGAGTTTTCCGGCATCATAAGGTTTCCAACCTGCAGCCAAAACTATAGAGCCGGCATCGAACGTCTCAGATGTTCCGCTTCGGTCTATTGTCACCGTGTACTCACCAGGCCCTCCTTCGATTGAAGAAATCGTAGTGCTGGTATGTATGGTGATATTCTTATCGCTTCGAGCAGCATCGATCTTGGATGAAACAGTAGGTTGTTCGAGCTCGGCGAATGGCGGTTTTGTCGGAAAAACCCGATACATCTTTTTCGCCCATCCTCCAAGTTCTGCAGCTTTTTCAACCAACACCGTTTTATAACCGGCCTGTGACGCTTCAAGGGCCGCTGTCAAGCCGGTAACACCACCGCCGACAACAAGAACGGTCCGATTGACATCGGTTATCTTGGGGTCGGGCAGCTCAGCTTTTTCAGCTCGTGTAATTCCCATTCTCAAATAATCGGCAGCCATCATCTGGGTCGGTTCTCTGGACGCCTCATCCGAAGGCTGTGTCCAAACCACCTGCTCCCGGAGATTCACCCTCTCGACAACGGTTTTCAAAGGGTCGAAATCAAACACATCGTTGTTGACTCTCGGCGAACAAGCAGCGATAACGATCTTGTTAACCTCCCCGTTGTTTATATCATCCTTGATAACCTGAACACCATCTCTGCTGCAAAGGAACGGATGCTTCTTGCACACAGGCACCCTGAACTCACTGGACGCAACCTTTTCGAGTTCTTCAACGTCCAGAGCCTCTCCTATACCGCAGTCACTGCAGAGATACACTCCTATTTTCTTTTCGTCAGCCATAGTTTAACTCCTCACAAGACTTTGAATGCTTTTCAATGCCACTCCGGTGGCATCCTGTATGGACGTGGTAACGTCTGAGGGCCTTTTAGCCACGCCTGTAGAATAAATACCGGGAGAGTTGCCTGTAACGATAAATCCGTTCTCCTCGAGATTCAACGGAGCGTTTTCGGAAACAGCAGCAGCCATACCGGTAGCCAAAACCACCATATCTGCTTTTTCATAGATCTTTTCTCCGCCTTCTACATCTTCGGAAGTAACGATGACACCGCCAGTTGCAGGATCTTCCTCTATTTTGGCGATCTTGCCTTTCATCAGTTTTATACTTTCATCCGCCTTCACCCTGTTGAGAAAATCCTCATATTTACCGGGGGTTCTCAGATCGATGTATGCGACGACAACCTGTGAATCAGGATACTGTTCCCTGACATAGGTTGCCTGTTTGAGAGAAGCCATGCAACAAATTGCAGAACAGTAGTTCAAGTGCTCTTCATCTCTGGATCCGGCACACTGCACAAAAACAACTTTCTTGGCCTCCTTGTTATCCGAAGGTCTCAGAATCTTTCCTTTTGTCGGACCGTTCGGCGAAGCAAGTCGCTCCATCATCATGTTGGTAATGACGTTTTTCACCTGACCGTACCTCAGATTATCCATTTTCGAGGCATCATAAGGATTCCAGCCGGTTGCATAAACAATACTGCCAACGTTCAACGCAACGGTTTCGGGCTCCATGTTTAAGTCTATTGCATCATACTTGCATGCTTCGACACATTTACTACAGGATGAATCGGTACAGGCATCCCTGTCAACGACGTACCTCATGGGATATGCCATTTCATGCGGCAGATGTATCGCCTTGGTCTTGTCCATCCCGAAGTTAAAGTCATTCGACGTCTCTACCGGACATACCTCGGCGCAGGCATCGCATGCCGTACATTTTTCATTGACATATCTTGGACTCACCTTGAGCCTGACCTTGTAGTTTCCCTCGTCCCCGCTTACCTCCTCGACCTGGGTCATCGTGTAAACGGTTATTTTGGGATTTGGCTTGATTCGTCTGAAGTTCATCTCCAGACCACAGTAGGGCGGACAAAGCTTGGGGAAATACTTGTTCAACTGAGCGACCCTTCCTCCGAGGTAAGGGTTCTTCTCAACAATAATCGTATTGTAGCCAACCTCTGCGGCTTCAACCGCAGCGGTGATCCCGCTTATACCACCTCCGACAATTAAAACAGTTTCAACTGACATGATTTTCCTCTGCGGATAAACACTGATAATCTTTGGACAGAAATTGTAAACTTCTCAGTCTCTCTTCATGCATTGTATTTCTGCAAATAAAGTAATCCCCGAGGCCGAACCTCGGGGATATTCTTCGGGCTACGTCACAAATGTCACGGACTAATCCGGCACAACCTGAACGTAATCCCTCTTCGAGAGGCTCCATGTATGAGAATCCCTGTCATACTTGGAAATGGTGAAGCACCTCCAGTTCTCGTCATCGACATAGAAATGATCAGCCCTGAAATAGTAGCCTGGGTAGCGTGTATCTTCCCTGAACAGAATGTGCTGCGCATGCGCTTCACCGGCCATCAGACGATGATAGTTCTCCCAGCATCTCATCAGTTCATGAAGATCTTCGGCTGCCATTTTTTCGGCATCCTCCTTGAGCAAGGTAAGGTGCTCCAGTCCTTTCTCGAGCATGGTCTTACTCGTGGTATACCAGGTAGAGACACCGGCCACATACTCGTCCATGATCTTCTGGAGCCTTGCCTGAAACATTTTTGGCTTGATATAGTTCGGATTGACCTCGGTATCGGTGCTGTAATCCTTGTTTTTACCGAAAACCTCCATCGGTAGATAGATTTCAGCAATAACCTCATCGACATCCCTGCCAAGCTCCGGTTTGTAATCAGCATGGTCCAGGCAGTAAGCTGTCATTGCCTTTCCTGCAATTCGCCCTTCAGCATGAGAACCCGAAGAGAACTTGTGCCCTGAAGCACCCACACCGTCACCTGCAGTAAAGAGACCGTCGACCGTGGTCATTCTGTTATAGCCCCAATGCCATTCATCCGGAATACCGGCGACATCGCCAGGACCACTCACCCAGATTCCAGCACAGCCTGCATGTGAACCGAGAAGATACGGTTCGGTTGGCATCAGCTCGGACGGAAGTTTATCCGGCTCGATGTTGTTACCCGCCCAGACAACGGCCTGACCGATACACATATCGAGGAAATCTTCCCATGCCTCGGCTTCGAGGTGCTTCATCTGTTTCGGTGTCATGGTCTCACCCAGAGCCTGCATAGCCTCATGGGTACGCATCAGAATAGGCCCTTTGCCGGCTTTCATGTCGATCATCATCATATGGTTTCTCATCGCTGTCGTGAGCTGATGAGGATCTTCAGCATATTTTCCGAAATCTTTATTCGCCGCTCCGAGATTCGTAGAGCAGTAGTCTTCCCCGAGAGAGTTGGTCGCCTTACACTTGAAGAACAGGAACCAGGCACCAACAGGACCGTATCCATCCTTGAATCGAGCAGGCACAAACCTGTTTTCCATAAGAACCAGTTCGGCACCGGCCTGAGCAGCCAATGCATACGTGGTACCGGCGTTCCAGACAGGATACCATGCACGGCCCTGGCCTTCGGCAGTCGAACGAGGTCTGTAAACGTTAACCGCACCACCACAAGCAAGCAGCATGGTCTTTGCGGTAAAGACGTATACCTTGTTTTCCCTTACACTGAAACCGATAGCACCGGCGACTCTGTTAGGATCGTTTTTATCATGAATCAGCTCACTGATGAAAACCCTTTCAAAATGGTTCTGATCGACACCGGTCTCTTTTCTGTTATATTCAAGGGCCTTTTTTGCAGCTTCGGCAACGATAACTTTATAGGATTCACCGTTGATCATGATCTGCCATCGTCCCGACCTAACGGGTTTACCGCCTTCAGTCAGTTTCGGCGCAGGTTTTGAACCATCCTGAGTGGAACCGTCCTCAGAGCGCTTCCACACAGGAAGTCCCCATTCTTCGAACAGATGGACTGAATTGTCAACGTGCCTGCCGAGATCATAGACAAGATCCTCCCGGATAACGCCCATAAGGTCTTTTCTGACATATTTCACATAATCCGCAGGATCGTTTTCGCCACAATAAGTATTGATAGCTGAAAGCCCCTGCGCAACAGCACCGCTTCTGTCGGTCGCCGCCTTGTCAACCATGGTGATCCTTATTCCTTTCGGTGTCGCCCACTTGCCAGCCTCATATGCAGCACCGCAGCAAGCCATTCCACCGCCAATAAGCAGAATATCCGTATCTACAGTAACAACTTCCGGCTTCTCGCAATATTTAAATTCGTTTTTTTCAACTCCCATTGATTCCTCCTTAACCAATTTTGATTGTGTTATAGTGTTGGATATTCCGGCATGTTAAAGAAACCCGGCTTCTTGAGGTTGGCGTAATCGGGTTCCGGCTTGCCTGTATAGAGATCAACAGAACCTTCTGCAGTAGTTCTGATCGGGAACTTGTACCTTTTGAGCGTACCGTTGCGGAATTTGATGGTCCACATGATTGCATCGGTACCTCTTAAGGGAATAACGTTTCCCCCAAGGGGCACAAAATCTGCATAACCCCTGACCTCGATAGCCTGCTGTGGACAGATCTTCACACAGTTGTAACATTCCCAGCACTGGTCGGGCTCCTGATTCCATGCCAGCATCCTGTCGACATCGAGCTTCATAAGGTCATTGGGACAGATATACATACACGCTGTCCTTTCCTGCCCTTTACAGCCGTCACATTTCTCCTTAATTACAAAACTCGGCATAATTGGTCCTCCTTTACCGAATAGTTGCAGACAATGCCTGCGATTTACAAAGCCATTGGAAGTATAACTACAAAGAAAAATCAGAGTTGCCGGCCGGTTTTAGGAGTAACCGTCGACAAAGCAAACAACAGAAACGCTCACTTTCCTTCCGCATGAGTGTGCACTTTGACCTCGACCTTCTCGGAAAGCCCTGCATAGTATTCTTTGAGAATTTCAAGAACTTCAGGACGGCTGAAATGATCAGGAACCGCTTCACCTTCGGAAAGCATTTTTCTCAGTCCGGTACCGCTGACATTCAACCGGTCTTCTTTATCATGCGGGCATGTCTTCATGGAAGCCATCCCGTCGCATTTATAGCAGTAAAACGTCCAGTCTATCTTCAGCGGTTTGGTTTCAAGTGCATCTTCCGGAATCTCATCAAAAATATGGTGGGCATCGAAGGGACCGTAGAAATCACCGACACCCGCATGATCCCTTCCGACAATGAGGTGGCTGCATCCGAAATTCTGTCTGAATAACGCATGCAGAAGCGCCTCTCTCGGGCCGGCATACCGCATATCGAGCGGATACCCGGCCTGGATGCAGGTCCCCCTGACAAAGTAATTCTCCATAAGAGCGTTGATGCACTCCTTTCTGACGTCGGCAGGAATATCACCGGGCTTGAGTTTACCGAGAAGCTGGTGAATTAAAACACCGTCACATATTTCGATTGCGATCTTTACAAGGTATTCGTGGGAGCGGTGCATGGGGTTTCTTGTCTGGAAAGCCGCAACGGTGCTCCAGCCGTTTTCCATAAAAAGCTTCCTCGTCTGAACGGGAGTCATGTAGATTCCTTCAAATTCTGAAGGAAAAGTCCCTTCACTGAAAACCTTCACCGGGCCACCGAGATTCACTTCACCTTGCTCCATAACCTTCAGGACACCGGGATGCTCTGCATCGTCGGTCTTGAACACCTCCCGGCATTCATGAGCCTTGTCAATCGTGTACTTCTCCTCGACGACCAAGCTTCCCATCAGCTCACCTGACTCGTCGTCGACAAGAGCGACCTCCTCGCCCACACTCAGGCTATCGGCTTTCTCCCTGCTTGCAGAAAGCGTAACGGGAATCGGCCAGAACGTACCGTCAGCCATCATACAGCTGTCGACACTACTCTTCCAGTCAGCCTGGTTCATAAATCCTTCCAGTGGAGAAAAACCTCCTATACCGAGCATGATAAGATCACCGGTTTCTCGGGAAGACAGACGCACTTCCTTGAGTGATCTCGCTTTTTCTCGTTCCTCTCGTAACTCCCCACCAGTCAATAAGAGTGGCTTTAAAACCTTTTCCCTACCATGCGGATTGACTAACGACATGTGATTCTGTTTTTATGTTACAGAGGCTCTTGCGAAGCAAACAACCTTTAAGGGGATGAAACAAAAAAACCAGACGAGATGTAATTTTACCGAATTTCACAACAATTATCAAACATTGTAAAAAACAGACAACCGGATTTTTTTTGTTCCATCAAGCACAATAAGCAGTGCTCTCTCCACTTTATTTATCACTGAAATCCAACGCCATTCTGATCGACAGATACTTTTTATTCTTTAAATCCGCCGATGTTAACGATCGTAAAATGCAAAACACTCATGCAACGATGAAGGATCTTATCATTCTTCATAAGAGAGTTTTTTTGGAAAACCTCAGATGAACAGCTGAATATCCGCGTCGGCTGCGTACTCGAGAAACATGGCCGCTCCTGCAAACTCCACGCCGTCGATGAAGTCTTCCTTGGAAAACCCGAACACATCCATCGTCATCTGGCACGCGATAAACTTCACTCCGCATTCGAGACACAGCTCGCG
>JADMLA020000021.1 GCA_015482705.2 Prosthecochloris sp. | reverse complement strand
CCCATTTCAGATGCAAGATTTTCATCGCTCAAAAGAGCCGTCAGTCTTTTTATTAGAGTTTCCTGATCTCCGTGCCGGACTACAAAGCCGGTTTCTTTGTCGATTACGGCTTCTTTCAAGCCTCCGGTTGTGCTGACGATGACCGGCAGGCCGCACGCACTGGCTTCAGGTATCACTCTTGGGAGGCCTTCTTCCTGATAATGAGGGAGGTATACCGGTTCAGATGTCAGTGCGAAAACATCGGCCATCTGTAAAAGCTTTGGCAGTTCGTCATTACTGACTGGTTTTTGAATGACGACATGGTCTTCGAGGCCCAGTTCTTTGACCAGATACTGAATCTGTTGCTGTTCAGGGGCCTGTGGCTCGGCAACTATCATGTAAAGGACGTTAGGGATTGTTTTCCTTATCTCATGCAGTGCCATGATAACCAGCCGGAAACCTTTTACCGCCATCATTCTGCCCACGGTTATAATCAATGAACAGGAAGGGTCGATATTGAATTGTTTTCTGAGAGCCGATTTTTTCACTGTATCCATTTCAGGATGGAAACGTTCGGTATTGACATTACAGCCGAGTACGATGCTTTTGCATAAGATATTTGGGTACATCGATCTGGCAAGACGATCAAGCGACTGGCTCACTGGCATGAACAGGTCAATGGACTCGAAAATGGTATTGATTTTTCTCAATGTTTTTTCTTTCCTCGGAAAAACATGTTTTGTGATGTCTGTGCCATGCGAGGAGCAGAATATCTTAAAACCAAAAAAAGGTTTGAGCTTGTGAAGGATTTGTAGCTCATCCCAGGTTGCCGCGATAAGGGTGACGTTTTTATGGGTCAACAATAATTTCAAAAGGTGAGGTGCACGATACAGCCAGTGAAATTTTTGCCAGTCATGCCCCCTGATGTATCGTACGTTGTCGGTGGATGTGACTTTTAACCTTCTGTGTTTTCTGTTCCGGTGTGTAAGGACTGTGACTTGGTGGTTCGAGTGTATCAGTGTATCGAAGAGGTTTTTTGCCCAATGAGCGATACCGCCGTACATTTCCGGAGGGTACTCTGACGTTAACAAAATGAAGCGCATTTTTTACTTTTACATCGTTAATCGGATACTATTGGCTGTTTGTTCGGTTAGAACTTTGGTAAAGTTCATTGACAGTTTCCGAAGAATTCAAGCAGTGGAAGGCTTATATATGTGTTTTCATCGTTGTGAACGTCTCCCGCTTGTTCAATCCTTTCATTGTCATGGTACACTGATATTTACGTAAAAATGATTGTTGTTGAAAGCGCCGCGATTTAACGCCGCAACAGTTCATTGATGGCACTGATGACGGCTTCAGATGTAATATCCCTTACATATTCTGTGGGTGAGACCACTTGCAGGAAATCAATCAGGAACGGTTTGAAGCGTGTCCGATGCTGCAAAGCTTTAACGTAAAGACCTACCACCGGAGTTTTTTGACATGATGCTACATGTACAAGAGATGTGTCAGGAGTGACGAGCAAACGAAGCTTATCGATAATCATTCCGGTTTCGTAAAGGTTCAGCGTTGGGGGAGAGGCAAGAATTGCCGGACATGCACTTTCGAGTCTTCTTTTTGTCTCGAGATCGGCTGGGGCGCTGAGAACAACGAACTTTTGTTCTGTAAAGGTATCGATGACCGTTTTCCACTTATCCTCGGTCCAGTACCGGGTAGGCCATCCTGCACTTATGTTGATTCCTATAGTTCCGTCGAGACCGGATGTTTCAAGAAACTGTGTGATCTTTTCTGAAACCGGTTTTGGCGGTATATACGGACGGCATGATTCCGCAGAAACCGGTTTGCCGAGAATAGTCATTAAACCGCAGTTTTTCAGAGGGATGGGACTGTGGTAATCAACGGTTATGAGGTAGTCGTAAAAGCCTTTGTGAAAATCATTGTCTATGCCCGCTTTGCGATGTGCTCTGATAAGCAGGGAGTGGATGAGAAATGTGGTCGAGGGGTGATCTTTGGTGTTGAAGAGCATATCGAACTTTTGACTGAAAACCCCTTTGAAATATGAAATCAGGTTCCCTTTTGCATGATGGATTGCCGTGACGTTGGAGTCGGTGCTGAAAAATTCGGTGATTGTTTTATTGAATGTAACCAGATGTATTTCTGTATCGGGAAATTCGTTTTTAAGGTTTTTCAAAAGAGGGGTGAGCAATATAGCGTCACCGTACTTTTCCTGCGTAAGAATGGCAATGGTTTCGAGTGGTCCTGTGTACGGTTCAGATACAAGTGGACGTTTGACAATTTTCTGAAGGATTCTTGCGAGAACCTGGCGGAAAAGACGTTTCTTTTTCCATTTTTTTTTCTGGTTCATCGTTTCGAAGCCTCCAGTTTTGACCGCAGATGAGCTTCGAGGGTATCGGTCATATGCTGCATGGTAAAGTGTTGCGTTACCCTTTCTTTGCCTGCATTACCGAATGCGCTGAGCTTTTCGGGATTGTCGATGAGTGATCCGATTGCATTTGCCAGTGCGTTCGGATCGGCCGGGGGTACGATAAAGCCTGTATTGCCATCTTGCATGAGTTCTCTTGCACCGTTGACGTCGGTGGCGACAACCGGTTTCGCCATGGCCATCGATTCCATGACTACATTTGGCATTCCTTCAAAAAGTGATGCCAGGACGAAAAGATCGCATCCTTTCAGGTATGGAAAAATATCATCTGTAAAGCCTTCAAAAACGAAAGATTCATGCAAACCGGCGTTATCAACCTGCTTCTGGAGTATGGAGGCGAGCTTTCCTTCACCGGAAACAAGAAATACGAGATCGTTGCGCTTTTTCCGGAGAATTTGTGCGGCTTCGATCAGATAGTTGAACCCTTTTTGTTCCGAAAGCCGGCCGGCGCTGTAAATGATTTTCTTACCCGGAAAACGGGCCTGGAAGTCAACCTGTTCGACATGTGCCGGAATGACGATGCCGTTGTAGATGACCTTGACGAAATCTGCAGGAAACCAGCCATATCCGGCATACGTTTTCTGAATGGTATTGCTGTTGGTGATGATGCCGTCGGTGAGTTTGGTCAGTGTGATTTTGTGTTTCCATTTTCTGCTGCACAAAAGCATACCATGTCGGGCAAGAACCACCGGTGTTCCGGCGATTCTTGCGGCTAACCCAGCGACCCTGACGTCTTTGTTGAGGTTGCAGATGAGAATGTCCATCTGTTGTTCTTTGAGCCAGTGAGCGATCAGAAAGGTCTTAACGGGACTGATATCTGAATGGATTTCGACAACGTGTGTTTTCACCCCTTGCTTTTCGGCGTAATGGAGAATACGAGAGTCCTTTTTGCTTGCCAGAACCACATTATGGCCTTTTGTCGTCAGACCTTTGGCAGCATTGATCATCCACTTCTCACCGCCACCGAACTTTTTTTCTCCAATTGAATTAATGAAGAGGATGTTCATACCGGATGTTGCAGTTTTTGCAGTTCTTCACAAAATGCCAGGATTTCTCGCGACATGCGTTCCATCGAGAACATCTGTTTTACCGTGTTTGTGCCTCTGCCGGCAATTTGTTTGGTCAACGCCGGATTGGTATACAGTTCATCGAACAGTGTAGCCAGCTTTTCTTCATCACCATATTCCAAAAGAAATCCATTTTCACGTTCCTTTATGACGGACCGTATTCCGCCACCTGATGTTGTGGTTATGATCGCGTTGCCCAGTAATGCAGCTTCGAGCAAAGCGTTCGAAATGCCTTCGTTTCGGGAGGTCATCGCGAACACATGGCTCGTTGCCAGATATGGGTAGGGATTTTGCAAAAAACCTTTGAAAAGAATGTAACGGTCTACATTCAGCGATGTTGCAAGTTTTTGCAGCTCGTTTTTCAGCGAGCCGTCACCGATGATAATCAGACCGGCATCACGGATTTTTTTCTGGTTGACAAACCGTGCAAACCCTTTGATGAGCATATCGAAACCCTTTCTGGAACTTAGTTCGCCCATCGATGTAACGGTGAAGGTAAATGGTTGTTCGATATTGTGTTCCTTTGCACGGGCATTGATTGTATCTCCATCCAGACCGTTGTAGATCACTCGTACTTTTTCAGGATCACTGAACCCCGATTCAAGCAGTTTATTTTTGATTGGTTCTGCATTGACGATAACGCCATCTGCAAGTTTGTTGAAAATAAAGGATTGTATAGGGCTGTTTTTCAGGTCTCTGACTATACCGAGACGAAGAACATTGAGGCACCTACAGATGCGGCTAACAATTCCGGCTATAACATAGTCTTTGCGTTTGGACGGAATGAGTACATCGATATTTTTTTTTCGTACGAACGAGACCAGTTTTACAATGGTTTGAAGGTCGGCTTCATGACGGAACGGCAGATGTATTTTAGGTATGGAAAAACGTTCGCCGACCGCATTGTGACTGTACGCAAGAAATGTGTTGTTATCCTTGTTCAAGGCATCGGCAGACAGGTATACCCATTTTTCGTTTCCTCCCCATTTTCGGGCTGAGTTCAGAAAAAGAAAGTTCATAGGATTTGCTTGCATTGCGTCATGTTGCTGGTTTTTCTGAATACTGGATATATGGTTTTAGCCTGTTTTGAAAGAAAAGACTTTTTTGTTTTTTTGTTACAATTTGGTTAAAAGTGAAGTAAGGTAATACAGCGGAAAAAAAACAATATACAGGTTCTTATGGGTAGCGAGGCTTTGGTTGTGGATGAATCATTGTTTCTAGGAAAGGGTTCGAAGCGTATTTGTTACCGCCATCCCGAGGATGCAAGCAAATGTATCAAAATTGATCTGAACGAGAAACGAAAAATTACACCCAAGGAGTTGAAGTATTACCAGCGATACGCCCGAAAAGGGATTCGTTTTGATTTGATCGCACCATACTACGGTGAAGTGAATACGAACGAGGGAAAAGGTTACGTGTTCAGCCTTGCCAGTGATTATAATGGCGAAATTTCGAAAGACGTCAGGTTTTATTTGAAAACTTGTCGAAATGACGAGATTTTAGACGATGTTTTCAAGGGAATGTTGGAGCTGAAAAGATTTATGGTTTCTCATGGCATCATGACAACGCTTGTTGAACATCACAACATGATTTATCAGCGTATCACTCCACATAGCGGCAAGGTAATATTTATAGATGGTATCGGGAACAATCAGTTTTTTCCTTCGGCGAACTATGTTCATGTACATGCTAAAAGGGTTATACGAAGAAAATGGTTTAAGTTCGAGCAGCGACTGATGGGGTGGAATAGGGATAAACCTCATATTTATAAACGGTTTAAAGCTTTGAGTGAAGCTCGTACGTGACGCCTTGGACAACCATCTATTCTACTGATCCTGAGTATTTTTCCTCACAGAACCTGGACAGGTAATTTTCCAGTTCTTTTCTCATTTTTTTGCTTGAAAACTTGGCGGTGACACTTTTCTTTGCATTATGGGCCATACGTTGCAAAACTGTTTTATCGAGGTATAGTTTTTCTAAGGCCTCCGCAAGCATCGTCTCATCTCCATATTCTATCAAAAGGCCGTTTTTTCCGTCAACGATCACCTCTTCCGAGCCTCCTGCACAAGTGCTGATAGGAGCGGTTTCAAGGTACATTGCCTCCAGCAAGGCATTGGAAATGCCTTCATTGGTTGAGGTCATGGCAAAAACATCGCTTGCTGCAAGATAAGGGTAAGGATTGTGAAGAAAGCCGGTGAATGTGACTCTGTCTTTTATGTTAAGCGTTTCGGCAAGTGCCGTGAGCTCTTCTTTGTGTGGACCATCGCCTATGATCACAAGGCCGGCGGCTGCATCAGGAAAACGTTTTAAAAAAAGGCTAAAACTTCGTATTAAAAAATCAAACCCTTTTCGAGGTGTCAGCGTGCCGATCGCGGCGATGGTGAACGGATATTGTTTTTCAGTTGTCCGGAGGCTCTGTCGGTCGATTCTATCCGTATCCAGTCCATTATAGATAACCTTGATATTTGTTTGCTGCATGAACCTTGATTTCAAGAGAGACTGTTGTATTTTCTCCGCATTGACGATAATGCCGTCAGCCATTGTGCTGTAGATGAGTTTATGAACGATCGGTATTCTCAGCTCGCGGACGATACCGAGGCGGAGTATGTTGGTGATGCCGCAGATTCGGGCGGCAAGCCCTGCAAGGACGTAATCCTTGCGTTTGGTAGGGATAAGGATGTCTATTTTTTCCCTTTTTATAATCCCGACGAGTTTTACTAGCGAGTAAAGATCGATATGGCTGACGCACGGGAGACGATAGTTGTGAACGGTGATTGTATCTCCGACAACAGCTTTTCGGTAAACAAGCCTGACCTTGTGTGAAACGGAAAGGGACTCTGCAGCCATTCGTACCCATTTTTCAGTGCCACCCCAGGTTCTTGCTGAATTGATGAATACAATATTCATGATGATTCGGTGGAAAAAAGGCGTTGAGAAATTCCAATTGGTACGATTTTCATATTTTCACCCTGAATGATATCGGGAGTGAGATTTTGATCGTAAAACAAATAAGATGCAATGAATGATATATATCATTCCCTGAAAAAGAAAAACCTTGTTTTTTACTGGACCAGTCTTGTTTTGCTGGTTGTTCTTGTCCTGTACCCTTTGTTGGGGGGGATAATGATGTCCTTTGTGCTGCCTGTTACGGGAGCCGGGGCGGACTGGGCGGATTTTAACCGGCAGGACCTTGCAGGTATTCGAATGGTGCAGGTTATTGGCCAGGTGTTGCTGCTTTGTTTGCCCGTTTTGTTTCTGGTCGGGCTGCAAACCGGGGAGAAAAGGCTGTTTTCAAAAAAAAACCTCGAGTTTCTCGGTTATGGGCATCGGGTATCGATGTCAGCAGTTCTGCTTGCCGTTACAGGTGTCTTGCTGCTTCAGCCTTTCATTTACGTTTTGGTCGAGGGCACAGGGTATTTTCTTTCCTATCTGGGGGAATTCGGTGAGAGTATCCTTGACAATCAGGAGCGACTCCAGCGGTTTTTGATGTTTCTTGCCGGTGCGGATTCGTTCGGTGAATTCCTTGCGGTTGTTTTTGTCGTCGCCGTGATTCCGTCCTTGTGTGAGGAAATGTTCTTTAGAGGATACGTTCAGAAAAACTATATGGATTCACTTTCCCCGACAGGGGGCATTTTGCTGACGGGTTTCGTGTTCGGGTTGTTTCATATGAGCCCTGCCAATCTGCTTCCTTTGACGGTTATGGGCTGGTTCATCGGCTATGTATACTACAAAACACAAAGTCTTGTCGTACCCATTGCGGTTCATTTCTGCAACAATTTTTTATCGCTTGTCATATTGCAGCTACAACGAGAAAATCCCGATGTTACAGGTGAGTCGCTGATCATGTCTGAAACGATTGGATGGGTTATACTTTTCGTAGCGCTTTCCTTGCTGCTGTTTGCTCTTGTCATGAGGAGTTTCAGCCGGCGTTTTGTTGTGGTGCGTCGTTGAGGTTGGGTTTCTTCTGTTGATTGTAGGGGTTTTTTTGTAGTATTCATTGCCCGTTACAAAGGAGACAGGGGTGACTGTGAAGAAATACGAGTGACGAGCGATCGGAAGATACATGACATTGGCTTTTTGTAAACAGGCCGCCACTGTGAATGATCGATGCCGATAGTGGTCATGACGGTGAACTCCGAAAAAGGAGAACCGGAGGTCGAGAACGGGTTCTCATGAACGTGTGGCACGGGTTTCTCAGGGATGCCTTGGGGGATGAAGAGATGCGAAGGTAATCTCTGAATTTGTATCGTGAACGATTGCTTTTGCAAAAAAAGTTGATGGCTATGGCTGAAACAGGTAGTTCAAATTTGCTGAAAAGAGTCGCAGTCGCTTTGGTAGGGATTCCGGTGATTGTGTGGTTTACCTGGATGGGTGGAGCGTATTTCTTTTCTTTGATTCTTCTGGTGGCACTGCTTGCCATGTATGAATTTTACCGGCTTCTTTCTGCAAAAGCTTTTCCGCCGGCACTGCCTTGGTTTTTGTTTTTTTCGCTTGCCCTGCAATTGAATTTTTTTGTGCAGGTTGTTGAACCATGGTTGCTTTTTCTGGTCATCCTGATGGTATTTCTTGTGATGGAGCTGTTCAGAACGGCAGGGTCGCGAATAGTCAATATCGGTTCGTCAATGACGGCATTACTCTATGTGAACATTGCATTCGGATCGTTGATACTGATCAGAAATTTCGAATCGTCTGGTTTTTCCTATGTTCTCCTGCTGTTAATCTGTATCTGGTCCGCAGATATAATGGCATACTTCGGGGGAAGCCGTTTGGGAGGAAGGTTTTTCAAACGAAAATTTTTCGAACGGCTGAGTCCGCATAAAACATGGGAGGGTTTCTTTGCAGGGTGTGCAGGTAGTGTTTTAGGATCGGCTGTCGTTGCTTATTTTGATTCCGCTCTCCATACGGTTTTTGCGCTTGTTACCGGTCTTTTCATTGGCTTACTGAGCCCTCTTGGGGACCTGATCGAGTCGATGTTCAAACGTGATGCAGACGTCAAGGACTCTTCTTCGTTAATTCCCGGACATGGAGGGATTCTTGATCGTTTCGACACTATCATGTTTATTTCACCCCTGCTGTATCTCTATTTGTTTTTCGCGAGGTCCCTGAGTGGACTGTAAGGAATGTTTTTTATATTAAAAATTCTTTTTGTTTTGCTGCTGTCAGCAGCATCATCCGGCTTTGAATGGGAAAAACGTCAAGTAGGTTGTCATAATGAAGATTGAAAGTTTGCTTTCCGAAAAATACATAGAGTTACATCTCGAGTTGGCAACTAAAGATGAGGTTATAGATAAGATGCTTTCGATCGCAAACACACACTCCGGTGTCAAGAATCAAAGAAAGCTGCGTGAAGACGTGTTGAAACGTGAAATGGAGATGTCAACCGGGATAGGGCAGCAAATTGCATTGCCCCATACGAAAACCGATGCTGTATCGAGTCCAATACTTGTTTTTGCAACGCTGAAAAACAGTATAAATTTCGATTCTATCGACAATGAGCCTGTCCAGGTTGTTTTCCTGCTCGCCACTCCCGAGGAAATGCTCGCTGAGCATTTGAAGCTTCTTGGCCGTATTACACGCCTGGCCGGAAGGGCCGATGTCAGAGAAAAGCTCATGGCGGCATCGAGTTCTTCCGAAGTTCTCGAGCTGTTCAGGGAGGAGGAGAAAGATTTTCCGCAAATATAAATAATTACTCAGACAGTTAAGAACGGTTCAGCTATGTCGCAATACCGCGCGGTAAAAGGTACAAGAGATGTTTTTCCTGACGAAATTACTTCATGGAACCATATTGAGAAGGTGATTCACAGGGTTGCAGGCCTGTATGGATTTCACGAGATTCGTACACCTGTATTTGAGTATACGGAACTCTTTCAGCGAAGTATTGGGGCGGCAACCGACATCGTGGGTAAGGAAATGTTCACGTTCAGACCTGAGGAAAAAGGGCGCTCGATCACCTTGCGGCCTGAAATGACCGCAGGAGTGATGCGTGCTTTCATTCAAGGTAACCTTGCCGCATCTTCACCGATTCACAAGCTATATTACATTGCCGAGTTGTTCCGCAAAGAACGCCCTCAGGCCGGTCGCCAGCGCCAATTTTCTCAATTCGGCGCTGAATTGATAGGGGTGTCGTCTCCGGAAGCTGTGGCAGAAGTGATAGGGTTGATGATGCAGGTTTTTGCCGATTTGGGTGTGACCGGACTCAGGCTTAGGATGAACTCTCTCGGTGACGTCGAAGACCGTATGCATTACATCGAGGCATTGAGAGAATATCTCGAACCGCATTCCGCTTTGCTTGATGAACACTCGAGGGAGCGGCTCGATAAAAACCCTCTTCGCATCCTGGATTCGAAGAATCCGGAAATACAGGCTATTATTGCTGATGCACCGAGGCTGCATGATTTTCTCGGTGCTTCGGCAATTGAGGAGTTTGAAAAAGTGTTGCATTATCTCGATGAGAAGGGGTTGAGCTATGTCATCGATCCATTGCTGGTCAGAGGGCTCGACTATTATTGCCATACGGCTTTTGAGGTGACAAGCTCCGAGCTGGGAGCACAAGATGCTATAGGTGGGGGCGGGCAGTACGACGGGCTTGCAAAACAGCTTGGCTGCAAATCGGATGTTCCGGCCGTCGGTTTTGCGGTTGGTCTCGAGAGGCTCTTGATCACCATGGAAAAGCAAGGGTTGCTGACACATGTCAAACAGGAGGGACCCCAGGTATATGTTGTGCTGCAGAGTCATGAACTTGTTGCTCATGCTGTCGGTATCTGTGATGTATTGCGAGAATCAAGGATCAGATCGGTAATGGATCTTGCTGGTAGAAGTATGAAGGCCCAGATGAGAGAGGCGAACAAGATGGGGGCATCGTATGCCTTGTTTGTCGGGCAGGACGAACTACAACGTCAAGTGTTTGGATTGAAAAATCTCACGACTTCCGAACAGGAGTTTCTCTCGATACAGCAAATTGTTGAAAGACTCGAATCTTCGAACATATCATCAGCACAATAACAGATGGCCAAGGAATAGGCTTTTCATTGGCGGGCTTGCTCTTGTTACCATTTTTTTGGGAAAGAGTGTGGCTGATAATCCCGAAAAAGGATAACCGGTAGTTAACTATGTTGCAGAAAAATGTCTCTTTTTATACAAAACCCGGCTGCACGTTATGCGATGAAGCACTGCTCCTGGTAAACAAGGTCCGTTCGGAGATACCGTTTCATCTCGAGGTAATCGATATCTCGCATTCTCCCGTTATGATGCGGACGCATGGTTTGCATATACCTGTTGTTCTCGTCAACGGTATCGAGGCTTTCAGGTATCATGTCGATGCTGCTGAATTTCGCACTCTGCTTCTCAACGGGAACGAATTGGGGAACAATACACCGGGATAGTTTGTTTTTTTCGTTGCAAAATGGACATCTGTTCACGGCAAGATGGCACGAGTGGTATGTACTGTTAAATGATTTTAAGATGTTGTTTCTTGTAAGACTTGTTCTGCTCATTATTATTTTTGTGCTGCTGATTCGGGCAGTGATACGCTTTTTTGCACAGCGTTTTATAAGGCAGCAATGGCCTTTCCAGTCACTCTATCGAAAAGGTGGAGATGGGACTTCGGTTTCCGGAGCTGCGGAGGATGCGGATTTCGAGGTGATCGAGACAACGATGAAAGACAACTGAGCTGCGTTTAATAAATGAAAAGAGTATTTCCTGTTTCATTTGAACAATTTTACCCTTTTTTATACATTGCATAACACGCGAGAGAAAGGATAAGATTTTTTTGAAAGTGGGTTGCCCCCACTTTTTTGTTTTTCTGGTACAAACCTAAGGTTGTTGATGTGGTAAAAGAGAAATTGGCGTCGTTTATTTCCGATGTGCTGGAATCATGCGGAGAGGAAAGTGTTTTTCTTGTTGATGTTCGTGAGAAAGGTACATCCCGGATGAGCAGGATAGAAGTGTTGGTTGATACCGATACTGGGGTTTCGATTGCAACGTGCATGTCGGTCAACCGTTGTTTGATAGATGCTTTGGAAGAAAGTGAAGACTTGAAAAGTATTGTCGGGGATGATTATGAGCTGACAGTTTCGTCTCCGGGTATCGGTGAGCCGATAAGCAATGTGCGCCAGTATATCCGCCATAGAGGGCACCTTTTACGTGTACAGTACATGGGTCGAGACGATGTGATGCATGAAGTTTCCGGTAGACTTCTCAGGGCCGAGGTTCTCGGGGGTGCAGTGCCGTTCATCGTTCTCGAGCCGATTACGAAAGGGAAAGGTAAAAAGGGAGAACACCTTGAACCGGTGCGCTTGGAGCTCAGCTGTATCAAGAGAGCAGTCGTGGAAATCGAGTTCTAAAAATGGAAGTTAAGAAGATCGTATTTTCTTTAAAATAAAGGAACTACAAAGAAATGGCAAGAAAGCAGGTGAAGGCTGAAAAGCAGGATCGGAAAGAGCTTATCGCAAACGCTTTTGGGGAAATAGAGCAGTCGAAGATCTTTCTGGACAAGCGTACGGAAAGTGCCGCTGTAAAGATGGATATAGCGGATCTTCTGAAAGATATCATTCAGAAACAGTTGCGTAAAGACTACGATCCCGAAGTAGAAGCCAATATATTTATCAACCCTGAACGAGGTGATTTTGAGGTTTACATTCTTAAAACAATAGTTGACGAGGTGGATCTGCCTACTATTGAAATCAGCTTGGAAGAGGTGAGTAATATTGATGAGTCTCTCGAGCTGGGAGATTACTATGAAGAAGGGCCTATAAAGCTCGAAGATTATTTGAGTCGTAAGTCGATACAGATTATCAAGCAGTCGGTTCAGAAAAAAGTTCGTGACCTGGAGCGGCAGGTAGTCTATGAGGAGTGCCTCGAGAAAGTAGGAGAAGTTGTGGCCGGAGAGGTATACCAGGTGCGACCCAGCGAGGTTGTTTTTACGTACAACACTTCCAAAGATCATCGTGTTGAGCTGATTCTGCCAAAATCAGAAATGATGAAGAAGGATAATCCCAGGCGAACCCCGAGGATGAAGTTGTATGTGAAGCGTATAGAGAGGGAAAAAGTGAAGGTCAGGCAGGATGACGGGACGATTGTCGAGAAAGAGAAGCCGGATGGTGCAATGAAGGTCATCGTCTCGAGGATTGACGATCGTTTTCTCTATAAGCTTTTTGAAAGCGAGGTTCCCGAAATTCTCGATGGTCTTATAGTGATAAAGGGAATCGCCAGGGTGCCTGGTGAACGGGCAAAAGTTGCCGTTGAATCGACAAGTTCAAGAATCGATCCTGTCGGGGCAAGTGTAGGGTACAGAGGAAAACGTATTCAGAGTATCGTCAAAGAACTGAACAATGAAAATATCGATGTCATTTATTATACCGACGATCCTCAGATATTCATTGCACGAGCGCTTCAGCCGGCAAAAATAGATCCTATGACGGTACATGCCGATATGAAAACCAGAAAAGCTCGGGTGATGCTCAAGCCTGAACAGATTAAATACGCCATTGGCAAGAACGGCAACAATATTCATTTGGCTGAGCGGCTGACGGGTTACGAGATCGATGTATACAGGGATGTCATCGACAAGTCGATGGAAGATCCAAACGATATCGATATTATCGAATTTCGTGAGGAATTTGGCGATGACATGATTTATCAACTTCTCGACAGTGGGCTCGATACGGCGAAAAAAGTTCTTCAGGTTGACATCGATGTCATCGAAGAGGCCTTGGTCGGTCCGTCGAAAAGTGAGGAGTCTGCTATATTCGGCAGAGGTCGGAAAGCATCGTTCAAACAAAAAGAAAGAAAGCTCAGTGAAGACGAACGTCGCTACTGGAAAAAAATAGCGGAAAACATTTACAAAACGGTAAAAGATCAATTTAATGAGGCGGACCTGCAGGATATTGCTGATGAAGACGATAGGCAAGAGCAAGATGACGATGTGGCGGGTGTCGGCGGTGATGATCAGAACAACTGATAAACAAACAGGGTAATCGGTTACTAAATCCAGAGGAGGTTGTATGTCCCCTGAGGGAATGGAGATGAAATATCGGATAAGTGACATTGCAAGAGAACTACAAGTCAGCCCGCAGGAGGTGCTGCATTTTGTGAAAGAGGCAGGGGGAAAGGTTGCCTCAACATCTTCCATGGTTAAAGGGCCGATGCGAGACTTGATCTTGAACCAGTTCAGCGACGAAAAAAAACTTGTCGACGAGACACGCAAAATTCGAGAGGAGAAGCAACAGCGGCTCTCTCGTCTTGAGGAGCAGTCGAGAAAAACCTATGAGAAGGAACAGCAGCTGAAAGATATTATCAGCGGCCGCCCTGAAAGGGCAGCAGCTCAGCCTAAGGCAGAGGCTCAGCCCGAAATTCCTGAGAGAGAGCAGGTTCTGGAAAAAGAGGCGGTCGAAGAATTGACGGTTCCGGAGGCGGTGCTTGAAACTGAAGAAAAAGCTGAGCCTGTGGTAAAAGAGTCGCCTGTAGAGGTCGTGGACGAAGCTGCTCCGGTTGATGAAGTAAAAGAAGCAGAGGGGCAAATCACCTTTGAAAGCCCTCAGAATATCGGAGGACTTACTGTTTTTGGTACGATCGATGTTCAGAACGGGCCTGGGATAGGCGGCAATGCGGATAAAAAAGGAAAGAAAAAACGTAAAAAAAGATTTAAAGAGCAGGCCGATGAGCTGAAAGATGAGTTCGATATTTCTGCCAAGGGTGAAAAGGTTACCGAAACGACTGCTGCTGCTGACAAGAAAGTGGTGAAGAAGGATTCCGAAGGAAGCGAGAAAACGACAGAGAGTGCCGCTCCGTCGAAGCGAAAAAAGGGTAAGAAGAAAAAGAAGCCCGAGGTCGATGAAAAGACAATCGAAAAGAACATTCGCAGTACCATCTCCGGTATGGATGAGAGCGGTGGTGGGGCTTCAAGGCAAAAGTTCCGCAAGATGCGGAAGATTGAGCGTGAAAAGGAGCAGGAAGCGGCCGACGCGATCAAAGAGGCTCAGCGCAGCATTGTAAGAGTCACGGAGTTTGCTACCGCCCATGAGCTTGCCGACCTTATGGGGGTTACTCCGAAGGAGATTATTCAGCATTGCTTTACAATGGGAAAATTCGTGACCATCAACCAGCGGCTCGATAAGGAGACCATTGAGCTCGTTTCTCTCGAGTTCGGGTTTGAAGCCGAGTTTGTTTCAGAGGTCGAGGCAACCGAGATCGTCGAGTTGGAAGACAATGAAGAGGATCTTGTCATAAGGCCTCCTGTTGTTACGATCATGGGTCACGTGGATCACGGCAAGACCTCTCTTTTGGACTATATTCGAAGCAGCAATGTCGTTGCGGGAGAATCGGGTGGTATTACCCAGCATATAGGGGCATATGAAGTGTCACTCGATGGGGACCGTAAAATAACTTTTCTTGATACACCGGGTCATGAAGCGTTTACAGCGATGCGTGCCAGAGGAGCGCAAGTTACGGATATCGTTATTCTCGTTGTCTCTGCGGATGACAGCGTGATGCCGCAGACCATCGAGGCGATCAATCACTCGAAAGCCGCAGAAGTGCCGATTGTCGTTGCCATAAATAAAATTGACAAGCCGGAAGCGAATCCCGAAAAAATAAAAACACAGCTTTCAGAAGCCGGAGTATTGGTGGAGGATTGGGGTGGCGAATATCAGTGCCAGGAAATCTCTGCCAAACAGGGTACCGGTATCGAAGAACTCATGGAGAAGGTGCTGACAGAAGCTGAAATCAGGGAACTGAAAGCAAACTTTTCAAGAGAAGTTCCTGCCAGAGGAATCATCGTTGAAGCAGAACTCGACAAGGGAAAAGGGGTTGTTTCGACAGTTCTGGTGCAACGAGGCTTTTTGAAAGTCGGAGATCCGTTTGTTGCCGGTCATACAATGGGGCGAGTACGTGCGCTTATGGATGAACGGGGTAAAAGGATCAGGGAAGCCGGACCTTCTCAACCTGTAAGTGTTCTTGGTTTTGAAGACCTTCCACAGTCAGGAGATGAGTTTACCGTTATGCTTTCTGACAAAGAAGCGAGGGAGATTGCGCAGAAACGCCAGATTATCCGGCGCGAGCACGAATTCCGGCGTAGTACTCGCGTTAAGCTCGACAGTATTGCCAGGCAGATAAAAGAAGGGCTCATGAAGGAGTTGAGCGTCATCATAAAGGCTGATACCGATGGCTCCATACAGGCTCTTGCTGACGGTCTGATGAAAATTCAGAATGAAGAGGTCAAGGTTCAGATTATTCACCAGGGGGTCGGTCAAATAACCGAAACTGACGTCCTGCTTGCCGCGGCATCTGATGCTATCATTATCGGCTTCAGGGTCAGGCCCAATGTCAATGCCAAAAAACTGGCTGAAAAAGAAGATCTGGATGTGCGTTTTTACAGTGTCATCTATCATGTTATCGAAGATATCGAACAAGCTCTCGAAGGTATGCTTTCACCCGAGCTTCATGAAGAGAGTATCGGCTCGCTTGAGATACGACAGGTGTTCAAAGTGCCGAAAATCGGAAATGTCGGAGGTTGTTACGTTCTTGAAGGAAAAGTGTTCCGTGATTCCAAGGTTCGTCTGCTTCGTGAAGGTGTACAGATCTATGACGGTGAGCTGGATTCGCTGAAACGTTTTAAAGATGATGTCAAAGAAGTCGATGCAGGGTATGAGTGTGGATTGAATCTCAAGGGGTATAGTGATATTAAAGTGAGCGATATTATTGAAGCCTACCGGATTGTCGAGAAAAAGAGAAAACTTTGAATATCCCGTAACATGTCGATTCGTACCGATAAGGTCGCCTCTTTACTGCAGAAGGAGCTGAGTGCAATTTTCGAAAAAGAGCTGCCTCGAAACGGGCCTTTGCTCACCGTTGTGGAAGTGAAGGTGACCAATGATCTTGGTATAGCGAGGGTATATGTTTCTGTCATCGGCGGTGAAAGAGAGCGGGTGGATGCTGTCAATCGATTGCAGAACGAAACGAAGTACATTCGTAAACTGCTCTCGGCTAAAATACGTCACCAGTTTCGCAGAATACCTGAACTGGAATTTTACGAAGACCGTATGTTTGAAAAGGCCAACAGAATTGAGCAATTGCTGAAACAGGCGCTTCATGAAGGGCGAGACGAGTCGTCCTCATGAAATGAAAAGACGCATTGTAGAAGATGCATGACTTTTCCGGGGAATGAAAAACGAACGGTGAATGGAAACAGTTACTATGAACGGTGACACCGGTGATTTTTTGCTCGTGGATAAACCGATTGACTGGACTTCGTTTGACGTCGTGGCGAAAATTCGAAATACCTACAGTGCAGCTGGGTTACGCAGAAAAGTTGGGCACTGCGGAACGCTCGATCCTCGTGCAACCGGACTGCTTATCCTTGCAACCGGGAGGAAAACAAAGCAGATATCGGGTCTCGAAGCACTCGATAAAGTGTATGAAGGGAGTATAAAACTCGGCGCGATGACAGAGAGCCACGATACGGAATCTCCTGAGTATGGAGCGTGCGATGTTCGTCATCTTGGTACCGATAAAATACAATCGGCTGCGGCAGCTCTCGAAGGCAGGTGCATGCAGAAGCCTCCCATGCACTCTGCTGTTTGGCATAAAGGCAAGAGATTGTATGAGCTGGCGAGAAAAGGGCAGGATGTACCGGAGAGAAAAGCCCGCGAAATATGTGTCAACAGCTTTACGGTGCTGTCGGTTGATCTTCCTTTTGTCTATTTCCGAATGGATGTATCAAAAGGTGCGTACATAAGGGTTTTAGCTCATGATTTTGGACAGATTCTGGGGGTTGGAGGGTATCTTGCTTCTTTGAGAAGAGTGGCAATTGGTGATTTCAGCATCTCAGACGCGAAAAGTGTTTCAGAGACTGTCGAGATTATTCTTCGTGGGACAAAAGATTCAGTAAGGTAGGCGGTTTATGCGGATTGTTATCTTCCAGGAATCGAAAGTGACGGATTACCATACCGGTGAAGAGGTAGCGTTTTCGCAAGAGCCGTCCGCAGTTACAGTTGGTTCATATGATGGGGTGCATGCGGGTCATCGTAAGATTATCGGTCAAATGGTAACCATTGCTTCGACACTTGAGCTTCGAAGTGTCGTTGTAACTTTTGAGCCTCATCCAAGGCAGGTGGTGAATCGTGATCCATCGGGGCGACTCAGGCTTTTGACTCTTTTGGAAGAAAAAGCGATGTTGATCGAACGTCTTGGGGTGGAATGGCTTTTTGTCGTCAGGTTTGACGATGTTTTTGCTGCGCAAAGTTCCGAATCATTCATTCAAGATGTTCTGGTCGATCGAATAGGTGCGAAAAGCATTGTAATCGGTTATGATCACGGGTTCGGGCGGGATCGAAAAGGTGGAGTGAACACATTACGCAAAATGGCTGAGCGAAACCGTTTCGACGTCAGTGTTGTCGATGAAGTTCGGTTGTGTTCTGAACACTTTTCGAGTACGAGAATACGCACCCTTCTTCGGGATGGGTATATCAAAGAAGCGAACAAGTTTCTGGGTTCCCCTTATCTGATTTCCGGAAAAGTCGTACATGGTCATAAAAAAGGGCGGGAGATCGGATTTCCAACGGTGAACATCGAGATAGAGAGCCCCGACAAGTTGCTGCCGAAATTCGGAGTATATATCGCGACAACCTCTATAGATGGTTGTGAGTTCAAAGCTATGATGAATATCGGCGTGAGACCTACTGTTGCTGTCGATTCAGCACCGGTCGTCGAAGCGTATATTCTGGATCATACCGGGGATCTGTACGGAAAGGTGTTGTCTTTTCACCTTCTTGAGCGATTACGAGATGAAATGAGGTTTTCATCTTTCGATGCACTCCAGGAGCAACTAAGGAAAGATAAAAAATCAGTGGAGCACTATCAGAAATAATGCTATATTATAGATCTTGCGATTCTAAAAAATAAATGACAAGTCATGAGTGTCACAAAGGAAGTTAAGACAGGTATTATCAAGGAGTTTGGCGGTACAGAGCAGAATACCGGGCAGGCAGAGGTCCAGATTGCACTTTTCAGTAGACGTATAAGCGATCTTACCGAGCATCTGAAGAGCCATCCGAAAGACAAGCATTCCCGTCACGGTTTACTCAAGCTTGTGGGAAAAAGAAAAAGCCTGTTGGCTTATCTGAAGAAAACCGAGATCGAGCGCTATCGTAAAGTTCTCGCTGATCTGGATCTTCGTAAATAAACGCTTTTGTGCTGATTGTAGGTTTTTATCCTATTCCTATACAGAAACGACATCCTTAGCGAAATTAACGGCGCAGAACTATGTTGGAAAGCATGACAGGTTTCGGGAGTGCAGAAAGCGTGAAGGATGGTGTTCATGTTGTCGCGGAAGTACGCTCGGTCAACAGTCGGTTCGCCGAGATAAGCGTCAAACTTCCGCGTCAGTTTTCTTCATATGAGCTCGATGTTCGGGAACAGATCCGTTCTTGTCTGCAGAGAGGTAAAGTATCGGCGTTTGTTCAGGTGAAACTGGATGAAGAAAGGCAGATTCCAATCACCGTCAATCGTCAAAAAACAAGAGCTTTACGGGGGCTGCTCGATGTTGTGCGAAAAGAGGCGGGTATTGAAAGTCCTCTTACCCTCGATCATCTCTTACGTTTTTCTGAAATATTCGATTCCGACAGCACGCTTCTTGAAAAAACAGATGAAATTTGGCCTTTTGTCAGAGAAGTGCTCCACGATGCCATCGATGGGATGAAAAAAATGCGGTTTCAGGAGGGAGAGGAACTGGCTAAAGACTTTATGGGGCGGATAGCGTCGATTAACGATACGTTGGAAGACATTCAGGTTTTATCTCGAAATAACGTGTCTGCAGTACGGCAGAGGCTATCGGAAAAAATAGCTGTCATAGCGGGTGATCAAATTGCATACAGCAGAGAACGTCTTGAGATGGAACTTGTGCTGATGTCCGATAAACTGGACATTACCGAAGAGTGTACACGTTTTGCCAGTCATAACAAGTTTTTCATCGATGAGATGATGAACAGTGAGAGTGGTTCCGGAAGAAAGCTGAACTTCCTGTTACAGGAACAGTTAAGGGAAGCGAACACTATAGCATCAAAATCGCAGAATGCCGATATTTCTCAGAAAGTGGTACATATCAAGGAAGAACTGGAAAAAATTCGTGAACAGCTGCAGAATATCGAGTGATGAACTCGGTTTCAAAAGCTGAGTGTTCTGGTTTTTATGGTAATGGGGGTTTGTCGCTCGATAATCCTGGAAACTGTCAGTTTAAGATCGGCATGATTCCAATAAATACATAAAGATCTCAAAGATTTGATGAGTGTCAAACCGGGGAAATTGGTCGTGTTTTCAGCACCTTCAGGAACTGGAAAGTCGACGGTTGCAAAACTGGTAATGGAACGCATAAAGGGTCTCGACTTTTCGGTATCTGCCACGACTCGTAAAAGACGGAAAGGAGAAGTTGACGGTAGGAATTACCATTTCCTGACAAAGGAGGCGTTCGAAGAGAAAATAAAAAGCGATGGTTTCATCGAGTATGAACATTTTTTTGGCAACTTTTATGGAACATTGCTGGACAAAACAGGTGAAGCTGTCGATGCAGGCAGGAATTTACTGTTCGATCTGGATGTCAAAGGCGCTTTGAACCTGAAAAAACGCTTTCCGGACAGTTCTCTCTTGATTTTTCTCAAACCACCCTCTTTTGATGAATTGGAAAAGCGGCTTCTGAAAAGGGACAGTGAAAATGATAAAACTCTTCAAGAGCGCCTCGATAGAGCGGAATTTGAGCTATCGTTGGCACATTTGTTTGACCGGGAAGTTACAAACGATGACCTCGAACGTACCGTTGACGAAATAACAACGGTTATTACTGAATTTCTTTCAAAACAATAAACGCATGCAAAACGTATGTCCGTGAAACCAGTGGATTTGAACAGTTTGAGAGCCAGACACGAAAATCTTTATGAAACGGTAGTGGCAATTTCGAAAAGAGCTAAAGAAATTCATGAAGAGGAGCGTGCAGAGCTTGAAGAGAAATTGCTTCCTTATAAAGAAATGATTCGTAACCCGGCGAGTGAATCCGAATCTGACAAGGTTTTTCCTGAGCAGGTTGCGATCAGTCTTGAATTTGAAGCTCGCCAAAAAACAGCTCAACGGGCGATCAATCAGTTTCTCCAGAACAAGTTCGATTATACTCTCGAAGAGAAAGCCGATAAGGCAAAGGGGCAGCATGGAGAAGAAAATGAAGTTGACAGGGATTAACCAGATTACCCTCAGAGTCAATGACGTAAGGGTTGCTGAAGAGTTCTATGTTGGGGTGCTCGGGATGAAAGTCGAGTATCGTGCAGGAGCTAACATTTCGTACCTGAGGGTCAAGTCGGATATGATTGTTCTTGTCAAAGCAGAGACTCCGGGTGTCCCTGAGGCCCGGGATATTCGGGTTGATCATTTCGGCTTCAGGCTTCCCAGCGATGCTGAAGTCGATGAAGCCGCGGATTATCTCGAAGAACAAAGCGTGCATCTCGTCACCCGGCCTGCTCAGCGCAGAGAGGGAAGAGCTTTTTTCGTGATGGATCCGGATGGTAATCTCATTGAATTTTACTCAATGAAATCCAGAGAGCTCGATGCCTCTGAGGAGATGATCGACAACAGCCTGCCAGATGAGCTTGCTGCGCAATCCAGAAGAAAAATGGCTGAAAAAGGGGCTGGGAAAAAAACCAGAAGAAGCAGAAAATAAAAGCCTGTGGCATTATGGCTGTGAAGACTATAACCGATGTTGAGCAGGAAATAGACAGTCTCCGCAAAGGGATAGATGCGTGCATGAACCGCGCAATGACTTACGCCGATCAATGCGACCCGGCTGAAAAAGCGGCGTTTTTCGTGACAATGAAAAAAGAGCTTGATGAATACCGCTCACAACTCGAAATCGTTACCGTGACGCTGGACTCTTTACAAAAGAAAATCCTCGATGCAGAGGTTTTGTGTTCTGAAGCCGGAGCTTTTCTGGAAAAAAATCTTCCACAGGGTCTCTCCGCAGAGGACGAGGATTTTTCTGCATCATCCATCAGTCCACTTGCCTGATGCAGGCCGAGTCAAGATTCCTGTAATAAAAGTTTTTCAGCCTCTCTTAGTTGTTCCACTGTGTTGATGCCTTTGATTTCATCGGCATTTTCTGTTTGGAATGCGCAAACCTTCTCTCCTTTTCCAAAGCACACAGAAAAAACATCAGTGAGATAGTATTCCTGCTGAGCATTATCATTAGTGATTTGATGCAAGGAACGGAATAGAATATCCGCTTTGAAAACATAAACGCCTGAATTTATTTCCTGTACGAGCAATTCTTCAGGTGTCGCATCTTTATGCTCTACAATCCTTGATACTGTATTGCTGTCCTTGTAACGGATTATTCTTCCGTATCCGGATGGATTCTGCAACTTTGCTGTCAGTACTGTCGCTGCAGCATTCTCGATACGATGATTGTCAATGAGGTCTTTGAGGGTGGAAATGTTCACAAGGGGAGCATCTCCTGAGAGAATGAGAATATCTCCCGGAAATGAACGTAGGTACACTTCTGCCTGCATAACGGCATGGCCTGTTCCAAGCTGGGGTTCCTGAAGGGCCCACTCAACGGGAAAATTTGCTGTGGCTTTTTTTACCGCATCCGCCTGGTGCCCGACAATTAAAATGATTGTATCGGGTGCAAGCGCTGCCGATTTTTCGAGTACATATTCTATAACCGGTCTTCCGTTGACCTTGTGCAGCACTTTTGCCAGATCTGACTTCATTCGGGTGCCTTTTCCGGCAGCCATGATAATGATTGCTAGTGGCATAGTTATAGGGGAAGGGTTAAAAAATCAACACATTGACACTCTTTTTACAATGGATTGTCTTCTTCACCGACAAGGTGACGACGTTTAGGATTGTTATGTTTGTCGACGATGAGAATCATAGGCTTGAAGGATTTTGCTTCTTCTGCTTCTATCTCTGCAAACGCCATAATGATTATCTCATCACCAGGCAAAGCACATCGTGCTGCAGCACCATTCAACTGAATCTCCTTTGACCCCGCTTTTCCTTCTATGATATATGTTTCGAAGCGTGCCCCGTTATTATTGTTGACGCAGAGAACCTTTTCATTGGGGAGCATATTTGCAAGTTCAAGGAGTTCACTGTCTATGGTGATACTTCCTTCGTATTCAAGGTCTCCGCTGGTTACGACTGCATTGTGAATTTTAGATTTTAAAAGATGTAATCTCATCGAATGAAAAAATTAAAAATTGGACTCACCGCTTGCTTTGAAAACCGTATAATTTTTCAGGGATTCATCACTTTCAAACCCATACCCCCTGATGGTTTCATTCTGTTTCTGAATGACTACATACTTGTCAGACCATAGTTTTTTTTTGTCTGCAAATCTCTTGATGTAATCGGTTCGTATTATCGCCTCTTCTGAAGTTATGACAACATTGTCAAAAGCTTCCATGTCATTGTTGTCATACACGGTCCCTTTATCCGCAGTGAGGGTTGAGGACGATGTCCCGTTGCTATCGAAAAAAGTGACCTCGAGACCTTTGTCGAGGTGACGGGTGATTATATCGTTTTTTTTATACTCTGCAAAATGGCCAGCGGTTATAACTGCATGTATCTTGTCTTCTTTGAATATCTTCATGCTGACGTTCCAGCTTTCCTGAAGCGGTTGTTCTTCGCCGAGAAAGCTGGTATCAGCTGCACGCTTTTCTGGTTGAGGTTCTGTGCAGCTGATGCAGCATATCATGAGTGTAGACCAAAAAATCCCCAGGATATAACGTAAAAAAAACATTCCGTTACCATCCTTATATGAGCCTGTCAACGTCAAGTACTCGGTTGAGGATTATTTGAGCTGATCGATGACCTTGAACGTAATGTCTGCGGATTTATCTCCATAAACCACTGCCTGTTTGTCGATAATTACCGAATAACCTTCTTTTTTAGCGACAGTTTGTACAGCAGTGAGAAATTTCTGACGGATAGGGGCAAAAAGCTCGTTTTGCTTTTTTTCCAGGGCCCCGCCCGGACCGAACTTTTCCAACTGGTACTTCTGTATGCTCTGGTATTTAAGGTTGAGGTCTTTTTCTTTTTGTTCTAGGGCTGTTTTTGAAAGGGATTTTTTTTGTTTTTCATAGTTTGTCGCAGCTGTCTGAAAATCATTTTTAAGCTTGTCCAGGCCTTTTTGCCATTGTGTTCCCGTTGCTTTGAGTATATTTTCAGCTTTCTTTTTTTCGGGCATCTGGTCCAAAACTTTTTGGGTATCGACAAGACCTGTTTTCTCGGTGCCTGTCGCGGCAAGTGCTGATGGTGCAACGGCAAGTACACTCACAATCATAATCATGATCATAGTACGGGGTAGAGACGTAAACCTTGAATTTCTGGATATTATTTTCATTGTTGAATTTCTTGTTTTGGTTGAATATTTCCGTGCAGTATCCCCTTGTCACGGTTTTCCAAAGGTAATAATTCCCCTATAAAAAACTATGCGGACAATGAAACCATGACAGGTGGTAAAACCGGTTGAGCAGCTCGTTTGCTTTGCCGCTTACGGTTATGACGTCAAATCAACCAGGAACATGTGCCGGAATCGAAGCGTAAGGTTTTATTGTCGAATACCGCTTTTCGTAATAGTTCGGCCTGCTTTCCCTCTCGAGTGACTCCAAGCATGGTTTCCGGTTTCAGATGCTTTTTCTGAACATCTGTCCGGGTTGCTGTTCGGCCAGTTGTTTCAGTTCGAGCTCGAAAAGGAGTACAAGAAGTGTCGAGGGATCCATGGCCATTGTTTCCGCAAGTACATCTATGTGTACGGGTTTGTCATCCAGCTGATCGAAAACTTCTTTTTCTTCCGGTGTTATAAGCAGTTCCTTTGCTTCAACAACTTTTCGGTCAGGGTTTCCATGAAAGCCGGGACAGAGTTCCGCAATAATGTCCTCGGCAGTAGTGACAAGTTTTGCTTGGCCATTTTCAATCAGGGCATTTGTTCCAGCCGAAGTTTTAGAAAATATGCTGCCAGGAACCGCAAAAACATCCCTGTTCTGGTCCAGGGCATATGATGCTGTGATCAATGAGCCGCCTTTTTTATCCGATTCAACGATCAATGTTCCTTTTGAGAGCCCTGCTATAAGGCGGTTTCTTTTTGGGAATTTGGAGGGTGTAATGGTGCTTTCAAGCCACTCTTCCGAAACTATGGCACCTTGCTCGATGATGTGTGGCCAGATTTTTCCTGACGGGTCCGTGTGAGGGTTGTCCACACCTCCTGCCAGAACGGCAATTGTTTTACCACGATGTTCCAGGGTGGCTTTATGGGCTGTAGTGTCGATCCCGTATGCGAATCCGCTAACAATGGTGAACCCTTCGGCTACAAGACCGCTGCAGAGATGTTCTACCACTTTTTTGCCGTATTGGGTTGCCTTTCGTGTTCCAACGATCGAAATGCAGGGGGAATGCGCGGCTTCTATATCTCCACGTACGAAAAGGTAAGGCGGCGGGTCGTAGATTTCCTTGAGAAACGGTGGATACGATGGATCTTCGAGAGTTACGAGGTTGGCTTCATAGCGGTCGAGCAGCGAAAGTTGTCGTTGCGCTGACTGTTGTGCCTGATCAAAAGCATGAGAATTATGGAAGAAACCGACGATGGATTTTGCGAGTTTTATGCCAATGCCCGGAATATGGGCTAATTCTTCCATCGTTGTATCGAAGATGGAAGAACCGCCAATATATTTATGGAGTGTATTTATTCTTGCCGGGCCAAGTCCGGGGATTTGCGATAGGACAAGAAGAACGATTGCGTCAGAAATCACGCTTCATGAGTTTGAGGGCAAAACCTTTGAGATATTCCCTACCTTCGTCATAAGGTAGGGTTTCAACGGCGGATAGCGCTGCTTCAGTGTCGGAATTGATCAGCTCTCTTGCTTCGTCAAGTACTCCGCAGCGTTCATAAATTCCCCTGATTTCAGAGACTCTTTCGGGCAGAATGCCGTTGTTGTCGATAACGGACTGCAACAGATCCTTTTCCGAACCGGTTGTCAGATCGAGGGAGCGGAGAAGCAGATATGTTTTTTTGCCGTTGATCACATCACCACCGGGCACTTTTCCTGATTTTCCATCCTCGGCCATAATATCGAGGTAGTCATCCTGAACCTGAAATGCACGCCCGATTTTGTTTCCGAATATCATCAGCTTTTCAAGCTGTTCAGAAGTACCATCACCGACAATTCCACCTGCCTCGAGTGATGCGGATATAAGCCGTCCGGTTTTTTTCGATATCATATCGAGGTAATCGGAGATAGTGGCATCTTTTCGTTGTTCCAGTTCCATATCGATCGCCTGGCCTTCGCAAATGGTGATATTCGCTTCGTTGAGAATATGAACAAGCTCGTTATGCCGTAACGTCTTTGTCTGTAAAGCACATTCGTAGGCAAATGCGATCATCATGTCGCCAGATAAGATCGCTGCGGTGGAATCCCATTTGGTATGAACTGTCGGTCTGCCGTGACGGAGGTCGGCTTGGTCCATGATGTCGTCATGGACAAGTGTGAAATTGTGGAGAATCTCGATTGCAAGCGCAGTGTGTATTGCATGTGTGCTCGACCCGCATACCGCTTCAGAAGCGAGAAGCGTAAGAAACGGGCGGATTCTTTTTCCTTTGCCCGCCAGAATATACCGGGCGGGCGCGTAAAGGCTTTCAGGAGTGTTGTTGGTGAAGCAGTTGTCCAGTGCATCGTTGATACGTTTATGATACTGCTGGTATTTTTGTTCAACCTGTTCCAAGGTTACACTGATATTCATTACGGCACTATCCTTTTTTTAAAGAAATGCAGGTTTTTTGCAGTTGTGTTATGTTTTTTGCTCCTGTGAGAAACATCACGGCCTTGAGGTCGTTCATCCATGTCAGAATGGTTTCTTCAAGCCTGGAATCGTGAAGTGCTTTGAGCAGCATGCCTGCAGACGCGCAGATCTCAGCACCAAGAGCAATTGCTTTCGCGATATCGAGACCATTGGAAATTCCGCCCGATGCAATAACCTTGATATGCCGGTACTGCTTTTCAGCCTTTTTAAGCGCAGCTATGCCGGTAAGGCACTCTACGGTTGGTATGCCCCAGTTGAGCAGTTCCCGAAGTGCCGAGGGACTGAAACGGTTTTCACGTTGAAACTGCTCCAGATAACGCTCTTCTTCCACCTTCTGCCAACTGATTCCCCCTGCCCCGGCGACGTCGATAGTTTGCACTCCGGCATCGGCAAGTGCGGCTGCCGTTACAGATGAGATGCCGCAGCCGACTTCTTTTGCAATAACGGGGGTATCGATCGTTTTTGTCAGTTGTCGTAGTTCCTTCAGGAAGTTTTTGCAATTGGTATTTCCTTCCGGCTGGAAAAGTTCCTGTGCCGGGTTGAGATGGACAATCAGTCCGTCTGCATCGACAATATCGATGAGAAGGTCGAGTTCTCGACTCGAAAGGCCTTTTGCAACCTCGGGCGCACCGATATTTGCCAGTATGGGAATGGATGGTGCAAACTGACGAACAACGCTGAAGCTCTCCCTGTATGACTCGTTTTCGAGTGCTTGGCGCATACTGCCTACCGCGAGTGGGATATTCAGTTTTTCCGCTGTTTGCGCAAATGAACGGTTCAAGTGTATGGCTTTATCGTATCCGCCTGTCATGGAGGAGATCATGAAGGGGTATGATATCCGATGACCGAACATGTTTGTCGACAGGTCAATTTCGTTGTGATTTATTTCAGGGGCAGCATTGTGCGTGAACTCATAGTGCTCGAAACCGGTTGTTTTGCTGTCGAAACGAACCATTTTATCGAGGCAGGTTTCGACATGGCTTTGCTTGCGATCTACCGTTGTGGTTTTAGAGTCGTTCATCTTCTTTTCCGGTAATGAAAACGGTTTGTTTGTGTCCGCACCGTGCAAAATGTATAACTTACAATGTAATAATATATCCCTAAATCAAGCGTTTCAACCAATGCTTAAATAACGATATTTTTAAAAAAATAAGCCACTTGCGGTCAGTGTTTGCCACGAGTTTTTTTGCCAGTATTTATTTTATCGCGAACCATGGTCAGGACTCTTTTTTCCATAGCGCTACGCCACCTTTTCGGACGGAAAAGACAGTCCATGACAACAATAGCTGGTGTTGCAGTCAGTACCATGGTTCTGATTACGACAATTTCATTGACGAGAGGACTTCTGGATTCTTTTGTTGCAACGATTGTCGATATTGCTCCGCATATAACGATCGAAGGTCGTCCCATCGAGTCTCTACCGGTCGATCTTCTGAGCGATAGAGAGACGCTTCGTCTTGCTTTTGTCGATGAAAATATACAAAAAGAAGAACGTGACGAAGTGCGCAATTATCGGCAGGTGCTCGAGGTTCTCGATTCAAAGCAGTATGCCGGAGAGGTTGTTGCCGTATCACCTTATGTCGAGTCCAGGGTGATTGTGATAAAAGGCAATAAGAATCAGCCGATATCCACGAAAGGCGTTGTGATAGAGCGGGAAAATGCGATCAGTGGTATCGAGGACAAACTGACGGCTGGAGATCTTGTGTTTTTTGAAACAACCCCCAATGCTTTACTCGTTGGAAGAACGGTGGCGATGGATATGGGGCTGGAGCTGCATGATGAAGTGTCTCTTGTGCCGGCATCCGGCCCTGCGCGGCAGTGTAAGGTGGCTGGTATTTTTTTCTCAGGTGTGAACGCTATCGACAATACGGTTTTTGTGTCGCTCAAGTTTGGCCAAATCCTTGAAAATCTTCCTGCTGACAAGGTTTCAGGGATAGGGGTCAAGGTAGTGGATCCTCTTGCCAATGAGTTGCTTGCAGGGGTTCTTGAGCGGGTTACTGGTTATAACTGTGTCACATGGCAGGAAGATAATGCCAGTGTTCTCTCTCTCTTCAATCGTATAGGTTTCATTGTTTTTTCTCTTGTCGCTTTTGTCGGAGTGGTTTCCGGTTTCAGCGTGGCGAATATTCTGGTGACGACGGTTTTTGAAAAAAGCCGTGACATAGCGATTATGAAGTCATACGGATTTTCAGCAGGATCGCTTGTGGGAATGTTCATTCTCGAAGGTTTTTTGGTCGGTTTTGCCGGAACTCTTGCCGGCGGTGTGATGGCAACGGGTTCGATCAATCTGCTTGCTCATATTCCGGTTGAAACATCTCAGGGGCCGCTTACCAAAACCGGTTTCAGCATGTCGTGGAATCCCCTGTACTTTTTGTTCGTGATGTTGTCGACGGTTTTTATCAGTACCATCGCCGCGACTATTCCTTCCACACGAGCGGCAAAACTCGAGCCGGTTGAGGTGCTGCGCGACAGCAGCCTCTAGAACGCCTCTATACATCTGTTGCGCAACCTGATTACTTCATTAGGCGGTACTCGAAATCCTCGTGTGCTTTGTATACACTATACACGCAATCACCTCTCAACAGCTCAAAAAAACAACACTCCACAGAATATTACCCTGTCTGCAGGTGTATCTTTTCAGGGTGCTGCAGGAGGTAGAGCTTGTAATAGAGCCCTTTTTTTGCAAGCAGTTGCTGATGGGAACCACTCTCCTTGATGGTGCCTTTGTGCATGACGATAATCCTGTCGGCATGCTGTACTGTCGAAAGGCGGTGTGCAATGATGATCGATGTGCGGTTTTTCATCAGGTTAGCGGTCGCAGCTTCTATAAGCTGTTCAGTGTCGGTATCAACCGAGCTGGTCGCCTCATCGAGGACAAGTATCTCCGGATTGTACAGTAAGGCTCGAACAAACGCGATGAGCTGTTTCTGGCCAGCCGAAAGTCCCGATCCGTTTTCGTTGACCCGATACTCGTAACCACCCGGAAGTTTTTCAATGAAACGATCGGCACCGACGGTTTTTGCTGCGTTGCGGATTTCTTCATCGGAAGCTCGAGGGTTGCCGAACGAGAGATTTTCCCTGATGGTCCCTGAAAAAAGAAACACGTCTTGCATGACGACGCCGACTATCTTTCGAAGTGATTGTTCCGGTATTCGTGACAGTTCGATGCCGTCAATGGTAATCGAGCCTTTTCGTTGATCATACAGTTTCGAAAGAACATTGATGATGGTGGTTTTTCCACTTCCTGTCGAGCCCACAATGGCTATTTTTTCTCCACGTTTTACCTTGAAAGAGATGTTTTTGAGTATCCAGTTGTCGTTGTTGTAGGCAAACCAGACGTTCGTAAAGGCGATTTCATCCCGAAAAGACTCGATTGTTTTGGGATTTTCGGGTTCTTTAGCCGTGTCCTGTTCTTCGAGGAGCCTGAAAATGCGGTCTGAGCTTGCGAGTGCCGTCTGAAGAATATTGAACCGGTCGGAAAGATGTTGAAGAGGACGAAAAAAGAGCCAGATGTATTGCACAAAAGAGATGACGATTCCAAGAGTGATGTCTCCTTTCAGCATGCGTACCCCGCTATACCAGATCACAAGTCCAGCTGCTACGGAACTGAGCAGTTCGATAAGCGGGTAGTATACCGAGAAGTAATAAACGGTTTTGATGTTGGCGTTCCGGTATTCCTTGTTGATTGAAGCATGTTTCTTGTATTCGCTTTCTCCCCGGTCGAAAAGCTGGACGATATTGATGCCCGAAACATGTTCCTGAAAGAAAGAATTGAGTCTGGCGAGGTGTCCCCTCACGTCCTGAAATGCTTTTCGCACTTTGCTTTTGAAGGTGAGCGTAGCATAGATCATCAAGGGGAGAATGCTTAAAACGATCAGTGTCAACTCCCAATCGATGAAGAACATGAGAAGAACGATGAACAAAAGCTGCATAATGTCGCCGATGATCGTAACGACACCGCTCGAAAGCATTTCATTGAGTGCTTCGACGTCGTTGGTTGCCCTTGTGATAAGCCTGCCAGCCGGATTTCGGTCGTAGAATCTGATGGAAAGTTTCTGCAGGTGCCGAAAAATATCCATTCTCAGGTTGAGAACGGCTTTCTGACCGATAAGCTGCGTGAGAAAGGTCGCTACATATTGCTTCAGGCCATCCAGGAGTATAATTCCCAATAGCACGAGGCTTATTAATGCGAGCCCGTTGATGTTGCCTTGAGCGATGTAGTCGTCGATGGCCAACTTGGTGATATACGGTCTCAAGGGACCCAGAACCGAACCTGCAAGGGTTATGACGATTGCCCAGGAAAGCAGTCCCTTGTAGGGCTTGACGTATGAAAAGAGTCGTGAGATGATGTAACGGTCATTGGATTTCTTCCCGCCGCTCGAAAGCAGTTCGTCTGTTTGTTGCTGAAATCCTTTTTTCGTGCCTTTCTCGTCGTTCATCATAGAATCTGTTCTTGTGCTGTCACAATGTATCGATCTTCGATCCGATCTCCCGGATGAATGTTTCTGCCAGCTTTTCCGCCCGTTCCATGCTTTTGGCTTCAGTGTATATTCTTAGTATCGGTTCAGTGTTTGAGGGTCTTATGTGTACCCACTCTTCAGGAAAATCAAGTTTCATACCGTCCTCTGTATTGATTGATGCTTCAGGGAATGCTGATGCAATCGTCAATAACTGGTCCTGGAGGTTTTCCGGTTTGTCAGAGAGCCGGACCTTTTGTTTCGCCATAAAATAATCCGGGTATTGTTTTCTGAAACCGGAAATTGTGCGGTTTGCGGAATCTTTTTCTCGCCACTCGGCCAATGCCTGGAGTATGAGGGCTATGCCTACTAGCGCATCTCTCCCGTAATGCAGTTCGGGAAGAATGATTCCTCCATTGCCTTCTCCACCGATTACCGCTTTCCGTTTTTTCATCAACGTCACAACGTTCGCTTCTCCCACCTTGGAGCTGTAGCACGTTTGTCCGTGTTTTTTCGCTATATCCCGAAGTGCCCTGGTGCTTGAAAGGTTGTTCACTATATCGCCCTGTTTGTGCTGCAGATAAAAGTCAGCGCAGGCTACCAGCGAGTATTCTTCACCGAAAAGAGCCCCATCTTCACAAATCAGCGCTAACCGGTCGACGTCGGGATCGACAACTATGGCAAAATCGCACTGCTTTTTCTTCAAGCAATCGACGGTTTCGACAAGATTCTCTGCAAGAGGTTCGGGGTTTCTGGGAAAGATGCCGGTTCCGTTGCATGATATTGTTTCGATCTCTTCTACCCCCAGCTGCCGGCATAGTTCAGGGACGATCGATGACCCGGCTCCTTCAACCGCATCTATCAGAACTCTGAAACGTTGCGCCGCGATTGTATCCCTGTCGATACAGGGGAGTGACAGGATTCTCCTGATATGCTCTCCGTCATAATCGTGCTTTTGTTCCAGGGTGCCAACATGTTTCCAGTCGGCAAGTGTGAACTTTTTTTCTCCGAAAATATCGAGCAACTGTTGAACGGCACTTTCATCGAGGAATTCTCCCTTCCTGTCGAGCAGTTTCAAAGCGTTCCATTCAACCGGATTATGTGAAGCTGTAACGATAATGCCGCCATCAGCCTGTTCCGCAGCAGTGGCGATTTCAACGGTCGGCGTGGTTGCTATGCCAAGATCGATAACATTGCAACCACACAGAGTCATTGTACTGCCGACAAGTGTTGCTATAGCATCTCCGGTTGGACGGGTATCCCTGCCGATAACGACTTTCGGAATGAAATTTTCTCCTGTTTCGTTTTTTTGTCCCTGTCCATGCAGCAGCGTTGCAAACGCTTGTGAAAAAGCTACAAGGTTTTCTGGCGAAAGGCTTTCTCCGACGATGCCCCTGATACCCGATACGCTTATCATTAAGCTCATGAGGGTTGAATCTTTGTTTGGATTGGATATTTTTTCAATAGATGTTGATATGCTGAGTGCGCATGAAGTGTTTGACAGCGGAACTGAGGCAATATAGTGAAAAGTCTTTGAACGTAGAGGGCCTCCATGAATTTGATGTGTATGCCGGTCGGTTTGTCAGGCGGATTAAGGGAGAGGCGGGTCGCGGTAGAATGAATTATGTGGAGGTGCCGGTAAGGTGTGTGCGGGTTCCTGATTTGAAAATACCGAAATCGGAATTTCACGTTTTGGAATAAGAAAACGCTTTTATATATTTAAGGCCTTTTATCCAGGTTTTTGATGCAAGGGCTTCTGGGAACTGATAAAACTGTCTTGCAGCAAATGAATTTGCAGTCAGGCAACACTGTTCGATGCAGCCCGATATCGCAATATTAGCTATTACTATAAAAGTTACGTTTTATGCCATTACACAAGTCAGCTGAAAAAAGGCTCCGTCAGTCTGCACGGCGCAACGAAAGAAACAGGGCAAGAAAAAAAGAGCTGAAGGTGCTTGTAAAGAATGTCCAAAAGCTGATAGATACCAATGCCGACAAGAGCGAGGTTGAATCTGCATATCGTTCGGCTGTTCAGAAACTTGACAGGCTGGGTGTGAAGCGCTATATTCACCCTAACAAAGCATCGAGGAAAAAATCACAGCTTTCGAGGATGCTCAACAAATATATGACGGCAGAGTAGTTTTTTTGCCCCCTCTTTTTGTGCATTGTCATTCTTCTATTATGCTATCCGGTAACGTTCCGTGCCTTTGAATAAGTCGGAAGAATCACCGGATCCATAGATACTTTAATGTTTGCATATTTTCGTGGAGAGTTGGTTGAAGCTTTACCGGACGAGATGGTTGTCGATGTTGCCGGTGTAGGGTATCGTTTGCTTATTTCTTCAGCCACGTATCATCAGCTTCCTGAGCCGGGGGAGACTGTGCGGGTCTTGGCGCATCTACACGTCAAAGAAGACCTGATGCAGCTTTATGGTTTTTTTGATGAGGAAGAGCGTCAGCTTTTCAGGCTACTGCTCTCTATTTCTGGTGTTGGACCAAAGCTTGCGCTCGCTATTCTTTCCGGATTGCAGGTTCTGGAGATACAGGAAGCAATCGTTTCGAACATGCCGGAAAGACTTTTTGAGATTTCTGGAGTCGGGAAAAAAACTGCGGCGAGAATTGTTCTTGAACTGCGGGACAGAATACTCAAGCTCCGGCCGTCGGGGGGGGCGAAACCATCATCAGCTCTATCGAAAAATTCCGTGCGAGACGATGCTCTGAACGCTTTGTTGACGCTCGGTTTTTCAAAAACTGTCGCTTTGAAGGCGGTTATCGAGTCACAGGTGCATCTTGAAAATCCACAAGTCGAGGATCTGGTCAGAGAGTCATTACTTGCCATTCGAACTCCTTAATCGGCTTTTCATAGAATCATATGAGGGTAGAGTGAGTGAAGTACCAGGATGCAATTGATTTTCTTTTTCCTCTTCATCGGTTCGGCATGAAGCCCGGTCTGGAAAGGGTGCTTAAGCTGTTAGATGCGGTCGGTGAGCCGCAGAGGCGCCTTGGGCAGGTTGTTCATATAGCCGGTACTAACGGAAAAGGAGCGGTAGCCAGTTCATTGGCGGCAATATGCTGTGCGGGTGGATATAGAACCGGGCTGTATACCTCACCCCATCTTCTCTCGTATACCGAACGTATCCGCATCAATGGTGATATGATATCAGAATCGCGGGTCGCAGAATATTGCTCGGTACTCGAAAGCACCGTTACCGAGGGAAATGCGACGTTTTTCGAGGCTACCACAGCAATTGCATTCATGTATTTCTGTGAGATGCAGGCGGAAATCTCGGTTATTGAAACCGGGATGGGCGGCAGGCTGGATGCCACGAATGTGGTTGACCCCGATCATGTCATCATACCGAGCATAAGTGAGGATCATACCATCTGGCTTGGTGATACGATTGGTGAAATAGCGGCTGAAAAAGCCGCTATCATCAAAAAAGGAGCAAGCGTTTACACAGCTGTGGAGGACCCTGAGGCGCTTGAGATAATTCTTGATCGTGCCGATGCTGTCGGCGCAAGAGTGAGGGTGCTTCAGGAATCGGCAGAATGCATTGTACATGGTGCCGGTGTAGGAACGCTCGAATTTTCTCTCGAAGCTCCCGGGCTGAGTATGAAGAACCTTGTGGCTCCGGTGACTGGTGATTTTCATGCATCCAATCTTTCGCTTGCCGTTTTGGCGGCCAGCGAGATCGGAATGGATGAATCTGCAATCAGGCAGGGATTGTTGTCGATGCGGCGATTCGGTTACAGGGCAAGGCTTGAACGTATATCAAGACAACCCGACGTACTGCTCGATGTTTCGCATAATCCTGCAGGAGTCGAAAAAAGTGTTCATACCTTATGCGCAATGCGTGGGGCTTACCGTAATGTCGTTGTTTTGTTGGGACTGGTTCGTGACAAGGAGGCTGGACGGATTGTCCGGCACCTGAAAACGATGACATCGCATATTATAACCGTCGATCTTCTTACTGAAAGGGGAATGACGGCTGCCGAGCTAGGTGATTTGTGCAGAGAAGAAGGGGCTGAGGTGACCGTTGCCGCAACGGTTCGTGAGGCATTGGATATTATCGAATGTACGGTAGAAAAAGATGATCTTGTTCTGATTACCGGCTCATTTTATTTGGCGGGAGAGGTTTTGGGACTAATGGGCTGTTGAAGTGCCTGTAAGGTGTGGCTTGATATTCATGAGGTCGCTTTTTGTCACCTGAAAAGTCATGCGGGCTGCTTTTTTCAGGATTCAGGAAAAGTTGTATATTTAAAATAATAGTTTCATGCTCCATCTATCATGCTTCCGTTTTCAAGGTTGCGGCCATCACATGAGTCAGAAATACACCAAGGCCTATTTTCAACGTTACAACTTCCGTTTATAGCTTCTTTTCAGGCTGTTATAGCACATCGCAGCGCTTTTTATTCCATGAGTACCACTTTTTTTTTGCATGGTTTACATGGTTAATATCCGGCTTTTATTCCGGTACCTCTATCCGCTTCGGACAAATCTTGTGTTTTTGTAACCATAATAAGAGATGAATAAATAATAATGTCGAACAATTCAGTTACTAAAGGTCTGGACATCAACATGCTCCAGAAAAAGAAGGTTCATGAGTTGAATGCTTTAGCTAAAGAGATAGGTGTTGTTACAGCAGGATTACGAAAGGAAGAATTGATATATAAAATCATCGAGGCGCAGTCTCAGAAAGGAAGTAGTGCGGAAAACGGTCAGGTGATGGTCAATACCGGGGTGCTCCAGGTCATTCCGGAAGGGTATGGTTTTCTTCGTTCGGCCAATTACAACTATTTGTCATCTCCCGATGATATTTATGTTTCTCCTTCCCAGATCAAGCGTTTCAATATGAGGACCGGCGATACCGTGTCCGGTCAGGTTCGCGCTCCGAAAGAAGGCGAAAGGTTTTTTGCACTGTTGAAAATCAATACGATTGACGGCAAGGATCCCGAGATTACAAGAGAACGGCCGTTTTTCGATAATCTTACACCGCTGTTTCCGCGCGAACGTCTGAGGCTCGAGACTACGCAGAACGAATATTGCGGAAGAATTATGGATATTTTTACTCCTATCGGGAAAGGGCAGAGAGGATTGATCGTCGCACAGCCCAAGACTGGTAAGACTATGCTGTTACAGACGGTTGCGAATGCAATTATCAAAAACCATCCCGAGGTTTATCTTATCGTTCTGCTTATCGACGAGCGTCCTGAAGAGGTTACCGATATGGAAAGAAGTGTTCCGGCAGAAGTGGTGAGCTCCACCTTTGACGAAGACCCCGAGCGCCATGTGCAAGTTGCCGATATGGTGCTCGAAAAGGCAAAGCGTCTTGTAGAAGTCGGGACTGATGTTGTTATACTGCTTGACTCGATAACACGCCTTGCAAGGGCTCATAACACCATTATACCTCATTCGGGCAAAATCCTTTCGGGTGGGATCGATGCAAATGCGCTGACTAAGCCGAAAAGATTTTTCGGTGCGGCAAGGAATATCGAAGAAGGGGGGAGCCTCACCATCATCGCGACTGCTCTTGTCGATACCGGTTCGAGGATGGATGATGTCATTTTCGAGGAATTCAAGGGAACGGGTAACATGGAGCTGGTTCTTGACAGGCGTCTCTCGGAGCGTCGAATTTTCCCGGCTATAGATATATTACGTTCAGGTACCAGGAAAGAGGAGCTGCTTTTTTCTCAGGAAGAACTCTCGAGGACATGGCTGTTGCGAAAATACCTTGCTGACAAGAATCCGATCGAGTGCATGGAGTTCATGCGTGAAAAGATCGTTGAGACAAAGGACAACAAGGAGTTCTTCAAGTATATGAACGCTTGATCCCTGGTTTTTACGGCCTTTTTCAATAAGAGGTTTGCTTTTTATGAACGGAGGCCGTATATTAATGGCCTTTAAAACAAGAGTAAAGTCATTTAATATATGCCTTGCGGAAAGAAAAGAAAACGTCATAAAATGGCGGTGCACAAGCGCAAAAAGATGCGTCGTAAAAATCGTCATAAGAAGCGCTTGAGATACCAGAACAAGTAGTAAGCTGGTACGATTCTGTTTCAAGGATGTTCGGTTGAGAATATAGCTCAGTTGGTAGAGCAACTGCCTTTTAAGCAGTGGGTCGAAGGTTCGAGTCCTTCTATTCTCACAAAATCGGCGCTATGTGTTGATTATGGTGCCGTTTTTTAAAGCCCGAGTGGTGGAATTGGTAGACACACTATCTTGAGGGGGTAGCGCCGAAAGGTGTAGGAGTTCGAATCTCCTCTCGGGCACGTGGTATTCTTTTTGGCCGCTTTATGCGGCTTTTTTTATGATACCCTTTAAACCCAGCATCAATACGTGCGGTTTTTGAAAGCATATATCCGTGCAATCGATGTCCTGACAGAACGTACAGGTCGTGCAGTCAGTTTGTTGGCGCTGCTTCTGGTCTTGGTCGTTATCTACGATGTTTTTACCCGTTACGCGCTTTCATCGAGCAGTGTCGCCGTTCAGGAGCTTGAATGGCATATTTTTTCACTGTTGTTTCTTCTCTCGGCTGCTTACACGTTGAAGCATAACAAGCACGTCAGAGTCGATGTGCTCTATGTTCGGTTGACTGAAAAACAGCGTGCGATTGTCAACATTGTCGGCGGGATACTGTTTCTTCTCCCTTTTACATGCATTGTCGTGTTTGCCTCATGGTCGTTTGTCAGTAATTCTTTCTGTATTCTCGAATCGTCACCGGATCCCGGAGGGCTTCCTTACCGTTTTCTGCTGAAAGCAGCTATCCCTCTTGGTTTCATGCTTTTTATGATTCAGGGGGTTGCGGAAGTTTTTCGTTCCATTCTTGTAATAGCCGATAAGACGGATAAAACAGGTCTAGAGTAAGTAGTGATGGAGATTCTTCCATTCATCATGTTTGCTGCGGTATTTCTTCTACTGTTGCTCGGGTATCCGGTTGCCTTGACGCTCGGGGGCGTTTCCGTCATTTTCGGGGTGTTGACTTTCGGTGTTGATTTTTTTGCCCTGCTGCCGCTGAGGATATGGGGAACGATGACGAACTCTGTGCTTCTGGCGGTTCCTCTGTTTGTTTTTATGGGGGTCATGCTCGAGAAATCCGGAATTGCCGAAAAACTTCTCGAAACGATGGGAATGCTTTTCGGTCGTTTTCGGGGTGGGTTGGCGATCGCAGTCGTTATCGTCGGAACGCTCCTCGCTGCGTCAACAGGTATTGTTGGAGCAACCGTCGTGACCATGGGGCTGATGAGCCTGCCGGCAATGCTCAAAAGGGGGTACGATCCAGAACTTGCTACGGGGACGATTGCCGCGTCGGGTACACTTGGCCAGATCATTCCACCAAGTATCGTATTGGTTCTTCTTGGCAGCATACTCAATATTTCGGTAGGGGATATGTTTGTCGGTGCAATGGTGCCGGGCTTGCTGCTCGTTGTTTTGTACTTGCTTTACATTACTCTGCTTGGTGTTTTTCGGCCGGAGATGATGCCGGCGATTCCGGTTGATGAGATTCAGGCGTTCAAGGGGAGAACTCCCTGGAGAACCATTATCGAGGCTTTTGTAATCCCTTTTACGCTGGTTATCGCGGTGCTCGGCTCTATTTTCGCCGGGATCGCGTCGCCGACAGAAGCTGCCGCTATAGGGGCTTTCGGTGCTCTCTTGTTGACGCTGTTTCAGCGAAAATTATCTTTCGATGTTTTGAAATCCGTGATGCAGGAGACGACATGGTTGACTTCGATGGTGTTTATCATTCTTGCCGGAGCGAGTGCGTTCAGTCTCGTGTTCAGAGGTATGCACGGGGATCGTTACCTCTCCGAGATGATTGTCCAGGCAAATTTTCAGCCTGAGCTTTTTCTGGCAATCGTCATGATCGGAGTGTTTATTGCAGGCTTTTTCATTGATTTTATCGAGATCATTTTTATCGTTGTTCCCGTTGTTGCACCGATATTCACCGCTTTCGGCGTGGACCTTTTGTGGGTGGGTGTGCTGCTTGCCATGAATCTTCAAGCTTCTTTTCTGACCCCTCCTTTCGGGTTTTCCCTGTTCTACCTCAAAGGTGTCACTCCGAAAGAAGTGACTACCGGCCATATCTACCGTGGGATCATACCGTTCATAATCATTCAGCTGTTTATGCTGGTACTGATCATTTTGTTTCCCGAACTGGTTACCTGGCTGCCCGATCTCTTGACAGGAAGATAGCCCTGGAAAATCTGTTTCGGCCTAGTTACGGGTTTGCCCTGTGAAACAATGAGCACCTCTTTCACAGGGCGACATGACGTTCTTATTATGCTGGGCTGAGCGGCATTTTGTCTTACAAGTTTTGCGTGTAGTATATTTTTTCCGAAATGTCCGCCCATGGGGTAATCTGGTTCCGGAAAGAGGAATAGGCGTCGTAAACCTTTTTGCTTTGGGTATCGCTACCGACAATGTCGTCGATAACCTCTTTTGAAAAGACTCGTAACTGTTCGAGCACTTCGGAAGGGAGTGGTCTCAGATCCACTTTTTCCTCATTGACGAGTTTCTGGAGGTACAGATTGTTTTTCGATTCGAACTCGCAGAGTACCCAATGATGTACTCTGGCTGCCGCGTTGCGAACAATGTGCTGCAAATCGGATGGGAGTTTTGAAAACGCTCCTTTATTGACAAAAAACTCGAAGTTCGTTCCAGGTTCTTGCCATCCGGGGTAATAGTAGTAACGGGCTACTTTGTAGAAGCCCATGATATAATCGTGATATGGGCCTATCCACTCGGTAGCGTCGATGACTCCCCTTTCGAGATTGGTGTATATTTCTCCTCCGGCTGACAGGATTGCCGAGCCTCCGGCTTTGGATATTACCTTACCACCGAGGCCGGGGATCCTCATCTTCAGTCCCTTGAGGTCATCGACCGAGTTGATCTCCTTGTTGAACCATCCGCACATCTGTATTCCTGTATTGCCTCCTGGTAAGGGGTACAGATTGAACGGGGCATAGACTTCCTCCCACAGTTCGAGTCCATCGCCGCCTATGAGCCAGGCATTCATTTGCTGCGGGTTCATGCCGAATGGAACAGCCGCGAAAAACTGCGCTGCAGGGGCTTTGCCCGCCCAGTAATATGATGCGCCATGGCCTATTTCAGCGGTGCCCTGACTGACAGCATCGAAGGCTTCCAGTGCCGGGACCAGTTCGCCTCCGCCATATACCTGAATATCGAGACGTCCTTCCGACATTTCCCGTACCCACTGAGCGAACAGTTTCGAACCATCCTGAAGTACGGGAAATGTCGGCGACCATGTGGTCAGCATTTTCCATCGGAATTTCTTGTCAAAATGTACGGCAGGTGCACCAGCAGATTTGGATGCAGGTTTGCTGCATCCTGTATTGAAAAAAGGAGTGCTCAAGGCGAGCGACGCCGCTCCAGCTTGTAACGAGCGTTTCAAAAAATCTCGTCTGGAATTGTCTTTCATTGGCCACGATGGTTTAACGAGTTGTTTGGATTATCAGCAATAACGTTATACAATAATGTAAAATACTTTTTCTGTTCAAGGAAGATGGAGAATCCGAATCATGACGCTCAAGAATATTGCTGTTTGTATCAATCAGGTTCCCGATACGGCATCGGGGATCGAGGTCGTGCATGGAAATCCGGATATCGGATACCTCAACAAGGTGCTCAATCCTTATGACGAGTATGCCATAGAGGAAGCTGTCAGGTTGAAAGAGCGGCTTGGCGAGGTCATGGTGACGGCATTTTCAGTCGGGGATAAAAAGCATTATGATGTTTTGCGAAAGGCGCTTTCGATGGGTGCGGATCGAGCCTGCCTTGTAGATGGTGGACGCCGTGACGACTCTCGTTCCGTTGCGGCGAGTCTCGATAAGGCGATCCGTTTCCACTACGATGGGTTTCCCGATCTTGTTGTCTGTGGTAGAGAGTCTTCGGATTGTAACCGGGCTCAGGTACCGTTAATGCTTGCTGAAATGCTTGGTGTCGCTGCCGTCGCTGCCGTGACAGAACTGATGTATGAAGATGGAGTGTTGCGGGTGTGGCGAGAAATAGAGGGAGGTATGGAGGAGTATGTGCTGTATCCTCCAGCGCTCATAAGTGCTGAGAAAGGATTGAATATTCCAAGGAAAACAAATATCAAGGCGGTCATGAAGGCACGCAAAGAACCTATTTTGCATATTGACGGTAGTGTTGAGATAGCATCAGGAGTGGCCTATCGGGGCTTTTCTACGATACGTCGACAAAAAAACTGCCGAATTATGGAAACAGCAGAAGATCTTGTTCGTATACTGCATGAAGAAAGGAGGATACTGTAACGATGAGCTTCCTGGTAATACTTGAGCAGAGGCAAGGGACTGTCAAGAAGGCTTCGGTCGATGTATGGTGCACTGTACAGCATCTGGCGGAGGTTTTGGGAGAAACGGATGTTTGCGGCCTGGTTATGGGCGGTGCCGATAAAAACATCATCAGAGAGCGATGTGCCGGAAAGGGGACGATTTATATGGTCAATGATGCGGTTTTTCATGATTATTGTCCTGAATGCTATGCAGGGACAATCGTGGATATGGCCGGTCGTACTGCTGCTGAAAATATTTTTTTCGCAAATACGGCGATGGCCAAGGACCTTGCTCCTCGCATCGCCATGCGCCTCGATGCAGCTCTTGCATCGGATTGTGTCATCGGGGTGGATGGAAACGGTTCGCTGAAGGCGGTGACAACGATGTATGCAGGTACGGTTTCCGCTGTGATCGAGAATTTGAGAAAGAGCGCGGTGTACACCGTTGCTCCACGGCTGTGTTCTTTTGAAGCACGTCGTGAAAACACCGTTGAAATTCTTGAAATCAAAGCCGAGTGTCTTTCGGGGTGCAACCCTGCTCTGAAAGAGATTAGCTACCACAAGGGAAGGAAAGATATAGCCGAATCGGACATTCTCGTTGCGGGTGGCAGGGGGGTCGGCAGTCGTGAAAACTTCGCTCTGCTCGAATCGTTGGCAATGTCACTTGGTGGGGCCGTTGGCGCCAGTCGCTCGGCTGTCGATGAGGGGTGGCGACCCCATTCCGAGCAGATAGGCCAGACCGGAAGGAGTGTCGCCCCCAAGCTGTATATTGCCTGTGGTATTTCTGGCGCACCCCAGCACCTTGCAGGTATCGCCGGCGCTGAAACCGTTGTCGCTATAAATCGTGACAGGGATGCTCCCATATTCAAAGTCGCCGATTACGGGATTATCGGTGACATAACGGAGGTCGTGCCGCTACTGGAAAGGGCCGTTTGTGAATTTCAGCGTATGAAATGATTTGTGTGGTTTTATTGTTAGTTGATTGTATTCGCGAGAGCTACGGCCTTTTGGTATTGAGATAACATTTGCAGAAAAAAAGTCGTTGAGATGGATAAACTTCAGGTTGATATACTTGGGCTGTCAACCAGTCCGCATACAAACGGGGCGTATGCGCTTATTCTTTATGAGGTCGATGGCAAAAGAAAACTGCCGATCATCATCGGCGGTTTCGAGGCACAGGCTATAGCGTTGAAACTCGAAAACATAAAGCCTCCAAGGCCGTTTACTCACGACCTGTTCAAGACGATCGCCGATACGTTCAATCTCAATGTCAAGGAGGTGTTCATCGATGAACTGCACAATGAGACTTTCTATGCCAAGGTACTCTGTGAGATGCATGGTGAAACCCAGGAGATCGATGCGAGACCGAGCGACGCTATAGCTATTGCGGTTCGGTTCGGGGCTCCTATTTTTGTTTCCGAAGAAATTATGAATGAAGCTGGAATCAGGGAAGAGCAACAGGAAGAAGCTGAAGTAACCGAAACCGAGAGTGAGCAAGAGACGCCGAAAGAAATTGCAGGCAAAACGGAATCATCGCTCGGTGAGTTGCAGAAAATGCTCGAGGATGCCGTCAAGCGTGAAGATTATGAAGAAGCGGCTCGTCTGCGTGATGAAATCGACAGGATCAAGGGTAGTTCATGAAAGGTTTCTGTTTTGCTTTCGGAGTGTATAAACAAAAAAGGAGGCCGTGAAGCCTCCTTTTTTCGTTGACAGCAATTGCTGTTTTATATGCCTACGCGAAGGCCAAGCAGAGCGCTGTGGCTCGAGAGATCTCCATTGGCAGCGGGTTTATCCATGGAAAACCCTTCAGCGACGAAGTAGCGATACCGTGCATCGAGCTGAATGTTTTCGCTGACCGGAATGGCAATACCGACACCAACCTGGTATGCGAGCGAAAAAACATCCTTGTTTCTGAAAGAGCTGCCTTCAAAACAGAGAGGTGCATCCTCGAAAGTGATATGGGCGACACCTACACCAGCGTATGGGTACACTTCCACATCGTTACCCAGGTCGATATCGTAAGCGCCGTTGAGCATGAGAGAAAGCACCGAGACATCGCCATCTTCATCGAGGTCTTCTCTTTCATCGTTCGAAGAGACATCGGCCCATGATGCGATGTCGTTTTTCTGGTAGCCGAGTTCCGCTTCCAGGCGGTAGTCGCCGTAATCGCAACCATAGGCACCTAAAAGGGTTATTCCTGAATCGGTGCCGAGTTCGAAGCCTTCACCGGAATCATCGGAGTCATGATCTTCAAATTCGATATCGTCCATCCAGACGATGCCGATGCTGCCGCTGACGTATTTGTCAGCGCTGAAACCAGGTGCGGACCACATAACCGCCACCATAAATGCCATAGAGAGTAATAATGCTTTTTTCATGGCTGTGTTACTGCTGTTAAACATTGTAGAAATAATATGCTGACTTTTCAGTCGGTGGTAAAGGTATGAAATCCGGCGAAAAAAGCATAGGAAAGAATGAGTTGAAACGAAAGGTTGCTATCCCTATGAAAAATAGGGATGAGTCTGTCTCTTTAATTATGCAATTTATCTTTGTGTCGTCATCCTCGGGCTTGATCCGGGGATCCATCTTTTAATGAAAGTCTGTATGGATGCAGCATCAAGTGCGGCATGACTCTCTGCCAGAAATGTGTACATGGAGACCGATAGTCGTGAAGCAGGCCTTTTGAGGCAGTCTCAGAGCTGGAGTATGACGATCGTTAGTGCCGGCGTAAAACACAAGAGGCTGTCCCGAAAGGGCAGCCTCTTGTTTCAGGAAAAATTCGTAATGGATCAGAACATGACTCTAAAACCAAGCAGACCGCTATGACTATCGAGGTTGGTGTTCGCTGCAAGCATGGTGAAATCGGTCGTTGCAAAGTAGCGATAACGAGCATCGAGCATGATGTTGCCTGCAACCGGAATACCGAGGCCGATTCCTGCCTGGTAAGCAAATGTGACTTCATTGACATCGAGACTGCCGTCTTCGAGGTCACCTATGTCAGCAGGAGAGCTGTTGCCGTTTGGGCATGTCAGGGTCGCGCTATTAACCCTGACATCATCCATGGAAACCTGGGCGATGCCGACACCCACAGTCGGTGAAAGCTCAACGCCGCCGCCAAGATGGATGTCGTAGTAACCGTTCATGAGAAGAGACAGAATAGTGACATCGCCGTCGAGCTCGACATCGAGATCGGCTTCACCTTGTCTCTCGCAATAAACGTGTGCATTCAATTCATCGACATCATTCGACTGATAGCCGAGTTCACCTTCCACCCTGTAGTCACCGTAATCACAGCCGAGAGCACCAAGAAGGGTGAGGCCCGAGCCGAAACCGAGTTCAGCATCGTTAATTTCTTGAAACTCTTGAAAAGGGCCGTCGATATTTTTTATCTCGGTGTCGCTCATCCATGATATACCGATATTACCGCTGAAATATTTGTCAGCGCTAAAGCCAGAGGCTGACCACATGACAACAACCAGGAAAACAGCTAATAGTGAAATTGCTTTTTTCATAGTTTTTTGATCAGGTTAGGTTAGTAAATGCATAAAAAATTTCTACATACTATTTGCAAACAAAAGATACTCGGTATGTCACTTAACATAAGTTAATATGTTTTTCTCAGTTTTTACAACCGTTTTTTGAAAAGAGGTTCCTGTAGGGTAAAAAAAAAGGAGGCTCGATAGCCTCCTTAATGATCGAACCGCCAGGGCTTACAAGTTAACACGCAGACCGAGAAGAGCGCTGTGGCTTTCCATGTTCGTGTTAAACTGGTAATCTGCAAACTCAACGGTGAAATCAGTTGTACCAAAATAGCGATAACGAGCATCGAGCATAATGCCATCTGATACTGGAATACCCAGCCCGATACCAGCCTGGTAAGCAAAGGTTACTTCGCTGGCTGACCAACCATAGTCATCATCATAAAATTCAACATCATCAGCTTTGACTTGGGCTACGCCTACACCGACAGTTGGAGACAGTTCTACACCGCCGCCGAGATCGATGTCGTAGTAGCCGTTAACGAGTAGCGAGAGAATAGTGATGTCACCTGAAATATCATCAAACTCGCCGTCCTCACCTGAAAAATCAATTGAATCAATATCCCCATTCTGGTATCCGAGTTCACCTTCAAGCCTGTAATCGCCGTAATCGCAGCCAAATGCACCAAGAAGTGTTATGCCTGAGTCGAAGCCGGCTTCAAGGTCATAATCATCGTCATAATCAAACTCGTACTCCAGATCAGCATCGCTCATCCAGCTGATACCGATACTGCCACTGACATATTTGTCGGCGCTGAAACCAGGAGCAGACCACATGACTGCAACCAGGAATACCATTAAAAGTGATAGTGCTTTTTTCATTGTTTCCTCCATGTTTTGTTCGTAGGAACAGGTTAAGTACTGCTACCGAATAACAAGAAGCTTCATCTGAAGCTCACTCTTACCTTAAGAAGATAATGGTTTTCATTGATGAATCATAATAAAAAACCTTCAAAACCATCCGGTTATTGGGCGAACTGGCCAAAGCTGAAAATGAATTTCCACCCCTGGTTATCGGCTCCCGGGTTACTCGCGACAGGATCGAATCCGTAACCATAATCGAGCCCGACGAGGCCGATGATCGGCAAGTACAGTCTCAGACCCAGTCCGGCGGATCTTTTCAGGTCGCTGTAATCCATATCTTCCACCGAGCCCCACAGGTTGCCGGCTTCAACAAACGCGAGGGCGTACACGCTTGCTGTCGGTGAAAGTGTCAGCGGGTAGCGCAGTTCAGTGGTGAACTTCGAATATACCCTGCCTGTATAGAGTCCGGTATCATCGTTGAGTTCACCCAGTGCCCGGTCGTCGTAGCCGCGCAATGGAACGGTTGTGAGCGAGGAGAGGCCGCTGCCGCCCATGTAGAACGAGTCGGTATACGGGATGTAATCGCCTTCACTGAACGTATCGAGATAACCGTGCTGCGTCGAAAGGTTCAGGACAAAGTCACCTCCGAGCGGCACATACCAGCTTGAGCTGGCGATAAATTTGTAGAAATCCACGGTGCCCGGCAGCAGGCCGCCTGCTAGCTGCGTCGATAGTGAGTTATTGCTTCCTCTGCGCGGATAGATTGGATTGTCGATACTGTTTCTTGCAATGGTTTGTGTGATCGAGACTTCGTCGGCCGTATCGGGCTGATTTTGAGAATCGACAAAGCTCAGCAGTTCACCTTCACTGTGCAGATACTTCAGTTTCCAGTTTATCGAGAAGTAATCGTCAGGCCAGTTCAGGCGTCTGCCGATATTGAGCGACGCACCGGTCTGCTTGAGCAGGTTGTCGGTCTCTTCATTATCGTCGTCGTCGAAATTTCTTTGGGTTTTGAAGACCGAAAAGCCCAAGGCGGTCGGTGTACCGAAAGCCCAGGGTTCGGTGAACGACAGAGAGAGTGTGCGGTAATCTTCGTTGCCGAACTGCCACTGGAAAGAGAGCTTCTGGCCGTCCCCATGCGGCAGCGGGTCCCAAGCTTCTCCATTGAAAAGGTCCTGCAGCGAAAAGTTATTGAACGTCACGCCAAGAGCTCCGGTAAATCCGATATTACCGCTGTAACCGACCGAGGCATTGAAGGTGTCGGTCTGCTTCTCGGTGACATTATAGGTGATATCGACGGTCTTGCTCGCCTCGTCCGGCTGTATGTCGGGTCTCGTACTTTCAGGATCGAAGTAGTTCAGCATCGAGATTTCCCTGACGCTTCTGACAACTTTTTGTCTGCTGAACATGTCTCCGGGGACGGTCCGCAGCTCACGGCGGATAACATGATCCTTGGTTTTCGTATTGCCCTCGATAGTGATTTTTCCAAGCCTGAACTGATCACCTTCGAACAGTGAAATGTTCAGGTCAACCGAATCGGGCGGAGCGACCTGTTCCTGCAGAGATGAGCGGAATGCAAGATAGCCACGGTCCAGGTAGAGCGATGCGACGTCCCGGTTGTCTTTTGAAAAGTTCAGCTGTTCCTGAATTTTTTTCGCATTGTAGCGGTCACCTTTTTTTATGTCGAATACGGTATTGAGGATATCGGTTGTCGCAAAATCCTTGCTGTTGCCTTTCCAGGTGATATCCCTGATGTAATAGACCGGTCCCTCCTCGAGAAAAATATCGATGTCCAGTCCTTTCCGGTCTTTCGTATACGAGATGGAGTCCCGCACGATTGTCATGTCCCGGTAGCCGTTTTCGCGGTAAAAATCAACAAGCAGTTTTTTATCCTGGTTGTATTTTTCTGTATCGAGTTTGGGTTGCCCGAAAATTGTTTTCCACCATGCATTCTGGCTGGTTTCCTCGAATACGCCCCGGAGTTTTCCATCTTTGAATGCATTGTTTCCGTGAAACCGGATTTTTTCGATGATCACCTTGGACTTTTCATCGATCGAAAAAAGTGCCGTAACCCTACCACTTTCCAGCTGTTTCAGCGAGTATTCCACATCAGCCCGCAAATATCCTTTTTCTTTATAGGTGTCTTTGATCTTACTCGCTGCAGTCAGGAGACTCTGTTCATCGATATGTCTTCCCGGGTAGAGAGCGGCGATCTTCTCCAGCTCTTTGTCATTGAGTTTGTCGTTACCTTCGAATACTACGCCATCGAGCAAGGGAAGCTCGTTGACGACAAAACGGAGATCGATCAGATTTCCGGCTATATTCTGCTCGACCTGGATATCGCTGAATTTTTTCTGTGCCCAAAGATATTCTATGGTACCGGGTATTTCTGTGCCCGGTATGCTGACGGTATCTCCTTTTTTGAGCGGAAGACTGTTGAGGAGTTGATCCTCACTGATTGTTCGCAAGCCGCTGAACGATAGGTTTGAAACTGTGTAACGTGCAGCTTTTTGTTGTTGGTTAGTTTGCGCCGAAGCAGGGGGAGCATGAACTGTCGTTATGAAAAGAAATAATAAAACTATGGCAATGGAATGCCGGGATAACTGTAGTTGTTTCATGGAATTGTACATCGTTGTTATAACCTGCTTGGTAAAGCTTTTTTGCCTTTGAGTTGTTCGCTTGTCAGACCGAAACGGCGTTCACGCTTCTGAAAGTCCCTTATTGCATCGTACAGCTGACTTCGGCGGAAATCAGGCCAGTAGGTGTTGGTGAAATATATTTCCGAATAGGCACTTTGCCATAAAAGAAAATTGCTGATCCGGAATTCACCGCTTGTTCGTATCAGCAGCTCGGGTTCCGGTATACCCTTTGTCGAAAGGAACGATTCAAGAAGGCTTTCATCGATCTCGTCCGAAGAAAGACGTCCGTTCTCGATTTCGTGACAGATTGTTTTACAAGCCTGTAAGATATCCCATTTTCCACTGTAACTCAACGCTATACAAAGAGTAAGTCCCGTATTGTCTTTCGTGAGTTCTACCGTTTCCTCGAGCGTGTCACGGACTTTTTCAGGAAGCTGCTGTGTGTTGCCGATGACATGAAGTCTGACGTTGTTGCGGTACAATTCTCGTGCTTCTTTCTTCAGGACTTTAATTAAAAGCTGCATTAACGAAGAGATCTCTTTTTCAGGTCTTTTCCAGTTTTCGGTTGAAAAAGTGAAAAGCGTGAGATAGTGTATATCAAGCTGAGCAGCTGCCTCAACGACATCGCGTACAGCGTCGACACCGGCGGCATGTCCTTCTATACGGGTTTTCCCTTTTTGCCGGGCCCACCTGCCGTTTCCATCCATAATGATGGCGACATGTTCGGGGAATTCACAGGTTGTTTTCAGATCACGCCTGATTTGTTCGTCCTGGGGGTCGGTTGCAGACTTGAACCAGCGAGATGTAAATGCTGCCGAAAAATCCATAGTTGACATTCGAGGCATTGATCAATCGTCATTTCATCGCTGCTCTGTTTTTCAACCGAAAAACAGAGCAGTACGCTCAACGGAAATCAGAATATAGTAAATTGAATTATATGCAGTTATTTGTTATTATACAAGCCAAACATTGAGCTGGCGCTATGGATTGACTATGGCGTCGACACGGTGGGATATCGGATTACAACAATTTCATTGAACAAGAGCGGTGCATTTTTTCTCATATCGAAGTCTGCGCAAAAAACTTATCGATCGCGAAATCAACTGTGAAACAGTGGTGCGCGGGTATATCGAACGAATTCACAAGAACCGTGACAACAACGTCTATATAACGGTATTTGACGAGACAGCCATCGAGCGTGCAAGAGCGCTCGATAAAAAGCTGGAAGAAGGTCACGAGCCGGGAAAACTTTTTGGGCTCCCGATGGCTATCAAGGATAATCTTTCCGTCAAAGGTGCTCCTCTTACCTGTGCTTCAGGTATTCTTTCACAGTACAGTGCGGTATACGATGCAACCGTTGTTGAAAGACTGCTTGCCGAAGATGCGATTTTTCTGGGAAAAGCCAATATGGATGAGTTCGCAATGGGCAGCTCCAATGAGAACTCCTCGTTCGGACCGGTCCCGAATCCTTATGATCAGACCCGTGTTCCGGGTGGAAGTTCAGGAGGTTCCGCTGCAGCTGTTGCCGGGGACCTTGCAATGGTCGCTCTTGGTTCCGATACAGGCGGATCAGTCAGGCAGCCGGCTGGTTTCTGCAATGTTGTTGGTTTGAAACCTACCTATGGCCGAATTTCCCGCTACGGGCTGGTTGCGTTCGGTTCCTCGTTTGATCAGATAGGAGTACTGTCAAAAAATTGTGATGATGCCGCACTGGTTTTGGGCGTCATTGCCGGAAAAGACGAGGCGGATACAACGTCATCTCATCATCCCGTCTCCGATTATGCCGAAGAGATGGATGGTGTATCGGTCAAAGGATTGAAAATCGGTGTTCCCGAAGAATTTTTTCCAAACTCCCTTGATAACGGGGTTGCTTCGGTTGTCAATGCACGCCTTGAAGAACTTCGCGAGGCAGGGGCCGAACTTGTACAAATCACATTGCCCGAAAGTGACTATGCGATTGCCGCTTACTATATACTGACAACTGCGGAGGCTTCATCCAATCTTGCACGTTTTGACGGTGCAAGGTATGGCTACCGTTCAAAGGATGCGGAAGATCTTGCAGGAATGTATGTAAACTCGAGGACGGAAGGTTTCGGCAGCGAAGTGAAGCGAAGGATCATGCTCGGTACATACGTGCTTTCCGCCGGCTATTACGATACCTATTATAAAAAAGCTCAACAAGTCAGAAGGGTCTTTCTCGATAGGTACAAAGAAGCGTTGAGCGAGGTAGATGTCATAGCGGGTCCTACATCACCTTTTCCACCGTTTGGATTGGGGGATAAGATGGACGATCCGTTGGAAATGTATCTGGCCGATGTTTTCACGGTGCCCGCAAGTATAGCTGGAATGCCGGCACTCAGTGTTCCTGCCGGCTTTGATGGTTCAGGACTGCCCGTCGGTCTTCAGCTGATCGGTGATTTTTTCACAGAAGGCAAGCTTCTCGGGGTTGCGCGTGAGATTCAGAACGCACAGAAGCGGTGACGGATGTCCCTTTTGTGGATTTGCCGATGGTGTAATCTTCATTGCAAAGGCCTTGTTTGACGGCATGTAAGCGCTTTTTTTATCAGGAGCGTATCCCTTTTACGATGTTACGCCGAATCTCGAAAGGAGGAACATGGAACAGCTCCTCAGTATTTTCCATATCAACGTAGAAAAAACAAACTATGAGTGTTTTGGTCAATAAAAATACCCGGCTTCTCGTTCAGGGTATTACGGGTGGTGAAGGAACCTTCCATACATCACAGATTCTCGAGTATGGAACAAATGTCGTTGCCGGTGTCACTCCGGGGAAAGGAGGGCTACTGTATACGGGAAACGATCGTGATACTTTTCCCCGTGGGGTTCCGGTCTATAATACGGTGAAAGATGCCGTTGAGGCGACAGATTCGAATGCTTCGGTGATTTTCGTGCCTGCACCTTTTGCAGCTGATGCGATTATGGAGGCAGCCGACGCCGGTCTGAAAGTGATAATCTGCATCACCGAGGGTATTCCTGTCAATGACATGATGAAGGCATACAATTATGTACAGGAAAAAGGGGCTGTACTTGTCGGTCCGAATTGTCCCGGTGTGATCACGCCGGATGAAGCGAAAATAGGCATCATGCCGGGTTTCATCCATAAAAAAGGATCCATCGGCGTGGTATCGCGGAGCGGAACCCTTACCTATGAAGCTGTACACCAGTTGACTCGTGTCGGGCTTGGACAGTCGACATGTATCGGCATTGGTGGTGACCCTATTATCGGTACGCGCTTTATCGATGCAATCAAGCTTTTTGCAAAGGATGACGAGACTGAAGGGCTTGTGATGATCGGCGAGATTGGCGGAAGCGCTGAAGAAGAGGCTGCCGAGTATATCAAAAAGCATTTCAAAAAACCGGTTGTTGGTTTTATTGCTGGCAGAACTGCTCCTCCCGGAAGACGGATGGGACATGCAGGCGCTATTGTCTCTGGTGGTAAGGGGACTGCCGAAGATAAAATCAAAGCCATGGAAAAAGCAGGTATAAAGGTCGTTGAAAACCCTGGGGATATTGGTGAGGCAATGCTTGCGGCTCTTGGTGGCTCGTGAACTTCTATCGTTTTTTGAAAAGCGAAAAACTAAAAGGCCGTTTCTTGATTAATCTTATGAAACGGCCTTTTTCGTTTGCAAAAATGTATTTTCCTGGCTTAAAAATATGACGCGAAAGAACTGTATCCCGCTATACTATGGTCGATCATCGATTTCGGTGATTTCAGTGTCGCTGAACCTTGTAGGCTTGTGCTTCGTCGATGCATAATGGTTTTTCCGGCGTAAAAGGGATTGTAGCCAATGTTGAGGAAAGCTGCATCGAGCTGGAATAATGTCTTAATTTAGCTTAAAAAACATGTGACACTCGGAAAATACAGTGTTGCCGACTAAGAACAGCAGCCCCGAATCTACGAAAATTTATGCCTATGCAAAACAAGTAAATACGAGGCGTTTTCCGCCTGTTGACGACTGTGATATTACAATATTTTTATATAGCTTGACCCTCAGGATCGATTGTTATTTCCAGAACTCTGGTTACATGGGCAGATACTCTGGTAATGGTTGATTCAGAAGGATGTCTCTTTTCCATTTTACATCGTGGCAGCTTTTTGGGCAGCGGTTTTCGTTTTCGCTCGAAACGCGCATGAAAAATGAATTGGGGCGCTGATAATGGGTAAGGGTTTTACAATGACAAGAATATAAAGGAGGATTTCATGCCAGAGGCCAAACAAGGCGATACCGTAAAAGTACATTATACCGGAAAGCTGGATGATGGCAGTGTATTCGACACCTCTGCCGAGCGTGAACCGCTCGAGTTTACGGTGGGGGCGGGTGCAGTGATTCCCGGTTTCGAGCAGGCCGTGGTAGGATTGCAGCCAGGAGAGTCGACGGAAACGACTATCGATCCCGACAATGCGTATGGTTCGAGAAGTGATGAACTAGTAACCGAGGTGAAACGTGAGCAGCTTCCTCCTGACCTCGAGGTGGCTATCGGTCAGCAACTTCAAGTGAGCATGGCTAACGGTCAGACCGCTGTTGTGCTGGTTACCGATGTTAACGATGCAGCCATAACCATCGACGCCAATCATCCGCTCGCCGGTCAGGCGCTTACCTTTTCGATAGAACTTGTCGAGATCGTGTGAATGGGAAAAGCTATTTCAGGGTATAACTGTCATTAATTATGAAACGCATGTTCAGGTTGCTGTTTCCCTTGAGCCTCGTTTTTTTTATTTCGGCTTGTACCGGGGATGGAAATGATGCTTCAACGGGTGAAGGGCGAGGAGGGGCTCTGACGGAGTATTACGGGGTTGCCGACGAAATGCCGATGTCGAAAAGGGCGCTACAGGCTCCTGTGGTTGATGTCGAGCAGCGTGGGGAGGCGATCGACAACCTCGATGTGGTAGATCCGAAAATTATCCGTGAGGGTGGAGTTACTTTTCAAACCCCCGACCTGAAACAATCCAGGATATTTCTTGACAGCCTTATTCAGCGTTACAAAGCGTATGTGGTCAATGACGACCAGTACAAGTTCGATGACAGGATCGAACAGCGCCTCGTGATTCGTGTGCCGGCCAATGGCTTCGATGGCCTGGTAGGGGAGTTGGATCACAACGTCGAGCGTTTTGACAGCAGGACGATTTCGGCAAGAGATGTAACCGAGGAGTTCCTGGATGTTTCTTTGCGGATTCGGATTAAGAAAGAAACCGAGAAACGCTACCGTGATATCCTTGCCAGAGCGAAAACAGTGAAGGATATTCTCGAAGTGGAGCGTTACCTCGGCCGGATCCGAACTGAAATCGAGTCACTCGAAGGACGGCTCAAATATCTTGAAAACAGAATATCGTTCAGCACTCTTACCGTTACTTTTTACCAACTCAAGCCGGAAGCGGTCGGGTTTTCTTCCCAGTTCACCGTTGCCCTGAAAAACGGCTGGAATAACTTTATGCTTTTTGTGCTCTGGGTTGTTTCTCTTTGGCCCTTTATTCTCGCCGGACTGGTTCTGCTCATTATCCTCTTCGTTATTGGCGGAAGAAGGAAGAGGGCGGGGTGAGGCAGAAGGCAAAATGCAAAAGAGCTGAAAGCCTCCATATTCGTCAAGAGCGTTTCGCGCACAAGGTGCGCTACTCTTCTCATAACAACGTGTCACTTGTTTCCTGTCTCTCATCACTACTTAATGTACCGAGCATGAGATACAGGGATCGTAACTCCTCACGAGCATTTCACAAAGCTGCTGTATTTCTTTGTCGGTTTTTTCTTCTTGCAAAGCCTGACGGGCGAGGGCACTGAGGTCCAGATGTATGTTGGCGTTATTCTGGGTGGTCGGGATGATGCAATCGCCTTTAAGAACCCTGCCTCCGTCATCGACTTCCATATTATGGTAGAGAATTCCCCGTGGCGCCTCCACGGCACCGGTCGCTTTTCCGGCTTTCGGTGTCCATGCTGCTTTCAGTTCCTCGAGTGGGTCATCGATCAACGCATCGATCAACGCGATGGCATCGTGCACGATATGGTAACATTCGACCAGTTGGGCGATGTTGTTCATGAAAGGGTTGTGATTGACCGGTACAAGGCCGAAGGCGGATGCTGTTTCTTTGGCTTTCGGATGTAGGAATACATGGTTGTTGTTGAACCGTGCAAGTGCTCCGGCAGCAAAAGATTGGCGACTCAGTTTCGCGAATTTGCTTGTTGTGAACTCTTCCTTGTATTCGTTGGTCATGGCAAGGTAGTCGTTCTCATCTTTTCTGACTCCATCTGTGGAACAAAGGTCTCCTCCAATGAACGGGTACGTGCTGCCGTTGTGGAGGGAGACAAACTCGGTTTCCCTCTCGAAGTCGGGGATGGAGAGTGTGGCGCAAAAGTCGCGAGCGGCATCGAGATCCGGTAAAACTCTTTCGAGCCGCTGCCGGAGTTCAGCGAGTTCTCCTTTTTCCGGTGCTTTGCTGACCCCACCGAGAACAAGACTGACAGGGTGTGTGAATCTACCTGTTGTCAAGGCACTGATTGCATTGCCCGCTTCTTTGAGCCGCAATCCAGACTGGACGATATCAGGATGCGATTTGATGAGGGGTAACACGTTCGGGGTATTGACAAAGTCTGGGATAGCGAGAAAGAATAGGTGCAGCGCATGGCTTTGCAGGGTTTCACCGTGCATTGCGAGCAGGCGTATTTTTTCCGCTGAAGGAGGGACGGTAATTGCCATCGCTCGTTCCAGAGATCGTATACTCGCAAGAGAGTGACTGATCGAACAGATTCCACAGATTCTGGAGGTAAGGAACGGAACTCGTTCTGAGCTCATACCTTTGACCATCATTTCAAAAAAACGCGGGGTTTCGACAACCGCCCAGGTAGCGTCGACCAGTTTTCCTTCTTGTATCGTAATGTGGATATTACCGTGCCCTTCAACCCGTGTCAGGTGGCGGACATCGATATTGCAGTCAACTTTTGTCATGACGGAATTCCTCAAAACAGTTATAAAATCCAAGCTTTTCATCGAGCTCATCAAGGCTCAATTGACGGTCGGCGACGAGTTGCAGGAACGATTCGAAATTGATATCGTCAGCAGGGCCACGGCAGCCCAGACAGACAGTTTTTCCGGTAGTACAGACAGCGTTGCAGCCCGCTCTCGTTATAGGACCGAGACAAATTTCTCCCAGATCGAACAAACAGGTGTTGAGTTGCTGTTTGCACTCGACACATACAGGATATTTCGGCAGGTTGATCATCGAGCCTGTGGCGACGCTGATGATAATTCGTTCAACTTCCTCTTTTGAAACCGGGCAGCCGGGGATCGAATAGTCCACTTTGACAACATCACCGATCCTGCGAACCGGCAAGGTATCGACAGAATTGTTGCCGTATACCTCACGAACCGTTTCTTCAATCGGGAAATTGTTCTTCAGGCTGTTGACCCCGCCGAAACAAGCACAGGTGCCGTAGGCTATCAAGACTTTTGCGTTTTTTCGTATGGTTTTCAGGCGTTCAATCTCGTCTTCTCTGGTGATGCTGCCTTCAACAAGGGCGATGTCATAGTCATCATGTTTTTCTGACGAGATTTCCCGGAAATTACGAATGTCAAGCAGGTCAAGAAATGCCGGCAGGGTTGATTCATGGTTGGCAAGCTGCAGCTGACAGCCTTCACAGCAGGTGAAATCAAATGAACCTATTTTTATTTTTTTGTGAGAAAACCCAAGATGTTGCACAGCAGACTCCTTAAATCGCTTCTTTAAGATTCATAACCGACCAATAATCGAATACCGGCCCATCCACGCAGGTAAATGTCGAACCAACCATACAGCGGCAGCATTTACCCATTCCGCAGTGCATGCGCCGTTCAAGAGAAACAAACATGCGGTTCATGGGAATCCCCTGCTTGTCGAGGTAATTGCAGACAAACTTGAACATGACAGGCGGCCCGCAGACAATGGCATGGGTGTTTTCCGGGTCGATGTCGATTTCACTGAAAAGTTTCGTGATCATACCTGTTCTGCCATTCCAATCCGGTGTTCCCTGTTCAACGATGGTGTGCAGGTCGATATGGTTGATTTTTTCCCATTCCTCGAACTGGTAGGTGAAAAGCATCTGGGACGGCTCTTTGGTTCCATAGAGCATATGAACATCCTTGTAACGATCCCTGTGATCGTTGATCCAGAAAAGTGGTGCACGAAGCGGGGCGATACCGAGTCCGCCTGCAACAAGAATGACGTTACGGTCCATCATTTCTTCCATGGGGAACGATGATCCGAACGGTCCGCGAATGGCGACGTGAGCTCCTTTTTGCGCTTCAAAAAGAACGTTGGTGACATGCCCGGCTTTTCTGATGCATAACTCCACCTGTTCATTATTACTCGTAGAACTTGAAATCGAGATGGGAACTTCACCGTAACCGGGTACCTGTAACATGAGAAACTGCCCGGGCCGAAATCTGAAAAGGTTTCTTTCATCAGGATCGAGTATCCTGAGCTGAAAAAGTTTTTCCTGTTCTGTCAGAGGAACGATATTCGTTATGCGGCATTTATACCCCTTATCGGTCTGCATAAGCGAAGACTGATAGTGGAAATCCGGAACGTTATCGGCGAAAGGTTCCCTGTTTATGTCTTGTCCGGGGACTCTGAAATGCATATCATGCATGATTCTTTCTCCATTCTGAGATCATTGATAACATCTTTCGGGTTAATGTCGGCCAGACAGGCGCGTCCACATCTGTTGCAGCCTACACAAATCGGTTGATTTGCATTTTCAGCAAACCCGAGATAATGGTGATAGTAACGGTATTTCAATCTGTCGCCGTTTTTCGGCCTGAAATTGTGTCCACCTGCAACTTCCGCGAAATCAACAAGGTTACAGGAGTACAATTGCTTTTGCCGTGACGATCCCTGCAAATCGACATCAGGCCGGTCTTCCATGTTGTAGCAGTAACAGGTCGGACAGACCATCGCACAAGTGCCGCAGTTGAGGCACTTGTCGCCCCATTTAGTCCAGATGGGAGAGTCGAACTCGATGTCGAGAAAACTGGGCAGACCCGTTACTTCTACGTCGGTTTTAAAACTCTGTTTGATCAGTTTACGCCTTTCGATAAGCTTACAGTCGTCATCATATGTCGGGTCCTGCACCTCGAATTCCTTCAGGTAATTATATGCTTTGGACGAATTGATGGAGACATAGTAACTGTCACCGATATCCGAACAGAAAAGATTGAATCCGCTGGTTACCGTGTGATGGTTCAATGATTTACAAAAACAATCGGGAAGAGGAAGGTGGTCCATACCGATGATGAACGTATTTTTACGTCTTGCAAGATAGTACGGCGAGGGAAAATGCCCATTGAGCAGAACGCTGTCGAGAATGTTGATCGCACTTATATCGCAAGGTCTGAGGCCTATCAAAACAATCGGCTTGACTTCGTAGGTGATTTCCTGTTCCCAGTCACCATCGGTGTAGCTGAAGTGTGACAGGTTTTCACGGAAAGGCATCAGAAAGTGTTTTGCCGAGGAGTAGGTTGTGGTATAATCAAACGCAATGTCAGTCGCGGAACTAACCTCTTTGAACTGATAAATCGGTTGTCCCTTTGTATCGGTATCGACCTGTCTGGGTCCGAATGAAAGGTTTTCCTTTACAAGCGCGTCGATAAACTTCTCGAACTCCGGCTTGGCTATAACTTTGTAGATCATCGGTAATACTCCGGTTCAAGGATGTTGTCGGCTGTGAGCAATGTACGTCAAAAAAGTTCAGTACAAAAGCTAACAATACACTGTAACAGAAAGTTGACAGTCGGTGAACTTCCATTGGTGAAAGTGTTGGAGTATCCCGAATGCTTCATCAGTCCCGGAAGGCCGGGTTCGAAATCCTCATGAAACGGTCACGAAAGGTTTTCCAGCACGTAGACCTTGTCATTTTTCCGGACTTTATCTGCACAGGCAATGGTGACTGTTTCGCCTTTCAAAGCCGAGTCCGACGGCTGATCGTCCACCAGCAACGATTCGACAATCAGGGTGACGAGGCCTGTCTTCGAGCCTTGTATGGTGAGCTTGTTTTTTTTGGATATGCTTTTTGTATGAATCAGTATTTCGGCAACACCTGCCTTTTGGTAGTATTTCTGAACGGTGCCGACATAAACTTTTTTTTCAGTTGCGAGCGATCCATACTGTTTTGTCCAGGCATCGACAGGTCGCCCAAAATAAAAGCCTTTGGAAAAGCCTCGGTTATAGACCGTTTCGAGCTCTTTCACGAGCTCTTTTGTCAGGATGTCGAATGTTTGGTTGAAATCTTTTTCATGACCATGTTCGACGGTGTAATCAATAGCCTTGCGATAGCATGTGGTGGTGGTGTGAACATATTCGGGGCTTCTGTTTCTCCCTTCAATTTTAAACCCTGTCACACCAGCTGTGATGAGCTTGTCGATGAAAGTGATGGCGCAGAGGTCTTTCGGGCTCATCACGGTATCGGTTCCGAGTTCCAGTTCATGGCCGTCTTCGGCATCGACAATGGTATAACTGCGCCTGCAAGGCTGCATACAGGCACCGCGATTTGCAGAACGGCCGAAAATGTCCTGTGAAAGAAAACATCTTCCTGAGACAGCCATGCACATGGCTCCATGTATGAAGCATTCGATGGCGACATCGAGGCGGCCTTTATCGATACTTGTGGTGATGTTGTGTACCTGTTCGAGCGTGAGTTCACGAGCAGGAACGATCATCCTTGCTCCCAGAGAAGTATACAACCGTACCGCATTGTAATTGCTGACAGAAGCCTGTGTCGATACATGAAACGGAATGTCCGCTTTACGGCAGGCTTCGATGACTGAAAGATCCCAGCAGATTACGGCATCGAGACCTGCATTTTTTGCTGCATTTACCGTGTCTTCGACAGCCTGGGTTTCTTCGTCATACACTATGGTATTGAGTGCCAGATATGCTTTGGCGCGATATTTGTTGCACAAGCTGGCAATATCGGAAAAGTCATCTATCGAGAAATTTCGGCTGGCGGCTCGCATATTGTACCCCTCTGCACCGAAGTAGACGGCATCGGCACCAGCTTGAAGGGCTACTAGGAGTGATGTAGGGTCACCTGCCGGTGAAATGAGTTCGAGTCCGTGATGTAAAGTCATTGTCGGTATCGGTAGGTTATTCCATATGACAATAGTGTATAAAATTTATCAGGAATTATGTAGAATGTTATGATAAGGCCAAAAGTTGCTAAAGGTATTTGAACCATAATTGAGAGATAGCTGTCATATGAGTGAACGTCTTGTTGCGAGGATCATCATCGGTTTGTCGGTTATGCTAATTGTTTCCGAGGTCATGGTAATTGCTCTGTATGGTATTCGTTTTGAGGTTGTTTTTTTGCCTTTTGTCGTTTTTCTCGCGTTTCTTGGTGTCTTGTTCGGTATTGTTCTCCTGAACGGTAAGCGCCCTGAAATCGAATCGGTTTCTACCCGGCGTGCCCGTGCAATGAAAGATGAAAAGGTGAGGAAGCTGCTGGAAGGTTATGAAGTGGACGAGGAGTTTCTCCCCGGCGGGCGAAAGAAGAAAAATACACGGCAAGAAAAACAGCGGGTCGCAGCTCCTGAAACTTCCGAATCACATTCCGGACCCTCGGCTTCTGAAACATATCGAGATCCTTTCGAAGGAATGGACCCCAAGCTGCAAAGTCTCGCAGAAGGTTTCGGCGGATTTGAAGAGATGGTGCAAAAAGTGGAAGCTATGGATGCCGTTGCATTCAAGCGGTTGCAGTATGCCCTGGATATGCCGGGAGTCGATAAAAATCAGCTGCTTCAACCTGTCAAAAAAGCTCTTGGAGACGTTTCCAGAGGACCCTCGGGGTTGAGACAGTTGCTCGATCATGAAGAGATGGAGGAGTATATGGAGCAGACCCTGACCGGTAGAAAACCTGACGGAGGTAAGTCAGAGCAAACCTATTCTCTCGACATCGATTTGGATGATGTCGGAGGAAGAATGCCACCACCTCCTGATGAGTTTTCCCATAATCCAAGGGATGTTATCGATCGTTTCAAAAAGTCCCTCGACAAGAAATGACCAGCAGCTTCTATAAGCAGGCGAGTAAAAGCCAGATAAAGCGTTTCGCAAAACTTCAACTGAAAAAATTCCGTGACAAAGAGAAGCTTTTTCTTGCCGAGGGGCTTCGAACCGTCACAGAATTGCTGAACCATCTGCCCGATGAACAGTGTCTTACGGCTTTGTTTATCGAGCCGGCGCAACTTTGCAGCATTCCGAATAAAGACCGGTTTCACGAAAAAATATTCCTGATCGATCATGAAGAGGGGTATCGTCTGTCAGGAACGTCGACAGCGCAGGGGGTAGTCGGAATTTTCAGTCAACAACAGAGCCCCGTAACCGCTAAAGCCTCTTTCGGGAGAGTGGAACAATCGCTGGCTGTTGCTCTCGATGATGTTCAGGATCCTGGTAATGTTGGTACTATTGTAAGAACCGCAGCGTGGTTTGGGATTTCAGACTTGATTTGCGGGCCCGGAACGGCAGACCGGTACAACCCGAAAGCGATAAGGGCTGGTGCGGGTAGCATTTTCTGTATGCGTCACTACGGAGTCGATGATCTTCGGGAGGAGCTTGAGAGGATGAGGCGTGGAGGGTATGAAATCTGTTGTTCATCACTCCAGGGAACAGATTTTCGGGATTTCGATGCGTGGCCTGAAAAGATGGTGCTTGTGATCGGTAACGAGGCGAACGGTATCGGTCAAGAGATACTTACAATTGCCGACCGTCATGTGACCATTCCTCACGGCAGGGATGAACTGCAAGTCGAATCACTCAACGCGGCTGTTTCCGCATCGATATTGATGGCGATGCTAACATTGTAGCTTTTTCCTTACCTTGAAAGATAAGGTGGTGTCGTATGATGAAAAACATGAGGAGGTCCGAATGAGAAAATCGATAAGACTCCTGTTGTTCATTGCAAGTATTGTTGCGTTTTTTCCTCTTCAATCGTGTGTTGTGAACCGTCCGGCAAGGCCCGGGTCTGATTTTGTTTGGGTTACTTCTTATACGCTTCCAGGAGGTGTATTGATCCCCGGTCACTGGAAGTATGTCGGCCCGCCGAGGCATCGGACCGTGTGGATTCCCGGTCATTATAACCGTCGTGGGGATTGGGTGAACGGCCGGTGGAAAAAACTCAAGCCGCCCAGAAGAGGCGCTTACTGGATACCGGGGCACCGGGCTCCGACAGGCAGATGGGTTCCGGGCTACTGGCGCTACCGTTAAGCATCGTCCCATCGGATAAATCAATCGGGTGTCCCTGCAATGTCAGGGTGTTTCATCTTCGGCTCGATAATTACGCTGGTGTCATGTTGAAAACCGCTGCTGTTGCTTTTGCAACTTTTTTTGCGACAATAGGACCGGTTGATCTGGCTGCGATACTGCCGGCTCTCACTCCGGGTATAACCGCTGATCGGCGACGTTCGATTGCATTGAGGGCGGTATTCATTGCGGGGATAATTCTTCTCGGCTTTACACTGTTCGGTAACCGGTTGCTTGAATACCTTGGCATATCCCTCTCGGCAATGCGTATCGCAGGAGGAATTCTCTTGCTGCTTTTCGGGATCAACATGGTTTTCGGTCAACAGATAGGCAGCTCAAGATCAACCAACGAAGAGACCAGCGAAGCGATGCAAAAACCGGACATCGCAGTGTTTCCCCTTGCAACGCCTCTGATCGCCGGTCCAGCGTCGATGGGAGGTGCGGTATTGCTGACGGCGGAGACTGGCGGGGATGTTATGCTGCAGGTGGCTGTTATAGCCGGACTCATTGCCGTTCTTGCTCTTACGCTGCTTTTATTTCTCGCTTCCGCTCAGGTGCAGAAGCTTCTTGGGGTTACAGGTCAGCATGTCGTCAGCAGGACTGCCGGTGTCTTGCTGACGGCGCTTGCCGTGCAGTTTGTCCTTGACGGTGTCCTTTCTGTTTTTCCCTGACGGGATTTACCCAGGGCTTTTGACCAGTAGAACGGGATAATCGATTGTATCGATCAAGTTGTATACTGTTTCTGTACTGATAGTCTTGGGTGTATCGCTCAGGACCAGCAGACCCGGTTCTATCATATGTATGCATTGTGCTATCATGCGGCTGTCTGTCCAGGGAATGACATGGAACTCTTTTTTCGTAATTCTCGTGCCCAGTATCATTTCGACTTCATCTTTCAGAAAAGCATGTTTCCGGACGTTGTTTCCCAGAAGGAACACATGGAGTGATGCGTCTTCGCGTACAAAACCAATTGCTGTTTCAAGAGCGGCTTTCGCACCTGTCGATCCGTCATAGATGACTAGCAGCGGACTGTCAGCTTCTAGACCCGGCCTTGTGAGCAGAATATTGGTTTTTGCTTCACGGATGGCTTTTCTGGCAGTTGAACCGAGTCCTCTACAGCATACGGGAGCTCTTCCTGATCTCCCCATCGCCAGGAGATCGGTACCAAGAGCAGCCTCCAGTACTTCAGTTGGGACCATGCCACGAAGTTTTCTGAACCTGTAAGGAATGCCGAAGCGTTCGGCGGTTTGTATGAAAAGCTCATGCGCTTCTTTTGCCTGGAGTTTCAGCAAACGTTCGAGTTTCAACGAGTCGAGAGGTTCACTGCGCGCTGTATGAAGGTGTATTTCCTGTGAAAACGGCAATTCTGCCATTCGGATCAGGTTGATATCTTCGACAAAGACGCCAAGAAGCTCGGCCTGCAGCATTCCCGCTATCTCGGCAGCTGCAAATAACGATGCACGGCTATGTGGGGAACAATCGATTGCAACGGTGATTCTTTTTATGGTAATACTCTTCGCTACCCCGGTCATGATTCATTCGGGTTTTTGTTGTTAATGTCTTCGGTATATTTTTTCTGCTTTTCCGCCATGGATATAAGCCTTTCGACAGCTAGTCCGTTGATCGTCTCTTTGGGATAACTGCCATCTTCACGCTGTTTTCCCGCAGGGATGCCGGTCAGTATCTCTATGCCTTCATCGATATGGGTTACCGGATAAATGGCGAAATTTCGTTGTTTGACAGCGTCTACGACATCATCACGCAACATCAGATTTTTTACGTTTGAAGCCGGTATGAGAACACCCTGATTTCCCGAGAGCCCTCTTTCGAGGCAGAGGTCGAAAAAACCTTCGATTTTTTCGTTTACCCCTCCGATGGCTTGTATTTCTCCATACTGATTGACCGAACCGGTAACAGCGAAGCACTGCTTTACCGGTTTTCCTGAAATAGCGGAAAGCAGTGCGTACAACTCGGCTGAGGAGGCACTGTCGCCTTCGATGCCTCCATAGGATTGTTCGAATACAAGAGTAGCAGAGAGGGAGAGCGGCTGCTCCCCGCCAAACCTGCCACCGAGAAAACCGGAGAGAATCATCACTCCTTTCGAGTGGATAGGTCCGCCCATTTCCACCTCCCGCTCGATATCGACGACTTCACCCTTGCCCATTTTGATTCTGGTAGTGATACGACTGGGTTTTCCGAAACTTTGGTTACCGAGCATATAGACCGAAAGGCCGTTGATCTGGCCGACTTTTTCCGATTCAGTATCGATGAGGATGGTATTCTGGAGAATCGCATCCTGTATTTTTTCAGGAATACGTCCCGCCCGGTATCTTCTTGCTTCGATCGCCTGTTGGACATCATTGCGGGTAATGAGATCATGGTTGTTTTCAGTGGCGTAATAGTCCGATTCATTGACAAGATCGGTGATGCTCTGGATATGTGTGGAAAGTTTACCGGAGTCACCCGACATCCTCGAGCCATACTCGATCATGCGGGCAACGGCATATCTATCGAGATGTTTGAGTTTTTCACGATTGACAATCGAACTGATAAACCCGGCGTACGAGAGATGATTGTCCTGATTTCTTTCCATTTCGTCGTCAAAATCAGCTGCCACCTTGAACAGCTCGTTGAAATCAGGGTCTTTGGCGCTGAGGAGATAGTAAAGCCATCGCTCTCCGAGAAGTATTATCTTCGTTTGGAGTGGAATGGGCTGTGGATCGAGCGAAACCGTGCTCGCCATTCCATAGAGCTGGGCAAGAGACTCGATACGTATCTGGCGGGTCCGAATCGCTTTTTTCAGAGCTTCATATGCAAGTGGTTCGAGCAGAAGGCGTCTTGCATCCAACATCAGATAACCTCCGTTTGCCCGATGAAGGGCACCGGATTTGATAAGGGTGAAGTCGGTGACAAGGGTTCCCATCTGAGCCAGATGCTCTATATCTCCCACAAGATTCTGGATAGAGGGTTTATCTTCATAGATTACAGGAGCTCCTTTGGTCCTCATGTTGTTGACAACGACATTGACCCGGTATTGGTTGAAACTTCTGTTGCCGGTGTTTTTTCCCTGACCGGGCGGGATGAACATTTGGGGGACAGAAGGCTCTTTTTCAAGAAACTGACTGAAGTTTTCAATGACATCTTTTTCTACGGCATCGAAATATTTCTTGACCGCTTTGTGATCTTCATATTTTGCTTTCAGTTCCGTAAATAGAGGCTTGACGGCAATCGAGGTTATCTGCTGATTGAGATCCTTGATTTTTTCCTGAGTCTCCCGCTGCCATTTTGGAATCTGCATCATAATGGACTGCATGGATTCCTTGAGTAGACCGATTTCCTTTTCGATGATTTCTTTTTCTTCGGTTTTCAGGCGCATGAACTCTTCTGCATTCAGAACCTCTCCTTTTTTCACGGGTGCAAAGGCAAACCCGGAAGGTGTCCTTATCAGGGCGATGTTTTTGTCGGCAGCTTTTTTCTCGAGAGTTTCGATTTCGGATGCCTGGCGTTCATCGAGCTGTTCCTTGATGTTTTTTTCCTGTTCCTGGTACTCTTCGCTGCTGAATGCCCCGGGAATCACCGTCAGAAGCCCTTCGATGAGGTTTTCCATATCACGGCGGAAAGAGCAGGCTTTACCGGCAGGCATGCTGATGGCGAGCGGCTGACGCATATTATCGAAATCATAGACATAACACCAGTCATCCGGGGCCGCTTTTTGGGAAGCCGTTTCTTTGAGATACTGTTCAAGGGTGGTTTGTTTTCCGGTTCCTGTCGGGCCAAGTGCGAAAATGTTGAAGCCGTTATGCTTCATGCCGATACCGAAACGGATAGCATCCCGGGCCCGTTCCTGACCGGATATTTTAATTTTTCCATCGAGGTCTTGAGTACTTGTAAAAGAAAAGCTGCTCGGGTCACATTGGTTGTAGAGTTTCTCAGGACTGAGCGGTGAGGGTATTGGCATGATCGGCTCTCCTTTGTTCTCTTGTCAAAGCTTCTGCTTATGGAATAAAAAACATCCTGGCAGTATTGTCGGTTCCTCGGAGGATGTAAAGGATTTCTTTTTACTCTTCTGCAGACTCGAGGGTCCTGGACTTATGCAGGTGAACAGGTTCTGCCTGTTTCCTGCGTAAACGAAGATTGAGCATTTCTACGCTGACTGAGAATGCCATCGCAAAGTAGATATACCCTTTGGGGAATTCAAAACCGGCTCCTTCCGCAACCAGCGTTACTCCGACAAGAATCAGAAAACTCAGTGCCAGCATTTTGATGGTAGGGTGACGATCGACAAAATCATTGATGGATTTTGCTGCAAGCATCATAATGACAATTGAGATGATGATGGCGGTGATCATCACCGCAACCTCTTCCGCCAGGCCGACGGCTGTGATGACCGAGTCGAGAGAAAAGACAATATCGATGAGCGTGATTTGCACAAGCGCGGAGGTGAGACTGGTTGTGACGGGCTGCTGTTTTGTTTGGCCGCTGCCTTCGAGGCTGTGGTGGATTTCATGAGTGCTCTTTGCCAGCAGGAAAAGTCCTCCACCGAGGAGTATCAGGTCTCGCCCTGAGATTTCATGCTGCAGAACGGTAAACAAGCCCGTTGTCAGACTCATGACCCATGTGATGGAGAGCAACAGTGCTATACGGGCGAGCATTGCAAGTCCAAGGCCCAGAATTCTGCCTTTGTCTCTCTGTGATTCCGGCAGACGTCCGGCAATGATCGATATGAAGATGATATTGTCAATGCCGAGCACGATCTCCAGTGCAGTGAGTGTTGCCAGAGCTATCCATGCTTCCGGTTGCGTCAGCCATTCCATGGTGTAAAATTGTACGGTTTGTTGATACATTGAGAAAAGGAGCAATGTAATGAATGATCGCTGAGGAGCATAATGGTGTTGCAGCAGTGATCATCGTATTGCATGGCCGGTACTACCCGTTCGAGCGGTAGCCTTCGATACAGGCCAACATGAGAGGATCAAATCTGTCGTTTATGAAACACCAAAACGAAAAGAGTGCGGATCGTCTTGTTTCGGAGCTGATACATGAGCTTCGGGAGTATTTTGACAGCGGAACTACCCGTTCATATGAGTGGCGCACAAGTCAGCTTCTGGGCCTGAATCGCTTTCTGGACGAACGTGAAAAGGATATTTACGATGCGCTGCAGAGCGATTTCCGCAAGCCGCGGGCCGAAGTGTTTTTTACGGAGATTCATTACCTGATGACAGAGATACAGGTGGCGCTGAAGCACCTGAAGTCCTGGATGAGGCCTCGAAAAGTCGTTACGCCTTTACGGTATCAGCCGGGTCGGAGTTATTATTTCCGCGAGCCGTATGGCGTTGTGCTCGTTATGGGTGCCTGGAACTATCCTTTGCAGCTCTCAATCGCTCCGGCGATTAACGCAATAGCTGCCGGCAACTGTCTCGTGATCAAGCCTTCCGAACAAGCACCGGCAATTTCGGGGTTACTTGCAGAAGCTCTCGATCGGTATCTCGATGAGAGAGCGATAAAAGTGTTTCTCGCCAGTCTCGAAGAAAGCCGTGAACTGCTTGACGCTTCGTTTGACTATATTTTTTTCACCGGAGGGAGCAGTACAGGCAAACAGGTCATGGAAAAAGCCGCCAAGAATCTTACGCCGGTCACCCTGGAGCTTGGAGGGAAAAATCCCTGTGTCGTCGATCGGCGTACCAATGTCCCTGTAACGGCGAGAAGAATTGTCTGGGCGAAGTTTCTCAACGCCGGGCAAACCTGTATCGCGCCGGATTATGTCCTGGTACACAGGGACGCGGAAGATGAACTGCTCAGTTGCATGAAAAGCGCAATCGATACTTTTTACGGAACAATACCGGAACGCAGTAAGGATTATCCAGCTATTATAACACCTGAGCGTCTTGAAAGGCTCGCCGGATATCTTTTCGACGGTGTTGTGGTGACGGGCGGCTCTATCGATCCTGAGCGCCTTTATTGTGCTCCTACGGTCCTGCGTTCTGTTTCTCCACGTTCACGGGTTATGAAAGAGGAAGTTTTTGGCCCTATATTGCCGGTGCTGAGCTACTCGACACCGGACGAAGCGCTAGCTGTTATACGTTCGGTGCGCCACCCGCTTGCAGTGTATATTTTTTCCAGGGACCGTTCTTTTCAGCAGTATATGCTCGAAAACACCCGCTCAGGCGGGGTATGTATCAATGACCTCATGTTTCAGGCCGCAATTCCTGCGCTTCCTTTTGGAGGGGCTGGAGAAAGCGGGATGGGGGTATACCATGGTAAAGCGGGTTTTGAAACCTTTTCCCGTTCGAGAAGCGTTCATGTAAAAAGAACGTTTCCTGAAAACACTTTACGGTATCCTCCTTTCAGTGAAGCGAAATTTACATGGTTGCGAAAACTGTTTCGTTTGTTCAGATGAACTTTTTGAATGTCGGGCATCGGCTCGGCAACCAGAAAAAAGAGCGGGGTGATGAGTCGAAGGCGGCGACCCGGTCCGGATAAAGCAATGTCAATCGGTCTTGCCCTTGGAGGGGGAGCGGTGCTCGGTGCGGCACATGTCGGAGTGTTGCGGGCACTCGATGAGCTCGCTATCGAAGTGCATGCGTTGTCCGGTACGAGCATCGGGTCGTTCATTGCCTCTCTTCATGCTTTCGGCATGGGTTGGCGTGAGATCGAACGTGTCGCTCTCGATCTCGACTGGTTCGATCTCACCGGGCTTACACTTTCACAGTTCGGTTTGCTGTCCAATAAAAAATTCGGCCGTGTTGTCAGGCAGCTGTTGGGAAAAAGAAAGATCGAAGAAGCTTCCGTCCCGCTGGCAATTGTTGCGACCGACATCGGTAACGGTGAGAAAGTTGTTTTGAAGCAGGGTGATGTTGCCGAAGCGGTGATGGCCAGTTCCTGTATTCCGGCTGTTTTCAAACCGGTCGAGATCGACGGACGTCTGCTGGTCGACGGTGTGTTGATGGAAAATGTACCGCTTTCCCCTCTGCTTGAACATGGAAGGCATCCTTTTGTTTGCGTAGACCTCATGAGCAGCCATATTTTCAGAAAACCGGACAATATTGTCGACCTGCTGCTTAACGCGTTCTACAGCACACTGAAAGCATCGACCACCTTGCAAACAGAGGAAGCGGACCTGAAAATCGAGCTGGATTTGGGGACGTTCAGCCTTGTCGATACCCGCCAGGTGCCCGAGCTTGTCGAAGCGGGTTATCGTGATTCTTTACCTTTGTTTAAACAGTTGAAAGGTTACGGAAAATCTTGATTTTCGGAGCTTTTTTGAGTAACATCGCTGTAAGGAACATTCATTTTCTTTTGTTCCGGTCGTAACTGCTAATCAAACGGAGAAATACCATGAAAAAGTTTATGAGCCTCTGTGTCGCTCTGCTGGTTTTTTTTGCATCGGCACCGCTTGCACAGGCGGCAACCCCCTACGTGAGCGCTTCGGCAGGTCTCGCTTTGCTGAGTGAGTCCGATGTTGAAGGATCGTGGGTGACAGACATAGATTATAAAAGCGGGTTCGTCATTAACGGTGCATTGGGTCTCGATGGAGGAATGTACCGTATTGAAGGTGCAGTAGGATACCAGGTCAGTGATTGGGATGAGATCAATGGAATCGAGCTTGCCGATAACGTTGATGCAGAAGTCTCCATACTTTCTTTCATGGCCAATGGTTATCTGGATATCGAAATGCCTGTATCCATGGTCACCCCCTATTTGACTGCAGGTGTAGGGATTGCAAATGTTGATTTTGAAGATTTTGAGGACAGCGATGATGATACGGTGTTTGCCTATCAGTTCGGAGCAGGAGTCGGCATCGATGCGATACCGAACGTCATGCTCGATCTTGGCTACCGCTACTTTGCGACAGGGGACGTCAGTCCTGCGGAGGATGTGGACGTCAGCATTGCGAGTCACAACATCGTAGCAGGTGTCAGGGTGAATTTTTAATGCATCAAACGCTTCGTCGTGATTTATTACAGGCTGACATCAGTCCAGTAGTTTTGTTGTTCCACAGTTATCCCCGGGCCGAGCCCGGGGATCCATTTTTCCATGAAAGCCGGTATGGATGCCGCATCGAGTGCAGCATGACTTTAGAGAGATTTGATCCCGTATCACGTGTGGTATGATCTTTGGAAGTAGGCTGTTTCTCTCTGCGTACCCTTTGACGTCCGGCTTTTGTGACGACTCCATATTATTTCTTTTTTACCCGGTTCCTTTAGGTTTTGTCCCCTGAGTACATGTAAATTGTTGTCATTGCACGTTTTCTTCAGTGCGCTCGGTGCTGTTAACCCGTTTCACGCAGATAAGCTTGGTGGAAGACATTCATCAAACGTCAGAGGAGGAAAAATTATGCCGATACGCAAGATCAGGGATTTTCTCGACAGTCACCACATCAGGTACTTCATTATCAGTCATTCCCCTGCCTACACGGCTCAGGAAATTGCGGCTGCCGCACATGTTCCTGGAAAGGAACTGGCAAAAACCGTTATGGTGACCATTGACGGAAAGCTGGCTATGGCGGTGCTTCCGGCCTCGAACAAGCTGGATTTCGATAAACTCAAGGATGCTGCCGGTACAGGAAATGTGGTACTTGCCTCGGAAGAGGATTTCGCTGATATGTTTCCCGGCTGTGAGGTTGGAGCCATGCCGCCTTTTGGAAATCTTTACGGCATGAAAACCTACGTTGCCGAAGAGCTTGCCGAGGATGAGGAGATTGTTTTCAGTGCAGGTAACCACAAAGAGCTTCTCAGGCTTTCTTATGCGGATTTCGAGCGTCTTGTCCAACCGGTCGTTATCACAATGTCTGTCTGATCTCGACAGACTTGTCGCTGCATACAATCCACAACCCTCTCCTTACCGGTATGTCGCGGGTTTTTTCCCTGGAAATGTTACATTTTCCGGCAAAGGTTCGCGACGGTGGTTTTTTACAGGTTAGTCATCTTCTATGCCCTGTCGCTGATTCAGGAATTGTAACGACGTTGTGCAAAGGGTATGAAAATAGCTCTCTATGCCGGGACATACGTAAAAGATAAAGATGGCGCAGTTAGATCCATGTACCAGCTTGTCGCCTCCTTTCTCGAGGCGGGGCACGAAGTGATGGTATGGTCACCGGATATTTCGTCGAGTGAAGAGCGCCATGAAAAGGTTATCGCCATGCCTTCTGTTCCCATTCCTCTCTATCCTGATTACAAGCTCGGTTTTTTTTCCGCCTCGACAGAAACACAGCTGGACGATTTCGGCCCTGATATTGTGCAGATTTCAACACCGGATATCATAGGAAACAGGTTTCTGAAATATGCGAGAAACCGTGGTTTGCCTGTTGTCAGCATGTACCACACGGATTTTCCTTCCTACCTTGATTACTATCGGCTCGGTTTTGCCAAAAATTATGTCTGGAAGTATTTACGGAAATTCTACAATGCCTGTGATGTTTTATTCGCCCCTACCCGAGAGATGAAGACCAGACTCGAGTCCAAAGGGATCGATAACGTTGACGTATGGGGAAGAGGTATCGACAGGACGCTTTTCAATCCTGAGCGCAGGTCCGATACATTGCGTAATTCCTGGGGAGCGGGAGAAAAGACCGTGATTGCGTATGCCGGAAGATTTGTATGGTACAAGGATATCCGGATAGTCATGGAGGTGTATGACAGCTTCAACAGAAGCAGTCTTGCAAACGACGTGTTGTTTGTCATGATCGGCTCCGGCCCTGAAGAGGACGAACTTCGAGAGAAAATGCCGGATGCAGTGTTCCCCGGATACCTTGTCGGTACCGATTTGCCTGAAGCATACGCAAGCAGCGACCTTTTTCTATTTCCTTCCACAACCGAAGCGTTTGGAAACGTTGTTCTGGAAGGGTTTTCATCAGGGCTTCCCGCTGTGGTTTCCAATGTCGGAGGGTGCCAGGAACTTGTCCGGCAATCAGATGGGGGGTTTATCGCTGAAGCGGGAGATCATGAGCAATTTTTTGATTTCTGTACACAGTTGATCCATGACAAAGGTCTTTACAGAAAGAAGCGGCACAATGGTCTGGTGTTGGCGGAGAGAATGTCCTGGCCTGTTATCAACGGGGCTCTGATCGAAAAGTACGAGGACATTATCAGGAGAAAAGTAAAGGAGGGGACTTAATAGAAAAAACGTACAACCCCGATTCGCTTTCGTGAATTTCTGACTGCAGTGCTCCTGGTTTTTCGCTTACATGGAAGACGGCAGCACGAAAAGAAGATTCCCCATGTTCGCTCTGCCAGTACTTTCCTGCTTTTCGATGCTTATCGAGCGTTCGTAAAGTCTACGCGGTATCATTCGTCACTTTCAGGAATGCCGGTTATCGTGTTCGCTCATCTATCGGATATGGTTCCATGATGTAACCGAAACAATCCTGATGGATAATCGTCTCGTTTTTCGTGAACATCGAGGGAATCAGTTCTTTTCTGGTTACAATAGCATGATTATCAATACGAAAATACTGGTCTGTAACATTTCTGCCGTTGTTATCCATGACTGTCAAGCTGCAGCCATTTCTTCCTGAAACGCCGAGTTTCGTCCCTTTTGGAACGGAAGTGAAATTCAATTCTTCCAGGTCTTCTCTGAAGCATATATCGACGTTCCGTTCACAGTTTCCGAATCCAAGATGTGAATTTTCAGGGACGGTTATTTTTGCAATGGTATGATAGATGTCGTTGTGCTTGTTCGACGGTGGACCGAAAAGCTCTTCAGCAGGCATCGTGAGGCATTGAACGAGGTAGTTGTAGACGTGATTGAAGCCTTCGGTGTTCCCCGAGAACCCGCATTCAAGAGTGACGGAAGGGCAATGACGGGAAAGGGCCATTGAGATGACCTCGTGAGGCTCTGTAAAATAAACGATTGTTTTACTGAATCTACGGGCCAGATGTATGAACGATGTGTCTGTTTTGTTGATACAGGCGTAGTGAGGATTTTTGCCCGTATTGTTATGTATGTCGATGGCAGCATACAATGGTTGTTGGGAGAGCATAGCTAGAACAGACTTGGCCAGCCGGTGTTCCGGAAGGTTGTCGCCATTCCAGATGCGGTTGTAATCGGGTTCATTGTCAAGCCTGCGTAGACCTTTTTTGGCCGCTCTGATGTTTCCGACAAAAAGAATAATGTCTCTCGGTGCGGGATTGGCGGTGAGGTTCAGTTCTCTGATGAGATGTTGGATGGCAAGAAAACCCGTTGTTTCATTGCCGTGCAGCAGTACAGAAATGAACATCGGTGGGGAGACGTTGCCTTTGATATGGATGAGTGATGGACCTGGCAGGATCGAATCTATCTCTTCGACCCGGATATCGGCAAGGTTTTCCGGTATTGTATGGTAAAGGTTAAGTCGAGGTTCTGCTTGTACTTGGTTTAGATTTTCCATGAGTGGACAGGTAGCTGGTTATTTTGGTTCTCATGATACGCATGGGTCATCTCCTGAAACTGCGGGCCGTGATGATGAATATACTCTTTTTGCCAGGTTGAGCCGGTTTTTCCGGTTATGACGCGGGGTTTGAGTATTTCGTCAATAGTATAGCGGATCTGTTCGGGATCGATACCCTTCTTCCGTAAAGAGCAGCTTGCTCCCATAAGAAGATCTTCCAGCAGAATTTCCCTGACAGTCAATCGTTTTCCCGCTTTCCATACGATTCGGGCATCGAGTCCCTCTTTTGCGGCCAGATAAAAGTTTTTTCTTGCATCTTCAAAGGGAATTTCCTGCTCAGGAGGCCTGTCCTCCTCGAGTAGAGAGCACATCGCTCCATAGAAAAAGAGGATATTCGCTATGACATCAGGAATAGACGGGCCTGCAGATGGGATGCGATGCTCGATTCTCAGGTGAGGCATCCCATTGTCGTTCAGGCCTATCAATGGGCGGTTCCACCTCCAGATAGTGCCATTATGAAGCCTGAGATGATTCAACCAGTTGAAATCTTCATCGAATATTTCAGGGAGAAGTATGGGAAAGCCATCGAGGTTTTCGAGAAATATTTCTTTGAGAGAATTTCGGACATAACCACTTCCGAATGTCACTCGTGAAATGATCCTGCCGGTTTTGTCACAAAAGGAGGGCAGTTTGACAGCCTGTTCGAAAAGCGGTATTCTTGTTTCATTCCAAAGCTCCTTGCCGAAAAGAAAGGGTGCATTGGCTGTGAGTGCGACCATCGGTGCGGAGAGTACTTGTGCGATGTTGTATTGACGGGCGGCAGTTGAGGGAGAGACCTGCAGGTGTATCTGCAACGACGTCGTTGCCGCTTCGGCCATAACATCATGATGTGTGGCATCGAGTGTTTCGAGGTCACCCTCGATATGGATTTTCAGAGGCCTGCGCTCTCTTGAACGCAGTATCTCTCGGTTCAGGGCTGCATATCGCTGTAGATGAGAAATGTGTTGCAACGTAAGCATTCGGTCCTCGATAGTTGGAAGAATACCTATCATGAGCACTTTGCAATCCATGGTTTCCGCACTGGAAGCACAAGATCGCCAGGTTTTTGAGAGCTCTTGCTGCAAAAAGACTGGAAAATTTTTGTCTAGTGGTTGAGGAGTGGTATTTATTTCAAAATTATACTGCGACAGCTCCGGTACGACGAGGTGGCTTTTGACTCTTTCAAGAAGCTCCTCGTTTCGAGGGGCAGGTAGGTAGTTTTCGTTTACCAGCCAGCCTTCGAGCTCAAAACCGCACATTTCTCCTTTTTCTTCGAAAACACCCGAAGAGAACCAGTCCATCAGGATTTTTGTTTCTTTTCTCAGGTTTTCCCGGAACTGGCGAAAATCAGCATCATTGAAAAAATCGTGACCGATATTACTTCCCATAATCTATTACAGTTGAAGACCTGTGAATAGAACATCGTCGATGTGTCTCTTTATAAAAATCTCAACAATCGTTTAATGAGATGCAAATTTATTACGATAAACGACCTTTGTTGAATGATTCATGTATGTTTTCAAAGGAATTATGATCGTTTCCGGCTGAGCGGTAACGGTAACCTTGCGGATTCAATAAAAGTGAAGAATGTAAGCACAAAGGATCATTACGGTGAGTGATAGAAAAATGCAGCAATTTCATAACTTGTTACAGTGGTACGCAAGCCGGCAATGCAGATACAGGTCTCATGAAAGAAAAACGAATAGCAGAATCGTTTATACTGGGAGCTTTACTTTGTGTCGGGCTCATTGTATCGGCATATATCATTGCCGAAGGATTCACCCGTTTCAAGGCATATGAAAGAACGGTGGTTGTAAAAGGTTTGGCTGAGCGGGAGGTCCAAGCCGATATTGCCATATGGCCTATTACTTATTCGGTTGCAGCTGATGATCTTTCGCTTCTCGTCGAGACATTGACTGAGCAGAATGGTATTGTCAGAGACTTTTTGCGGCAAAAAGGTTTTTCGAAAAAAGAAATTTCAGTCTCTCCGCCTTCTTTTACCGATCGTCAAGCGCAAGGCTATGGTGATGCAAGCCGTTACAGGTTCCGCTATACAGGACGGTCAACGGTGAGTGTTTACAGCGGAGATATCGAACGGATAAAACAGGCAAGGGCAAATCTCAGTGACCTTGGAAGTAAAGGAATCGCAATTGCCGGGGAAAATTATGAGGCTCGTACGGAGTATCTGTATACAAAGCTCAACGAAGTGAAGCCGGCCATGATAGAATCGGCAACCAACAACGCCAGAGCTGTTGCCGAGAAGTTTGCTGCTGATTCAGGCAGCCGTCTTGGAAAAATCAAACGTGCAAGCCAGGGACAGTTTTCGATTACCGATCGCGACAGCAATACTCCGTACATAAAAAAAGTTAGAGTTGTTTCAACCCTGGAATATTATCTGGTTGATTGATAATGCCTTTTCGAAAGCTGCTCTACAGGGGCATTTCGGCAACTTTTCACCTCTCTGAATAATGACTTTTCATGTGTGTAATGTTTGAAGGGGATTTCAGTGCTGAAAAATCATATCCTGTATTTTTTTGGAAAACAAAATGCTGGGCAGCTGTCGTGCGTTGTCTGCTGGTGGCTCTTGCATTGTTCTTTCCGTGCACTTTATCCGCAGCTGAAGGTGAGACTGAGCTGATTGTCGGTATCAAACAAGCGCCTCCTTTTTCCATGAAAAACAAAGAGGGAGAATGGGAAGGGATCAGTGTGGAGCTGTGGAAAAAAATTGCGCAGGACAATGGTTTTTCCTATAAGTTCAGAGAATCGGAACTGGAAAATTTGCTTGATAATGTTTCCACGGGAGAACATGATGCCTCTGTTGCTGCGATAACGGTGACCGGCGAGAGGGAGAACCTTGTTGATTTTTCTCAACCCTTTTTTTTATCGGGGCTTGCGATTGCGGTAAGAGAAAATAGCTCGAATTGGGGACGTGTGATAAAGGTTTTTTTTTCTTCAGGATTTTTACGGATAGTTTTACTCCTCTCGCTGATTCTTCTTGTTTCGGGATTTCTCGTATGGTTTTTCGAAAGAGTCAAGAATCCCGAGCAATTCGGAGGATCGCCTGCAAAAGGAATTGGGCATGGGTTTTGGTGGGCGGCAGTTACCATGACGACTGTTGGGTACGGCGACAAAGCTCCCAAAACTCCAGGGGGAAGGATGGTGGCCCTCGTGTGGATGTTTGCAAGCCTCATCATTATTTCAGGTTTCACTGCGGCAATTACAACGGCACTTACTGTCGGTTCTCTCGATGTTCCTATCAAGGGAGTGCATGATCTTCACACGATAAAGACAGGGACCGTGAGTGGTTCCACAAGTATACAGTTTCTTACAGAAGAATACATCTCGTTTCAGGAATTCGGAACAATTGAGGAAGCGTTGCAGTCACTTCAAGGTGGCCGTATCGATGCCGTTGTATACGATGAACCGATTATGCGGTACATGACAGCTTCCGGTGGTTTCGAAGACATCAGAGTTCTGGAACACTCTTTCAAGCATGAATATTATGCAATTGCACTTCCGCCAGGTAGTCCTCTTGCCGAAAAAATCAATCGTTCTCTGTTGGACTATACGGCATCGAAACGATGGCGTTTGATTCTTTTCAAATATCTCAACTATGCATTTTGATTCTTATCTTCGACTTTTTTTGAACGTGACGACGGTAGGAATAATGCATAAAATAAGTATTTTATTGGAGCTAAAATTTCCCCCGGTGTCTCCAGGTATTGTAAGCAACCGTTATTCATGCGAGTTTTTTCGTTAATGAAGAGGGGGCAGGTTATCCCATGCGGGTAGCTTGAAATGCTCAACTGAAGTATCAAATACATGTCTGCTTTAACCGTTGGAGTTGGGACGAGTCATCTTGAAAACTCTCATGATGCGGGTGCAGAGGCGTGCAAGATCGCCTTTGATAAAACAGATGGAAAAGCGGATGTTTTACTTGTTTTCGCAGCGATGCGGTTCGAGCATAAAGCGTTGTTGTCAGGGATCAATGCCGTGGCTGGTGAAGTGCCGATGGTTGGTGGAACGACTGCCGGAGAAATTTCGCCAGAAGGTTTTTCCGAAGGATCGGTTGTGGTTATGGCGATAACCTCCTCCATGTTATCATTTGATTCGGGAATCGGATTACATATGAGCAATGACGAGGATGCCTGTGCCAGATCGTTGATTGCCGATATCTTCACCGATGCCGTAATTGAAGAAGCGTCTTCTCTCCTGGTGTTTCCAAACGGGATGGGTGGTGATGGTTTGAGAGTGCTTAAAGGTCTTCAGGACGTTCTTGGAAAAAACTTTGAAATTGTCGGAGGGTATCTCGGTGATGATATGCGTTTCAAGCATACATTTCAATATTTCAATGGTAAGGTTTATCGGGATGCAATTGTCGGTCTTCTTGTTTCTTTGAAAGGAGATGTTCGAACCAGTATTGGTGTGAGAAGTGGCTTTGAATCCATCGGCAATAGTTTCTATTGTACCTCTTCGGAAGGAAACGTTGTCAAAGAATTCGACAATGTCAGTGCTTTGGGGTTGTATCGTGAATTTCTCGGTGAAGAGCGTTTTAGAAGACTGCCGGGGATCTGTATGGAGTACCCGTTCGGGCTGATCGATGAAAATGCCGGTTCCTCCGGGGAAAGATATTTTCAGCTTCGTTGTGGTTTGAACGTGGATAAGAAGAAAGGGACCATTACTTTCGCTGCTTCCATACCTGAAGGCAGTGCCGTAACGCTTACCTCGGCATCGAGGGGAGATGTTATCAACGGTGCACGTGAGGCTGCTCAACAGGCAATGAAACGTCTTCGAGGTGTGAAGCCGGAACTGATCGTCATGTTCAGCTGTGTTGGACGAAAGCTTGTACTTGGCAGAAGAACTTCTGAAGAAGTCGAGGTTGTCCGGAAGTGTCTTGGGTACGACGTACCGATTATAGGTTTTTATACCTATGGAGAGATAGGGCCAATCGATAGTTCTGTTGAAAAGCTTGCAGAAGCTAAATTTCATAATGAAACCGTGGTTCTATGGTTGCTTGGATCGGCATAATCCTTTCTCAAACCCAATGGATAACAGGAAAACCACAAAGCCTTCATATGAAGAACTTGAGCTGCAGTTGAATATTTTGCAGTATCAGGCTCTCGAGAGTAAAAAGATAGAGCAGGAACTGCTTGAAAAACAGAATGCACTCAGGGACCAGAATATAAACTTGATTAGAAAGTCCATCGAGCTATCTGATTTGAGAAGGCAGCTCGAAGACAAGAACTATGAACTCGAGCTGTCGACTGAAAAGCTCGATGCGACCCTTATCTCGCTCCGCAAAAGTGAGAATACGTTAGGGTCGATACTTTCTAACAGTCCTGATACAATCGTCGCTGTCGATGCTTCCCACAAGATCATCTACCTTAACCGCGGCATGCCGGGTCATGGTGAGGGTATGGCGGTAGGAGAGCATTTCTGCGAGCATATTGTCGGGGGTCAGCATGAAATTTACCATACGACGATCGATAGAGTTTTCAGGACCGGTAAACAGGCGAAACTGGAAAGCAGAATCGAGCTGCAGGGCGGCAGGGCTGTTGATGTCGAGTCACGGTTCGGGCCTTGTGTTCAAGACGGGAACGTGACCTCTGTTGTGATGATATCGACTGATATTTCCGAACGGAAGAGGATTGAGAAAGAGCTTAAACGCTCGCTCGATGATCTCGAGCGTTTCAATCGGTTTATGGTTGGAAGAGAACAGAGGAATCTCGAGCTTAAAGAGGAGATCAACAGACTTTGTGCCAAGCTCGGTGAACCCCCACTTTACGCCGTGAGCAGACAAGCCGGGAATGATAAACGTGGTTATTCCGAAAAAAAGCAGTATGAAAAGACTGTGGATCCCGAGATTCTCAAGCGACAGCAGAGGGATGCGCTCATAAATCTTGTCGAGGATGCCAATAGGGCGAGGAACGAACTGATGACGGCGAACCGGAAGCTGGAGGAATCGATCTCTCGTGCAAACCGTATGGCGACAGAAGCAGATGCGGCAAATCGGGCTAAAAGCGAGTTTTTGGCGAATATGAGCCATGAAATTCGTACACCGATGAACGGTGTAATCGGTATGTCGGAGCTCCTACTCGAATCCGGGCTCAATGTTGAACAGAGAAAATTTGCCGAGACGATCAACGCCAGTGGGAAAAACCTGCTTTACCTGGTAAACGACATTCTTGATTTTTCAAAAATCGAGGCTGACAAGCTTGAAATCGAGCAGATAGATTTCGACCTTCTGGACCTGCTCGAGGAGATCATGGAGATGTTCGCATATAGAGCCAGGAAAAAAGGGCTCAATTATACCTTTCTGCCTGATTACAATATACCTTTTCGTTTAAAAGGCGACCCAAGCCGAGTCAAGCAGATTCTTGTCAACCTTATCAGCAATGCTGTCAAGTTTACTCATGAAGGTGAAATTCTGGTGAACGTAGAACTTGAAGAGGAAGCAGGAGATCATGTACGGATAAGGTTTACGGTGTCCGACACCGGTATAGGTATCGATGAAAGCCGTATAGAAGCAATTTTTGAACCTTTTGTGCAGGCCGATGGTTCAACTATCAGAAAGTATGGCGGGACAGGACTGGGTCTTTCCATTTCAAACAAGCTCGCCAAAAAGATGGGTGGAAGAATACATCTAAGAAGCACTCTTGGAAAGGGGTCGATGTTCTGGTTTTCAATCGATCTTGTCAAGCAATGTCGTTCTGAGATGTATAGGAACGAGAAAAACGCCCAGCTTACCGGCGTGAGGGTTTTTCTGATAGACCCCTGCATGGCTTCCAGAAAATTGATAAAAATATTTTTTTCGCTCTGGAACTGTTCTTTTGATGAGGCTGTGGATTGTGGTTCCGGCCTGAAAAAGATACGGCAGGCTGCAGAAAAAGCCGTCCCATGGGATATTGTTTTGATTGCAGTATCGAACTATGATCGTAAAATAAAGGAAACCGTTCAAACAATAGGAAGGTCGCTTAAAGAAAGCTCTCTTGTTGTCTTGACCTCCGCGGAATCGACTACAGACCTGCAATGGATCCCGTGGAAATATGTCAGTGCGCGCTTGCAGAAGCCTATACGGGGAAAGGAGCTCTATGCATCTGTTCTCGAGATTATGAAGTGCAGGGGTTCGGTTCCTGAGTTCTCGGAGCGAGTTGTCAGCGGAGTTTCCGGTATTCCAAGAAAGAAAAGGCAGAAGTTCAGGATACTGTTGGTTGAAGACAGCCAGGTAAACCAGCTGGTACTGCTTTCAATGCTTCAGAAAGAAGGATATAATGCAGACGTTGTACAAAATGGGGTCGAGGCTCTTGAGGCTATGGGTGAGGTTCGTTACGATCTTGTTTTGATGGATTGTCAGATGCCGGAAATGGATGGATATGAAACGGCGAAATTTACCAGGCAGGGAAAGTACAATGTAAAAAATCCTCAGGTGCCTATCATCGCGATAACAGCGAATGCAATGAAAGGTGATCGCGAAAAATGCCTTGAAGCCGGAATGGATGACTACATGGCAAAACCGGTAAGAAAATCCGAGTTTACGCTGCTGCTCGAGAAATATCTCGCAGAAAAGCCCTCATTAATGCGTTCTCTCACTGCAGCACGTGAGAATAACAACCCCAATGATAGTATGATTGACGACAGCGCTATCTTTCAGGAAAAAGAGATGCTTGGAAGACTAAAAGAGGACAAGGATGTTGCAAGCGTTATTATTGAAAGTTTTCTCGGAGATGTTCCCCGGCAGATAACGGTATTGAAAGCTGCCATAACAAAGAGTGATGCTGAAAAAGCCTATTTGACTGCCCACGCTATAAAAGGTGCGGCACTTCTTGTTGGTGGCCAGCTGTTTTCGAAAGCTGCGGCTGCAATAGAAAGCGCAGCGAGGTCGAGGGATCTTGCTGAAGCCGATCGGTTATTTCCGTGTCTTGAAGAGCAGTTTATTGTTTTAAAAGGGGAAATTGAATCTGCGGGATGGATGAAGAAGGGGAAAATCGAAAGAGGAGGAACGTAGCTGATGAAACTGGGATTTGTCGGTCTTGGGAAAATGGGTGAGAATATGGTAGAAAACATTCTTGCTCACCATCATGAGGTGGTTGTGTTCGATCTCTCCAGAGAAGCTGTTGAAAAACTTGCAGGAAAGGGGGCTTCTCCTGCTGTTTCACTGGAACAAATGGTTGCTCGACTTCCTGTTCCAAGGATTTGCTGGCTCATGGTGCCGTCAGGCGATCCAGTTGATAAAACGCTGGAATCTCTCTTACCGTTACTTGACGGCGGTGATATTGTCGTAGACGGTGGAAACTCCAATTATCACGACACGGTAAGAAGGAGTGAGATGCTTGCCGAAAAAGGGATCGGTTTTATGGATGTCGGTACAAGTGGCGGTCTTGAAGGAGCGAGAAACGGGGCTTGTATGATGGTTGGCGGTGACCGTAAGGTTTTTATGTCACTTGTTCCTCTTTTTGAAGATATGTGTGTGTCCGGCGGTTATGGATACATGGGGGAAAGTGGGGCAGGGCATTTTGCGAAAATGGTTCATAACGGTGTTGAATATGGTATGATGCAAGCTATTGGAGAGGGTTTCGATGTTCTCGAGAACAGCAGATTTGTATTCGACCATCAGGAAGTGGCACGAGTATGGGCAAACGGTTCGGTTATAAGAGGATGGCTTATGGACCTTGTTGCAAGAGCCTTCGAAAAAGACGAGGATCTCGGTTACCTTTCCGGAGAAATTGCCGATTCCGGAGAGGGAAAATGGATGGTTGAGACCGCTCTTGAGCAGGGGGTCGCCATTCCTGTTATTGCAGACGCTTTGTTCAGGAGGTACCGTTCGCGATCGAGAGACAATTTTTCCGACAAAGTTGTAGCGGCTCTTCGTCATGAATTCGGTGGGCATGGATTTATTCCAAAAGAAAAATAGTGCTGAAGCTCATGGACCAGCAGCTTGACAATTTCACCTTTGTTTTGTTTGGTGCCGAAAGCGATCTCTCATCGAGAAAGCTTTTGCCTTCACTGTATCAGCTTGCCCGTTGGAAGCAGCTTCCCGAAAGGTACAGGGTTATAGGGGTAGCCCGTTCCGCGATCGATCATTTAGGGTTCCGGGACTATGCGAGACAGAGCGTTCAGGCTCATGCCTCCGATTCACTTATAAATACCGACACTCTTGACTTGTTTTGCAACAACCTTTTCTATGTTCGTGCCGATTTGACTGAAAACGAAGGGTACATGCTCTTGCGGCATGAAATAGACAAGATGGTTACGAGCGACTCTTCATGCAGTAATTTGCTTTTTTATCTCGCTACTCCGCCCAGCCTGGCACCATACATTATCGATAATCTTGAAAAAGCGGATCTCGGAGGAAAAAGTGAGGCTTGCCGGGGATGGCGTAAAATAGTGGTTGAAAAACCATACGGGTTTGACCTCGAAAGCGCTCGTGAACTGAATGCCATAGTGGGAAGGGTTTTTCATGAGGAACAGGTATACCGTATCGACCACTATCTTGGTAAGGAGCCGGTACAGAACATTCTTGTGTTCCGTTTTTCCAACGGTATGTTCGAACCGTTGTGGAACAGACAATATATAGAGAATGTCAGTATTACAATTGCCGAGGATTTCGGTATCAGATCCAGAGGGGCGTATTATGAAAAATCGGGCCTGCTTCGAGACATCATACAAAATCACGGCCTTCAACTACTTGCGGCAATTGCAATGGAGCCCCCTGTCGATCTGAGTGCGGAAGCGGTTCGTGATGAAAAAGGAAAAGTCTTACGCTCGCTGAGGCCGTTGACAAAAGACAATGTCCGGGATAACGTTGTTCTTGGACAATATGACGGCTATAGGGATGAAAAGAACGTAGCGCCTGATTCGGCAGTTGAAACATTTGCAGCCATTCGATGGTATGTCGATAACTGGCGCTGGAAAGACGTCCCTTTCGTCATGAAGGCTGGCAAGAATCTTGAAAAACAGGTGACTGAAATAGTTATGACATTCAAGTGTCCTCCTCAAAACTTTTTCGGTCCTCCTCAAAGTTGCAGTTATACGGCAAACCAGATTATCATACAAATCCAGCCGGAAGAAACGATCGCAATTCGGTTTGGTTCCAAAAGACCCGGTAAAGAGCTGGTGACCGATCCGGTTTTTATGAAATTCGATTATAAAACATCGTTCGAGCTCGAGCAGATGACGCCTTATCAGCATCTTCTCCTCGATGCGATGGCCGGAGACCAGATGCACTTTATCCGCCAGGATGCAGTGGAAAGCAGTTGGGGAGTCATTGACAGTATTCGGGACTCATTCAAACATGTCGAGCCCGAATCCTATCCGGTTCATTCATGGGGGCCATATACCGAGTGGTGACAAACCAACGTATAGAATCATGGAGATCGGCTAATGCAACTTCCATGTTCAGCTGCTTTTTTTCTCGATCGTGACGGTTACAATCCTAACGTGATGAGGTCATGAATGTGAATGATCCCTACAGGGTGGTTGTTCTCGTCACAGACGAGCAGCTGTGTTATCCTGTGCGATTCGAGAATTCTCAAGCATTTTTCCGCAAGGGTGTCTGCAGTGACTGTCTTGGGAGCTTTAGTCATGACGTCTTTTGCCTGTAATGAAAGAATGTCCTTTTTGCTTTGAATGAGTCTTCGAAGGTCTCCGTCGGTAAAAACTCCCGTAAGTTTTCCTGCGTTGTCTGTTATTCCACTCATTCCGAAACGCTTCGATGTCATTTCAAGAATAATATCGGTAAGCAGGGCTGTTTCTTCGACAAGCGGTAACGCCTCGGCGGTGGCCATGATATCAGATACTTTCATGGTTAATCTTTTACCGAGAGATCCTTTTGGATGGGTCACGGCAAAATCATGATGTGTGAACTGTTTCATTTTCATCAGGCACATTGCAAGTGCGTCTCCCATGGCAAGCATGGCTGTTGTCGAAGTTGTCGGTGCCAGGTCGAATGGGCAGGCTTCCTGCTCTACGCTTACATCGAGAACGATATCTGCTTTTTCAGCAAGGTATGACCGTTTGTTGCCGGTAAATGCCAGGATGGAAACACCGATTTTTCTCAACGCAGGGAGAATGAAGTTCAATTCTTCGGTCATACCGCTTTTCGAAAGGCAGATGACGCAGTCATCTTTCGAAACGACACCAAGGTCACCATGCGCTGCTTCAGCAGGATGCATGAAGAGGGCGGTGGTTCCAGTCGAAGAAAGCGTTGCCGCGATTTTCTGACCTATGATGCCGGATTTTCCCATTCCGGAAATAATGATTTTCCCCTTGCATTGGCTCAGAAGCACTGTGGCATCATAAAAATTATGATCGAGCAGTTCAGCGATACGGGAAAGTGCGTTCGCTTCGTGACGGATGGTTTGTTTGCCTGTGTCGATAACTTCAATTTTCTCTTGAGAAAAGTCCATGATCGGTATCTGAATTTATAGGCCTCTCCATCAACCAGCTTGCTTGCCGTGAAGAGCTGGATACAGTAATGGTTGATAGCGGGCTTTGCATGTGAAATATTTATAAAAACTACTTAATATTGATATTTTATTGCAATCAGGCTGATTGTAACTGATTTTGCGTTTTTTTCAAAAAAAACATCAGGATTTATGAGTTGGCTCATCATCTTATCTTTCGCCTTACCGATTTTTTTCGGTCTTCTTTTTGTTATGTCCAAGTTTGTCAAGCATATGAAGGAAGAGCAGAATATGGAAATCGAATCGATCAGGGACACGCTGATCGATGAAGATAACCCGGTTGGTTTGTCCGGCGAGGAGCTTGAAAAATTGAAACAGCAGCAGACCGAGGCTCAAAAGCATTTAAGAGATGTTATTTCAAAGATTCCCGTTGAGGAAAAAGATGGCAGGTTACGGCCGGCCTTCGACAAGATGAAGAAACTTCAGGATGAACCTTCGGAGAAAGCCGCCGGCAACGGTAAAGGGACTGGTAAGCACTGAGCGAAAGGGGAGACAATAAAGCTGAAGTTCTCTATGCTTGACAAGCTGAAACTTCTGGCAAAAGATACCGTTATTTATGGTACAAGCACGATTCTGGCTCGGGGTCTGAACTATGTGCTCGTTCCTTTGTATGCGAATCTTCTCGATACCTTCGATAATGGGGTGCATGCACTGATATACGCGAACATCGCCCTTGCGAATGTTCTGTTCGCTTACGGCATGGAGACTTCCTATCTTAAAGTTGCATCAGACGATGCGCGGTCAGGAGGCGACAGCGCCCGGTGTTTTTCAACGGCAGTTATTTCACTTCTTCTGACTTCCACTGCATTTACCGCCTGTATTCAGTTTTTTGCTCCTGGAATTGCCGAGCTGATAGGCTTGTCGGCTAATCAGCAGGAGTTTATACGCTATGCAGCGATAATTCTCTGGCTCGATGCGATGCTGGTTATTCCTTTCGCTGAACTACGGCTGAAACGAAAGGCCGTTCAGTTTGCAATCGCGAGGGTTTTCGGAGTCGTGGCTGTGGTTGTCACGGCGTTTGTATTGATCGTGCATTTCAATAACGGTTTGAAAGGAGCTTTTATTGCCAATATTGTGGGGTCATCGATCAGCCTGCTGATTGTTGTACCGGTGTTCAGACAGTTCAGGCGTTTTTTTTCTTCCGACACGCTCCGTGAAATGCTGAGAATAGGGTTGCCCTATGTTCCTACAGGGATTGCCGGGTTGCTGGTTCATCTTATCGATCGGAACGTTCTTATACGAATGAGGCTTGAAGACATTGAAAGAATTTACGGATCAGGTTACGCCCAGTCCGATATTGTAGGGATTTACGGCCGTGTTGCAGCATTCGGTATTCTGCTTCAACTTTTCATTCAGGTATTCAGATTCGCATGGCAGCCTTTTTTCCTGCAACATGCAGAAGATCCCGAGGCCAAAACCCTTTTTCGTTACGTGCTGAGCATTTCAACCGTATTTGCCATGGTTATCGCTCTTGCCGGAACTTTTTATGTTCCGGACCTGATACGCTACCATTATTTTGATCAATTGTATATGTTGCCTCCTGAATACTGGATAGGTCTTTCAATTCTGCCCTGGATATTTTTCAGTTACGTTTTCGACATGATCTCGACAAATCTTACAGCCGGTATTCTGATCACCGGGAGTACCAGATATCTGCCGGCCGTTACTTTCGCTGGCGCAGGTGTTACAACGGTGGTTTGTCTTTGGCTTGTGCCGTTGATGGGAATGGAGGGGGCCGCGGTCGCTATACTTGCCGGAACGGTTGTGATGAGTGCTTGTATGGGGTATTTCTCGTTAAAAGTGTATCCCAACAGGTACGAGTGGAGGAAACTGCTGCTTTTATTCGTGACCGGTATTGCTTTGACTCGTCTTCCGGTTACTGCAGGAATCCAGAGTATATGGTTTGAAACCGTTCTGACGATCTGTTACCTCGGGATTATTCTTGTTGTGTTCAGCAATGAAGTGACGTTTGTTTTCAAGCTGCTCGGTTCGAAAACGAAAAGCGATGTCGACAGTGAATAACTTGTCGCAGAAGGTTGTGCACAACAGCAACTTTTTACACTACGGGCTACCGTTGTTTGTTTGTTATAGCTACAGGCTGTAATGGGCTTTCAGAATTCAAGCTCGAAGAGAACCGATAGAACGGAAGGTAGACATTTTCGGGAGTCGATACATCACCGTCTGTTTTTTCCCTTTCCTTTTCCCATGCCGGATTTCGGGACGGCGTCGATGCCTAACAGTTTGTATACTTCTTGTGCCGACGTATTGTTTTCACGTGCAATGCTTTCAAGCGTCTGATCCAGAGACGGGGCGGTAATACCAGCTTCCTCGAGTTGTTTTTGCAGTGATTCAGGGCTTTGGCCTCTGGTGAATCTTTCGGCGATTTCTCTCAAGGTCATCCTTTCCATGTGAGGTATCGGAGGACTTTGCTGCGGCTCTTCCCAAGATTCAGAAAGAGCGTCGCCGAAATCGATTACTGTCGAGAATGGCTGAATTTTCAAATGCGTCCCGATTCCGAAAAGCAGTGCAAGGAAAAGAATGCTGAAAATCTCGATAGGCCTGCCCGGTCCTGCATGGGCTTTAGCTACGATATAGGACCAGAAAGCTTTCCAGTTGATGGAAAAAAGATGAAAGATGGAGAGGATGGCAAAAGCAAGGCTGAATAATGTGTGCTGGTTTTGCCAATCCTGCTTGCTGAGCCCGAGGATTTGCCAGTTTGTCCAGTTTGCGACTCTTCCGGGAGGGGCCAAATAGAGGATAATTCCAGAAACGAACAACATGAGAAATGCAATAAAAAGACCAAGGCTGATGAAAGCTCTCCAGCTGAATCGTTTCTTTTTCATTGTGGTGTTGCCTCTGATTGTTTGTCCCGATTTTTATCATTGGTTGTGTCTTGCTCTGCGACGTTATTTTCCTTGATAGGGGTGAGCCGTATTCGTTTGAGAAACAACCTGCTCTTCAATTTATACGGCTTTGCCGTTACTTTTTCAAGGACGCTTTGCAGCGAATCCCGCTGTTCGGGCGAGCATACGTTTGAAAGGCCGTTGAAATGCCATGCGAGTCTGTATTCAATGACTGCCTGTAGCGAGCCGATTCGTTCGGCAAGGACTTTGATTTCGAGCGTATCCGGATCGGTTTTGATCGCTTCCTGAATCAGTTTGCGTTTGAGGCTCGAGATCGTTACGAGAGCCGGTAACGTTCCCTGAAAATGCTGCTGTCTCAGTGCGTTGAATTCTTTGCTTTGTTCATCGGTCAGGTTCAGTTCTTTTTCGAAAAACGATCGTTTTTTTGTGTCTTTGATGGTCTTGACCACTGTTTCGTTTTTCGTTGGAGTTTTGACGTTTTGCCACCAGAGCGTTCCGAGCAGAGCAAGATTTAAAACGATCAGTATAGCGAGCGTAATCGAGATGAAACGTTTGGATGAAAGAAAATCCATACGAAGATTGTTTGGTTCAAACAAGTATGTGCATGTGACGCCTGCTTCTCACTGCAGAGAGCGTATCGGTTGAAGTCATATGTTTATTCATCGGGATCTTCAACGCTGTTGTCGTTATCCAGATAATATGAAAGGGCGGGGCTGCTGTATTCGTTCGTCAGGCTTTCAAGGGGGTCTTGCTTACTGAAAGTTTGCTCTGTATCGTTCGAAAGCATGAGAACAAGTGCGGATCCGATATTGATAATCAGCAGAAAAGCCATCAACGCAAATTTTACACTTCGCATGGCGGGGTTGGCTTGCTGAGCATGTACCAGAGTTTCCTGTGTAATTCGTTCCATTACCTTTGCCCTGAAAAGGTAGTGTGCCTTCAACTCGGGAAGGTTGTCAAGCGCTTCCATGGTTTTCTGGACTTGGGTATCTATGTGAGCTTTTTGGTTCATCATAGTCATAGTTTGTTCCATTTACTTAGACGTTCCTGAGTTGCAATCCTTGCACTGCAGGATGAAAAAAGTAGTTATCCTTTTATCTGTAGTTACAGAACATGAACGATGTGCAGAGAAAATGTTAAAGATACCATGAATAGCCATTATTTCTTATAATGTTTTTGGAGCTTCTTCTGGAGATTTTTTTTTGCTCTGTGAACAAGAGATTCGACCGCAGACACCGTGGTATGCAGTACCTCTGCAATTTCCTGGTTGGAGTAACCGTCGTATTTACTGAGAAGAAAAGCGGTTTTCTGGTTTTCAGGAAGAGTGTCCAAGGCATATTCTAGAACCTGTGTTCTCTCACTCTCGGTAAGTACCTCTACAGGGCTTTCCTGAGAAGATATTGGAAGCTCTTCCACAGGATCGTTGACTCCAATGACTCGTTTCAAAGAGGAAAATCTTTTTTTACGTTTTTTTTTCCGGAGATGGTCGAGTGACTTTGTTACAGCGATGCGGTAAATCCAGGTGGAAAGCTTGGATTCCTGTCTGAAACTTCCGAGTGAACGATAGGCTTCAAGGAAAACCTCTTGTGCGATATCTTCGGCATCCTCTCTGTTCATTACGAAACGGTAACAGGTATTGAGCACCATATCTTGGTGCTCGGCGACGATAGTACTGAATTCATCTTCCTGTATTGAATGCCCGTTTTGCTCCAAGCTTTGCTCTCTTGTGTGTAAGGAATAAATGCCGTATCGTTTTTGTTACGTCACAAGCAAAAGTATAACGACCTTTTATCTATAGTCCTAACGTGATTGTACCCAAATGGTTGTTTCTGGTTTTCCTGAGACGAGGTGTCTTTTCGGTAATTACTTCGCAGGGTAACGATTTTCCGCACTGTAGCGTATAATGCTCCGGGGGTTGGACGCTTTTTTCGAGAAAATCTTGTGCATGCGGCTCTTTTTTTTGAATGATCATCGAGCATGAAGGTTTTTACCGATTGTAAGAATGATCGGCCAGGTCATCCTTTTTGATGATGAGGGGCGTCCCCATGTCGAAAGCAGTTTTGGTACAATACGTTCAACGGGATCGTTGCCATGTCGCTCCCTGTAAAGGTCCAATGCAGACCATGTTTGAAGGTAGCCGATCAACTGGTATAAAGACCAGCTCGTTATCATGCTGAAAGACGGAGAGGGTAGTATGGTGAAAGGAAACTGTAGTTCTCGGTATTCCGAAAGAATGTGCGAGATTTCTTTTTCCCAGAACCGGCCCAGGATGTCGAAATAGAGTGTCTGAACGATGGCATCTATTTCAGGCTCTATTGTCGGGAGATGATATGCCCATGCTGCAAGAATTCCATCTTTTTTGAGAACCCTGCGGATTTCGCGATAAAAACGGTCGGTGTCAAACCAGTGGATTGCCTGCGCTACGGTTACCAGGTCAACCGAGTTGTCAGGTAATGGTGCTGAGTGAGCCGGAGACACTGAGTACATAATGTTGGGCTTCTGAATTGCATGGGTGATTTGTTGACGGCTTGCGTCAGTCGCATAGATTTGTATGAAGAATTTGGAGAGATGTATTGCAGACTGGCCGTTTCCCGTTGCGCAGTCCCAAGCGCATTCCCGTGTCGGTGCCAGTGAAGCGAGGTGCTCGAAAAGCGCGGCAGGGTAGAGCGGGCGATAAAGACGGTATGCCGAGGCGTGGTTCGAAAACCTGTCTTTGAAACTGCTCATTGTCCGGCTGCTTTTTTTCATAGGTCCTGAAAAAGAGTGTAACTCCGTTACAAGGGGGCGTTGATCATGATTCCGGTGGCAGTTGTTCGAGAAATCTTGACTTTATTTCCCCTGTCGGTATCATACAGCTGTCCTTTTTACCGAACCATTTATATCTGTTTCTTGCAATGAAAGCATAGAGCCGGTCACGCATTGATGAAGGTATCAAAGAGAGTAACTGAAGGCTATTCCAGGGGGGATCGAGTTCGGATGCTATTTTCAGTGCAGCTGTGCTCCGTGAATACACCTTGTTGTTTGTAACCAAAACAACCGTATCGAGATTGTCAGGGTTTATCCGATGCTGCTGCAATAGCGTTTTGCCGAGAGGTGACTGCGAGGGTGTAAAGGTGAATTTTCCGGTTCGGTCTCTTTCGTAGATGAAGTTGACCGAGAACTCACAAAGATTGCATACACCATCAAAAATAACGATTCTTTCCGGTAAGGAGTGTTGTGTCATGATGTCATCTGCTTCGAATTGAACGTTACGATTCCCAATGGCGGGTTGATCGATCATGATGTTCACTGCTTTGTCACCTGTAGAACCTGACTATCCTGCTATTTTGTACAGTTAAAGCATCTGTTTTACAGGGCTGGTCAGAAACCGGCAGAAAAATATCAGGCGAGATTGGCGGCAACATGCAGAACGGTTGCCACTTTTTCCGGAGAATCGGCTTCACAATACAATCGCAGAACCGGTTCTGTACCGGACGGTCGTATCAAGACCCACCCGCCTTCAAAATGGTATTTATAGCCGTCGAGATTATTGAAACCGTCAACCTTGTAACCGGCAATGGTTTTTAGATCACCTTTCGAGGCTCGGGAGATGATTGATTTTTTTTGTTCCCCGCCGATATGAAGGTCGATTCGATTATAATAAAAGCTGCCATATTCATTAAAGAGTTCCTGAACCAGTTCGGAAAGGCTCTGGTTTTTCATGGCCATGATTTCCACGATGAAAAGGCCGATGAATATACCGTCTCTTTCCGGCAGATACGACGTGATTCCAATACCGCCCGATTCTTCACCTCCCATAAGGATATCATGGGTTGTCATGAGTTTGCTCACATGTTTGAACCCCACGGGAAGGAGGTGCAGTGGCAGGTTGTTTTTCCTGCAAATCCTGTCTATGATGTCGGTGAGGGCAAATGTCTTGGCTACCTCGCCGGTTTTCTTTTTTTCTTCAGCAAGGTATTTGAGGATGATGGAGAAGAGCTTGTGTGAATCTATGAACGAGCCGTATTCATCCAGCATTCCTATTCGGTCGGCATCACCATCGTTAATGATGGCGACATCGGCGCTGATTGTTTTGAAGAAGTTGATAAAATCACCGATGTAGCGAGGCATCGGTTCCGGATTGATCCCTTCGAAGCTCGGGTTGCGGCTGCAGTGGTAACAGTTGACAGCCGATTCATCGAAAAGCCGGGTAAGAATGTTTTGCCCTGCCCCGAACATTGGATTGTGAGCGATTGCACGCTTTGATTTGCTGATGGCGTCGAGGTTGATATGTTTTTGTATATGATTGAGATAGGTGCTTATGATATCAGCTTTTTCAATCAGCTTCTTTTCAGGCTTGGCCGGTTTTCGGGGATTCACCACAGTGAGATTGTTCTCGATGAGAGCGATGGTTTCCGGCAAGGCAGAACCTCCATAGGATGCTTTTACCTTGAAGCCATTATAAACAGGGGGGTTGTGAGATGCGGTAATCATAATGCCCCCGGCAAGCTGTTTTTCCCTGCAATAGAGTGAAACGGCAGGAGACGGTACGAAGCTGTCCGATAGAAAAACATGAAGTCCACAGGAAGAAAGAATCTCTGCCGTGTAGGTTGCAAACTCAGAAGACATGAAGCGGGTATCGTAGCCTACGCAAACACCATTTTTACAATTGGGATGATCGAGAAAATAGGCTGCGGTTGCCAGTGTTGCGAGCCTGAGGTTATCGAACGTGAAATCCTTTGCTATAATGGCTCTCCACCCGTCAGTGCCGAATTTGACTTGCATTCTCTCTGTAATTTGATATAATTTGAGCTGAACAGGATTGTTGTCTTGACATAGTGTTACAAGAACAAATGACCAGTGTAATTCACCATCAATCGAAATACTGCGAAACGCTTGTACAAGGTCAGGGGAACTGATTGTTACACATGAAATTACGGAGGTATCCCTCTTTCTAAGATACAGTTTGCCGTTTGATGTTCCAATCGAGTCGACTTATGCGAGGTAAGAAACTGTTTGTTCTTGCTGGAGAGGTTTCAGGCGATCTTCACGCTTCGGAAGTGGTGGAGGTTGTTTGTGAAGAGTGTTCAGCAGTGAAGGTTTTCGGCACAGGAGGTAAACGATTGCGTGCGCTCGGTGCCGATTTGCTTTATGACGTCGATGACCTCAGCGTTATGGGCTTTGTCGAGGTTCTCAAACAGGGTTTTTTTCTTCGAAAGGTAATGAGTGATTTGAAGCGGAAGATTTCGGTGGAAAAACCTGATGCGGCGCTGCTTGTGGATTATCCGGGAATGAACCTCGTCATGGCCGAGTATCTTCATCGTCTCGATATTCCCGTTATCTACTATATTTCTCCGAAGGTCTGGGCATGGAAAGAAAAGCGGGTCAGGAAAATCAAGAAGTATGTCGATCACCTGATGGTGATCTTCGGTTTTGAGATCGAGTTCTATCGGCGGCACGGTTTCGAAGCGGAGTTTGTCGGTAATCCTGTTGTCGAGGAAGTCGATAAGCATCATCTCCCACCGAAAGAAGATTTTCTTCGTAAGCGAGGTATACAAGAAGAACAAAGGCTCATCGGTCTTTTGCCCGGTAGCAGAAAACAGGAGATAGCGTTTGTTTTTCCAGAGATGCTCAGAACGGCGGAGATGCTGCAGAATAAATACAATGTGGTATTTATTCTCGGCAGGGCCTCCCATGTCAATGGAAGTCTCTATGATGATTATTGCAGGGATTCGCAGGTTCGGCTTGTCGATTGTTCGGCATATGAGGTAATGAAATACAGTGATCTATTGCTGGTTACATCCGGAACCGCAACACTCGAGGCTCTTTGTTTCGGAGTGCCGATGATCGTTCTCTATAAAACAGGCTGGTTGAATTATGCCATCGGAAAGCGTCTTGTCCGTTTACACAGCATTTCTCTTGCGAATCTTGTGACGAAAGGGTTGTATCTGAGGGAACAAGTTGTTCCCGAGTTGCTGCAAGATGATATGGCCGCTGAAAAAATTTTCGAAAAAGCGTCGTATCTCCTCGACAACGACAATGCAGCCAAGGAGATGCATCAGGAACTGCTTGCAGCAAAGGAGAGGCTGGGAGCGGCATCTCCTTCGAAAAAGGTTGCGGCTGCGATCTGCAAGTATTTATAACATCCTTTACTCGATGTCTATGGAACAGATTGTCTCGTTACTGGTTGAAAATCCACTGTATCTTGTCATCGCGGTTATCCTTTCTATCGTGGTATTGTTGCTGTTTTTGAGAAAAATTCTGAAACTGCTTGTCATCATCGCAGCTGTCGGTATTCTTTACATCGCATATTTGTACTGGTCGGGTGAAAATATTCCGGAAGTTGTTACAGGCATTGAACAGGTTCTTGATCGAGCGCTTCAGAAAGGCGTCGAGTTTTTAAAACAGTTTGTCGATCCGTAATGATTTTTTAGGTTTATAATTTATTTTTCCTGAATAAATGAGGTTATTTATTTTTCTTTTCTCTTTTTTTTTATTTATTCGTTATGTTCTTTTGGGAATAACGAATAAGCGGATTATAAATTTTTCACGGTCACCGTTATGGAGAAGAAAAACGGTTTCATGCTGTTCACATTTTTGCTTGCATTCGTGCTGACGCTTTCATGTACAGGCGAAGAGCGGAAAAAGGTGAAGCAGGATGTTCTGCATATCGCTGCAGCGGCAAATCTCAGCTATGTCATCCCCGAAATTGTCGAGGTATTCGAGAGAGAGTATGGGGAAGGTGCAGTTATGGATATCCGGGTGACGAAAGCATCGAGCGGTAGTCTGACGGCGCAGATTCGAAACAGTGCACCGTTCGATCTGTTTCTCGCGGCAGATACCGGTTACCCTCGGGCACTCTACAGAGATTCACTCACAGTTGGCGAGCCTGTAGTCTATGCGGCAGGGATTCCCGTAATGGTGTATCGGCCGGAGGTCGAGGGTGATGCCGGTGTCGCATGCCTGACAGATCCGTCGGTTGAAAAAATTGCAGTTGCACAACCCGATCTTGCTCCTTACGGGAAAGCGGCAATCGAGATTCTTTCAGGTTCAGGTGTTTTGCAACAGGTGGAAGGCAAGCTTGTATATGGAATATCGATAACCCAGACTTTTCAGCATGTCATTACAGCGGCCGATGCAGGTTTCATTGCCGCTTCCCTACTGCATGGAGAAGGTGGCCGGGAGTTGAAAAAAGCCGGTATGGAATGGATCGAATTTCCACTGGATGCATACGATCCGGAAGGATTGCAGCAGGCAATGGTTCTTCTGGATCCTTCCAATGCGACTGCAGTTGCTTTTTTCAAATTTATGCAGGGAGAGAAGGCGGAGGAGATACTGAAAAAAAACGGATACCGGATCGAATGAACAGTATACGGGCGAAAGTGGTCGGGATAGAGTCCAGTGAAAATCTGCACAGGGTGATGCTGTCGGCGGGAAACCAGATTTTTACCGTAATAACCCTTGAGCTGGCAGATGACTATACGGTCGGCGCAATGGTCGATATTCGTTTCAAGTCGGCACATGTTGCGCTCGCAAAAAACATTGCGGGTGAGGTGAGCATTGCAAACCGTCTGCAGGCAACGGTGCAGGATTTGCAGAAAGGAAAGATACTTGTCGATATGCAACTCGAGAGTGACGCGGGAAACATTTCCGCTCTTACGACAACTGAAGCGGTTGAGCGGATGCGCATTGTGCCTGGAGATGTTGTGACTGCTCTCATGAAAGCAAGCGATCTTTATCTTTCAAGGGTGGAGGGTGCATGAATTCGGGGTTTGACATACAACCTTTTCTGCTTTCGTTCAGGCTGGCAGCCATAACTACGGTAATGTTGTTCATCATTTCCGTTCCACTTGCCTGGAAACTCTCTCAAACCAGATCCAGGTCAAAGCCTTTTGTCGAGGCACTTGTCAGCATGCCCATTGTGCTGCCTCCCACTGTGCTTGGTTTTTATCTTCTTGTTTTTCTGTCCGATAGATCGCCTCTTGGTGGATTCATCAAAGAGGTACTCGGGCTCGATCTTGTTTTTACTTTCGAAGGAGTTCTTGTCGCTTCCTGCATTTACTCGTTTCCGTTTATGCTGCAGCCTCTCCAGTCGGGAATGGAGCAGGTGCCGGTGAAACTTCTGGAGGCATCATATACGCTGGGAAAGTCGAAGTTCAACACGTTGTTTCATGTGATATTACCGAATATCAAACCATCGCTGTTAACCGGACTTATTATAACGTTTGCTCATACCGTAGGGGAATTCGGGGTAGTACTTATGGTTGGCGGCAGTATACAGGGAGAGACAAGGGTTGCCTCGATAGCGATCTATGAACTCGTGGAACTGTTGGATTACCGGACGGCGCATATCTATTCTCTTATTCTGATCGCGTTCAGTTTCATTGTACTCGTGAGTGTCTATATCCTCAATCACCGAAAAAGGGGCACTGGTTGACGCGTATGATCGTCGCTTCATTGAAAAAACAACTCGAAGGTGCAGGCGGGACGTTTATGCTGGAAACCGATGTTACCATCGAACGGGGGGGAATAACCGCCATTGCAGGTCCTTCGGGAAGCGGAAAAACCACATTTTTAAGAATGCTTGCAGGGCTTACTTCTCCAGACGAGGGGCTGTTGGAAGTAGGCGGCGAGGTTTGGTTTCGAAAGGATACCGGGAAAAAAAAGCAGGTGAACCTGAAACCGCAACAGCGAAGAGTCGGGGTGGTTTTTCAAGGGTATGCCCTCTTTCCGCACATGACCGTTCTTGGAAATCTGCTCTATGCATCCAGGGACAGGGAAATGGCTGAAAAGCTTCTGAACTTGGTCGGTTTACTGCAACTCAAACATGCAAGGCCGGCCAATCTGTCGGGTGGTCAAAAACAACGGGTGGCCCTTGCCCGTGCGCTAATGCAGCGGCCTCGCATTCTTCTGCTCGACGAGCCGCTGTCCGCGCTCGATGAGTCCATGAAAACACTTTTGCAGGATGAACTGCTGAAGGTGAATAAGGAGCTTGGCGTGACGATACTTATCGTCACGCACGATTCAAGCGAAATGTACAAGCTTTGTGATCGTGTTCTTCTGTTCGAGATGGGGCGTATCGCTGCCGATACTTCCCCCCGCAAGCTCTTTGTCGAAAGACAGACAACCCAGAAATTTGCATTCAAGGGCGAGATTCTCGAAATAAGAGCGGTCGATGCCGTGTATATCGCTGTTGTAGCGATAGGTAACAACCTCGTCGAGGTCGTGATCGACTCGGATGAAAAAGAAGGGCTTCAGTCAGGAGACAGTGTCATTGTCGGTACGAAGGCGTTCAATCCGACTGTGAGAAAGTTTGCCCCAAAGGATTTTGACATTTCAAGACTTTGAGGTGAAAAATAAAAGGACGTCTCAACAGCCACTATGAGACGTCCTTTTTGTTACCATACTAAACAAAACCTTTTCAGCACCATATCAAATACAGAAAATATTTTACGTATTCAATGATATAGTAAAGCAAACCATAACCATTGGCTGATGGAGTCATCGCAAATGTTGCAGTAGCTGAAAGATTGCTGATAATAAAGGCTGCGAGAGTTGCAATTGCTGCTTTCATGATAATGTCTCCTTATGAGTTATTGTTTTGGGGATTGATGGGGGAATCCATAAGGAATAAAAAAAAGCAATATCAAAGAGCGTGGCAGAAGATTGTCGATCAGCTCAGCGCTCCGGTCGGGCAACGTTCGACAAGGAGCTGCATCGTTGTCGTTTTCTCCGCATCGGTTTCTTCAAGTGTTCGTACACAAATGCCGCAATCGACACATTTTTCCCGTTCAAACCTTACGTCTGCTCCCCGGTCGACCGAAAAGTCCTCATGCTCTTCTTCTCCGCATTCCTGCGAGATATCATAGGTCGAGGCAAGCATTCGCAAACGGCAATCGTTTTTGCTAATGCAACTGCAACGCAAGCATCGTTGAGCTTCTTCTCTTGCCTGTTCTTCCGAAAAACCGGTAGAAACTTCGTCGAATCCACTGATTCTGAGATGCATTGGGAGCTCAACTGCTTTCGCCCTCGGTGAAGGAGTTGCCCGCCGGTAGAATCCTTCCGGCGCCCGGTCTCTGGCGCCGTAACTTGAATGGAAGGTCATTGGCGGTGTTCCCAGCGTTTTTTTGTCGAGAAACGCATCGATCGTCTTTGCGGCCAGCTTGCCTTGCCTGACGGCGTTGACGGCTGTATCGGCACCGGTTACGCAATCCCCACCGGCAAAGACCCACGGTATCGATGTTCGCAACGTTGCCGGTTCTACAAGTACCGTTCCATTCATCGCTGAGGTTATTCCCTGCGTTTCATGGACTGATTTGTCGACATTCTGTCCGATGGCGGTAATGACCAGATCTGCCGAAAAGGTGCTCTCCGAATTTTCAAGTGGAACAGGACGGCGCCTTCCGGTTCCATCTGGTTCACCCAGAGTCATTTTTACTGTAGTGAGCAGAAGACCGTTCGCCACTTTTTTTATACCTGTCGGTGCGGTAAGAACGTCGATCGAAATACCTTCATGCAGTGCTTCCTCAATTTCTGTACGATTTGCCGGCATTTCCTCCATGGTTCGGCGGTAAAGAATACGTACCGATTTCGCACCTAACCGGAGGGCCGTTCTTGCAGCATCTATGGCGGTGTTACCGCCACCTATCACGAGCACTCTGTTACCTGGAGTGACAGTGCTGCCGGAAGCAAAACTGTTGAGAAAATCAATGCCGGACAATACTCCTTCGGTTTCTTCGCCTTCAATGCCAAGGCTGCCGGCCCTTTGTGCGCCAACAGCGAGAAACAATGCATCAACTCCATCTTGTTTCAGGCTATCAAGAGTGATGTCCGTTCCGAATACAGTGTTGCAGATAAAATCTGCGCCCATGGATCGGATGGGTTCGAGATCCGCCTCGATGATTGCAACAGGTAACCTGAAGGGTGGGATGCCATAACGCATCATTCCACCCGGGGCTTCATGAGAATCATATACGATAACGTCATGGCCGTCTCTCAACAGATAGTATGCTGCAGTGAGGCCAGCCGGCCCGGAACCTATTATCGCAACTTTTTTTCCGGTTTTCGGTTTACAGGAAGGGAGGTGGCGATTTCCGGATTCGATGTCCTTGTCGGCGGCGAAACGCTTCAAGCTACATATGGACAAGGGCTCGTCGATGCCGTGACGTCTGCATTCATCCTCGCAGGGGGCGTGGCATACCCTGCCGAGGATGCCAGGGAGAGGAATGTCGTTCTTGATGATTGCTATGGCTTCGCTGTCGTTGCCTTTTGCTATAGCCGATACGAAAGCCGGAATGTCACAGCCGGCCGGACACGAGATCTCACATGGACCGCTGCAATCGCCACAGTGATGCTCGAGAAGACGTTCGAGATTTTTCTTGCGGATCGCATAGAGTTCGGGGGTATCGGTTTCGATGGCGATGCCCGGAGTGATATCGGTGCTGCATGCAGGGACAAAACGATGTTTTCCCTTGATTTCAACAATGCACATCCAGCAGGATCCGAGAGCATGGAGTGATTCGTGATGACACAAGGTGGGAATGGTGGTGCCGTTTTGCCTTGCTGCTTCAAGAATGGAAACCCCGGCTTTTGCGGAAACTTCTTTGCCGTTCAGAGTGAAAGTGACAGTATTCATGATGATAGACAAATATCGTGAGGCATTCAGGAAGCGTAGTGTTTTTCAATGAACCGTGCAACTTTTTCCAAAAGCCACATCGGTGTTGATGTCGCTCCACAAACCCCTACATTTTCAACAGTGTTTCCGTTATCAAAAAACCATTCGTCCTGTAGGTCGGTTTCATTTTCTATGAAATAACTGCGGGGATTGGACTGTTTACAAATGTTGAAAAGGACCTGTCCGTTGGAGCTTTTTTTCCCGGCGACGAAAATAATCATGTCGTTTGCCGCTGCAAAATCATGGAGCTTGCTGTTTCTGCTCGAAACCTGGCGGCAGATGGTATCTTTAAAAACAAGGCGGGGCATTGGACGGACACCGGTCATTTCCGCCGTAAGATCGATATCCCTGATATCTTTCCATGAAGGAGGATCGCTTTTGCCGGATGAACCCATCTTTTCCGTGAACAGATGTTCAAGGTTTTTTTTGAGTGTGTAAAACCCTGGTACATCCATTGTTGTCTGTGAGATCAGCGCTGTTCGACGGGTGAAATCAATGGACGCTGTTTCTTCGGGAACAGAGAGGTCCGCATGCTTGATGATGATTGCCTGATTGTCACACTGGCCGTTGATGCCGATAACCTCCGGATGTGCTTTTTTTCCATAAATGATGATCTGAAACTCCAGTTCGTGCAGTAGCCTTGCCGTACGCTGTAATTTCGATACGACCGGGCAGGTAGAGTCCGTAATCGAGAGTTCGTTGATTTCCGCTGTTGTATAGGTGGACGGGGGCTCTCCATGTGCTCTTATAAGCACAGGAGCATTTCTGAGGCGGTTGTATTCATCGTTGTCTATGGTTATCAGGCCAAGATCTTCAAGACGTTTTACCTCGACTTCATTGTGGACAATGTCTCCGAGGCAGTAAAGTTTGCCATCGAGTTCCTGGAGTTTTTCTTCGGCAAGGTGTATGGTTCCCTGTACTCCTATGCAGAAGCCCGACGATGTTCTGTCCAGATTTACTTTCACAGTCAGCTTTGTATTAATGATGTGCTCTTGAGTGATTCGAATATAGCAAGAGCAACATCAACTGCCAACTGTTGGCAGACTGCCGTTTTCAGTTTGTTGCCGGGCTTGATAACTGAGTTCACGTATCTTTACCGGACTTCATCTTGTTGTCGAGGTAATGTTTCAGGTAGTTGAACGCCAGATCTTTACTTGAACGCAAAACATCGACACCGATCGATGCGACGGCGCTTTTCAGTTCCGATGGCTCGCTTTTGGGTTGGGCAGCCGGTTTGGTACTGGCAGGAGAAGGGTGGGATACAATGGAGCGAATAATTTTTCCGGAGAAAAAGCCAAGCAACAACGACGCTCCAGTTGTTTGCAGAGGATACTTTCTTACAAACTCGGTGGGGGAGAGTTCAGCCTGAAGCTCTTTTTTAAACTGTCCCGCTCTTTCTTTGAGTTGTCGTTCTCGTTCATGAATGCTGTCTTCAAGTTCGTGAATTCGTTTTTCTATGTTTTTCAGTGGTTCAGCTTTTTTTTCCATGAGAGGAGAGGAGAATGTTGTGAATTACATTTTTCAAGAGTTCAGGCCGTATTTTTGCAAACAGCAGAAATGTGAAAAGGAAAATGGAACTGACAATGAGATAACCGAGATAATAATGGCCGAGGAGTTCTCCGATAAACAACGCGAACGTTGCAATCAAATAAACAAGTCCGGCGATAAAAAGGACTGCAATGATGACAAGCGCAGCGACCATGGCGAGTTTCTCGGTGATTTCGATCTTGATGAGTTCCATCCTGGCTTCGATAATTGCCAGAAGATCTTCGTAGCTCGATGTTACAGTACTATCGATCAGTTTTGTGATGCCTTTTCCTGCCTGATCTGGCTGTTCGCCGGTTCTGTTTTGTTCTCTGGACATAGGGGTTCGGTGGTTGACCGGTTATTATCGTTTTCTGTGGAATAACAAACCGAGGATGATGCCGGTTCCAAGAGAGATCAATACAGAGGGTACCGGGTTTTCCTTAATGTATTCCTTGACCTTTGACGCTTTATCCTGAATCTCCTCGTATTGTTCACTTTCTTTGAACTGATTGTACATCTTGGAGATATTGTCACTGATAACTTCAACCTGTTCGGGGATATGTGATTTAACGGAGCTGTTTGGTTCGGATTCTCCGTTTATGTTTTGATTACCCGGTATTTCCTGCATCATGATACTCGCGTTGTAGAGCACCTCGCATCGATAGAACCGATACAGCGGTGTTCAAGTGTTAAGGTGATGTTATTGGTAAAATATATGCAAATCAGTTCTCATGGTTAAATCAGTTTAACAATCGGCCCCCTTCGACATTGATAACCTGTCCGGTTACATAGCTGCTTGCTGTCAGGAACAGTATTGCTTCCATGATGTCCGAGGGCTGTCCGATGCGCCGCAGCGGAATGTTTTTTGTCAGTTCTTCTTCAGGGCCGTTATTCCATTCAGGGTTGATTGTTACCGTTCCGGGAGCGATGGAATTGACCAGAATGTCCGGTGCAAAAGCTTTCGCGAAAACTTTTGTGAGATGCTGAACAGCTGTTTTCGATGCGGTATAGGGTGCGAAACCTTGCCAGACAAGGTCTGCAGAAATATCGGTCATGGTAATGATTCGTGAGACGAAAGATTGTTTTTTCATGATCCTCGCTCCAGTCTGCATCGTAAAGAACGTCCCTTTCAGATTTGTGTCGACGAGGCTTTCCCACTCTGATTCGGTGATATCGGGAAGTGTTGCGCTGTAAAAGTTCGATGCGCTCGCAATCAGAAGGTCGAGTCTTTTGAACTTACCGGTGAATGTTCTGAACGCCTTCTCGATATCGGCGACTTTTGAAACGTTGCATTGTGCCATTGCCGATTCAGGGGCGAATGCGCGTACGATGTCAAGAACTTCCTCCGCTTTTCCCCGTGACATGTTGTATGTGAAAAATATGGAGTAACCCTTTTGGGCCAGTGAAATCGCGATCTCACTACCAAGGCGTCCCGATCCGCCGGTTATGAAGCACACTTTTTTTTCTGAGGCAGCCATCAGTCGGATAAGAGGTTTTCTGGAATCACTGCAATATTGTACGAGTCTTCGTTTTTTCGTAGTTCTTGATAGAACAGGTAAGGTCTCATATTTTTTATGGTTGTGCAATTCAAAAAACAATATTCAAACGTTCTGTCAAGAGTGTTTTATTGAACGATGTCAAGACATAAAAAGTTGTTGTCGGCCTTAAAATGCATTTTTGAAGCAGATCCTTATAGAAATCGTTTTCGTGGTACGCATAAGTTTTTTTGCTTATTATAAGAGCTGGTCAGAGCTGGTCAATCGGCTTTTCCGAAAGCGACAATCCCTGATTTTTTACGGCCTGGCGGATTCAGGCTCTGTCAATGTCAATCAGCACTTTCGATACCCCTTGGTAATGAACAATACTGCCATTCTCAAACTTGTTTCTGTCCGAAGGGAACTCGAACTGTCACGTGATATCCGTCAAACCATCATTCCCGGACTTTCTCTTGAGATTGAAGAAGGAGAATTCATGTCGATTACCGGTCCGTCCGGTTCAGGAAAATCGACACTCCTTTATATTATGGGTGGACTGGACAAACCGACGTTCGGAGAGGTTTGGCTCGACGGTATGAACGTTACCGATAAAAGCGAGAATGAGATGTCGATAATCCGGAATAGAAAAATCGGTTTCATCTATCAGTTTCATTTTCTGCTTCCGGAATTCACCGCTCTCGAGAATGTCAGTATGCCGATGATGATCGACAACAGCAAGACACGGGCACAAATACGTGAGAGAGCTGGAATGCTGCTTGAAAAAGTGGGTTTGAAAGATCGCCGCGATTACAAGCCAAGCCAGCTTTCAGGCGGTCAACAGCAGCGGGTTGCCGTTGCCCGCTCTCTTGCCAACAACCCGAAAATCGTTCTTGGCGACGAGCCGACCGGTAACCTCGACTCAAAAGCGGGGAACCAGGTGTATGAGCTGTTTGAGCAGTTGAACCGGGAGTTCGATCAGACGGTTATTTTTGTTACCCACGATGAAGAGTTCGCCCGCAGGGCCAGACGGCGCATTCATCTCGTTGATGGAAAGATAGAAAGTGATACCCGAAAAGAAGGGTAGTATGTAATCGAGGAGCAGCGACAATGTTTGACAGAATAAGAACTTCTCATCCTTTGGTGTACAGGTATTTCTCCGAACTCGAGGACGGTGATAGACACTTGAAGCGAGTTATCGAGCTCGATCGCTACTGGGAGAATATTCAGGAAAAGTCCCCAAACGAGGTTGTTTTTCCCGGTAGCGAGCTTCCGGACGGAATGACCGTGAATGGTGAGTGCGACATTTTTTACGTTGGCGGTACGCTTGGCTTGCTGCATGCCGCGGTCATGGCGGAACGCTATGGATACAGGATCATGCTGATAGATCGGCACGTTTCTGGAAAATCAACCAGAGACTGGAACATATCACGCAGTGAGCTGGACAAACTCGAAGAGACCGGGGTATTTTCTGCAAAAGAAATTGAAGCGTTTATCGTCCGCAAATACAGAACCGGCTGGGTTGAATTTAATGTCGAAGAAAGACGCCGGAAAAAGCTCTATATGGATGACGTGCTGGACTGTGCTGTCGATACCGACCGGCTTCTGGGGGCAGCCAAACAAAAAATACTCGCTAAGGATGGTTGCACTGTTGCAGACCGGTCAACCTTCAGACGCTGTTACCAGTTTCCCGACCATATCGTCATAGAATTCAAAGGAGCGGACGGAGAAACCCTTTTTTTCAAGGCTAACGTGCTGGTGGATGTGATGGGGATTCTTTCCCCGATAGCCATGCAGCTTAATAACGGACGTCCTCAAACCCATGTCTGTCCGACCGTGGGTACCGTTGCGAGCGGTTTTCGGGATGCCGATTACGATGTGGGTGAAATACTTGCAAGTACCGAAAATGCCGAAACTTCTGCCGGGAGTAGCAGGCAGCTTATCTGGGAAGGTTTCCCTGGTTCCGGAAAGGAGTATATTACATACCTTTTCTTCTATGATGCAATTGATTCTGACAATGACAAGAGCCTTCTCGGCCTTTTTGAAACCTATTTTCAAAAACTCCCCCACTATAAGGCCCTTTCGAATGATTTTCACATTCATCGGCCTGTTTTCGGAATCATTCCGGCCTATTCACACAGAGGATTCACGCGAGAGCGGGAGATCGCCGATGACCATATTCTTCTTTTCGGTGATGCGGCGAGTCTCGGTTCACCGCTTACCTTTTGCGGCTTCGGCTCGATGGTGCGTAATCTGCCGCATCTTACAGAGGCGCTGGACAAGGCACTGGCTTCGGGTTCACTGTTACGAGCCGATCTCGAAAAGATCAGCGCTTACGAGCCAAATGTGGCATCGATGGCAAACCTCATGAAGTATATGTGTTACGATGCACGAACCGATGCTCCCGATTTCGTCAATGAGCTGATGAACGAGGTGATGATCGTGCTTGACGGTTTACCGCAGCGTTATAGACAGACAATGTTTCGCGACGAGATGCGCCTGGATGATTTCGTGACCGTTCTTCTCAAAGTTGCATGGCGATACCCGAAGGTATTGAAAGCGACTTACGATAAACTTGGAGTTGGCGGTTCTGTTTCATTTATCAGCAATCTTGCTGGTTGGGCTTTGTCTGCAGCCAAAAGCAGGGGGTAGGAGGAAAAAATATATGTACAAAGAAAATGCGGTTGCAGAAGCGGAACGTTTGCGTAAAGAACTCGACCGTCATAACTATCTTTACTATGTGCTTGCAAAACCGGAGATTTCGGATTTCGAGTTTGACAAGATGCTTGAAAAGCTTATTGCGCTTGAAAAAGAGTTTCCGGATCTGAAAACTTCCGATAGCCCCACCCTGAGGGTAGGAGGGTGGATTACCAAAGTATTTCCCACTGTCAGGCACCGTGAGCGTATGCTCAGTCTTTCCAATACCTATTCGGTAGAGGAAGTTGGTGATTTTTACAAAAGAGTACTCAAGCTTTTACCCGACAGTTCAGCGTATCAAAATGGACCTGCATATGTCGCTGAACTGAAGTTCGATGGTGTTGCCGTCAGTCTGATATATCGTGATGGCAAACTGGTACAGGCTGCAACGAGAGGGGATGGGGTTCAAGGTGACGATATCACTCCGAACATCAGGACGCTTCGCTCCGTACCTCTTCACCTCGGTTCGTTTACCGGAGGAGCGCTGACTTCCGCCGAAAGCGATGCAGAGATAGAGGTTCGAGGGGAAGTGTTTATGCGTAAGGATGATTTTAAGGCTCTCAACGAGACTCGCCAGGAGGACGAACAGTTTGCCAACCCGAGAAATGCCACAGCCGGAACACTCAAGCTGCAGGATTCGGCTGAAGTTTCTCGTAGAAAGTTATTTTTTGTAGGCTACTATCTGCAAGGGGTTCCTTTTGACGATCTGATGCATCATGAACGATTGGAAAAGCTGGAGACACTGGGTTTTTATACCGGCAAGCACTATCGGTTATGTTACAATCTCGAAGATATCTACAAGTTCATCGACAATTGGCACGAACAACGCTGGAACCTTCCTTACGAGATAGACGGTGTCGTGCTCAAACTCGACGATGTCTCTCTTTGGGAAGAACTCGGGACGACATCGAAGAGCCCGAGATGGGCTATAGCCTATAAATATCCGGCTCAGAGAGCCAGAACGGTTCTTAAAGATGTCGTATTCCAGGTCGGAAGGCTTGGAACCGTTACTCCAGTTGCTCATCTCGAGCCGGTGAGACTGGCTGGAACAACTGTTTCCCGCTCCACGCTGCACAACCTCGATGAAATAGAACGGCTTGATGTACGGCTGAACGACACGGTGGAGATTGAAAAGGCAGGTGAAATAATACCTAAGGTGATTAGTGTCGTCAAGGAGGAGCGCCCGGAAAACACCCGGATTATAACCGTTCCGGAGGTTTGTCCTTCCTGTGGTACAGTCCTTGAAAGACCGGCTGACGAAGTGAACTTCTATTGCCCGAACGAGGAAGCATGTCCGGCACAGGTAAAAGCACGACTGGAGCATTTCGCTTCGCGCAACGCAATGGATATCAACGGGCTGGGTAAGGCAATCGTTGATCAGCTCGTCGACAGCGAACAAGTTTATGATCCAGGGGATCTTTACGGTTTGACGCTCGAAAATGTACAGAAACTCGAGCGTCAGGGTGAAAAATCAGCGGCAAAACTCTTGAATGCGATTGAAAAAAGTAAAAAACAGGGATACGACCGCTTATTGTTTGCACTGGGAGTCCGTCACGTTGGTCTTGCGACAGCTCGTGAACTGTCGACATCATATCCTTCTCTGGAAAAACTGCAGGCGGCTACGGTCGAAGAGTTGGCGAATGTTCCCGATATCGGACCGGTGATTGCCGAAAGTGTCCATGCATTTTTCAAAAGGCCATCTGCACAGGCAATGATCGAAAAGTTAAGGGTTGCAGGTGTGAAATTGACTGCACAGGCCTCAACGGTATTGATAAACCGGAACTTTGATGGAATGAAGGTGATTTTTACCGGCGGGTTGGAACGCTATACCCGAAACGAGGCGTCGGATCTGGTGCTGGAAAGGGGAGGCAAAATAGTTTCATCGGTCAGCAAAAACACCGATCTGGTCGTTGCGGGAAAAGAGCCCGGCAGCAAACTGGAGAAGGCCAGGAAACTTGGAGTGAACGTGGTCTCCGAGGAGGAGTTCGAGGAATTGCTGAAGCGGAATGAATATGAAACCCGGGAGGGCCACATTGATGCAGCGACGAAATCAGTATGACGACATGAAGGGTAAAACAATGGATCCGCATTATCGTGTGGCGATTTTCGGCTCTGCCCGCATCAAGAAAGGCGATCAGGAATACAAAGATGTCTTCACCATCGCAAAAGCCCTTGCTGAATCGGGTTTCGATGTTGTTACAGGCGGTGGACCGGGGCTGATGAATGCGGCGAATTCAGGCCACAAAAGTGCCAATTCTGCCACCCATTCCATCGGTTTGAACATCAAGCTGCCGCATGAACAGGTCGCTAATCAGTATCTCGATATCAAGCATGAATTCGATCGTTTCAGCAATCGGCTCGATACATTCATGTCGTTGTCGGATGCGGTTATTGTCGCTCCCGGTGGAATCGGAACACTGCTTGAACTGTTTTATGCATGGCAGCTGGTCCAGGTAGAGCATATTTGTGAAACTCCGATTATTTTGTTTGGCCCTATGTGGGGGCCTCTGCTTGAATGGCTCAGGACGGAAGTACTTTCCAGGAAATTGATCAATGAAAGTGATATGAGGATGATTTTTCATATCAACGAGGTGGAAAAAGTCGTTGCACTTATCAGGAAAATGCACCTCGACCGTTCGGCTGACGGTCATGTTTGTGACAATTTCGAAAAATACAAAGTTGATTTTGACCTGCGGACTAAGCAGTAAAATGGAGGAGGGAAAACCGGATCTACTTCTTTGCTATGTATAGTATCGATGTTTCAAAAGTCATCGGACGGTATTCGGCTTTACGGAATCCTGCATCTTTTACAATCGAAAGGAACGCCTCTGTTTGTGGAAACTCCTCGACCGAGTGTGGTAAATAGTCGTAGGCGAAGCTTGATTTACTGAAAAGCCCCGCTATTTTCGGAAGAACCTTCTTGAAATAAATCAAATAGAGTTTTTTCAACAGAGGGTTTCTGGGAATCATGGGCTCTATGATCAGAGCATGACCACCAGGTTTGAGAATCCTATGAAACTCCTTGAGTCCTTGCAGCAGGTTTTCGAAATTTCTTGCGCCAAATCCTGCACTGACAATATCGAACGATTCGTCTTCGAAGGCAAGATTTTCTGCATATCCTTCTCTGAACGTGATGGATTGATATTTTTTCCTTGCAATCGCCAGCATATTCGCTGAAATGTCCACACCTGTAACCACCGATCCAGGAATCCCTGACATGGCATGTGCAAGATCGCCGGTGCCTGTTGCGACATCGAGGATTTTCGGGTTTTGGTTTTCTTTTCCTATAAGCAGTTTTGCTTGCTTGGCCGTATAAGAACGCCAGTAATTGTCGATCCCAAGACTCAGGAGATGATTGAGAAAGTCATACGTGGGCGCAACATCATCGAACATGTGCTGTATCGAAGCGCGCGACTTCGATCTGAAAAGGGACTGCGCGGCTTCTTCCTGCCGGTGAATCGGCTTTTCAGCTTTTTTTACCATAAACGTCATCGGGATTGAACATCAATGTATCGCAGATTTCCAGAGAAAGATCTTTTTTCGCCTTTCGATAGAAGCAAGAGTGATACCCTACGTGGCAGGCTCCACCTTTCTGGGAAACCTTGAGTAGCAACGTATCGCCATCACAGTCGATAAGTATATCGTGGACCTCCTGCATGTTGCCCGATGATTCCCCTTTGAGCCAAAGTTTTTGACGGCTTCGGCTCCAGTAGCAGGCCTTTCCTTCTTTCAAAGTCATTTCAAGACTTTCACGGTTCATCCAGGCCATCATCAGAACCTTGCCGGTTTCATGGTCCTGAACAATAGCCGGAACCAGACCGTTGGCATCAAACTTGACTGTTTCCAGAAAGCCCTTTTGAAGATCTTGAGGAGTGCTCATAAACTCGGAAAGTTAGTTACGATTGCCGGTGTTTTCAGGCACCGATACCCTTTACATATGTATTTTTTTCTAAGACCGAGCGTTTCGATAGATACGTAATCTTCTGTCTTTGCAACCGATCCGTGCATTCGATAATCGTTCGGTGTAAGTTGTTTAGACCCTAAAGATTGATAAAAATCTGGAAAAACCAAGGTTGGTAAGGAGAAAAATTTTGAAACCCTTAACTTCCACATCAGCATTCTAAAGCTTTTCCGGCATCTATGCAGACATTACAGAAGATACTGCCCAAGTATACCGTTGTATTGGGAATTGTTTTCCTTGTAACGGTTATCTATCTCGTTACAAGGGGAAACACCGTTGCTGTAGAGGTTTCTACCGTAAAAAAGATGGAGCTTACAGAAGCAATTTACGCAACCGGCTATGTCGATGCCGATGCGATGGCCGATCTCCGTAGCGAAATCTCCGCAACGGTGGGTCTTATCGGGGCATATGAGGGGGAGTGGCTGGAAAAAGGCAGTACTGTCCTTGCGTTCGATGACCGTCGGCTGCATCTTGCTGTCGAAGAGGCGGAGGCAGCGTATGCGGAGCAGAAGGCGAAATCGGATGATTTACAGGTAAAACTGAAGAGAAGCCGTAACCTTTTCAAAGCCGGGGCTGTTTCGGTACAGGAGTTGGATGATGCGGAAAGAGAATACACACTGGCGAAAAGAAAGCTGCAACAGCGAGATGTTCAGCTGAAAAGCCGTAGGGATGATCTGAAAAAACAGCAGGTCAATGCTCCTCTTGCAGGTGTGCTGGCCCTGCTCGACGCGAAAGTCGGGGATTACATTGTCGCGAATACGCTTGTTGCGAGAATTATCGATACGAATAGCTATGTCATCAATGTTGAAGTTGATGAACTCGATGTTCCGCGCTTGAAAAAAAGTCAGGTTGCAACTGTGGCGTTGGACGCATTGCCGGAAGAGCGTTTTTCTGCCGTTGTTTCCCGGATAGTTCCCGAGACGGACAGGATCACCAAGACGTCGAAGGTGTACCTGGAGCTCGATGAACCTGTCGAGGGATTACAGGTCGGGATGACGGCGACGGCAAACATAGTCTACAATGTCCGCAAAGGAGCGTTACTTGTCCCGAAAAGTTCCGTACTCGAACAAATGCGGCAGGACTATGTATGGAAGGTAGAAAAAGGAAAGCTGCAGAAGCAGGCTATCACAAGTGGTGCAGAAGATAGCCGTTTCGTCGAGGTGCTCGATGGTTTGGTTCAAGGGGACAGCGTTGTTGTCAAACCCGAAGAGAAGTTCAGGCAGGGAATGGAGGCGAAGGTTTTTAAAAATGCCGATGGCTGAGGCAGATTGGACGTGTTGTCGGATTCGATTCGAAGACCTGTCATTTGTCCCGTAATAGTGAGATATTCAGCACCGATGGTGAAAAAAGTCGCCGTTATCATTGTCGCTCACGGAGAGGCGGAAACCGACGGTTTTTTGGATAACTTTTCCATGACTCGTCATACCTTGGCTCATGCATCAGAAGTCATGATGCTTCCCAAACCCTTTCAGTTGTTGATATCCATCATGTCGGGCCTGAAAAACAAGGTGAGGTTTACCAAGTTACGCTATGCATCTCCTCACAACAGGGTCACCCGTGAACAGGTTGCAGGAATTGCAGCTAAGCTTGCCCGCTACCAGGATGCATCGGAACCGTTATCTTTCGAAGTTTTTCCGGCTTTTTCGGTAACCGCACCATTTATGGAGGATGTTGTCAAGGATACCCGGCATTACGATGCTCAGATCATGCTCTACATGTCACCTGTGGATAATCGGCTCACCTGTGGATCGATCTGCTGGTTTCTTAACGATAGGAGTAAGGAATATGATCTTTCAGGTGTAAAAATTATCAGTCGCCTATGGAGAGACAAGAGACTTTCGGAGGTGTATCTCGATCATATCTTTCAGCATACAGGGCAGACCCGGAAAAAAGAAAAAGATGAACCGGTTCTTGTGCTTTGTTTTCATGGTACACTTATCGCAGACACTCAGGGGAATTCTCCGCTCTTTCATACCGGGCAACAGGAAACAACGATGTTTGGCGAAACATTGCGGATGTCGATTATGAATGATGCAAGAAATCCTTTTCGGGATGTTTACTGTTCCTATCTCAACCACGATGTCGGAGGAAAGTGGACATCTCCGTCACTCGAAGAGACGCTCGAGGCGATGAAAAAAGACCCGTCAAGACCTGTCGTTCTGTTCAATGCCGGTTATTTTGCCGAAGGAAATGAAACTATCCTGAATGCGATGCATGTGCTTGAAGGATGCGGGCTCTCAGCAACGACGTATATTCCTTGTATCAACGATGCCGAGATTTTTACAGAATTTCTTGCCGATAGAATTGTCTCTGCAGCTGAACAGGTGATAGGCCTGAAATTTTCATAGCGAAAAAGATTTTGCCGATAACCACAAACAGTAAAAGGAGGTTCCCATGCAAGGTAAGCATGACGATAACGTAGTCTTCACGTTTGATTCCATCGTCGTTTCAGGTAGAAATCCCGAGGCGCTTGCCGTGAATCTGGCGCGACAGTTTTATCAGCAGATGAGAAAACAGGAGTTTGACCAGAAACAGATATTGCGCGTTGCAACGGAACTTGTCAGTTGTCTTACGGCAAGTCTGGAAGAATACAGGAAAAAAGTTATGCGTTAGGCCTTGATAAAAAGTGGAAAAGAGAAAAAATTGTCTGGATTTTCCGAAGAAACAGATGTTGATGCATGGGTAGATCTGGCTGATGAGCATGAAGATTTGTTCGGGCCAATGGTTGGAAAATGTTTTCGTTCCGAGAGAATCCGTTTGTGTATCGATGAGAAAAGAGCGGTTTACATCGAGAATGCAACGAGTGAAGCTGTCGGACTTGCTGTCTTTTCGAGTGAAATGAGCACAATCGAATGGCTTGGAGTCGAGAGCGATCGAAGAAAGGTTACGGTAAAAAACCTGCAGGGATTGCTACCGTGATCATGGTGAGAAAGTCGATGGAAAAAAACGTAACAGGGGAAACCCTCATTTATTCAAGTACATGCACAATCTTTTACTCCTTATTGTCTGCTTCGTTGCAGGGGGACTGCTTCGGGCCTTCGGAAAACTGCCTCAAACGACGCCGTCTGTACTCAACGGTTTCATCATTCATGTATCACTTCCGGCGGTGGTGTTACTCTACATTCATGATCTCAGCATTTCGGCCGATGTCTTGTACATGGCAGCCATGCCGTGGTTGCATTTCGGATTCGGGGCATTGTTTTTCCTGCTTCTCGGGAAATTTTTCAATCTGCCGAGAACAACTGTCGGAGCTCTGATGTTGACCGGTGGGCTCGGGAATACTTCGTTTCTCGGTCTACCGATGATCGAAGCGTTTTACGGTGAAGCAGGAATCGGGAGTGGCATTATTGTCGATCAGCTCGGTTCTTTCATGGTGTTGTCGACTCTGGGGATAACCGTCGCCGGAATTTACTCCGACGACAAACCTTCGGCAGGAGACATTCTGAAGAGGATAGCTTTTTTCCCTCCCTTCATCGCCCTGCTTGCCGCCCTTGTGCTGATCCCGGTTGATTACCCGTTATGGTTCAGTGCGGTCCTTGGTCGCCTGGGAGATACCCTGGCGCCGCTTGCTTTGTTTTCAGTGGGTTATCAGCTTAACCCTGTTCATTTCAGGGGAAACGTTTTCAACCTTTTTCTCGGCTTGGGGTTCAAACTTTTGCTTGCACCGTTCTTTTTCTATGTTCTCTATATTCACTTGTTTGGACTGGACGGGCTACCGATAAAGGTGACCGTGTTCGAGGCGGCAATGCCACCAATGATCACGGCGGGAATCATCGCGACGGAGCACGGTATCGACCCTCCTTTGGCTAACATGATGGTGGCGGTAGGAGTCGTGCTTTCTTTTCTGACATTACCGCTGTGGTGGATGATACTGTGATGTTTTATTCGGGAAAAGGAGAGTATATTTTATCAAAAGGCGGGGCACTTTTTAGGGAGAGGTGTACTGATAGTAAGTGTTCAAGTGAAGTGTGCTGTGCAAATGATGATTCCAAATAAACCCAACCAGACAACGCCATGGACATATTGAACGATGCTTTGAAAGCCGTCACGAATACCGTTTCCGGGTTCTGGCCGCAGCTATCCGAAAAGCCACGAATGGTTGACGGAAAGCTGAGACCCTGTCCTGGAACACCAAACTGTGTATGCAGTGAAAATCCTGAAAGCCAGGAATGGGTAGAACCCATAACCTATGAATCGATGAATGATGACAAGGCGTGGGCGCTTCTGAAAAAAATCATTGACGATATGGGTGGCGCTGTGCAGAGTGAGGAAAATGAGTATCTCTGGTCGACGTTCACAGTGCCCCTGTTCGGGTTTGTCGATGATGTTGAATTTCGTCTGGACAAAACCGGTAAAGTGATCCATGTACGTTCGTCTTCGAGGCTCGGCTTTTCCGATCTTGGCGTTAACAGCAGCCGTGTGGATGATATTCGCCGAAGGTTTGCCGGAAAACAATAGTGGTTCTTCACCCTTCTGAAGTTATTTTTTTGAATCACCGTTATTTTCTCTTATTATAAGAGTTTTGACCTTCTGCGACTGTGACGGGGTGATTTTCCCGAAACACGGTCATCGATGATTGAACAAAACATTTGCCTGTTTCATTTCTACCGGTCTTTTTTTGCTTGAGCGATGGAGATGAGTGGGCATTTATTGTTCTGAGTCAAGAGAGTTATTGCGAACCACTAACAAGGAGGATATTTCGTGGAACAAAACTCCCTGGTAGCTACCGTCGATAAAGCATTGGTAATGAAGTGGATTGCTGAAAACGGAAGTGATGCTTCTGCGGCGGTTCCTTTGCTCCAGGCTGTTCAAAACGAGTACGGTTATTTGCCCAGAGAAGCAATGGATATCATTGTATCCGAAACCGACATCAGTGCCAGTCAGCTTTTTGGCGTTGCAACATTCTATTCCCAGTTTCGTTTGGACCCTGTCGGACGACATGTGATTAAAGTCTGCCATGGTACTGCCTGTCATGTCAGCGGTGCTGATCGTTTGAATACCGCACTTCGTCAAAGCCTTGGAATTACCGAAGAAGAAGAGGATACGGCTTCCAATGGAAGTTATACCATAGAGGATGTAGCGTGCATTGGGTGCTGCAGTCTTGCTCCGGTCATGGTTATCGGAGAGGAGACGTTCGGGAACCTCAAAGGAGCCGATGCGCAGAGAAGTCTGAAAAAACATGCGCGCAAGCATGGCGAGTTTCTTCCGGGTCATGGAGAAGAAAAGGGTGAAGCCGATGCTCCTCAAAAGAAGTCGTCCGATGTAAAGAAAAAGGAGGTTCAGCAATGAGTTCTCAGCAAGGAAAACCTTTGACGATCATTGTCGGTGAAGGGACCTGTGGTATAGCGGCAGGGGCCAAAGAGGTGTACAATACATTCAGGAGTATGGCACCCGATGCCGAGATGAAAACCGTTGGATGTGTCGGGATGTGTCATCAGGAAGTGATGGTTGAAATCATCGATGACAAAGGGGATGCATTTCTTTACGGAAAAGTCGATAAAAAAAATATTCCTTCGATTCTCGGCTTTCATCAGGGAGAGGGTGACCTTCAGACCGATCATCTGCTTCGTTCGAGTTTGTCGATGAATGGGGCTGATTATCTTACGCGTCAAACCAGAATCGTATTGCGCAACGTAGGGCAGATTGATCCGAAATCTTTCGAGGAGTATCGAAAGCGGGGTGGATACAAAGCTGTTGAAAAAATGCTCGAGGAAGGAATGACTCCGGAACAGGTCATCGAAGAAGTGAAAACCGCGGGTATACGCGGCAGAGGCGGGGCAGGATTTCCTACAGCCGTGAAATGGAACTTTGCACGTTCTGCGGAAGGAGAAGAAAAATACCTTATTTGCAACGGTGACGAGGGAGATCCGGGGGCATTCATGGACCGCTCGTTGCTTGAGGGAGATCCTCATAGCGTTCTTGAAGGAATGCTTGTCGCGGCGTATGCTATCGGGGCTACCAAAGGGTATGCATATATCCGTGCGGAATATCCTCTCGCCGTCGAACATTTCGGTAAAGCGATCGAGGATGCCCGCGAGGCAGGATTTCTCGGGAAAAACATCCTGGGGTACGGTTTTGATTTCGATGTCAGAATCAAACAGGGTGCAGGAGCTTTTGTTTGCGGTGAAGAAACCGCTCTGATCGCTTCTATCGAGGGTAAGCGTGGAATGCCCCGTATTCGTCCGCCTTTTCCGGCGGTTAAAGGTTTGTTTGGGAAACCGACGATTATAAACAATGTCGAAACTCTTGCCAACCTTCCATGGATTATAGAAAACAGCGGCTCGGCATATGCTGATATCGGTACCGAACAATCCAGAGGAACCAAAGTGTTTGCCCTTGCCGGAGCTATTAAAAGGGGAGGACTCGTCGAGGTTCCCATGGGCATGACCATTCGGCAGGTGCTCTATGATATCGGCGGCGGTTCATCCACCGGGTATCCGATAAAAGCGGTTCAGCTTGGCGGTCCCAGCGGGGGTTGTATTCCGGAATCGCTGTTCGATACACCCATCGAGTATGAAGCTTTGAATGCAACAGGTGCGATCATGGGATCGGGTGGCATGATCGTCATGGATACCAAATCCTGCATGGTCGATATAGCCCGGTATTTCCTTGAGTTTACCCAGATTGAATCGTGTGGTAAATGTACATTCTGCAGAATCGGAACTCTTCGCATGAAAGAGCTGCTCAGTAGAATCTGTGATGGAGAAGGAACGATGGAGGACATCGATACGTTGGAAGAAGTTGCCCACCAGGTAAAATCGTCCAGCCTTTGTGGCCTTGGACAGACCGCACCGAATCCGGTCCTGACGACGCTGAAGTATTTCCGGGAAGAATACATCGCTCATGTAGAAGAAAAACGTTGTCCTGCCGGCGTCTGTAAGGGTCTTATAACCCATACCATCATGCCGGAATCCTGTACGGGGTGTTCGATTTGTCAACGGTACTGCCCGGTGGATGCGATAACCGGTGTTGTTAAAAAGCCCGAGACCTGGGTGATTGACATGGAACTTTGTATTAACTGCGGTATGTGTGTCGAGGTCTGTAACTCCGACGCTATTCAGGTTCAATAATACCTGAAACCTGAATGCATATACAAACGCTATCTGAAACGACCAATTAAGGTGATTAATCATGAGTGAGATCGTTACCGTTACCCTTAATGATAAAGAAGTTCAAGCTTCTGCCGGAGATACTATTCTTACCGTTGCAAAGGCCAACGGCATTCACATTCCGACATTCTGTCACGATGACCGGTTGAAGCCATACGCTTCCTGTTTCCTCTGTGTGGTGGAAGTTGAAAAAGCGCGGGGGCTGTTGCCTGCCTGCAGTACGCAGATCACACCGGGAATGGTAATCCGGACAGACAGTGAAAAAGTCACAAAAGCGAGAAAGATGGCTCTGGAGCTGATGCTTTCCGACCATGTAGGCGATTGTGTCGCTCCTTGTGAAGCTACCTGCCCGGCACATGTCGATATTCAGGGATATATTGCCCACATAGCCAACGGCAACCCCGAAGCGGCGGTAAGGCTTATTAAAAAGTCGAATCCACTGCCGGTTGTTTGCGGCAGGATCTGCCCTCACCCCTGTGAATCGCAATGCCGCAGGGGGCTGGTTGACGAGCCGGTATCGATCAATCCGCTGAAGCGTTTTGCAGCGGAATACGAGCTGCAGAACGGGGCGTTTTTGCCTGAAACAGCTCCGGACACGGGAAAGCGCATCGCAATTGTCGGTGGCGGACCTGCCGGGTTGAGTGCGGCATATTATCTGCGCCAGATGGGACATGCTGTTGTGCTTTTCGAGGCCCTTCCGGAACTGGGCGGGATGGTACGGTATGGAATACCCAGATTCCGGTTACCGTGGGATCTGCTCGATAATGAGATTCAGGCGATTCTTGATCTTGGCGTCGATGTGCAAACCGGGAAAAAGCTCGGTGAAGATTTTACCATCGCCAGTTTGAAAGAAGATGGTTTCGATGCCGTTTTGCTGGCTATCGGTGCTCATCTGGCAAAACCGATGAGAGTGCCCAATGATGATGCCGAAGGAGTAATCGGGGGGATTGATTTTCTACGGAAGGTTGTGCTGAAAGAGCCTGTCGAAGTCGGTAAGAACGTAGCGGTCATCGGAGGTGGTGATACAGCGATGGACTGTGCCCGTGTAGCACGCCGTCTCGGTGCGGAGGTGACACTGCTGTACAGGCGGACTCAGGCTGAAATGCCGGCATTACCGATGGAGCAGGAAGAGACCATGGAAGAAGGCGTCGAATTCCGTTTTCTGACAGCGCCGACCGAAGTTGTTCTCGATGGCGATGGCCGGGCGTCTCATCTTCGGGTAATTTCGATGAAACTGGGAGATCCCGACGAATCTGGGCGGCGACGTCCTGTTCCGATCGAAGGATCTGAAGAAGATCTGCCATTCGATCTGATCATCAGTGCGATCGGTCAGGATCCTGATGTATCGTGTATACAGGAAGACGCTGAAAAACCGGAAACGACACGCTGGAACACCTTCGTTTACGATGAAAACACAAACGTAACCACTCGGGAAGGAGTCTTTGCAGCAGGTGACTGTGCATTTGGTCCCAATACGGTTATACGGTCGGTTGGAGAAGGGCAGCGCGCCGCAAAAGCGATCAACCTCTATTTGGCAGGTGCGGATGTAGAGCTGAAAAACGAGTACGCCATTTCTCTCGGCCGAATTGAAGAACTGGAGATGGAGGATTTCGCACCCCGCTACACCCACAAGAAAAGGGTCGAGGATACGGTCTTTCCATCCGAAGAACGGTTGAAAGACGGGGGATGGGACGCTATCAACAAAGGTCTGGATGAGATACAGGCAATGGCCGAGGCATCACGTTGTATAGAATGCGGTTGTAATGCCCGTTTTGATTGTGATCTGAGAAAGTATGCAACCGAGTATGGTGCCGATGAGAAGCGTTTTACAGGTGAAAAAAGAAAATACAACGACGACACCCGCCACCCACTCATAAAAATCGAGGGTGATAAATGCATTACCTGTGGAAGCTGTGTGAGGGTCTGCCTCGAGGTCAGGGGGATAGGTGCATTGAGTTTTATCGATCGTGGTTTTGGAACGAGGGTTGGTCCTAATTTCGATGATCCCCTGCAGTTGACCGGCTGTGATGCATGCGGTATGTGCATCGATGTCTGTCCTACGGGAGCGCTTGCACCGAATACCGGAAAAGAAGCTGGGCCGTGGGTGGCAGTGGAGACCATGACTACCTGTACCTCGTGCAGTAGAGGGTGCGGCCTGAACGTGGCTACGGCAGAAGAGCGGGTGGTCAGGGTGACAAGTGTTGATGGAGATCCGGTCAACAATGCGGTCATCTGTGCAGAAGGACGATTCGGCTATCAACTTCTCGACGGTAAGGAGAGCCAGGTAGATCAGTCGTCGGTGGAGGATGCAAAGGAGATTCTTGCAGCAGCAGGAGAACTCGCTGTTGTGATATCACCAAGGCTTACCATAGAGCAAACCTATGCAGCCGCATGTCTTGCGAGAAGCTTCAACGGAAAGCTTTTTTATCTTCTCGATGAACATACGGACTCCGAGGTGAAGCGTCGGGGAGAATACGGCAAAAAAACGGGAGAGGCCAATGTCGCACTTCTGGAGCGACTGCAGGCAACGGACTTGAAAAAAGGAGAATCGCTGAGCGCAGATACTGTGCTTCTTGTCGGGACGGAGATCGAAACAACGGATGGCCAGAGAGTGATCGAGGTCAACCCTTCAAAAGGAAATGCCGATGCATATTTTGTGCTTCCTCATCCTTTACGGACCGAAGGCATGATGATCAATCGTGACGGTGATCTTGGTATCGTTCGAGCAGTCCTTCCCAAGTCAGATCACGAGCTTGATTGCCATGTCCTGCTTGCCGAGCTGGCTGGAGAGAAGTCGTTGGCTGCGCTCGATACTTTGCGCAATCAGCTTGCAGATAAGATCGAGGAGTTGTCAATGATCAGAAGCCCTGAACATGCAGAGCGATTGCGCAGGTCGGGTCTCGAGCCTGTACTCAAAAGCGTTGTGACGGATAGCAGGGAAAGGGCCTTTGCCGAACACTTGAAGGCTATCGGGATGTATGAGCACAAATGTCAGTGCAGTTGCAGCTGAGCATTTGTGAAAGCGCATATTTTTCTTGTTGGATAGATGCGAAAGTTTTTTTACAGTCCAGTTGTAACGTTATGATGATTTATGATTTTTATTGCTGACTACGGCGCCGGGAACCTGCGTTCAGTACAGAAAGCATTCGAGTATCTTGGAGTGAAAACAATAGTGAGCAGTGATGCATCACTGTTGGTGAACTATGAAAAAGTGCTGGTTCCCGGTGTTGGTGCATTTGGCCACGCGATACGTTCATTCAACGCTTCGGGTTTCAGCGAAGCACTGTCAGAGCATATCGATAAAGGCCGTAAGGTGCTTGGTATATGTCTCGGTATGCAGTTGTTTTTGTCACAGAGTGAAGAGAGAGGGATGCACAAAGGCCTTGATTTTGTGCCGGGAAAAGTTGTTCGTTTCAAGAGCGATACCGAAAAGGTTCCGCAGATAGGGTGGAATTCGGTGGCTTTCAGCAAAGAAAGTGTTTTGTTCGAGGGCATACCGGACAACTCTTTTTTCTATTTTGTGCATTCCTATTACTGTGAGCCCGAACATGAAGAAGACATAGCGGCAACGACCTTGTTCGCAGGAAAGAATTTTTGTTCAGCCATAGAAAAAAATGGTATTTTCGCTCTACAGTTTCATCCTGAAAAAAGTTCAGATGTAGGGTTGAAAGTGCTTGAAAACTTCGCAAAATGCTAAATTGAGCGGATTGTCAGGCGTCGATGATAAAGACTAAAGGGGGCGTAAAAGCGCCCGGTTTAGATAGTACTAATTGGTAAATGTCCAGAGAGAAGTAATATGTTGATTATTCCGGCTATAGATATAAAGGAAGGAAAATGTGTCAGACTTACCCGCGGGGAGTTCGACAAAAAGAAGATTTATCTTGACAATCCTTGCGACATGGCGATTATATGGCGAAAGCAGAACGCTAAAATGATCCATGTCGTCGATCTTGATGCAGCATTGACCGGCAAGCCGGTAAATTTCGAGAAGATTAAGGAGATTGTCACGACACTCGATATACCCGTGCAGGTTGGCGGTGGGATCCGTTCTTTTGAAACAGTTGCACAATACCTTGAAATCGGTGTCAGCAGGGTCGTAATCGGATCAGCGGCTGTAACGAATCCTGAGCTTGTCGAAGAGCTGCTCAAAAGGTACTCGTCATCGCAGATTGTGGTGGGTATCGATGCTCAAAACGGTGTTCCCAGAATCAAAGGGTGGACCGAGAGCAGCGGAATGAAAGATTACGAGCTCGCTCTTGAAATGAAAAAACGAGGTGTTAAGAGAATTATTTACACCGACATATCCTGTGACGGCATGATGCAGGGAGTTGGCTTCGATAGCACCAAGCGTTTTGCAATGAAAGCGGGAATGAAGGTTACTGCATCGGGTGGGGTAACAAATTCCGAAGACTTGAAAAAGCTGCGTGAGCTCGAGCAATACGGGGTGGACTCGGTCATAATCGGCAAGGCCCTTTACGAAACCAATTTTCCATGTCAGAAGCTCTGGTACAATTATGAGAAGGGTATGGACATCGACCGTAACTTTTCATCAGCTTTGAAAAAAGAGTGTTGTTCCTGATCTGTAGTTAATCAACAGGCCTTCGGGAACGCAATCATACCGGGAGCGACATGCCGCAAAAAGATCCTTCCACTGAACAAAAGATAGAGGCGGTGATCTTTGCCTCCGAGGAGTCGATATCCCCACAGGACATCAGGCAGGTACTCGAAGAAAAACTTTCTGCTGCTGAAATTGAAGCATGTGTCGAGAGGCTGAATGAAAGCTATGCCTCTGCAGGAAGGTGTTTCAGGATTGTCGGTATAGGAGGTGGGTTCCGTTTTTTGACGCTCCCTGAACTCGAGCCCACTCTGAAGAAAATGTTAGCTCCTAAGATCCAGAGAAAACTTTCACAGTCCGCCCTTGAGGTTCTTGCCGTTATTGCCTACCGGCAACCGGTTACCAGAGGAGAAATTCAGCAGGTTCGAGGCGTCAGCCCCGACTATGCCGTAAACAAGCTACTCGAGCGTGGCTTTATCGATGTTCGGGGTAGAGCGGATACTCCCGGAAAACCTCTTTTATACGGAACAACAAAGGAGTTCCTGGATTTTTTCAGTCTTCACTCACTCGAGGATCTTCCCAAACTCAGGGAGATCAAGGAGCTTGTTCAGGATAAGGAGATACAGGACTACCTCGCGTCATCAGAAGAAACAACGTTTAATGAAGAAACATAATACGCTCACTTCCGAAACGAATTCCAACACAGCGATACGAATCAATAAATACCTCGCACTGTGCGGGGTAGCGTCGAGGCGTGCAGCCGACAGGCTTGTCGAAAGCGGGCAGGTAATGGTGAACGGTAGCATCGAGAGGACTCCGGGAATCACTGTACGTCCTGGGACGGATGAAGTTGTTGTCGGGGGTAAGATTCTTGCTTTGCCTGAAGAAAAAAAAGTGTATATTTTGCTGAATAAGCCCAGAAATTATATCACGACAAACCGGGACGAGAAGAACCGTGAAAAGGTTCTCGACCTGGTGGATGTCAGGGAGCGAGTCTTTCCGGTCGGTCGACTGGACAGAAAAACTACAGGATTGCTCCTCCTCACCAACGACGGTGAATTGGCGCATCGCCTGATGCATCCTTCATCGGGTGTGGACAAGGAATACCTGGCGGAACTGGATGTACCCTTTCAGGTAAAGCAACTACCTGTACTTACCGGGGGGATGCGTTTGAAAGATACCGGAGAAAAAACGAATCCGTGCAAAGCGAAAATCCTTCAGGGAGGCTTGCAAGTCTTGGTAACCTTGCATGAAGGCAAGAATCATCAGGTCAGAAGGATGTTCCGGTCACTGGGCTATGAGGTGAAAAAGCTTGACAGAACAGCCTATGCAGGATTGCGGGCGGGAAAACTTCGCAGAGGGGAGTGGCGTTACCTGACTTCCGGCGAAGTCGAACAGCTCAAGCAGGGAGGCGCTTCACCTTGAACGGTTATTAATGTACAAGTATTTCTTTGGTTATGAGTTTATCTTCTTTTCTTTCGCGGCATCATGTAGTTGCCGCGCTTTTTTTTATTGTTTTTTGCAGTATACCCCACTTTTTACCTGCTTCTGTGTTTGCCGAAGACGATATTCAGGCCCTTTTTGATCAAAGTGATATGCCCGGCGATATCGAGCAGCTTCTTTACGAGCTCGAGAAACTGAAAAAACAGAAGATTCCTGTCAATACGGCAACTGCTGAAGATCTTCTCCTGATACCTTTTCTTACGCCAGATGATGCCCGAAGCATTATACTTTTTCGTGAAGAGAACGGGCAATTGACAGCGGCGGAACAGCTTGACGAAGTTCTAGGGACAGATATGGCAAGACGGATTGCACCATACCTTTCGTTCACACCGGTAACGATGAAAGCACGGGAAGAAAAAGCCGGGATAAGCGGTGTCTGGTACAGCAGGTATTTCAGTGAAATCCCGGAAAGGCAGGGAATAGCTGCTGGAAAATACAGGGGTGATAATTATAAACTCTATAACCGGCTGTCTGTCACCTATGACGAGATAACCCTCAACGGGGTTATGGAGAAAGATGTCGGAGAACCGGAGATCGATGATTTTACCTCTCTCAGCATGGTTTATAACGGTTCAGGAGCGGTAGAGCAGTTTATCGTTGGAAACTACACCGTTGCGATAGGTCAGGGATTGCTGTTCGGCCAGAGTAGGTATTTTTCAAAAGGAGTCGATCCTCTCGGGGTAAAACTGTCAGGACGCCGACTGAAGGCCTATGCTTCAAGTGCAGAGAACGGGTTTATGCAGGGAACAGCGGTATCGTTCGATCTCAAGCCGTTCAGACTTACGACCTTTTATTCCAGCAATGAAGTCGATGCTACGATAAAGGACGGAGTGGTGACGACAATTCGAACATCGGGGTATCACCGAACGGACAGCGAAATCGACCACTGGGATAATGTGACGGAGAAAGTCCTGGGTATGAACCTGCTCTATACCTTTCGTTCAGGGGAAACCTTCGGCAAAGTCGGCGGGACATGGGCTCGGTACGACTATTCCGTTCCGCTTGAAGCAACAGGTGGTAACACGGGATGGGAGGATATGGGAAGCATCGAAGCGGATGTACTGATAGGAAAGGTCAACGTTTTTGCTGAAGCGGCGATGACGGGAAAGGATGGAAATGTTTCCTGGATCGGTGGTGTAGACTACCCTATAACATCAGGTATTCGGACCGTACTGGCGGTGAGAGACTATCACGATGCTTTTTTCTCACCTTTTGCCGGTGCGTTTGCCGAACGTGCCGACGATGCAGCGAACGAAGAAGGGTATTATATCGGACTCGAAGCTGATATACTGAAAAACCTGCATGTAGGGGCTTACTACGATATCTTCAGGTTTCCCGAACTCAGCAGTCGCTACAGGTTGCCATCGACAGGTGATGAATCGAAGCTGTTTCTGACCTGGAAGCAGTCGCCGGTTTTCACGACGGAATTGCTCCTCCAGAACCAGTACAAAGAAGAGGCCAAAAAACTTTTTGACGGGACGGGACTCGAGTATTATCAGCCGGTTCCGTTCACATCGAACAAAGCCCGTCTTGACCTGATCGGAAAAGTATCTCGTAACCTGACGCTCAGGACAAGGGGAGAGATCAAGTTTGTCGAAGGAGAGTATCCTGCCGGTGATGAAAACTCTGATGGCTGGTTACTCTACCAGCAAGCAGTCCTGAAAAAAGGACCTCTTGCTTTCAAAGCGAGGTATACCCGTTTTGAAACAGATGATTACGACTCTGCGATCTATGTCTACGAAGATGACCTGCCGCTCGTCTTTACCCTGAAATCGTACTATGGTAAAGGAGAGGCATTCTTCGCGCTGCTATCCTATGATCTCTGGAAGAATTTCGAGCTGACCGCCCGATATGCGAAAACATGGTACGACGATCGTGATGCTTACGGCAGCGGTAACGATAGGCGGGACACCAGCGCCCCTGCATCGTATCACCTGGGCTGTGCTTTGAGGTTTTAAACACTGCCAAACAGCTTTCTTCATCGACCAGGAGGTTTGACTGAGACCGATGTTTTTTTGCGCTAAAAAAATGCAAATTATTTACAACGTCCCCTGGTATGTCCCTAGTATGTGTTTTTTGAGGAGTACACGAAAACAAATTATATTTTTTTTTAGGCTTATGGGTAAACCGGTATTAAAGAGCCGATGATGTTAAACAGGAGGAGGTTTATGAATCTTGATAAAATAGCAAGTGAAGCATTGCGGTTGAATCCAAGAGAGAGAGCAGTCCTTGCAGAAGCTATATGGGAAAGTCTCGAGGACCCCTATTTTATTCCGAATGAAATGTCGGAAAAAGAAGCCCTGGCCTTGGCGAAGCAGCGTGAAAAAGAAATCGCACAAGGGAAAGCTGTACCGCTGTCACATAAAGAACTGATGGATCGGCTGCGGAAATGAGAGTAGAGTATCATCCGGCAATCGAGATTGAGTTACGTGAGATAGTCAAGTATTATAATGCCTGCTCCAAAGAGTTGGGAAGTGCTTTCCTCGATGAATTCGAAAAGCAGGTACTGAGAATTGCTGCCATGCCTACCCGTTGGATGATTGTCGAAGGTGATATAAGACGATCATTGATGAGGCGCTTTCCCTACATTATATATTTCTGCGTGTTGGAATCCGATACGATTCGAGTCACGGTGATCAAACATCAGCGAAGACGCCCTGAATATGGTCGAAGCAGGAGTTAATACTATACAATAGTGGTTCAAAAGACTCTCTCCATCGGCCAGATGATCAAATTCTAACTACTTTTTATAAGGCGCTCGAGAAGAATATCCTCCACATTCTGTCGGCTGTCGTGAACAGAAAGAACGTTGAACTGTGTATCTTTGATCCGATAGATTATTCTCCAGGGGGAGATAAGGAGCTCTCTGTAAAGAAAAATGCCTTGGGACTGTAATTCAGGAACAATTCTTCCCCTTTCCGGGTAGTTTTTCAATTCAGAGGCTTTTTTGCAGATTTCCGTCACTATCTTCGAAGCATTTTCCGGATTTTCTCATGCTATGAAGTCTATGACTTCCTTCAGGTCATATTCAGCAGAGGCAGCCCGGAAAATATCATACGACGAATTCATGATTGCTTTTTCAGCAGGTTTTCAAGATCGTTGGAAGACCGTCTCTTGTGACCTTAAGTTTCCTTTGCGGATGTTGTCTTCACCGATCGCAAGTATTTTCAATAGTCCCAAAGCATTCTGCATCTCTTCATAGCTTTTCGGATCTTGCAGTACTGCTCTCGGTTCACCGTTCTGTGTGATGATTATCGGCCTGTGCGTGTCGTTGATCTGGTCCAGCAAATCAGCCACCTTTGCCTTGAGATAGGTGACGGGTTTTATGTCATTAGTTATATGCATAGGTGTTCTTCCTGATCGGATATCGTATGAAATTCGGTCTGAAAAAAGATTGGTTAGTCATTCCCCTGTGAATAATTCTTTTGTCGCAAAGCGTTCATGAATGGATGGCAAGCGCTTTTAGGGCTATGGTCAATAGTGCTGATTTGTATGGATTGTTATGAACGTCTCTGATTATAAAGTGCAAATTATTTACAACGTCCCCTAGTGTTTTTTTGAAAAGGGTTGATGTATTTTTATTGAAAAATACGGATAGTATTGCTAATGTGTAATTGTCAGGAATATTGATGGTTATGAAGTGTGGGAGCGAACTTTTGTGAGTTCTTGGTGGGGTTGTAAAGGTTGAGATGGAAAGATATTTGGGCGGTTAGTGTAGAAAAAACGTTCATGGGGCGGCGGATGTCCCATACTCCCTCGTATACTGGTGCTGTAACCAAAAAACAGTAAAGGGATGAAGCAGTCTCGACCTCCACTTGTGCGCATGTATTTTCTCGACGAGCAGTTGAGAAACAATAAATACCCGAACTGTACGTCGCTGGCTTCGTATTTCGAAGTTCACCGGAAAACAATCCAGCGGGATGTCGAGTACATGCGCGATATGCTCCGGGCGCCCATTGAATACGATAAAAAGAAGAAAGGGTACTTTTATCGTGAAAAATGGCTCTTTCTTCCATCCGCGTTTCTCGAACAGGATGAAGCCGAAGCGCTCAAAGCAACGAAAAAGGTTCTCTCTCAATACCGGGGGACACCCTACTACAATGAGGTCAGCCGGGCTCTCGACAAGGTGTTGCAGTATCTTCCCGGGACGCTTGGCGAGAGTGAATTCTTCAGCATTTACTCCTTCGAGCAGCCAGCAGGTACTCACGATGTTTCGCGTCATTTCATTACTCTCGAAGACGCAATCCGCCAGAGATTGAAGGTCCATGTCGCCTATGACGCTCATTCAAGCGGAGCGGTGACGGAGCGGACGATACACCCTTTTCGATTGCACTACTCACACGGAGCTCAGACATGGTATCTCGTGGCTCACTGCGAGCTTCGCAAGGATATCCGCACATTCGTGGTCAGCAGAATCAAAAAGCTGCAGTTGCTGAAAACACATTTCAACATACCGGCTGACTTTTCAGTTGACGAGTTCCTGTCGAAAACATTCGATCAGGTTGTCGGCGAAACGGAACAGACGGTATCCGTTCGCTTTTCAGCCTATCAGGCCCCCTGGATCAAAGAAAGGCAGTGGCACCCTTCTCAGCAGATAACAGAGCATGACGATGGAAGCATCACCGTTCATTTCCGGGTCAGCGGTCTCGATGCAATCAAACGCTGGGTCATGCGCTACGGCAAAGAAGCCGAAGTGCTAGAACCGCAGGAACTGCGGGATATGGTTAGGAGCGAGGTTCGGGAGATGGGGGTGGTGTATGGTTAGGAATCACCTGTCCGATATAATATCAATGTGTTATTGCAAAATATAATCATCAATAATACAGCAATGAGACTTAAGTTAACACTACGACAGCAAAGGCCGGTAGAGCGAATCCCCCTTAATTACAGCTACCACATGGCCGCTACGATATACAGTACCCTTACCCGGTCATCAGATGAGTATGCAACTAAATTGCATGATCGTGGGTATGCTCCGGAAGGTAGCCGGCAAAAATTCAAATATTTCACCTTTTCAAACCTTCAGATTCCAGTTCGCAAAATTGAGAACGATGAGATTGTTTCCCGTTCACGGCAAGTAACGTTCTATCTCTCGTCGCCGAAGGAAGAGTTTCTCCAGCATCTGATTCTCGGCCTGTTTGCCGAAGGGTCATTGCGGATTCACAATGCATTGTTCGGCAAAGAGTGTATCGAGAAACTTTCCGAACCGGAGTGGTCGGAAAGTATGACTTTTTCCATGCTTTCGCCTCTTGCAGTTTCAGCGTATCGTGATCCATCAACGGGCATGAACACAAAGGAATATCTACGTTATGACGATGAACGTCTGTCGAACGTTCTTTTGCACAACCTTCAGGCTAAGTATCTCGGTCTATTTGGTTGTGAACCTCCTGAGAATGGTGCTCCCTTTTCTGTTAGGTTTGAAGCAGAGTATCTGAACCGGGTCCGGGAGAAAGGCAGGAGCGTGGAAAAGCTGATTACATCAAAGACTCTAACGGCAGAGAGACCAGGGTCAAGGCGATCCAATGTCCCTTTACGGTTACCGGTCATCCCGAATTGGTCAAGGTCGGCTATGAATGCGGATTCGGGGAGAACAATTCAATGGGGTTCGGAATGGTGAAGGTTAGCTCATGAACAATACGATTTGTTCGAAAAAACATCTTGTTCGATAAAAAATAAACATAGGGTTTTCCTATGAACAAAATCAAGTGGGTATGGTTGGACTTTCAAACAAGGAAGAACAACTAAAGCGTTTGAAATACTTTGTGTGCTATTTCAAGTGAAACAGTTTTGATGATTGTTATAAAACTAATTCTATGTACTACATCGTTAGATATTCCGGTCCTTTTGGATTTATAAAGCCGTGGACTGCTGTTAGAGATAGCGAGACGTTTAGTCAACAGTTTTTAACTCCCTCAATAGTTACAGGGATTGAGCGAAAGCTTTTTCCTGAATTGCTCGAAGATGATGATGGTGAAATAAAAAAGATTGTCGGTCATCGTCTGAGCTATAAGCAGATATCTCAACAACAAGAACAAATTCAACCGCGAGGTTGGAACGAGAAAGGCACAAGAAACAACAAATCTTATGAACGCCCTTATGCAATATTGGTTCGAGGCGTTATGCTGGAGCCTGTTTTGTTTCTTGCTTTTCAAAATTCGAATGATGCCAAGATAGCAACAAAACAGCATATTTGTCTTTCGAGAAATGAAGATCTTCTTTATCCGAGTGATGAAATATTAGAGGTGAGTAAAGAAGAATTTGATTCTGATGAAAGTTTGTTTTCTGGATTTGAGCTGATCTTTGAAAAGAATGAACAATCATTTCTCGTAGGATATAACAGATATAAGCAAAATGAAAAAATGTTCGGGTATATAAAGATTGTAGGAACGCCTGTGAAAAACAATTATTGATATGGAATGGGTTTGTTCTCACATAAAAGCTAAAGGATATCCTGAAGAAACCACGTTACACGAACATTTGCTTTTGGTTGGCAATGTTGCAGAAAAGATTGCGATCTATTCAAACATGAGTCCACAAATCGCAAGACTTGGCGCAATTCTGCACGATATTGGGAAGGCAAGCACGGTGTTTCAGCAACGTTTAACCGAAAAGAAAAAACCTGATACCCCGTTTCGTCATGAAATTGCCTCTTGTTTTTTCATTTCTTTATTTGATAAAGAATTCCATCCTGTATTGATTGAGATGGTTATTGCACATCATAAATCTATTGCAGAAGATGCCAGAAGAAAAGGTATTCTTGATTTGATTGAGGATCGTGATAACACTTTCGAACTGCATTGTAAAGATTGGGAATTATGGAAAAATGATGCGCTTAAACTTCTTTCTGCTTTTGGAATCGCTGTTTGCAACATCAGCTTAGAAGACGCACAAGCGTCTTACGATGAGGTGGCTGCGTACTGCGAAGACGTTGTTCTTGAGCGAGGTTATTCTGAATGGCGCGGCCTTTTAATGGCTGCTGACCACTTTGCTTCCGCACTTTCCGATAAGACGGATGACTATCTTGAAAGAATTTTTAAACACCCAAAGCTTGATTTCTATAATCGCAGACACCAGCTTTATCCGCTCTCATTAAAAAGCGCTTCTTCTGGAGAAAAGCATACGATGGTTGTGGCCTCCACCGGCGCAGGGAAGACGGACTTTTTGTTCAGAAGATGTAAAGGGCGGATATTTTATACCTTGCCATTTCAAGCCTCCATCAATGCCATGTATAAGCGTGTGAAAAATGATCTTTCAACGGATAACCCCGATATGGATATTCGCTTACTCCATGCGGCTTCAAAAATTGTATTGGAAGGCAAATCCAGAGAAGAAAAAATTATTCAAGGCCATGTCGGTGCTGCCGTAAAAGTTCTCACGCCTCACCAAATCGCAGCAATTGCATTCGGCACAAACGGTTACGAAGCCATGATTATGGACATCAAAGGCTGCGATGTCATTTTGGATGAAATTCACACCTACACCGAGGTGACGCGAGCAATTGTGCTGAAGATCATTCAGGTGCTTAAACATCTCGGCTGCAATATTCATATCGGGACGGCGACCATGCCGAAGCTGCTTTACAACCGCATTATTGATTTGCTCGGAAAAGAAAATGTACTGGAAGTGCAGCTGGAGGAGAATGAGCAGGAACAATTCAATCGGCACATCATTCATAAAATCGACAGTTGGGAGATCGCTGCTGAGGTCGTCGCACAATCGGTAAATGAACAGAAAAAAGTTCTGGTTGTTTGCAATCGGGTCAAAGCAGCGCAAGAAAAGTATACCAGGCTTAAGAGACTATTCCCCGAAACACCGATTCTCCTGATTCACAGCCGATTTACCAAAGGCGATAGAGATGAAAAGGAACGCCTGTTGCTCGGGCTTGCCGAAGACGGCAAGCCCAACGGCCATTTTAACTCTTCTACTGAGGCATGCATTGTGGTTGCAACACAAGTCGTCGAGGTTAGCCTGGATCTCAGTTTTGACGTTATGGTTACGGAAGGAGCGCCCTTGGATGCGCTTATTCAACGGTTTGGCCGGGTAAATCGCAGGAGAACGAAAGAGACTATCGGCACATATAAACCCGTTTATGTTTTGCCGCCACCCGAAAACGATAAAGAAGCAAAACCCTATGACATTGAACTTATCAATCGTAGTTATGATGTTTTGCCAAATGGTGAGGTGTTGGAAGAAAAATCATTGCAGGGGAAAATAGATGACGTTTTTACCGAGATCGATTTTTTAACAATCGAAGAACATTCCGTTTTCAAAGAGACGGGCAAATGGAGCATTGATAAGCTCACGCATAATAGCAAAGCAATTCTTCTTGAGTTATTGGATATTGATAGTGTGAGCTGTATTCTTGAGGCCGATAGGGAGGTTTATGTGCAGGCAAATTATGAGGATCGTTATAAAATGGAGATTCATACAAGATATTATGTCGTTAAAGATCTTCAGCAATTCAAGGATGAATACAGCTCGTCTCCTTTTATTATTCCAGATAAAGCATATAGCAGAGATTTAGGCCTTATTGAAGACTTAGCTAAACCGGAAAATTATAATGTTGAATACTCATTTTTATAAGGTGTTATGATAGCGATAACAGTCGGTCGAACATTTTTGAATGCATATAATGAGAGATTTGAGGAAAATCTTTCAGCAAAAGAATTTTTTGATAAAGTTTATTTCGAATACTTTTTCAATCATCCTAAATACATGCAGTGGATTACAAACTCACCGTTTGTACAAATGAAATCTGGTCAAAAACCCCATTTACTACAACCTGAGGAACGATTCGAAAAATTAGCAAATTTACATCAAAAAATTTCCGGTGGTGAAAAGGATGCAAGCATTGCTATTGGATTTCCTGCGGCTGAGGAAAAGGAATTCGCTACAACCTCCGGGTTGGTTACCGATATTGAGTTCCAGATTGAAGAAGAAGATCTCTATTTGTCCTGGATTGGCGGTGGCTTGGGTATCGGGGTTGCAGGAGGTTATTCTGTTTTTTTTAACGAGCCGGAAATTTTGATAAAACTTTACGAAGGCTGGAAAATTTACAGGAAATACCTGAACGATCCAACGTTACAAAACCTTAAAGGCAATCAAATCAATACATGGAATGGGCAATGGTTGAATTTTGCTTACAGAAAACGATTTCGTGAAGATTTTGATTTTGCACGACTTCATGCACAAAATGTGTTTTCCGTTAATGATAAAGTGATTGAAGTCAATACAATAAACTGGAGTGAACTCTTTTTTAATATTTCAAATAAATTTCCCGCACACACTTTTAGCGGATATGTTTATAGCTTGGGTCAAACAAATAAAACGCTTGGGTTTTATCCTTTTTATTTTTCTCAAGCGAGGAAAATAACCGATTACTATAAAGTATTGTTCGGAGAACAAGTTGCATTAAATGATAGGCAAGCGTATGAGTCGCTTTTTGGGCTTCATATAAAGCGTGCTTGCGAATTAGGGTCAATCGGCTTGCAGGCTTTAGAGCCGAAATACTTGAGAAAATATTATGGCAAAGATTCTAACCTGAAAATGACTAAGCCTCGAGTGGCTCAAAAAAAAGGAGAGTCGGAAGAGGATTATGAAGTTAGGAAAAGCAGCGTTGAGCAAAAAGATTATGAAAACCTTATTACTTTCAGAACCTATAAAACATGGTTATTAGCGATGATAACAAAAAACAAGGAAGAATCCCTTAACTATACTGCCGAAGTTGCTAAAGCGCTTCATGAGTATAGAGAAGGCTCAACAAAGACTGATAGAAAAAATCTTATTCAGTCCGAACTTTTAGCTGCTAAAAATAAGAAGCCATTTTTAGACGCCCTAACAACGTTGATTAAAGATGTTCATGAAAGCAATCTTGAGATGTTCAAAAACCTGCGTGATAAAGTACATCTGATGTCAGCTGAGGATTTCGGCTACTTTGTCGTGCTACTCAAATTTGACTACGCCTATGCAGAGCGAGAAAGAAATTTATAAACCCTAAAAAAATGAATATGAGCACCATTTATGTTAGAACGCTCAAAAGAGCGGAGCATACCGTGTTTTGTGTTGCAGACGGGCAAAAATCATATTACGACCCTCAATTCAACCGCCGTATCCCCTATTCCAGCGGGCAACAGGTCAAACGCTCAATTCTTGAGGCACTCTCAAAAGAGTTGAATCAAGTTCCTTCTCCGACCACATTTTTATTTGATGTGGATAATAAGGGCGTGATGAAAGAAGGTGAAGTCTATGCATCTTGCGATCCGACATATTCAGACCAGCTATTCGGGGGCTGGATGAAAGCTGCAAAAGGCGGAAAAGATAGAACCTTAAAAAGAAGAAGCCCGCTTTCCATCTCGGCAATGAGAGGGCTGCATCCGTTGCTTTCAGGCGTTGATTCGGAAAATATTTCCTTTGACCGAAGTGACAGGCCAAACAATGAAGTTATTGTAAGGAATGATAAAGGAGAGACGTTAAGCGTAGAAGAAATTACAGAGCTTTTGCTTGGAAAAGACAGAAGCCTGAACAGAAAGTGGATTCCTGATAACAGAAGAGCGACGGGGCTTTTTGTTCAGGACATCGCGATTGATTTGCGCCGGTTGTTTTGCGTTTCTCTGAGCAAATTGGAACCAGAAATTACGGAAGAAACGGAAGCGCATTTGCGCCAAGCCGGATGGACGGAAGCTGAAACCGTTTTCGGTGCGTGTTTGCTTGCCCCGAGGGAAGAGCGTGAACGCTTGATTAAAGGGCTTGCTAACGCGATTATTAACTGGTCAATTACTTCAAACCAGGCGCGTACGTTCAGTTTGATGGAAACTTTGGCTATTTCTATTTCAGACAATGCGAATAAAATTGCCGGAAGCATTAGGGCAAAACTGAAGGAAGATGAAGAAAATAAAGCAGAGCCAATAATAGAAGAGGATATGGTGGGTGTTGAAACGTATGTCACTTTAGCTGCAGGTGGTTATATCAGAACGAAAAAAGAATCTGTTTATGCACTCGATGAAGCGGAGAAATCTTTGATTAAAAAAATGAGTGAGTTCGATTATGAGTATCAAATTGCCACAGCGTCATAAAATAACGCGGGATAACATAAATCATCTCCGATACATTTTGCCTTATGCCTTTCACGATCCCGACAAAACAGCCGTTTTATATCTTTTCGAACGGTGTTCTCCAGCGGAAGGAGAACACCATCTGTTTTGTGCCGTATGCAACGCAGGAAGAAGTGACGGTTGAATCAGAT
>JADMLA020000020.1 GCA_015482705.2 Prosthecochloris sp. | reverse complement strand
CGCGAGCTGTGTCTCGAATGCGGAGTGAAGTTTATCGCGTGCCAGATGACGATGGATGTGTTCGGGTTTTCCAAGGAAGACTTCATCGACGGCGTGGAGCTTGCAGGAGCGGCCATGTTTCTCGAGTACGCAGCCGACGCGGATATTCAGCTGTTCATATGAGGTTTTCCTGCGCTTTACTTCGATTGCCTTCAGTTGTCACCTGAACGGCAACGCGAGTGGCAATTGTCAATCATGAGGAGCGAGAGGGTAATTCAGGCGGATCGATGCTTTCAAGATCGATACATGAATGCTCCAGGCTGGTCACGTCGACTTGTGAATATCTTTAACGATCGTTACATTTTTGTTGAGTTTTTTCCTGCTTGATGGCACCACAGCATGATGCTCTTATTCCTCGGTAAAGCGAAATGGTATGCTTGCCATAGTTGCCTTTGATCTTTCGGTGGCTTGGCGCCCTTTTTGTGCTTCAGGGATGGAACCATACTCGTAATGTTCGAGAGAACTGCACCGTTTTCCGCGAGCGGATGGATTCTGCCGTGAACCAGCCATGCATGTGTGCCTGGAGCAGGAATGAACGGTCCGGCCATACCGATAAAACATGCGACGGAGTTTTGTACGCTGTGAGAGTACTTGTTTGAATCGTTCAAAGAATCAAAACACTATGCAGGAGAGCGCCGATGCAAAGAGTCATGGCTTCGAAGGATCATTGGGAAAAGGTGTATTCAGGAACGATGTCGAATGAACCCGGGTGGTATACTCCACATCTCCAGGCGTCGCTCTGCTGGATCAACCAGCTCGAGATTCCTCTCTACGCACCGATAATCGATGTAGGATGCGGTATATCGACATTTTCCGAGGACCTGCTTGATGCAGAATACCGCTCTATAACAGTTCTCGATATTTCAGGTAAGGCTCTCTCCACGGTTAAAAAAACGCTGGGTAGAAAAAAAAACATGGTTACCTGTCTGGAAGGGGATATCATGTCGGTGAAGCTTCCTGCCCATTATTACGAGTTGTGGCATGACCGGGCGGTTTTTCATTTCTTCACCGAAAAACAATGGCAGCAGCAGTACCGCACGCAACTCTTAAACGCACTCAAACCAGGTGGGCACCTCATTCTCGGAACTTTTGCACACGAGGCCCCGCCAAAGTGCTGCGGACTACCGGTACGACGGTATACCGTTGAGGAACTGGAAGGTTTTCTGGGAAGTGAGTTTGTTCTCCGCCAACACCGCAAACAACAACACGTAACTCCCGGCGGAAGAGGACAGATGTATCTTTTCTGTCATTTCAGGCGGCGTGAGTGATTCTAGTTGTTCTTAAAGCAATACGTTAGGTGATGTTCTTCCTCTATAATCCTACAGATATATCCTTATCGTTTTGTAAATTTAACGATCTTTATCCGATCATTAAATCAGGAAGAAATGTCATCAGAAAGTACCGGAAGAAGTACGTGGAAATCAAGGACCGGTTTTATTCTTGCAGCGATAGGGTCTGCAGTCGGGCTCGGTAATATCTGGAGATTTTCCTACCTGGCTTATGAAAACGGAGGGGGGGCATTTCTGATTCCTTACATTGTTGCCCTTCTCACTGCCGGTATTCCTTTGCTGATCCTCGAATTCGGGATCGGTCACGAACGGATAGGCAGTGCACCCCTTGCGTTCAGGAAGATAGGCAGGCAGTGGGAATGGCTTGGATGGTGGCCTCTCTTGTTTACCATGTTCGGTATTGTGCTTTACTACTCTGTGGTGATTGCCTGGTGCGTGAATTTTGTTTTGTATTCATTCAATCTTTCATGGGGAGACGATCCCGACAAGTTCTTTTTCGAATCATTCCTGAACCTCAGTTCCTCTCCTGCTGATATTGGCGTTGTCCAGGCACCAATACTTTTCAGTCTTCTTACAGTCTGGCTTGTGAGCTGGGGTATCATTGTGCGAGGAGTGAGCCGGGGAGTCGAACTTGCAAACAGGGTGTTCATGCCGCTGCTCCTTCTGCTGACACTGGTTCTTGTGTTCTGGTCGGTCAACCTCGAGGGTGCGATGGTCGGTATCTCGGCCTATCTCAAACCGGATTTTACTAAACTCGGCGATCCCAACGTATGGATCAGTGCCTACGGCCAGATATTCTTTACATTGAGTCTCGGTTTCGGTATCATGATCGCTTATGCCAGCTATATGCCCTATAACTCGAACATGACCGGTAGTGCGGTGATCACCGCGCTGGCGAACTGCGGGTTTTCGCTACTGTCCGGATTCGGGGTGTTCGCCATTCTCGGTTTCATGTCGGTGACTCAGAGCAAGCCGCTCGAAGAGGTCATAACGCAAAGCATCGGTCTCGCTTTCGTGGCTTATCCGAAAGCCATTTCACTGATCGGTGATGCGGGTCCCCTGTTTGGTGTGCTCTTTTTTTTGAGCCTCACCGTTGCAGGTGTATCGTCGGCGATATCCATCGTTGAAGCTTTTGTTTCCGGGGCCGAAGACAAGTTCGGCATAAACCGAAAAAAGCTTGCGACTGTGCTGTGTGTCCTTGGTTTTGCCGGCAGTATAATTTTTACGACCAATGGAGGGCTATTCTGGCTCGACATTGTCGATCACTTCATCAACAATTACGGCTTGGTAATGGCCGGACTGCTCGAGTGTATCGTTGTCGGCTGGTTTTTCAGGCTCGATATCATCAGAAAGCATCTCAACAAGGTTTCGAAGATGCAGCTCGGCGTCTGGTGGAACTGGGTCATCAAGCTCTGCCTGCCTCTTTTCCTCACGGTGATTCTTTTGAACCAGCTTGTCAGAGAACTTTCAGTCGCATACGGAGGATATTCCTGGACAAGCTTGATCGGTATAGGCTGGAGCTGGATCGGCATCACTTTTCTCATCTCCTTCATTTTCGCGGTACAACCCTGGAAAACAGACAATCACTTGGCGAAAGGACGAGGCGAGGAGCTACTATAGCGAGTACTCCTCTACTTTTTGCTTTAGGAAAAGGGGGACGTTGTAAATAATTTGTACTTTATGATTTGTTTTTGCATTGAATGAACTGCTGTTAGGAACAAGCCGGGTAGATTGCTTGTTGCTGCATTGTTGTTCGAAATGAAACATCAATGGAAAAAAACAACGAAAGATGTTCGGTATTTTATGCTCTATCGAAAAGTTGCTATATTTTTCATATAAAATACTGACTGTATACGCTAATAGCTGCGTGAGCCCGTTACTGGTTCGCTGTGTTCAAAAATCTATGATCGCTTCTTACAGTCAGTACACATTCCTCCATAATCATTGATGGAATATATTGTTGCTTGTTTTTCGCCCAAACAGCCTCAAGGGATAGGTGTCGTCATCAAGTATTGAAATGCATGATAGTTTCTCCCATGTATGTGCTCTTTTGACCGTGTTGAACGGCATTCCAGATTTTCCTTAATGCATTCCTATCTGTATTCAGCTGAAGAACATGGGGTAGTGTTATCTCTTACGAGTGGCCGATAATGCCGTGTCGAGACTTTGCTTCAACTGTTCTATACAACGCGTGCGATTTTTCGAATAACTGTAGAATGCTACTTGAACTTCATACCGAAACGACAATGGATGAAAGAAACACAATCAAGGGCTGGGATTTTTATGAGGAGGAGACAACGAGAGCTGTGAAGGATAAAAAAATGATCAATCCTTCTCTGGACTTAACGAATGCTTGTAATCTTAATTGTCCGTATTGTTATAAGGAAGAAAAGGATTCAAAGCGTAAAAATAGGAGAGCGAATGAGCTTTCCATAGAAGAAACATGCAGGGTTATCAAAGACTTTAAAAAGCTGGGTGCGAAGACTGTCAATATTGTTGGGGCTGGAGAGCCGACAATTGATCCATATTTTAGAGATGTTATCAACTGTATATATGAAAATGACATGACCTCGGTATTGTTTACCAATGGTATCGCTTTTGAAAGTAATGATGAATTGATCGACTTTTGTTATATGAGGGATGTCAGTGTTGTTTTAAAGTGCAATTCTCGGTCCCCCTTGGTACAGGATTTGGTTTGTGGCAGGAAGGGATACTCTGAAAAAAGGGATAAGGCGCTGTTACATCTTATGGATGCCGGCTTTAATGATATCGTGCCGACACGACTTGGGCTGAACACCATGGTTTTTAAAGGTAATATCGAGGAGATCCCGGCTATGCATAAGTGGTGCCGTGATAACAATGTGTATCCTATGGCCGGTGAATACATTCCGTCCGGACGAACAGCCGGGGGAGATTTTATGGGTTATGAGTCGCTGAAGGATTTCGGATGTGAGGAGGGTCAGGAGATTTCGTCTTTATTGATGCCGATATCCAGCCGTGAGAGAAGTATGCTGCTGAGCACCATATATGAGATTGATAAGTCAATGGAAATCGAACGCTCAGAAGGGTTCGCCTATTATGGTGGCGGAGCCTGTACGCAAACCTTAGGTGTTTATGTGGATATACAGGGAGATATATGGCCTTGCGTAGCAAAGATGTGGAAAAATGGTTCCCGATGGATAAAGGCTCCTTTCGGGAATATACGGGATGGTGGCAATATTTCGGATATATGGGATTCGAGCAGATTTATGAGTGACGTTCGAGATAATTTTGACGGCAGCTGTATGTATAAAAAAGGTCTACTATGATTTTCGGGGCAGCTGTGTCAAATGAAACTTTTCCCAGGAGCTGGCTACAGGATAACATCTCAGGAGGGTCTTGATCTTAGCGGTATTTCATGAATAGAGCGATTTGTATCGATACTCTCTCACTACAACCGTTGTAAGCTGTCACCGCTTGTGAAGGGTTATCTCTTATAAAGTGATGACTTGCATGCTTTCTCTCGCTTTTTATTGCTGGCTGGAAATTATTTCGATTGTTTTGCGGTTTTTTGTTGGTGAAAATACACTGCTGTTCTTGTTCTCGTATGGTACTTCCTCCATCTTTACCAGTGCCAGTTTCCTATAGTTTTACATAGACGCGTACACTTGTTCTTTTTTTGATCGTTCATGCACGCTTTTCGTCGTTGTGTGGCATGTGAAAAAAAACTCATGGGTGGAGTGTGTCCGTATGCTGACCGGACTATGGAAGGATAATTTTGTCTTGTTCCTTCATGTCTTCTGTAAAAGGATTGTTTTGCAGTTCAAACATTAATGAAGGGAGGTTGATATGTCGAATGTCATGTTCATAAAGCCTGCATTAGAAACGGATGCTACTTGGGAAATGGTAAGAACCAGCTCATACCTTGGAATTTGGTATCTGGCTTCACTTTTGAAGGAAAAAGGACACAATGTCATGTATCTGGATGAGGTTGTCAGAAATGGTGGTTTGGGCCGTTCTGTTCTGTTTCAAACAAAGTTGAAAGGAAGTGAACTTTCACGCTATCAAATTGATATTTCGTTGGAGGATTATAGAAAAGAGAAAAACAGGTTTTTTGAGCAGAATACACCAGGAGAGTTCACGAAGAAATACACAGCGTTCAAAGGAGATGAAATTGTCCGAACCATTGCGAGAACTGGAAATTCACTCGAAGATACATTACGAAAAGTAGAGGCATTTTCTCCCGATTATGTGGGTGTTCCCCTCATTGCAAGCACAAATTATCGCACTGCAGTTATGCTGGGAAAATCTATTAAAAAATCTTTCCCTGGCGTTAAGATGATATATGGAGGCCAACATATTTCTGCTTGCTGGGAAGATTTCCTTAAAGAGAATGATTGGGTGGATCACCTCATAACAGGCGATGCTATTGCGGTTATTGATTCTCTTGTAAAAGGAGAAATTAGCGATAGAGTTATTCACGGTGAGTTTCAAAGCATGAAACAATTTCCATTGCTCGACTACTCTATTATAGCAGATACCCACTATCCTATCGATCAAGCCTATTCTTATCCTTCTTTTGGGAGAAAATCTACCGATTTTATGTTTTCCAAAGGATGTTTTCGAAAATGTGATTTTTGTGTTGCAGGGAGTCAAAAAGGAAATTACACCTCTTATTTGGATTGGGATTTAATCGACGAGCAATTTAAGGTTTTCAAGGAAAGTGGTATAGAAGAAATTATTGTTCAGGATGATGCATTTATTTATAAGAAGGATAATCTTTTGAAGAAACTTGGCTTGTTGAATAAATACGGCTTTTATTGGCAGATAACAGGTGGCTTTGATTTCGAGACTTTGAACACATCTGTGACAGATTTGCTTGTTGATTTTAACAAGACAAGTTCAGGAAAGCTTACCGGGCTGTATATGCCGTTCAATCCACGTTCCTGGAACAAAGGAAAAAGTGCTACGGGGACAATGGTTAACAGGTATGAAAATAATTTTGAATGTATGAAGCGGTTGAGAGAAGAGGCTGACGTTTATGTCTTTACAAGTGATATTCTCGGAACACCGGAACATACTGCAGAGATTGTCGAAAATGATATGGAAATTCACAAGCAAATGATCAAGGATGGTTATCTCGATGCCGCTTTGACATTAAGTGCAACGATGCTTCCCGGAACGTCATGGTTCAATGCGAACAAACATAATGTTGTCAATGTCCATGATTATTCTGGATATTCATTGTTTGCAACACACCACAGGACAAAAAATATTCCTGATCCTTCAAAGATCGAAGAGCTGGTAGTGAAAAGAACGAAAGAGCTGAACAGTATACAAGATACCTATAACTGGCAGACAGCTTTTCCAAATTCGGTTTGGCCATATAAGGGCTGAGCGGTATGATATTTGATATACTTGATGGTTTACAAATAAGATATAGGTCGCTTTTTCATCCTCCTGTTACCGATAGCGTTAGTGGTGAAAAATATTACAAGGGTTTTACCGGAGGAAAGATCAAGAATCTTTTTCTTCAGAACCACAAAAAAAATCGGTTCTATCTTGTGCTGTTAGAATCCTGCAAGTTAGCAGATTTGAAGGCTATAAGCAGAATGGTCCATGAAAAGCGCTTGTCTTTTGCTGCTCCGGAGCAATTAGCTGACTATTTGGGGGGAGAGCCTGGTGTTGTCACTCCTTTTGGTCTGAGGCATGATAAGCAAAATAAAGTGGTTGTTTGCATTGATTCTGAAATGTTGAACTATTCGGAATTGGCTTTTCATGGAGATGAAAGCACCTCCGGTTTGATTATAGGTGCTCAGGATTTTATGAGGTATTTGGATTGGACGGGTAATGAGTATCACGTTTTCGCATGTAAGTGAATATGGATTTATCACTGTTTGGTCACTTGGAAAGCCTTGTTATTCTGCTGATGGCAGGATACTTCTGTGTTCTGGTTTGGATTGCCTCTAGAGCGGATAGCGGGAAGAATTATGATGATTATATTCTGGCTTCGAGAAGCGTTGGGCACATTGCTACCATTGGTTCTCTTGCTTCCGGATTTCGGGATGGTATGGGTTTGGTATTGTGGATTGGGATGGCTTTCACAATCGGTTATGGGGGCCTGTGGTTGATATTCGGGATTATTTTCTCTCTGGTGGTGGTGGCGTTGCTTGGCCCCAGAGTGAGGAGGGAGTCAAAGGCTAACGGTTATGTGACAATAGGAGATTTACTGTCACATGAATTAGGAGCGAAAACCGAAGTTGTTCTGTCTCTGATTATCGTTGCCTTTTCCGCTTTATATGTGGCTATCCAGATATACGTGATATCGAATCTGTTTGAAGGTTTGTTTTCTTTGAATCCGGAAATTAGTGCATTGTTGACGGTATTGGTCGTTGGTTTATATTTATACCAAGGCGGATACGGGGCGGTTGTGAGAACGGACGTGCTTCAGTTTTTTCTGATTATATCACTTGTTTTTTTTCCATTATTATTGCGTCCTTCACTTGATGACGTGTTTAGGTTCAAAAGCCTGTTTTCTCTGGATGTTGTAGATCAAGTTGCGTTATTTCTGATAGGTTCGCTGTATATACTTTCTGGCGCTGAAGTTTGGCAACGGGTTTTTTCCGCAAAAAATGATCACGTTGTTACATACTCCTTTCCGATAGCCGGTGTTTTTTTGCTCGTTATGACACTTGTTTTGATTTTTATAGGATATGGGGTGAAGAATTTGATTGGCGCCGGTATTGCTGCAGATGATGTTTTATTCAAAGTATTTGAGGTTTCGGATCTATCGCCATGGTTGCTTGCATATTTGGCAGTGATTGTGGTTGCTGTCAGTATGTCTACGTTGGATACATTCGCATATGTTTTTTCTTCTACAGTGATTGAGAATGTTTTGCCAAAGAAAATTGTGACCTCAAAAATGGAATATGTTAGACTATCGAGATTTATCGTTACTTTTTTGTTGATTGTAATGGCACTTTTATCTCTTTCAATAACTGATGTTATAAAGTTTTTATTTGACTCGGCTAGCTTATTATTTGTCATGGCTCCTGTTTTTCTAGGGGTTGTTACGGGCATTATCGAGAAATCCAAATGTCTCGACCGCTCGATCGCTATAAGTGTTTCTTGCGGTGCTACTGTATACATCATAATGTTCGTGAATGGTGCTTTCGAGTCTTTGATAATGAATATTGTGCCTGTATTTGTTTCAACGGTGTTATGTGCTGTTTCTGTTGTGTATTGCAAAGTGCTCGAAAGAAGATACGCTGGACAGTCTTGTAGAATAAAAATTAGTGAACAGTGAAGTATGTGCATGGTTATACTGCTGAAGAATCGGTTCGTTTAGTTAAACAGGCAAAGCCGTTGGGAGATTTATTTCACGATGATCTCGGCTTTTCACCAGGGCAGAAAGTATTGGAAGTGGGGTGCGGTGTTGGTGGACAAACTGTTTTGCTGGCAAAAAAATGGCCTGATACCGAGTTTGTTTCAATAGACAAGGAGGTTGCCTTCATTCGCCAGGCATCAGAGCATCTTGAAAAAGCGCATGTCGATAATGTCGGGTTGCAACATGCGGATATCATGTCATTGCCATTTGATAAGGAAAGCTTCGATCATATCTATGTGTGTTTTGTGCTTGAACATTTGGCATGTCCCGTTGATGCTCTTTTCAATCTAAACGATGTTTTAAAGACAGGTGGGACCATTACGGTTGTCGAAGGTGACCACGATTCTTTTTTTTGCCATCCAAACAACAACGATGCCCGGAAAGTCGTTGACTGTTTGACCAAATTGCAAGCGATGTGTGGCGGTAATGCGTTAATTGGACGTGAACTCTATCCTTTGTTGACGGCAACTGATTTTTGCAAGGTTTCTGTCAAGCCCAAATCAATGTATGTCGATTCCAGCAGGCCGGATCTTATTGAGAACTTTTCCAAAAGCACTCTTATCGGGGTTCTTGAAGAAATCAAGGATCAGGCTTTGGCTTGTAATTTGATCGATAGTGATCAATGGAGGAAAGGGATCGATGCTTTATACCGTTCAACGGAAGTAGATGGAACGTTGTGTTATACCTTTTTCAAGGCGCAGGCAATGAAATAGGTGGCTTTCCGTCATGTCTGCTGATCTATCGACGGTCACTCATGTTCATCTACTAGTCTTCTATGATCTCCCGAGCATACTCCGTGTTTCGAATCCGTTTATCATTCAGCCATTCAATGCTATGGGCTTCCATTCCCGGTTGTCGAGTACTTTTCATAAGAGTTCTCTTTTTTGAGATGTTCCGAACATAAACGGTTAACCGCTCAATAGCGGTAAGGTTATATATATTTTAACTATATTTTTTATTGTGGCTCATTTGTGCAAACGGTAGTGCTCATTCACGCTTACGGGCACGTTCAAAAGGTCTAAAAGAGAGCGCTGCGGTCGCGGCTCCTCACAGTCATAAATGCAGCAGTTTGGGGTTTTTTGTGGCAACAGAGACTGAACAAGCTCGTTTCAACCATCAGTTCGTCTGAACAGGAGAGCAACATGAGGCAACTTCCCTTCCTCTTCTTAATTCTTATTGTTTCATTATTTGTGGCGAAACCCGTGACTGCCACGGAAAAAAACGATCGGCTCGATATCGCCAGTGGCGCCGTCCTGATTTCTGCGACGACGGAATACAACCAGAAATGGGCCGGAATGATGCTTCTGGACGGCACAACTGAAATGGGGTGGTGCAGTACGAGAAAGCTGCCATACCCGAATACGTTTATCATCGAGTTGCCGAACAGTGCTGCCATCGAGTCGTTTTATATAGACAACACCGACGCTCAGGAGAGCGGATATCCCGGCATTTCAGCAAGGCGTTTCAAGCTGTATGTGTCGAACCAGTCTGCGAACGATGGCTACGAGCTGGTCTATGAGGGAGAGGCTTCACAGGGAGAAAGAAAAGGGTTTATCATGGAGCGCATGATTCCCGGTCAATGGTTGAAACTCGAAGTATTATCGAACTGGGGCAATCCCGATTATACGGAAATCATGGAATTGGAAGCGTATGGTGAACCGGTCAGCGCGATGATTGCTTCCAATCCTGTCGGGGGAGTGTATGATACCAACTACGGTGTCATGTGGCTGCGGCAGAAAGGTACTGAGGTCGAAGGGTGTTACGATTGGGATGACGGACGTCTTGCGGGAACCACGGACGGTCGTGTTATTCGTTTTCAATGGGTGGAAAGCGGCCCGCAGACCGGAACCGCCATTATGGTACTGACGTCGGACAGAAGATTTTTAAACGGGTTGTGGTACGAGAACAGCCGTTATCAGGGGCTCTGGCATGGGAGGCGAGTGACGGACGGCCGACAACCAAAATGCCTGCAGGCATTCGTGTCAGGCATGAAAAAAGACGCGATCGGACGTTCTCTTGACGAGATTGGCCGTGCCATCATTTACGGTATTTACTTCGATTATGATGCAGCTACAATCAAACCGGACTCAGAGGAGACCTTGACGCGGGTTCTCAGGACCATCAAAGCTCGGCCGGATGTAAAACTGATCATCGAGGGCCACACTGATTCCCGTGGAAGCGATACATACAATCGTACTTTATCCGAAAAGCGCGCCAAATCCGTGGTGAACTGGCTGGTTGCCCATGGTATTGCCGAGAAGCAGCTGTCGGCAAAAGGATTTGGTGAATCCATGCCGGTTGCTGACAATACCAAGCCTGATGGCAGGGCGTTGAACTGGCGTGTTGAAATCGCTCTTGAAAAATAGGCTCAGAGGAGCCGGCACAATGGCAATGGCTGATTATTTTTCGTCTTTCTTCAGGTATTCCTCACGGTACCTTCCGATGAGGGCGAGAAACTGACTTCCATATCGCTGCAGCTTTATTTCTCCCACTCCTGATACTGAAAGCATGGTTTCCTCGTTCGTGGGATGTAGGGTGGCCATATCTCGAAGGGACCGGTCGGAAAAGACAATGTAGGGCGGAATATTCTGTTCGTCAGCGAGTTGTTTACGAAGTGCTCTAAGCTGGTCGAACAGGTCGTGATCGTAGGCTCCTGATTTTTCGATTCTTCCTGCAGGAGTTCGGGATTCGTTTATCCGTATCATTTCCACCCTTTCCTTATTTTTGAGTATCGGAATAGCTTTTTCCTGTATGTAAAGGGCCGGGTAAAGGCCTTCGGATTTTGCGATTATTTTCTGAGCCATCAATTCATCGATAAGCTGCCGCCAGAATTTTTTGGCGTGCGTTTTCCCTACTCCGTATGTTTTGAGCCGGTCGTGACCGAAGTCACGGATTTTTTTGTTCTTGCTGCCTGTGACGATATCGATTATATGTGTCGCACCGAAGCGTTCCTCGGTTCGGGCGATCGCCGAGAGCAGCATCTGAGCCTCTTCGGTACAATCGACAACTTTGCGTGAGCCAAGACAGATATCACAGGAATTGCAGTTGTCGTGCGGGTACGTTTCACCAAAATATTCGAGCAGGGTTTTCCGCCTGCAAACAGATGTCGACGCAAATGATATCACGCGCTGTAATGCTCCCTGTGCTTTTACCCGCTCGGTTTCATCGACGATCGTGTCGATGAAAAAACGGACTTTGGGGATGTCCGAGTGTGAAAAGAGCAGTATGCATTGAGCGGGTTCCCCGTCACGGCCGGCCCTGCCGGTTTCCTGGTAATAATTTTCAATACTTTTCGGCAGGTCGGCATGAATGACAAAACGTATGTTCGATTTATCGATACCCATGCCGAACGCTATCGTTGCAACAATAACTTCGACCTCGTCTCGAATGAACGCTTCCTGGTTTCTTTTCCGTTCTTCATCGCCCAGGCCGGCATGGTAAGGGAGTGCACGAAAGCCTTTTGCCTGGAGCATCGCTGTTGTTTCGTTGACGCTTTTGCGACTGGTGCGGTAGATGATGCCGGCTTTGCCGGAGTTGGTTTTCAGGATCGAGGCAAGTTGGGCGTTGGGATTTTCCTTGAAACGGATATCGTAAAAGAGATTCGGGCGATCAAACGAGGCCCTGATGATAAATGGTTTGCGCAGGCTGAGTTTATCGAGAATATCCTGCTGTACCTTATGGGTGGCTGTTGCGGTAAATGCTGCTATTGGTATATCGGGGAAAAGCCTGGCCAAAGCAGCGAGCGAAAGATAGTCAGGTCGAAAATCATGGCCCCATTCGGAAATGCAGTGAGCTTCGTCAATTACCGCCATGCTGATGTCCACCTCTTTGAGCATTTCCTGAAAATGATTGAGTGCAAACCGCTCAGGCGCCATATACAACAGATCGAGTGACTTTGAAAGCAGGCCTTTGAGAACACGTGATTGCTCCTCTACAGAGAGGCTGCTGTTCAAATACGCAGCGCGAATACCGTTTGCCTTGGCGCCGTCAACCTGATCCTTCATCAGTGCAATCAACGGGCTGATCACGATGCAGGTTCCTGGAAGCAGGAGGGCAGGAAGCTGATAGCAGAGCGATTTGCCGCCGCCGGTCGGCATGACGGCGAACGTGTCTTTTCGATCGAGTATGGCCTGGATAATCGATTCCTGGTTCTTACGAAACGTATGGAACCCGAATACTTTTTGCAGCGTGTCGAGCAGTTTTGTCTCGTCGGGTAGAGGGGGCTGCTCTCCTTGGGATCGAGTAGGGTGCACGGTGTCCATTGTCATGCCGGTGTATAGTTATTGTACTGGTAAGACTCGCTATTGAATATAGAGGCTCTGCCGCTAAGGGGCAATATGAGGTGGCCTGTAAAGTTCTCGTTTTCTTTTCCTATCTTGCTCCCAGTTTATGATATGATGACAATGATGATGAATAAAGAGTGTTCTTGTACTGAAGAGATGTCGATGAATGATGATTCCAGTGAGGATGATTCCGCAGACGGTGAATGTTCCGGTTTGAAATCATGGATGCTTTCGGCTTTTCCCGCTTTTTGCAGCAGGAATTTCCGGCTGTATTTTGTCGGTCAGATCGTTTCAATGATCGGCACCTGGCTACAGATGGTGGCTCTTGGATGGCTGGTGCTGGAAATGACCGGTTCGGCGTTCTGGGTTGGGGTTACTGCGGCAGCGTCTACACTGCCTGCATTGCTGTTTTCTCTGTTCGGTGGAGTGATTGTTGACCGGTATGACCGGAAAACAATACTTCTCTGGACTCAGATACTCTCTATGGTGTTGGCTTTGGTGCTCGGTGTGTTTACTCTCACAGGGGCGATCACCCTTGTGATCATCATGGAACTTGCGTTTCTGCTCGGCTGTGTAACGGCGGTCGCAACTCCTGCGCTACAGGCTTTTTTAAGTGAAATGGTGGAACACGATCAGCTTCGTTCGGCAGTAGCGCTCAATTCCGCTATCTTGAACACATCGCGGGTGATCGGTCCCGTCATCGCCGGTTTTATGATTTCCTATACCGGCACGGGAGGTGCGTTTCTGGCAAACGGAGTGAGCTACATTGCAGTAATTCTCGCTCTCTTTGCCATTCATACAACTGTTCCTCGGGAAAAAGTGACAGATTCTGGTTCACCCCTGCAATCCATTCGTGATGGGGTGGTTTATACGTGGCAGCATCCCATTATCAGGACCATCGTGCTTTTTGCTTCGGTGATGTCTGTCTTCGGCTGGTCGTTCATGTCGATGTTGCCGGTGGTCGCCAAACAGACCTACGGTCTTGGTTCGGAAGGTATGGGGTATCTTTTTTCTGCATTGGGGTTAGGATCTCTTTCCGGTACCGTTCTGGTTTCAATAAACTCGGGGCGGGTTCGTAACAGCAGTATGGTCGTTGGCGGAAGCGTTACCTTTTCTCTCGGGCTTATCGCATTTTCTTTTGCGCAGGATGAGCGGCTCGGAATGATCTTTCTTTTTATTGCGGGCATGGGCATCCTTTCGGCTTTTGCAACCATGACCGCTACAGTGCAGTATCTTGTCGATGACCGCTATCGGGGTAGGGTCATGAGTATCTATCTGATGGTTCTGGTGGGGCTCCTGCCGATCGGTAATTTGGAGGTTGGCATACTTTCGGAGCTTTTCGGAACGGCTGTTGCGATCAGAGTGGGGAGCGCTGTTGTCCTTGCCGCTGCGCTTCTGCTTTCCTACTCTCTGAAAGAGGTTGCCAGGGCATGGCAAGCCTATAGTGAACCGTCTGAATCCTGAGTTCAAGATTCTCAGGTTATCCGACAGCGAGTGAATCGATCGTTTCGACTACAGTAACGTTTTTGCTGGTAATCTTTTCTTTGCAATCTTTCCGGGAACAACCGAACGTTTCCAGCGGTTAGTTCTGCAATACCATTCACTTAAGCCTGTATAGATTGCTGGTTCTGTTAGCCATAGGATATTGTGCATCGGCACTTGCCCCGTTGCTCTATAAACGGTTCAGGGAGAACTTCGGCTGGATTGCCGTTATTTTCCCCCTTTTCATGTTTTTCGGTTTACTTACCCGTTATCCACAGATTGCCGCCGGGCAGGTTATCCGGGAGTCGGTGCCATGGGTGACGTCTCTTGGCGTTAACTTTTCCTTTTTTCTCGACGGCTTGAGCCTGACCTTCTCGTTGATTATCACACTTATCGGTGCCGCTGTTTTTCTTTTTGCCGGCGCTTACATGAAATCCTATGCCCAGACCGGCAGATTTTATCTGTATATCGGCATATTCATGACGTCCATGCTGGGGCTGGTGCTCTCCGACAATATGCTTTTGATGTTTGTGTTCTGGGAACTGACCAGTATCAGTTCGTTTCTCCTGATCGGCTTCAATTATCATAAAGAGTCGTCAAGAAAATCCGCATTACAGGCGCTACTTGTCACGGTCGGAGGGGGGCTTGCTCTTCTCTCCGGTATCATTCTGCTCTATACGGTGACCGGGAGTTACGAGATTTCGTCGTTTTACGACAAAAGCGAAATGATCACCGCTCATGCATTGTATCCTGCGGTTGTGGTGCTCGTGCTGATCGGTGCGTTTACCAAATCGGCGCAGTTTCCGTTTCATTTCTGGCTTCCAAACGCCATGGAGGCCCCTACTCCGGTCAGTGCCTACCTGCATTCCGCTACGATGGTCAAGGCAGGGATTTACCTTATAGCGAGGATGAACCATGAGATAGGTGGTACACCGCTCTGGCAGGACACAATACTGATAACAGGTGCGGTGACCATGCTTTTTTCGGCCATACTCGCTTTTAAGCAGACCGATTTGAAAAGACTGCTCGCTTACTCAACCCTGTCGGTGCTGGGAACGCTTGTGATGCTCCTCGGTATTGGCTCCAAGCTGGCGATCAAGGCTTTTTTTATCTACCTTATTGCGCATTCTCTATACAAGGGGGCTCTGTTTCTCGTTGCAGGAACACTCGATCATGAAACGGGGACGCGAGATGTGAGAAAGCTGGGCGGGTTGTACAAATTGATGCCCGTGACCGCGCTTACCGCGGCACTCGCATCGTTCTCGATGATGGGAGTGATTCCTCTTATCGGGTTCATTGGCAAGGAAACGGTCTATAAATCTATTCTTGAGCTGGAATACTGGGGGGCCTTTCTCATTGCGGGTGCAGTGCTGGCTTATGCTTTAGTGGTGATGGTCACTGTGTATGTCGGATTCAAACCGTTTTGGGGGAGCATGCTTCCTACGCCACGGCAGCCGCATGAGGCTCCAGTGAAAATGCTGGTCGGTCCCGGTGTGCTCGCGATTATGGGGCTTCTCTTCGGGCTCTTTCCCAACTTTTTCATTGCCGCGATGCTCGAACAATCCGCACAGAGCATTCTGTCTGAAACGATCAGTCTCAAGATTTCTCTATGGGGTGGATTCAATCTGGTCCTGTTTTTAAGTTTCCTGACCCTCATGCTCGGCGCAGTTTTCTATCTGATACGGGAAAAGGTTCCTGGCGGGGTATTACGGGTATCGTTACCTGGAATCGTCAGGCCTTCGGTCTGGTATGAAACGGCAATCAATGGGGTGTTGTCGTTCGCTCGGTTGCAGACCCGGCTTGTACAGAACGGTTATCTGCGCAACTACATCATTTTCTTTGTCGTCACGACGGTTTCTCTGGTCTCTTTTCCCCTTTATCGATCGGCGGAGCAGGTTACCATGGTACCGGACTTTTCAATTACTTTCTACGAGGGGGCTCTGGCATGCATCATACTCGTTTCAACGCTGCTTCTTGTTACGTCCAAATCGAGACTCAAGTCGATCGTGGCCCTTGGCGTGCTTGGTTTTTCAATAGGTATCATTTTCGTGATCTATGGCGCTCCCGATCTTGGCCTGACAACCTTTGCAATCGAAACGCTCAACGTTGTTCTCTTCGTGTTGGTGCTTTACAAGCTTCCTGGTTTTCTGAAACTGTCCGGATCACTGAACAGAGCCAGAGATGCGGTTATCGCTCTGTGCGTCGGCTGTATGATGACGCTTACCGTGCTTTTTGCTTCTTCGTTTGAACTCTCGTCAGCTCTAAAGCAATTCTTTGCCGAAACGAGTTTTCCCGATGGGAAAGGCCGCAATGTGGTGAATGTTATTCTCGTGGATTTCAGGGCTATTGATACACTGGGAGAAATCACGGTGCTGACGGTAGCTGCGTTAGGGGTATTTGCTTTGTTGAATCTCAGACCTGGTAGGAGGAAATGATATGTATTCCATTATTCTCGCTACCGCGTCGCGTTATCTGCTGCTGCTGTTGCTGATGTTTTCGGTGTTTCTGCTGTTTCGGGGGCATAACGAACCGGGCGGCGGATTTGTCGGCGGTCTAGTTGCAGCAGCAGCCTATGCGCTGTACTTCATCGCCAACGGCATCGAGGCAGCACGGACCATTGTCCGTTTTGAACCCATTATGATTATTGCCGCCGGTTTATGTACTGCCGTTGCAAGCACGTTGCCATCGCTTGTTGTCGGAAAGTCGTTCATGACGGCAGTCTGGGTCGATACGGGGATTCCTTTTGTCGGGAAGGTGGGGACTCCCCTGTTGTTCGATCTCGGGGTGTACTTTCTTGTGCTCGGTATAACACTCTGTATCATCTTTTCGCTTGCTGAGGAGGATCGGTTATGACGTTTCTGCTTGCTGTGATTGTTGGGGCACTCTATGCTGCCGGGACCTATCTTGTACTGAGGAGAAGCATCGTCAAGGTTATTTTCGGGTTGATTTTTCTGGGTCACGCTGCCAACCTTATGATCTTTACCGTGGGAAGGCTTACCAAAGGGGTTCCTGCGTTTGTGCCGGAAGGGGCGGAAATACTCACTGAACCATTTGCCGATCCTCTACCGCAAGCCCTCATACTTACATCTATCGTTATTGGTTTCGGCGTGCAGGCGTTTGCTCTTGTGCTTTTCAAGCGAGCCTACCTGACGCTTGGAACCGAAGACCTGGATAAGATGCGAAGCACCGATCAGCTTCCGGAGGAGCGGTTATGAGCAAGATTATCATGTTGCCCATATTGTTTCCGGTATGCGCTGCGCTGATCATGATTTTCTTCCGGCGGTCGGTGGCCATGCATCGTATTCTTAACGTTGCGGCAACAGCCTCGATGCTCGTCGTATCACTGGTTATTCTCGGTAGTGTCCGGTCCGAAGGAATTCTTTCATTGCAGGTTGGAGGCTGGGAAGCTCCGTTCGGGATCACTCTCGTAGCCGATATGCTTTCTTCTATCATGGTGGTTTCTGCGGCTCTCATCGGATTTACCACGGCACTGTATTCTCTCGGTACCATCGATGAGGAACGTGAGCATTTTTTCTACTATCCCCTTCTGCAGCTGTTGCTCATGGGGATCAACGGAGCTTTTCTGACAGGAGATATTTTCAATCTCTACGTCTGGTTTGAAGTGATGCTCATCTCTTCTTTTGTTCTGCTTGTACTCGGCGGGAGACCGCAACAGCTCGAAGGGGCAATCAAGTATGTGACGCTGAATCTTCTTTCCTCGTCGGTTTTTCTTGCAGCAGCGGGGATTCTCTACGGGACCGCCGGTACGCTCAACATGGCCGATCTTGCCATGAGGATTCCCCTGCTTGACCATCGGGAGCTGCTGTCGGTAGTGGCGGTGCTTTTCTTGATCACTTTCGGTGTGAAAGCGGCGATCTTTCCACTATTTTTCTGGCTGCCCGCTTCATATCATACCCCTCCGGTTGCAGTTTCCGCTATCTTTGCCGGACTGTTGACAAAAGTGGGGGTGTATGCGATCATGCGTTTTTTTACCACTATCTTTACGCATGACGGTGTATCGTTTATCCATCAGGTGCTGCTTGTTCTTTCTGCTTTCACGATGGTTGTCGGAGTGCTTGGTGCCGTGGTTCAGTATGACATGCGCAAGCTGCTTTCTTTTCATATCATCAGCCAGATAGGATATATGATTTTTGCGCTGGCGGTACAGTCGCCTCTGGCTATTGCAGGAGCGTTGTTTTATATCGTTCACAATATTGTGGCAAAGACAAATCTGTTCTACTTAAGTGGTCTTGTCCATCGTTTGAAGGGATCCTGGGACCTCAGGGAGATCGGTGGAATCTACCGGTTCTATCCAATGCTCGGACTGCTGTTTCTGGTTCCGGCTCTGGGTCTGGCCGGTATTCCTCCGCTATCCGGGTTCTGGGCGAAGTATGTTGTGATAAAGGCCGGAATCGATTCGGAGCACTATCTGCTGGTCGGAGTCGCTCTTGGCGTAAGCATGTTGACATTGTTTTCCATGATGAAGATCTGGAACGAAGGGTTCTGGAAAAATGATCCACGGGGAGAGGGTAGCGTTGAAGACGAGGGGTATCTGCGAACTCCGACAATGAAAAAAGCGGTTACCTTGGTGCCGATTATCATGCTCGGGTTCCTGACGGTGATGTTCGGGCTATGGTTCGAACCTTTTTTCGAGTTTGCGGACAGAGCGGCTTATGAACTCCTGGATGTATATAATTACATCGATGCGGTGATAGGAGGTCGGTCGTGAATCCGTTTCTTTTCAATATTCTTCTGGCGATAGCCTGGATGCTGCTTGTCGGTGATTTCACTGCCGGAACGTTTACCCTTGGCATGGTTGTCGGTTATCTTATTCTATGGTTTTCTCGTTCTGCGTGGAGAGAAACAAAGTATTTTTCGAAAATACCGCTTGTGATCAAATTCGTATTGTACTTTCTGAAGGAACTGCTCGTTGCGAATCTCAGGGTTGCGTTCGATATCATTACACCGAAGGATTACATGGAGCCCGGAGTGATTGCTTTTCCGCTCGATGTCAAGACAGATATCGAGATCACTCTCTTCGCGAATCTCGTTACCCTGACCCCTGGAACGTTGAGTCTCGATGTATCCCCTGACAGAAAGACACTTTACGTGCATGCGCTCTATGTCAAAGATGCCGTCGGGTTTTGCGATGAACTTAAAGAAGGCCTCGAAAAACGATTGATCGAGGTGATGCGATGACGTTTATAGAATGGTCAGTAGATATTTCGGTGATCATCATCGGTCTTTCGATTCTGGTGATTTTTCTACGCTTGGTTATCGGGCCGAGCATCGAGGACCGTATTGTTTCTCTGGACCTCCTTTCGGCAAACGCGATAGCCTTCATTGCGGTCTATTCTATTCAAAAGAAAACGACAACATTCCTCGATGTCGGTATCATCGTGGCATTGTTGGCGTTTCTCGGTACAGTGGCTTTTGCATACTACCTTGGAAGGAGGGGTAGAGAATGATAGAAATTCTAAGTGGCGCTTTTTTGCTTCTGGGAACCCTTTTTATTCTTGTTTCGGCAATCGGTATCCTGAAGATGCCCGATCTCTATACCCGTATGTCGGCAACGACCAAAGCTTCAACGCTCGGTATAGGTCTGGTACTTATCGGTACAACAGTTTACTGGCAGGATATTGGTATCGGTTTCCGAGCTGTAGCAATCATTATCTTCTTGTTTCTCACTGCACCCGTAGCTGCTCACATTATCGGCAGAGCCGCATATTTCGGTAAGGTGCCTCTGTGGGAAAAAACAAAAATTGATCAATTCAAAGAGCGGGTGGATGATGCCGATAGATGAGTTTTTTGCGGTAAAGGTGTTACATTATCTTCTGTATCTACAAAATCTTATTGCAGTTCCAACCCCCAAGCAAAGGAGAGGGTCATGGCAGGAAAGAAAAGCTTGCTGAAAGAGATGAAAGAGACTTTTTTTCTGCATCCTGTTGCCGCACATTTCAGCAATGGTCTTATACCGGTTGCTGTACTTTATCTGCTGCTTACCCTGCCTACAAGTGATCCGTTTTTCGAGCATACCGTCGAACATCTTATCATTATCGTGCTATTTGCTATTCCAATATCTTTTTATTCAGGAATTCGCGACTGGACAATGAATTACAAACGGGTGAAAACTCCTATTTTCATGAACAAGATTCGGTTGTCGATAGTGCTCTTCGGGCTTGTTATCGCTGCGGTGGCAGTCCGTTTGACTGTTCCTGATGTCATGTATCGTAATGACTGGTTGCACTGGGTCTATGCCGGACTGCTTTTGACGATGATGCCGGTTGTAACCTTTCTCGGCCATTATGGAGGCAAGCTCGCCGGTGCTGCAAAGTTGGCTGCTGCCCGGCGAAAACAGTAGGCCTGTTTTGCAACCGTCGTTCAGATTGTTTCATAACGTAACTGAATTCCCCATTCAGTTTTTTTTATCAAGCTTCACCGTGCTTTTTCAGCAAGGGTATATTTAATACAAGGGTCGATATGCTATGAGTAGAAGACATCTTTTTTCGGCTTTCGCTATTGTTTCGCTTGTGATGATGTCACTTGTTTCTCTGCAGGATGCTTCTGCTGCCAAGACTCGTTATGTTTTCGGCGGCGGTCCGGCAGGGGGGACTTTCCAGGTTGTTGCAAGTGCAATTCAGACCTACAAGCCCGTCAAGGACATAAAAGAGTTTTCCGTCAAAGCCCAGTCTTCGGCAGGTTCGATCGAAAATCTACGCAGGGTGAATGCAGGGAAATCGGATTTTGCCGTGGTTTATTCCGGCCACCTCTACCAAGGCAGAAAAGGAATGCTCAGGCACGATCCGAGAACCTACAACAAGGTGCTGGCTGTAGGTTATCTGTACGGTGCTCCTGCCCAGTTGGTGGTGCGAAAAGGGGCTGGGGTCAGTTCCGTTGAAGATCTTCAAGGCAAAAAAGTTGGGGTTGGTAATGCAGGGTCAGGTGCTTTTGCCAATTGCGAACTGTTTTTTACTCATCTTGGGTTGTGGGGGGAAATAGAGAGAAATGCCATGGGGTACAACGATGCGGCCGCGGCGTTCGGTAATCGGCAACTCGATGCTTTCTGGCTCTTTACTGCTTTTCCCAGCGGGGCGGTTATCATGGCTTCCCAGACGAACAGTATCGATCTTCTCAGTTTGGAAATTCCGGCATCACACAGCGGATTTTATAAAAAGTATCCGTACTTCACTAAAGTCACCATTCCCGCCGGTACCTACCGTGGAGTCGATGAAGACCGGCAGTCTTTTCAGGATTCAGCTCTCTGGGTAGCCAATGCGGATGTACCCGATGAGGTTGTTTACCGAATGTTATCGCTTGTCTACAGCGATGAAGGGATTGCGTATATGGTGAGCCAGAAAAAAAACTTCACAGGGATGAGCATCGAAAACGGAGTGAACGGTATTGTAACGCCGATGCATCCCGGCGCATTGCAGTTCTGGAGAGAGAAGGGGGTGCTGTAAGGTGTACGATCGGCTGTACAGGATTGAGCAAGTCATATTCGATCTGTTGGCAGTTGTGCTGGTTCTCTTCTATGGGTATTCTGCATTCATCCAGCCCGCACCGACCGAATACCATCGAGGTGTGTATATCTTGATCACCTATGTCCTCGTTTTCCTGCTCTACCGTTCGGAATCTCATCTGATGAGAGTTATCGATTATCTGCTGATTGCTCTTTCAGTGTTTTCGGTCGGATACTGGATTCTGAATTTCGAGGCAATCAACTATCGGGTCGGTATGGAAACCCCTCTCGATACCGCAGTGGCGGTTATCGGAGTACTGCTCGGGGTTGAGCTTGCAAGAAGGGTTGTGGGTAACGTGTTTGTTTTTGTCGGAGCGTTTATGCTGTTCTATGGTGTTTACGGTGATTACGCTCCCGACATGTTCGCGCATGCCGGAGAGAGTTTTTCCGGTCTGTGCACCAGTATTTTCTTCAAAAGCGATGGTGTGTTCGGGATTATGGCGAATGTTCTGGCCACCTACATTGTATTGTTCGTGATTTTTGGGGCTTTTCTTGAAAAATCTGGAGCGAAACAGTTTTTTATCGATTTTCCATTGGCAGTGTTTGGTCACAGAACGGGAGGATCTGCCAAGGTGGCAGTTATTGCAAGCGGCTTGTTCGGATCCATTTCCGGGAGTGCAATTGCCAATACGGCTTCGACCGGGACGTTCACGATACCAATGATGAAAAAGTCAGGATTCCGGCCGCATGTGGCAGGAGGAATAGAACCCGCAGCATCCATAGGCGGCATGTTCATGCCTCCTATTATGGGTGCCGGCGGGTTTATCATGGCTGAATTGACGGGAGTGTCTTACGCTCGAATCATGCAGGTGGCACTTGTTCCGGCTTTGCTTTACTTTTTCAGCGTTTTTATGATGGTGCACTATGAAGCCAAAAAGCAAGGTCTTACAGGCGAGCAGTTTGGTGGAAATGCACTCGATATCCTGAAAAATGGATGGTATTATACTTTGCCGATCGTCATGGTAACGGTGTTCATGTTTCAGGGATTTTCACCAGGATACGCTGCTGTTCTCGGTATTGCGAGCTGTATCGTGGTAAGCTGGTTGCGTAAGGAAACCAGGATCGATGCTATGGCATTCAGAGAAGCTGCGCGAAAAGGCACCGAAAACAGCCTGCTCATAGGCTCGACCGTCGGTGTGATCGGGATCATTATCGGTGTACTCAACTACAGCGGTGTGGTGCTCACTTTTGCCGATGTCATCATTGAACTGGCTCGAGGGCAACTGTTTTTTACGATAGCGCTCATTGCTCTGGCTTCGCTGGTGCTCGGTATGGGAGTTCCTGTGACCGCAGCGTATCTCATAACCGCTGTCGTTGCCGTTCCTGCCTTGACCCATCTCGGTGTAAACCTGATCGCCGCCCATATGATTGTCTACTGGCTTTCACAGGATTCAAATGTCACCCCTCCTGTTTGTATCGCTGCATTTACCGGTGCTGCAATAGCCGAGGCAGATATGTGGAAGACAGCTTTCTCGGCTTTCAGATTCGCCAAGTTTCTATACCTTGCTCCGTTTCTTTTCGGTTATGTCCCGGGATTTTCGCTCAATGGCTCACTATTTGACATTGTCATCACATTTACGCTTTGTGCAGTGGGAACATGGTTATACTCCTGGGCGCTGAGTGGTATATGGAAAAGAAAAGCGGCTTCGATCAATCCTGTTCGGGATGGATCAGCCGGGCAAGGCGGGGATTCATGAGCTCACCTCCGAAGTAGAGCAGAGCGTTGTCGAACTCTTCGATGGTGAACTCATATCCTTCTTCTTCTGCAATCAGAAGCCGGGTTTCGACAGTTCGGGCTTTTGAAAGACGGGTTGAAAACGCGTCATCGGATCTTACCCGGTCTATGAAATGTCGTGCATAGTCGAGAGACATAAGATCTTATTCGTGTTTTCCTTTCAGGCTTTGGGTCAACTTGTCCAGATTTTCAGTGGCTGCTTTGATGGTGTTGTCTGCCATTTTCAGATGTTCGACACTCAGGTGCAGCATTGTTTTGAAAAAGTTGTCTATCGAGGCGGCAGTATCGACGGGTTCGAGGGCATCGCTTCGTGTTTGTTCGGTGGTTTCGTCTACAGGGGTGGCTTTAACCGGGGAAGGCTTGCTTACCGGTGGTTTGCTTGATACTGGTTTTGTCTCTTCGGCAGGTTTTGCTTGCGGGATTTTCGACTGAGATTCTTCAGTACTTTGTTTTCTTAACCGTGAAAAAAAGCCCCCCTTTTTTTCTTTGTTCGCCATGATCGTTGCTATTGATGATGATCGATACTTTTACCGCATGACAGCTGCGGCAACTTTTTTTGAAAGTTACAGTAAAAGTCTAACATTGCATGAGGAAAAGGCGGTGGTAAAGCATTCTTTTCCTGTATCACGGTTTCGAATTTCTGCAACGGGAGCAATCAGTTGCGGCAATTTTTAAAAGAAGTTGTTTTGAGAAAAATTCTGATACTGTTTGCACACCCTGCATTGGAGAAATCACGGGTTAATGTCAGGTTGATTGAGGGGGTCGAAGCGATTACAGGAATAACTTTTCATGATTTGTATGAACGGTATCCTGAGATGGATATCGATGTCAAAGCTGAACAGAATTTGCTGAAAGAACACGATATCGTTGTTTTCCAGTATCCTTTTTTTCTCTTCGGCATTCCAGCGTTGCTGAAAGAATGGATGGACCTCGTTCTGGTTCATGGATGGGCGTTTGGCCGAAACGGCAATGCTCTGAAAGGAAAATGGATTTGCCATGTTGTCACAACCGGAGGCAGCAAAGCTTCGTATTCAAAAGGTGGTTACAACCGGTTTACCATGAAGGAGTTGCTTGCTCCTCTCGAACAGGCCGCCCATCTTTGCGGTATGCGTTATCTTCCCCCTTTCGTGATTCATGGTACCAACGTCATGAGACCGGATGTCATAAAAGAGCATGTTGGACAGTACCGGAAGATGTTGAAATTGCTTGCCGATCAGACATTCGATCCCGTAGGTCTCTGTAGTCAGGAAAATCTCAATGATCAATTCAGGAGAAGATAAAGGGGCACTAATTATATGGATAGTGGAGGATTTTTTTTTCAAGCGTTTGTTTATCTGACCGCAGCCGTTGTCTCTGTTCCGGTAGCCAAGAAGCTTGGTCTCGGTTCTGTACTGGGTTACCTGATTGCAGGGATAACTATCGGCCCCTTCGTTCTGGGATTGGTCGGCAGTGAGGGGCAGAGTGTCATGCAGTTCGCCGAGTTCGGCATTATCATGATGCTTTTTCTGATCGGGCTCGAGCTCCAACCGTCGATGATCTGGAAACTCAAGGGGTCCATTCTTGGTATGGGAGGGGCTCAGGTAACGGCAACTGCATTGCTGCTGATGGCCATTGCCTTGTTTTTTGGTCTGCAGTGGCAGACTGCCCTTGCGCTTGGGCTTGTCCTGGCTCTTTCCTCAACCGCAATTGTTCTGCAAACCCTGCATGAGAAAGGGTTGATGCAAACGGATGGAGGGCAGAACTCTTTTTCGGTACTGCTCTTTCAGGATATCGCAATCATACCGATTCTCGCGATTCTTCCATTACTCGCAACCGCTCAGGCATCGTCTTCGAGTATCCATGGAGACGATGGTCATGCCGGAGGGTCGACATGGATAGAAGAGCTGCCGCTCTGGGGGCAAACAACGGCTGTTCTCGGCGTTGTGGCCGGTATCATTCTTGCCGGAAAATACCTGATCAACCCGTCATTTCGTCTTATCGCGAAGACTCGTCTTCGAGAGCTATTTACTGCAGCAGCCCTGCTGCTGGTTATCTCGATTACCATTCTCATGGGTAAAGTCGGCCTGAGTCCGGCATTAGGTACATTCATCGCCGGTGTAGTATTGGCACAAAGTGAATATCGTCATGAGCTTGAAACCAATATCGAGCCTTTCAAAGGGTTACTTTTGGGGCTGTTTTTCATCTCTGTGGGTGCGTCGATTGATTTCGATGTTATTGCCGCCAACCCGGCTTTGATTCTGCAAATGGTTGCGGCATTGCTGTTGCTGAAGTTCTTTGTGCTGGCCGGGATAGGACGGATTTTCGGGATGAGCTTCGATAACATCCTGCTTTTTGCTCTTGCTCTTGCCGAAGGAGGAGAGTTTGCGTTCGTTCTTTTTTCATTCGGGCTGAACAACGGGGTTTTTGAAGCATCTTTGGTCAACCCGCTGATCGCGGTTGTTGCGCTCAGCATGGCTATGACTCCTCTTTTGGTGCTGCTTAACGAAAAACTCGTTCAACCGAGGTTCGGTACAATGGAGAAAGAAAAAAAGAGCCCCGACACGATAGACCTGGATCGGAAAAGCAGTGTAATCATAGCAGGATTCGGTATGGTTGGCAGTACTGTCGGACGGTTCATGCAGGCAAATGACGAGGAAGCTACCTATCTGGATACCGATCCGGATAACGTTGACCTGCTGCGCAAGATGGGGTTCCAGGTTTTTTACGGAGATGCTTCGCGTACTGATCTGCTGCAAGCTGCGGGAGCGGCTGAAGCGGAATTGCTTGTTATCGCTGTAGGTAACGCAGCAAAAGCCCTGGAGATTGCAGGTACAGCCCGTAAATATTTTCCCCATCTCGAGATCATAGCGCGGACAAGTGATTGGGAAGAGTCATACGAAATGATCGGCATGGGGGTAAAAAACGTCTACCTCGATACCCTTGATGTCGCATTGCGTATGGGCGGTGATGCTTTGGGCAGGTTGGGGCACAGGAGGTATCATGTCTCGAGGGCGATGAAGACGTTCCGTCGTTACGAAGAACGGCATCTGCACGAGCTTGCCGAGATAAGGCACGATAAAAAAGAGCTCATGCGTGCAACGAAGCTGCGGATAGAAGATCTCGAACAATTGATGCTCAAAGAGAAGGAAGGACTTCACAAGGATAAAGATCTGGGGTGGGACGCGTCGGGCCATATAGCTGATGACGGGCATATGCGAAGCTGAGTGACAGGCTTGTTGAATTGTTGATCTGTTTATTTGTTGTTTGGGAGAGGGAAACAGTTCAGCAACTCACCGATTCAATAAATCAACAGCACTTTCCTGTTTTTGACTTTTACCTTTTGACCTTTCAACGTTACTTCTTCCAGAACGAGGGGTAGAACATCACCATGACCGTAAACATTTCAAGACGTCCTGTCAGCATGTTGAACGAGAGAAACCATTTTCCGGCTGCTGAGATATGCGAAAATGTATGTGCAGGGCCAATCTCTCCGAAGCCGGGTCCGATGTTGAAGAGTGCGGCGATAACCGCGCTTATGGCGCTGTAGAAATCCATGCCGTCGATCAGCGTCAAGATTGCGCTGCCGACAAATATCATGAAGATGTTCAGAATGAAATAACTGATTGCCAATGTGACGACTGAAGGGTCGGCATTTTTCTGATTGATTTTAATCGGAACTACAGCCAAGGGCTGCAGGAACTTCCTGCCTGTGGCGTAGAGGTATTTACAAATGATTTCGTAATGCACCACCTTGATTCCGCTGGTGGTCGAGCCTGCACTAGCACCGATCATACAGGCGATCATGATGAGCATCTGAGCCGACTGGGGCCAAAGTTCGTAATCGGCCGTGGTGAAACCCGTTGTTGTCAGGATCGAGACAACCTGAAACGTCGCATACCGGATTGAATCGAAAATACCACTGTAGCTCCCGCTCACCCAAAGAACCAGTGCAGTGAGCAGACTGAGGAACAAGACGAATCCGATATACCATCGTATCTCGGTATTTTCTCTGACGGGTTCCCAATCCTTTTTAAGAATGTGATAGTGCATCATGAAAGTCATACCACCCAGAAACATGAAGATGATGGTGATCCAATCTATCCAGGCGCTGTTATAATAGCCGATGCTGCTGTTCTTCGTTGAGTAGCCGGAGGTTGAAACAGTTCCAAAAGCATGGCAGAGGGAGTCGAAAAGCGGCATACCTGCCAAAAGTAGAAGGAGTGACTGAATGAGAATAAGCGCAAGATAGATTCCCCAGAGCCATACAGCGGTCTGCTTGACACGGGGAAGAAATTTTTCACCCGTTATGACCTGGCCTGGATCGGCTTCAGCTTTGTAGAGCTGCATACCTCCTATACCGAGAAGAGGCAAAATGATTATAGTAACCATGATGAACCCCATTCCTCCGATGAGATGGGTGGTGCTTCGCCAGAAAAGCAGCCCGTGAGGGACGGTTTCGATGTTGTCGAGTATAGTGGCTCCCGTGGTGGTATAACCCGACATCATTTCGAAAAATGCGTCGGTGAACGATGGTATGGTTCCATGAATCATGAACGGAATAGCCGAAACGGAGGATACAAGAATCCAGCCGAAGGTGACGATGAAAAGGCCGTCCTTCAATGTCAGATCGCGGTATTTCCGGTAACTCCACCAGAGTGGCAGTCCTATGCCGATCGTTATGACCATTGCCATTGCCAGCGAGAGAGCATCGCCATCATTGTAGATCAAGGCGCATGCAAGAGGAAGGAGCATGGTACTGCCTATGAAGATAAGAAGAGCTCCAAGAACATTGAATATAGCGGGAAAGTTCATTAAGCGAAAGCAGGTTTCTTTGATGTGTTATTTGAAAAGCTCTCTTGCATCTTTAAGACTTTTTGTTGCCGAAACCACAACAGCCAGATCGTTAGGTTCAATAATGGTGTGCTCATCGGTCAGTTCACAGCCCCCGTTTCGTACAACGCCGGCAATGAGTATCTGTTTTTCCTGCAGCATGGAGCGCATTTTTTTCAACGGCTTTTTTGTGATTTGAGACTTCGGTGCAGCAGCAAGTTCGATGACTTCCGCGTCGACGCCATGCAGGTGAGCGAGCGAGAACAGTTCTCCCATCCGGATGAACTTCATGATTTCATCTGCAGCGGAAATCTTTTTGTTGAGAGCGACATCGAGACCGATCGTCGATGCCAGGACGAGATAGTCTTCTTTTTTTACCAAAGCTATGGTTTTCCCGACTTTTGCATTTGCATCGACATTGGACCTGTTCATGATGTGTTTGGCAAGCAGGCAGCTGATAATGTTTGTTTCATTGTTGCCGGTTGTTGCGATGAAGCTGTCCATCTCCATCAAACCGCCAAGTACCATGACATTCACATCGGTGCCGTCACCAAGCAGGACATCGGTGTTTTTCAGTGTGGAGGCAAGTTCCTCGGCGTGTTCCTTGTCGTTTTCTATGAGCGTTATTTTAACGGTTTTTCCAAGTAGCTCGGCTACTCTCGCCCCAACCATGCCGCCGCCAACGATCATGACCTTGTGAATGCTCTGCTCACGCATATCCATGAGGTTCATCAGCTGTGGGAGGCTTTTTTCATGCAGCATGATGAATACCTGATCGTTGGGAAGAACCGTGTCGTCCTCTCCGGGAATGATGGTGGCGATACCTCTTGCGACGGCTACGATCTTGAATCGGAAATCATTGTGCAGAAGGTCGATCTCTTTAAGCGTTTTGTTGACTATCGGACTATCCGGGTTGACGCGCATAGCGACAACTTTCATTTGCCCTTCGCCGATATCGACGACGTCATTTGCCGAGGCTCTCATGACAAGGCGTGCCATTTCCTGGGCAACCAGTTCTTCGGGGTGAATGACCAGATCTATCTTGAAATCGTTTTTATTGAGAAACGAGTTCTCGTAGCCATATTCAGGAGAACGAACACGGGCAACTTTGCGGGGTATACCTAAACGGTCGGCTATGATAGATGCTATCATATTGACCGAATCTTCATTTGTAACCGCTATCAGCAAGTCCATGGTTTCCGCTTTTGCCCGCTGCCAGCAGGCCAGTTCCATGGCATTACCTTCTATAATCTTCGCGTCGATCTTGTCGTTGACGCTGCTTATCAGCTGAGGGCTCGATTCGATTACCGTAACGCCGTATCCATCATGAACAAGGCGTTGTGTCAGATGAAGTCCTACTCCTCCCAGACCGATTACCAATATGTTTTTAACACTCATTCTTTATTGCTCGGATAACAATTCCCAACAAAATGATAGAAAAATAATCTACAAAAAATAAAATCTGCAGATAACTTTAACGGTTTCTTCTTCAACAATGTCTGGATTCCGTGCTTGAGCATTGCAGAAAAATCAGAAACGGCACTGCTACATTTGCTGTTGTTTCCAGTTCGGGTGGACCCTTGAAGAGGTGCGGAGAATCTGATAGACGATATGTTTTTTTCCGGTGGTCTGGTTGAAAATTTCATTGTCACCGTCATAAAATTCTTCATGCAGATGGAAATGATTGAACACGGAGAGGTATTGCTCTACCCACTGTTTTCGGCAGAAACTGTAATGCTTCAATGGGTCACGATAGTTGACGGGACGAAGAATGAACTCTCCTCTGATTTCTTCGGCAGGTTCTCCTTCCATACGAATTGGGCCGAGTGCAACGTAGCTTCTGCTTTCGGGATCGAACCAGCGTTTGTTTTGCAGCAGGATTGGACGGGTGGTAAATCCGAAATTCAGCTCGTCCGGATTGTTCGGATTATCGAGCCCACCCATTGCATACACTTTATCGTTCCAGCTTTCACTCCATGAAATCTCCATTTCGGCAGGTCTGTCCTTGCAGCGTTTGTCAATGGTGTAGCGGTGTTCGGATCTCCAGGCAGCTGCACGGACAAAGGCGAGAACGCTTCCCCTGAGTTCTCCACCGTAACGTTCGGCCAAAGCCGCCTGTTCAGGATACGCATCTCTTTTCTGGATTTCGACCAGTGTCACCCAGGCCCACTCCACCGCCGAGAGATCATGAGGATCAAGAAAGGCTTTCAGGGTAACGTGATAATAGGTTTTTGCCGTTGCCTCACGTTCGACGGGATAAAGGAAAAATGCCAATACAATGGAGGCTGCAACAAATACTTTATTCCGTTTTGTCATACGAACGATACCGTGTTGCGGTTAATCAATGAAAGCTACATTTTTTTATGAATCATAAGATTCATCAATGGGTTCGTAAAGGATCTTCGAAGAACAATGAAACGGTTGTTATGGCAGTTATCATCGAGCGACAAAAGCTGCCGCTCTCTTTTCGAGGATCTTATCGTATGTTCTCACTATTCAGATTTTCTGCCAAGGCATTGTTTTGGGCATCGAAACGGTTACGCTGTAGCAAGCCTCGGGTGGAGAGAGTTATCAATGAGCTATCGATGAGGATACAAAAACAGTGCTTTATCGGAGAGAGCAGGCCATAGTTGTTCGTCAAAGATGTTACTTGTTATTCTGGGCCGACTCTTTTATGGCCGAACCGGCTGATTCAACATCCTTTCCGACACCTTCAATAGTATTGCATGATGAAATGATGAGAAGGAGTGCGATGTTCAGTATAAAGACGATCTGTTTCATAAAACCTACTCTGATTACTTTCGTGAAATTGCTTGCGTGTGCAACATAACGGTCACTTAGGGCTTCAGGTGAAAATTTAGGAAACGATCGGAATTCTGGCAACCGGTTTGTCATTCTTTTCTGACGTGTTGAAAGGGGGGTAATGGCTGGTTCTGGCTTGTGATGGCGTTTATATCGTATACAGCGTTTAGCCCTGGCTGTTGCTTATGTGTTTTCTTTGGTTGCAAACTTGACGGCAAGCCATTTTTCTTCGTAATTGGCACTCGTGACACGGAGTCCCGCAAGAAAAGCAGGCAATATGACTCCTTTCTGGTAATTACCGATACGGACGGTCATGAGTTCACCAACTTGAACGATGTTTACTTCCATGTTGTTGTCGAAAACGAAAGGTACACGGAGTTTCATGGTATACTGTCCGTCGCTTTTTTTCTGGATATCTACATGTTCTTCCTGGTACAATATATCCATTGGATTTGTTGCACTGTAGACGATATTTCCCACGTTTTCCAACATTTCGAGGCCTACAACCTCTTTTCTGAACAAAGGGACTTCCGCGATGGGGATCGGTGAAAAGGTTTTTTCGATCTGATCGATATATTTTTTTTGGATCTCTTTCCATTCGCTGAGATACTGTCCGTCAACCTCTTCGAAAAAAACACGGTTGATGATAATCTGATCGACCGTTATTCCGTAAAGGTTGAGATACGTAAGGGCGCGCATGGACTCCTTTATGACCATTTTTTCCGGATTCATGACCAGGCGAACAGTCGTTTTATTGCTGTCCGACAGAAGGTCTATTATGCCGTCTACCGAAGAGAAGAGATTGTCGACCTGGCTATAGACCTCCTCTTCAGGAACGATATCCTTCAGCTTCCCGACTCGTTTCGAGATGGGGCGGATAACCGGTTTAACGACATATTTTTCCAGATTACGGATGAGCTTGAGCATCCAGCCAAATGTTTCAGGAATAGAGAGTAGGCGGAGTGTCTCTCCTGTAGGAGCGCAGTCGACAACGAGGAGGTCATAGTCGTTCGACTCGTTGTACTTTTTTATATAGGAGAGGGAAAAAAGCTCTTCCATACCGGGGAGGACACCCATCTCCTCGACATAGATGTCTTTTATTCCCTGTACCTCCATGAGGTGAGCGAAATGCTCACGGACGATTTCCCAATTGAGGGTCAGGTCACCATAAACGCTGACTTCCTGACCGAAAAGATTGTCGGCAATTTTAACAGGAGCGGCTCCAAGTTCGATATCGAAAGAGTCTCCAAGGCTGTGCGCGGGATCGGTTGAAATGACGAGGGTTTTATGTCCAGCTTTAGAAGCTTTGAGCGCTGTCGCGGCGGCGATGGTTGTTTTTCCGACACCGCCTTTTCCGGTGAAAACGATATTTCTCATGGTGGCTCCCTTTGCGTTGCGCCTACGATAGATACAAGAACAACCGTTTTGCACTGCAGAAAATTCTCACGGGGAGCTCTAAGCCTTATGGGTAAAGACAGGGCCATAAGACCGGGAAAAAAACAAAAGATGACATTGAAAGCGTTTGCAAGCGGATAGAAGGCTTACAAGAACTCGACAATGTCTTCCAAGGCTTTTCTTTTTTTGGGGAATGGTTGTGCATCGGGAGTGGCGAATCCTAGTGGGGTAAAGGTGAATATCTCTTCGTTATCCTTCAGGTCAAGTGCTTTGTGTAGAAGATCAGGCTTGAAGGCGGCAATCCAGCAGGTGGCAACACCTTCCCAGGTTGCTGCAAGGATGATATGGTCCATCGCGATTGCAAGATCGGTTTCGATTGAATTATAGCCGTCGTGACGTCTCACCCAGGCTTCATTTCGTCGCCCGGTAACGAAAAGCAGGTGAGGAGCGGTCTGAATCCAGTCGGCAGGATAGCAGGGGTAGATTGCGGCAAGTTTTTCCGGTGAACTGACCACCTTGAATGTCCAGGGTTGAAGGTTTTTTGCTGAAGGGGCCATTTGCCCTGCGGAAAGAATTCGCTGAAGGATTTCGTTCGGTACCGGCTTGTCCTTACTATAGCTTCTGAGGCTGCTGCGGTTCTGTACCAATTCGTAAAAGTCCATCATGCTTGCTCTCCTTTAACCAGTTCTTTGAAGTTTTTGAGTTCTTTCGGGGATCCTATTGCAATGATTGTAGCGTTTTTCTGAATAACTTCCGACGGTTTCGGCGTTGTATGTATCTCTCCTGCAGGAAGTTTGTAGCCAACCACATTGATCTGGTAATTGTTGTAGAGGTCGGCTTCGCGGAATGTTTTGCCTGAGAGTGGTGATGTTTCAGTGATTATGAACTGAGCTATCTGAAGGTCAAGTTTTTTCGTGTCGATGAGTTCATCGAGATACTGGGCAAGGTCGGGTTCAATCAGCATGTTTGCCATTTTTCTACCGGCTGACTGATAAAGCAGCACTACATGCTCTGCCCCGGCACGATGCATCTTGTGTTCCGATTTTTCACAATCGGCTCTGGCTATGATGTGTAGTGAAGGTTTGAGGTTCCTCGCGGTCAGCACGATAAAGACATTTTCTGCATCGGTGTTTGCCGCGGCAATCAAACCCTTTGCGTTTTCAATCCTGGCATCATGTAACACTTTTTCGTCGGCAGCATTGCCTTTAAGAGCGATATAGTCGAGCTTACGGGCAAGTTCGACCTGCTCGTTCAGGGTATCGATCACGACAAAAGGGATATTTTTCGCCTGCAGTTCGTTGGCGACATTTGAACCGAGCCGGCCGTAACCACAGATAATGTAATGGTTGTCGAGGTTAAGGAGCATACGAAGGTTTCGTTGTTGTTCCCAATGTGTGCGCCATTCTCCGGAAAGGAAAAAGGTGGCGACACTGCTCAATGTAAAGAAAAATAAACTTGTTCCTCCGATGATCAGTGCCAAGGTGAACAGGCGCCCTGCTTCAGAGAGAGTATGAACCTCGCTGAAGCCGACGGTGCTGAGCGTAATGACCGTCATGTATAACGCATCGACAGGTGTCATCCCTTCGATGTAAATGTAACCGGCGACGCCGATCCAGATAAGAAAGAAAAGAGTGATGATCAAACCTGAGAAACGGCGAAGTGTCGTGAATTGCTGTGTATCTCTGGCCACGATTTCTCCTGCTGAAGACCCAACTACATCAGCGATGGACGGTTTTGAAGTCGCTGAGGATGCTTTGGAACATCTGATTCGTTGACATTTGCATGATTAGCGACATTCCTGCGTTGGTCATGCTTGTTATGATCTTTTCTGGAAATATTCTGAAAATCGGGTACAGTTCGAAGGTTATGTCAACGTCCATGGTAAAACTGACCTGAGTCTGGTTTTCACGGTGTTCATGAAGTGACATCTCAGCATTGACTTTTCCCTCAAAAACATAGTTGTCGGGATCGCGGATCTCCTGTTCTGCCCGATAGGGTGTCCAGCGGATTTTTTTCCCAATCGTATATTCCCGGATAATATCATCGGGAAGAGTCATACCGTCTTCATAAGGATAGTCATCGGGCAGTGAAACTAGCAGCTCGTCATGCTGTTCGACAAAAAAGATGACCTGAAAAGGGTTGTTACGCGGATCGGTAACCTGAAAATGCCAACGGAAAATATTATCGATTTCGGTTGTTTCTATCTGCTCGCAGAAAGGATTGAAGGCCATGACTTTTTCCTGATCGGCAAGATAGGAGGAAGTTTTCTCGAGATCGGCGTGAAACAGATATTCTCCTTTGGTGTGCCCATGTGCTTCCATGTTCTATGACGATGTTGTTATCTATGTGTATGATTCAGGCCTGTGTCAGGTGACATCCTCCTGCAGGCGCGCAGTTTGTTCATGAAGTTTGAGGGCCTCTATGACTTCATCGAGGTTTCCTTCGAGTATCTGGGGCAGAGCATGGCTCGTGAAGCCGATACGATGGTCGGTTACCCGTGATTGCGGGAAGTTGTACGTACGGATTTTGGCGCTGCGGTCACCGGTTGTGACCATCGATCTCCGCAAATCGGCCCGCTCCTTGTCTTTTTCTGCAAGCTGCATATCATAGAGTTTTGCCCGAAGCATTTTCATCGACCGCTCGCGATTTTGAAGCTGGGAGCGTTCTTCCTGGCAGGCTACGACAATCCCTGTCGGAATGTGGGTAATGCGGACTGCTGTTTCGACCTTGTTGACATTTTGTCCGCCTTTTCCTCCACTTCGGAAAGTGTCCATATGCAGATCCTCTTTGCGGATCTCGATATCGACCTCTTCAGCTTCAGGGAGAACCGCGACACTGGCAGCAGAAGTGTGAATTCTTCCCTGGGTCTCTGTTTCCGGGACTCTCTGGACGCGGTGTACTCCGCTTTCAAACTTCATGGTGCCATAGACGTCATGACCGCTTATGCTGAGCATGGCTTCCTTGCAGGCACCAGGTATGCTTGCTTCGCTGAATTCCATTACCTCGTATTTCCAGCCGTTGCGCTCCGCGAACTTTTGATACATTCGTAAAAGATCGGTGGCAAACAGCGCGGCTTCATCTCCTCCTGTTCCTGCACGTATCTCAATGATGACATTCCTCGAGTCGGCTTCATCTTTCGGCAGTAAGAGCATTTTCAATTGTTGCTCGAGCTCCGGTTCGCGCTCCTGAAGCGCTTCAAGCTCAGCCTGCGCAAGTGCTTTGATTTCAGGATCGGTTTCCTGCCTTACCATCTGGCGTACCTCTTCGAGCTGCAGCTTGTTGGATTTATAGCTATCGAATGCCTGGACGATCTCTTTGAGGTCACTATACTCCTTGTTGAGCTTTCTGAATCTTTGCTGATCAGCGATGACTTCCGGGTCGGAAAGCTGTTCTTCAACACGGAGATATTTGTCCTTTATGGACTCAAGTTTATCAAGCATAATCGAGTTCCTGCTCCCTATACCCTGTTCTCAAGGATTGATGATATCATTGATGATGAAAAATAAAAAGAGCGTCAGGAGCAATGCCATGCCGATCTGCTGAATTCTCATTTTTAACTGGAAAGGAATCTCTCTGCCTATGATGCCTTCAATGGCATTAAGGACAAATTGTCCTCCATCCAGGGCTGGAATGGGAAGAATGTTGATGAACGCAAGAGATATCGACAAGAGAGCCAAAAAGTAAAGAAAACTGCTCAATCCCTGTTCGGCACTCTGGTTGGCTATCCTTGCGATCTTGATTGGCCCGCCGAGGGATTTGCGGAAATCTTCCTTGCCGGTGAGGATTTTGCCAAATCCCTGAACGGTTGTAACGGTTAGATTCCATGTTTGTTCCAGACCGTAAACGGTTGCATCGGCCGGATTAAGATGCCGATGATCTATAACGAGCGTTTGTTTCAGGGCTATACCGATTTTTCCTGTGGACGTCGGGACAATATCCGAAACGCTTTGTGTACCGAATTCCCGGATTTTCGATACATCGACCGTACCGTCAACGGCTGGAGGTGCAAGGTACTTCCATGCTACCGATATTGTTTGTCCGGGGTTTGCGGAGATGATATCGACAACTTCTGTCCAGTCATCAACGGATTTGTCATTGATTGCGGTAATGAGTGCTCCGGGTTTCAATCCTGCTTTTTCCGCAGGCTGGTTGCCAAGTACCTGATCGATTACCGGGGCCATCAGCGGGCGTATGCCAAGAGCCTGATTTTCGTTGATACGGGTAAGAATGTCGGCAGGTGCCTGCAGTGTTTTGCGGCCCTCATCGTGCTGTATCGTATAGGTCAGGGTCTGGCCTGCGAAATTTTTCGGAGAGAGCACTTCTTCCCAGTACTGTACGGGTTTACCGTTCACCGCGACAAAACGGTCGCCGGTTTGCATACCCATCGACGCATAAACCGAACCTTTTTCAACATAGGCGGGATTGATGACGGAGGTTCTGCTTTCTCCGAAAACCGAAGCCATGGCGATAAATATAGCAGCGGCAAGAACCATATTCATTGCAACACCGCCGGCAAGAACAATGAGTCTTTGCCAGACAGGCTTCGCCCGGAACTCCCATGGTTCAGGTTCGGATTTCTGGTAATCGGTGTCGAGGCTTTCGTCCACCATACCGGCGATTTTTACATATCCGCCCAGAGGGAATGCGCCAATGCCATATTCCGTGTCTCCGATTTTCTTTTTCCAGAGACGAAGGTTATAAAAATCAAACCCGATGTAGAACTTGTCAACCCGCATGCCGAAAAGCTTGGCAGCAAGAAAGTGCCCGAGCTCGTGAGCGGTAACAAGAATGAAAATCGCGATGATAAAATAAAACGTCGTGCTTAAAAAGTCCATGATCTGATTTGTTTCCTTCAAGACTGGCTATTCCACAAGCCGTTCATAACGGTGGTTTTGGAATGCCGATTCATATTATCGTTATATAATTACAAAAAAGCTATGCTGTCATCGCTACCGCCTTGTCGCGAGCCCATTTGTCGGCAGCCAGATACTCATCGAGAGAGGATGGAGTATAGGCATCATGTTCCTGCATTGTTTTGTCGACAATTGCAGGTATGTCGGAAAATCCTATTTTCTTGCCGAGAAATGCGGCTACAGCAACTTCATTTGCCGCATTGAGTACAGCCGGAAATGTCTGACCGGCTTTCAACGCTTCGAATGCAAGACGAAGTGCGGGAAAACGTTCCATGTCCGGTTGTTCGAACGTGAGCGTCCCCACCTGAGTCAAATCGAGCTTTTTGATACCGCTTTCACACCGTTCGGGCCAGGAAATTGCATAGGCTATGGGTGCCCGCATATCCGGTGCTCCAAGCTGTGCCATGACACAACCGTCTATGTATTCCACCATCGAGTGAATGATGCTCTGCGGATGAACCACCACACCTATTTTTTCTACAGGCATGTCGAATAGCCAGTGAGCCTCGATAACTTCGAGCCCTTTGTTCATCAACGTGGCGGAATCGATGGTTATTTTTGCTCCCATGGACCACTGTGGATGCTTCAGAGCTTTTTCAGGACCTACATCTTGCAGTTCCTTTGCGGAGGTTTGTCTGAACGGTCCTCCCGATGCGGTCAGAATAATACGTTCAATATCTTCTGTCCTGTGTCCGGCAAGCGATTGGAAGATTGCGGAATGTTCACTATCTACCGGGAGAAGAGTGACATTGTGTTGTTTTACCAGATCAGAAACAAGCTGTCCGGCGACAACCAACGTTTCCTTGTTGGCCAATGCGATATCTTTGCCGGCTTGTATTGCGCTGACGGTTGGAACTAGGCCGGCAGCACCGACGATTGCCGATACGACCATCTCTGAACCTTCTGCCGCACCTACCGCTGCAGCACCTTCTATTCCCCAGTGTATTTCTGGCTTGTCGGAACCAAGCAGTTTTTGCAGTTGCCCTGCCGATTCTTCATCCCTGACAGAAACAATGCCTGGTTTGAACTCCTTGATCTGCTCTGCAAGCAGGGTAACGTCGTGGCCTTCGGCAAGGCCTGCCACGTTGAATTTTTCAGGATGCTGCCGGACGACATCAAGTGTGCTCAAGCCGATAGAGCCTGTACTGCCGAGGATGGATAATGATTTCATGGTGTTGGAAAATTGCTTTAAATCACGGGTATTCCGGCCTGAATTTATACTTTTTCAAGACGGGTTACAAATTTTCAGGTTTGCGCGAAGCCTTTGTTTTATAAAAATGTTTTGACCTTGAATAAAAAAGTCGTATACTATCGTCCCTTTGGTATGGGTCTCTAGCTCAGTTGGTTAGAGCGACTGGTTTACACCCAGTAGGTCGGGGGTTCGACTCCCTCGGGACCCACTCTTCTTCCCCAGCTCGGGCCAGTATATATTCCAACAGTATCCGAATATCTGAGGACTACACTGTGTCTCTTTCATGCCCCGGGTTGTTCTCTAACTATTCCTATCGGTTAACATTGCCTTTTTCGGTGGCATAGGGTTTTCTGCGCGGTTTGTCTTTTTTGTTACGGCGGTTCAGCAAGAAACAGTCATAGACGCTATCGGCAAGCTGAGTGTGTGGTGGATAGGCATTGGCTATCTGTCTGACGAGGTGATCGGGTTTTGCAACAAAGGAGATTGTCGATAAACAGGCCCATTTATATCAAAACATCGAAACTGTTCCGAGTACAATCTGGTTGCTTTTCAACCACATCCAGCGAGGATACTTTTGATGCTGGTGGTCCGATCTTCGCATCATCGAGGAGTTCTTCGACCAGCCCAACAGGGCCTTGTACGTCAATTTGAACAGTTCCGTCTGGCATATTCCTTACCCATCCGCTCAATCCCAGGCGAGAGGCTGAACGCTCTACAAACATTCTGAAACCTACTCCCTGCACCAGACCATATACCCTTATGAGAACGCGTTTTTCCATTGTTACTGTTACTCCGTGTCTGTCATGCGGTATTGAGCCCATGCTGCCCTGAGAAATCGAGGCTTCTCACGGGAGGCACGGTAAATGACAGAAAAGATATCGATCAGTTTTCCCCTGAGCTTTTGTTTTGCCTTATTTTTTCAACAGCTTCTTCAAGGGTGCGGAGCTCGTCTGCGTCGACAACTTGTTTGCCGTTGTTGGTGTTCTTTTCCTCTTTCTCCTGCACGGCCTTGTCTCCACACTCATGGGTCAAGTCGTGGAACGAGTTACCTGCCGGTCTCTTGCCAAGAATCTCTTCGATTTTGCAGTAATGGAGCACTTCCTTGTCAAGCAGTTCCTTTGCAAGAAGTTCAAGCTTATCGCGGTTTTCGGTCAGTATCTCACGAACCCGCTGCTGTGCATTATCGATGATCGAGTGAACCTCTTCGTCGATAAGGCGAGCGGTGTGTTCACTATATTTCTTGTCAACACCAGGCCCACCGTAATAGGGATTGTTGCTTTCGAAATAGGATATGTTGCCCAGCTTTTCACTCATGCCGTAAACGACAACCATGTTATAGGCTATTTCGGTGACTTTTTCCAAATCGTTCTGAGCGCCGGTTGAAATTTCTTCAAAGATGATTTCTTCTGCGATTCTTCCACCGAGCAGGCCACAGATTCGCGAAAAAAGCTCGTTCTTTGTCATGAGGTAGCGGTCTTCAAGAGGCAGATTCATCGTATACCCCAGAGCACTCATACCTCGGGGGACGATGGATATTTTCTGGACTGCATCGTTTTCCGCCATCATCCAGCTGATGATCGCATGACCAGACTCGTGATAGGCCACGACCTTCTTTTCTTGCGGGTTGATAACCTTGTTCTTTTTTTCCAGTCCGGCAACGACACGTTCGATAGCATCTTCGAAATCTTTCATCTCGATGCTTTGTTTTCCTCTCCTCGATGCAAGCAGGGCAGCTTCGTTGGCAGCATTGGCTATTTCTGCTCCCGCAAATCCCGGAGTCTGCGAGGCCAGCACCTTGAGATTGACGTCAGGCGAAAGAGAGAGTTGTTTTGTGTGGACCCTGAACGTGTCGATACGGCCTTTCTGATCCGGTTTGTCTACCATGATCTGGCGATCGAATCTTCCCGGACGGAGTAGAGCGTTATCCAATACATCCGGCCGGTTGGTCGCTGCCATGAGGATGACGCCCTTGTCGGTTGCGAAACCATCCATTTCAACCAGTAACTGGTTCAGGGTATTCTCTCGTTCATCGTTGGCCCCCATCATCATGCCTTTACCCCGGCTTCGTCCTACGGCATCAATTTCATCGATAAAGATGATACAGGGCGCTTTTTCCTTTGCCTGGCGGAAAAGATCGCGGACACGAGCAGCGCCAACGCCGACAAACATTTCCACAAAATCCGAACCGCTGATGCTGAAAAACGGAACGTCAGCTTCACCGGCAACGGCTTTTGCGAGAAGCGTTTTACCTGTACCTGGAGGGCCTACGAGCAGAACCCCTTTGGGTAGTTTGCCTCCAAGTTTGGTATATTTTTTTGGGTCTTTGAGAAAATCCACCACCTCCATAACTTCGGCTTTTGCTTCGTCAAGCCCTGCAACGTCTTTGAAGGTGATTCGTGTATGTTCATCAAGGTTTTCGTAGAGAGCCGCCTTGTTTTTGCTGATATTCATGAACTGCGATCCCGGTCCGCCAAGACGGCGAAAAACGAAAAAGTAGATTCCGATGAGCAATGCAAATGGCAGAACCCATTGCAGCAATTCCCCGATCCATGTGTTGCCCGGTATACCCTGGTAGCGGATTCCTTTCGTCTCGAGGAGCTGGATGAGTTCTTCGTCTCTTACAGGAACAACATATACCTCTCTGGATTCGGACGATGTGCCGGGAAAAATGGAGCCTGGATCATTATTGTTCCCATTCGTACCGGTTGTTGAGGTTACTCCCGGTTTCAGATTTACATAAATGCGTTCAGGAGCAATTTTAACCGATTCTATCTTATTTTCTTCTATATACTTGCGGAACGTACTGTAAGTGATTTCCTCACTGGTGCCGGACCAGAAGAACGCAAGTTGCAGTCCGATAAGGATAAGTACGATAACGATATAGTAAACCAGCGAGAATTTCGGTTTTTTTTCGTTGTTCTCAGGATCGTTTTTATAAGGATTCTGCGGTTTAAAAAGATTGTTTGGCATCTATTCTTTAAAGAAGTTACAAGTATGTTCAATTGCTAACAGTAAGAAAAACAGTATTGAACCCGGATTATCAAACATAGCTTCAATGCTTCAGAAGCTTAATAAGTTTCTGAGCCCTGAAACATCCCCTCCTTTGGCGAGGGTTTTGCCTGTTTGTATTTTTGCTCTCTATTGCTTAGATAGATCAGCGAAACGGGAAAGGTTTCCAATACATCATGTCCAATAAGTAAAAGCTATGAATATATCCATGAATGCAGCGAGAAGCAAGGTTAATGAACAGATTTCGTCGAAGAAATCTTTGCTGTGTGTCGGCCTTGACAGCGATCCCGGCAAAATTCCGGAATTATTCCATAGAATGCAACGGCCTGTCCTCGAGTTCAACCGCGCTGTCATAAGGGCTACCAGGGAGCACGCTGTAGCGTATAAAGTCAATATGGCTTTTTATGAGTCGAGAGGAATCGACGGTATTCTCGATATGCAGAGTACATTGGAAAATCTACCTCCCGAGAGCCTTTCCATTGCCGATGCAAAACGCGCTGATATCGGCAATACCAGCAGGAAATATGCCGAAGCTTTTTTCGACCACTGGGGTTTCGATTCGTTAACGGTCGCTCCCTATATGGGGGAGGATTCACTCGACCCTTTTTTTGAATATGACCAGAAACTGATTTTCGTGCTTTGCCTGACCTCGAATCCCGGTTCTGCTGATTTTGAAGAGCAGCAGTTGCAGTCGGGAGCCTCACTCTACCAGGCTGTTCTTTCGAAAGTCCAGGGATGGGAACGGAACGGTAATGCGGGTGTCGTGGTGGGTGCTACGAAAAGCAGTCAGCTCAGAGAGATTCGTAAAACTGCGCCGGGGCTGTTTTTCCTGATTCCCGGTGTTGGTGCCCAGGGCGGGTCGTTACAGGAGTCTGCTGCATTCGGGGTGGATGAAAACAGCCAGGCAGCGCTTATTAACGTCAGCAGGGGGGTTATTTACCCTGAAGGTAACTTTGATTCAATCGAATCGTTTGAAAATGCGGTGAGCATGAAAGCCGCACGATTGCATAATGAAATGCAGAGTATTTTTTGAGCAGGTTTTTGTATACTAACCGGTATCGGATATAATCCTCCCCCAACCGAGACTCGAGGTCTCTACAAACCCTGGATTTATGTGTGGAATAGTTGGTTACATTGGTTCAAAAGATGCTGCGGAACTTCTGGTGAACGGTCTGCAGCGTCTCGAGTACCGCGGATACGATTCTGCGGGGGTTGCTGTTCTTAACGGCGGCCTTTGGGTTCATAAACAAAAAGGGAGCGTCAGTAAGCTCAAAGAGGCGCTCTCCGATTCGAATCATTCCCTGCAGGGGGCGACCCTCGGTATAGGTCATACACGCTGGGCAACCCACGGTGATCCGAGTGATCGCAATGCTCATCCCCATTTGAGCTCCGATGGCAGTATGGCGTTGATTCATAACGGCATTATCGAAAACTATTCTTCTATCAAAAAAGAATTGATTTCTAAAGGGTATCAGTTTGGCAGTGATACCGATTCCGAAGTGCTTGTTCATCTTATCGATAACATATGGACTGGAAATCCGGACATGGGGCTGGAAGCAGCTGTTCGTTCAGCGCTCTATCATGTAGAGGGCGCTTACGGTTTATGCATTATTTCAGAGAGAGAGCCCGATAAAATTGTTGTTGCCCGCAAAGGAAGCCCGCTGGTGATCGGTATAGGCGATGGAGAATATTTTATTGCATCCGATGCCGCTCCGATCGTGGAGCATACCAAAAAGGTGATCTATCTTTCAGATGGTGAAATGGCGGTTGTTTCAAAAGACGGCTACATCATCAAAACCATCGAGAATATTGCTCGGGAAAAGCATGTCAGTGAGCTTGATTTCGAACTTGCCGAGATAGAAAAAGGGGGGTTCGAACACTTCATGCTCAAAGAAATTTTCGAGCAGCCTACGGTTCTTCAGGATGTTATGCGGGGACGTGTCAGGATTGAAGAGGGCCAAGTCCACCTTGGCGGCATCGAGGATTATCTCGATCGCCTCAAGCTTTCGAGCAGGGTTATTATCTGTGCATGCGGAACAAGTTGGCATGCCGGTTTGATCGGGGAATACCTTATCGAGGAATTTGCAAGGATTCCTGTCGAGGTTGATTACGCTTCAGAGTTTCGTTACCGTAATCCGGTGATAACCAAGGACGATGTCGTGATTGTCATTTCACAGTCCGGTGAAACGGCAGATACCCTTGCAGCTTTACGTCTTGCAAGAGAAAAAGGTGCTCTGGTCATGGGGATCTGCAATGTTGTCGGCTCGACAATCGCTCGTGAAACGCTTTGCGGCATTTACACTCATGCTGGTCCCGAGGTCGGTGTGGCCTCGACCAAAGCGTTTACCGCCCAGGTCACCGTGCTTTATCTTCTTGCATTGACACTGAGCAAGGGGCGTACCATGTCCCGTGACGAGATCAAGTTGTATCTGAAAGATCTTGGAAAAGTACCTCAAAAAGTGGCGAGAATTCTCGAGCACAATGATCTTATTCTCGAGATTGCAAACAGCTACAAGGAGGCACGGAACTTCCTCTACCTTGGACGGGGCTACAATTTCCCTGTCGCGCTCGAAGGAGCGCTAAAGCTAAAGGAAATCTCCTACATTCATGCCGAGGGGTATCCAGCTGCGGAAATGAAACATGGTCCCATAGCTCTCATTGACGAGGATATGCCGGTTATTTTTATCGCAACCCGTGATAACTCCTATGCCAAAGTGCTGAGCAACATCGAAGAAGTCAGGAGCCGTAAAGGGAAGGTCATCGCTATCGCCAACGAAGGAGATCACGAGATAACAAGGCTCGCGGATCACGTTATTTATATTCCGGCTGCATCAGGACCCGTGACTCCACTGCTTTCCGTTATTCCATTGCAGCTTCTGGCCTACCATATTGCAACCTTGAGAGGCTGTAACGTCGATCGGCCGAGAAATCTTGCCAAATCGGTAACGGTGGAATAGCTATCGCGAGAAACGAGTGGTAAGACCGGTTGTCGCAAACCTTATACTGCTTCGTTGAGCCCGATGGATCCGGTTGATGGCTGCTGGCAATCGGTCGTTTGTGCTCTCGGGGAATTATTATCCTGGCACGGCGGTTGGTGAACAAGTACAGATAGATACACGCCTTAAGCATTCAAACCACTCAAAAAACGAGGTTCACCATGGAAGGTCATGTTGTCATCACCGGTGCAACAGGAGTAATCGGCTCAGAGCTTGCTCATCAGTTGATTGCCGAAGGTGAAAAGGTCGTTGTTTTTTCGCGCTCTTCTGAAACCGCTTCTTCAAAAGTCCCGGGTGCTGCGGCCTATGCCGCATGGAATTATAATACAACACAAGGGGCGTGGACAGAGTACATCAGTGGTGCCAAGGCTATTGTGCATCTGGCGGGTAAGCCGCTCCTCGAGGGTCGATGGACAGAAGAGCACAAGGTTGAATGCTATAACTCGAGGGTCGTTGGTACAAAGAACCTCGTCACGGCTATCAAGGCTGCCGAAATAAAACCAGGTGTTTTTCTCTCTGCTTCTGCAGTAGGATACTACGGAGCATTCGAAAGCTGCAATGATACGGATGATCTGGATGAAAGTGCAGCAGCAGGTGATGATTTTCTGGCAAAAATCTGTATTGACTGGGAAAAAGCGGCCAGTAACATTTCCGATACCGTGCGATTGGTGTTGCTGAGAACAGGAATTGTGCTCTCGACCAGAGGGGGGATGCTCCAGCAGATGCTTCTGCCTTTCAACCTCTTTCTTGGTGGTCCGGTCGGTTCAGGTGATCAGTGTATTGCCTGGATTCATGTCGATGATGAAGTTGCAATCATACGCAAAGCCATGGAGGATGCTTCATATAACGGACCGGTAAACCTCGTGGGTCCTCGGTCTGTTTCGATGAGGACTTTTGCGGAGACGTTGGGGACTGTTTTATCCAGGCCTTCACTGCTTCAGGTTCCAAAATTTGCATTGCAGATTCTTATGGGTGAGGGGGCCGAATATGCAACCAAGGGGCAGAAGGTGAGCCCCTCGTTTCTTCATGATCATGGTTACCGTTTTGCGCACCCTTCACTCCAAGAGGCGTTGGCGGATTTAATAGAGCATAACAAGTGATGTTTCAATGCAATGTATTCTGGTTTGTGCCCGGTGAAAAATGACGGTGGATTAAATGTTTTTTCTTAACTGTGTAAACAAATAAAAGGAGGATTACATGGGAACCAAAGGCCGTGAAATTGTCGGTGAACATCTTGACCGTGTGCTTGAGCTTCTCAACAAGGCGTTTGCCGATGAATGGCTAGCCTACTATCAGTATTGGATAGGAGCCAAGGTTGTCGAAGGCCCGATGAAGGATGCTGTCATTGCCGAGCTCATGCAGCATGCGGCCGATGAACTGCGCCATGCCGATATGGTCAGTAATCGTATCATACAGCTTGGTGGTACGCCGCTGATATCTCCAAAACAATGGTTTGAGTGGACAAATTGCGGGTACGAAGCGCCGGAAAATCCTTTTGTAGAGATGGTTCTCGAGCAGAACATATCCGGTGAACAATGTGCCATTTCAATCTACAACAGTATTATAGCGGAAATTGGAATGAAAGATCCTGTGACATACAATATCGCGGTACAGATTCTTGAAGATGAGGTCGAGCATGAAGAAGATTTGCAGGCCCTTCTGGTGGATCTAGGGGTAATACTGAAAAAGTGAAAGGCAGGAAGATTTCCCATGCCTTGATTACGAAACTTGCAGCAACTGAGGGCCTGTTGATGAAGGTGTTCTCAGTTGCTTTTTTATGCTGCTATGAAAACTATATTTGATACCGAGATATCTATCAATATCGTCGCTACCGTCATTGCCTTCATCATTTATGCGGTTTTACAGATTGCAACGGCGAAGAGCCTTAAACGTTATGGTCAAGAGCTGCGATTTCCCGATCAGCGGCTGCTGTACATCAAAAAGTTTTTCAAAGTTTTTTATGTAACAACATTACTGACCTCTATCGTACTAATATGGGGAATCGATCTGCAGGCGGCTCTTGTGATTTTATCATCGCTATTTGCAGTTGTTGGTGTCGGGCTGTTTGCGAACTGGTCTATCCTCAGTAACATAACGGCATCATTTATCATATTTTTCACAGCCCCTTACAAGATCGGAGATACGATCAGAATCGTCGAGGGCGAAAATGGTACCGAAGGTCGTATTGAGGATATAAAGATGTTTTACCTCAAAATCAGGAATTCAAATGGACAGATTATTTCTTACCCAAATAATCTGGTCATGCAAAAACCTACCATCATCGTCGCCTCGGAGTAAAAACAAGATTTAGAGGCATAGACCATTTGCAGGCTATTTGACCGAGGGAAAAAGCTCGCCGTATATAAGCTGCCGGCGCTTCACCGGCAACTATACCAGTATTGTGGCTTGATAATCGAGATCAGTAATTATCCCTGCGAGGGGGGCGTTCTTCACGAGGTCTTGCTTGGTTCACCTTGATCGAACGGCCGTTAAAGTCAGTATCATTGAGTGAATCGATAGCACTTTGTGCCTCTCCATCGTTTGGCATTTCAACGAATCCAAAGCCCTTCGAGCGGCCTGAAAACTTGTCTTTGATAATATTCGCTCTGTCTACTTGACCGAATTCAGTGAACTTATCACGAAGCTCATCTTCAGTTATGCTGTAAGGCAGATTGCCAATGTAAATATTCATTTTTTTGATATCGAAGTAACACGTGCTTTGATAGAATGAGAGCCACTCTCGAATAGCCAAAGCACAAGTTATCCGGCAGCGATCAGCCAACCATTGGCTGATACCTTAATTTACTCTTCAGATTTGCGGATTTCAAAAAGAAAAAGTTTCGCTTTTGTAAAAAACAGCGTTGCGTCTTTTTGGTGACCGGTTCGGTTGTGATTTTTTTCATGATCGGATGTATGATGGTTACGTTTTTGTGTTTTTATCGACATAGTGGTAACTAATTTTTGTTTTGTATTTGCCTTGCTTTAATATTTTTTTAAATTTATCGCTTCGGGTTTAAAAAATAAGGCAATTTATTTTTTCTAAATATTTCAGTTATGGTTAAAAAGCTGACGGCGGCAGGATTTCTGCTGCTTCTGGTTATTTCTTCTGCCGATACGGTTTGGGCATCGGGAGAAGTTACTGACTCGGGGACAACGGCATGGATGCTTACGGCAACGACGCTTGTGTTGTTGATGGTTCCGGGGCTTGCGATGTTTTACGGCGGGTTGGTGAGAACAAAAAACGTCTTGGGTACCATGATGCATAGTTTTGCCGCTATGGTGATTATCGGTGTACTATGGCCGACGATAGGTTATGCTCTCAGTTTCGGTCAGGGTGTCCTGGGTGGGCTTGTGGGGTGGAACCCTGATTATGTTCTCTTGAGAGGTATCGACGAGTCTATCCTCGATTCGGGAATTCCTGAATACGTTTTTGCGATGTTTCAGGGAAAATTTGCAATTATCGCGCCTGCTCTGATTGCCGGTGCTTTTGCAGAAAGGGTAAGTTTCAGAGGTTATGTACTTTTTATCGCATTGTGGAGTATCATGGTCTATAGTCCAATCTGTCATTGGGTTTGGGCTGAAGACGGTTTCCTTTTCAATATGGGGCCAGCAGGGGCGATTGATTTTGCTGGAGGTACTGTCGTCCATATCTCTTCGGGAGTCAGTGCTCTTGTTGCCGCTTTGTTTTTGGGGGCAAGGCGGGGATATCCGAAAAACGTCATGCATCCCAACAATCTTGTTATGACTCTGATTGGAGCTGGTCTCCTTTGGGTCGGGTGGTTCGGGTTCAATGCCGGCAGTGCTGTTGCTAGCGATCTCGATACAGGCAGAGCGCTTACCGTAACCCAGGTCGCAGCGGCAGCCGGAGCGTTTGCCTGGATCATTATCGAAGCCGTTCTCTACAAAAAAGCGACTAGCCTTGGTTTGGTTTCCGGGATTCTCGCCGGTCTGGTTGCCATAACTCCTGCAGCCGGCGTCGTGCAGCCTGGTGGAGCAATAGTGATCGGTGCGGCAGCCTCGCTTTTCTGTTTCCTTGCCATTCAGGTGAAAAACCGAGCTGGTTATGACGACAGTCTCGATGCTTTCGGTATTCATGGTATCGGTGGAATTGTCGGAGCGCTTACTTTGACCTTTTTTATTCGAGACAGCTGGATGACCGAAGCCGCAATCGCTGCAGGTGGTGCTTGGAGTATCTGGGATCAACTGGGAGTCCAGGCAGCTGCCGTTGGCATAACCATCGTGTACGCCGCAGTCGTAACGATTATACTGGTGTTTGCAATAGAAAAAACCGTTGGATTCCGTTTGAATGAGACCGGCGAAATGACTGGTCTCGATCAGAGTCTTCATGGGGAGCACGGTTATGGTCTTATCAATCTTAACTAAGTCTCAATCACTATGAAGCTGATAACAGCCATAATTCAGGAAGACAAGCTGGATTCTGTTCGGGAGGCCCTGATACAGGCGGATATTACGAGAATATCAGTCAGCAGAATTTCCGGTCACGGACGACAGGAGGATATCGATATTTATCGTGGCAGGAAAATTGTTCCCAATCTGATTCCCAAGATTCGTATCGAAATTGCCGTCAATGAAGCGTTTGTCGATGCAACGATCGATACTATCGTAGAGTCGGCCAGGCATGGAAGTGGAAAGGTAGGTGACGGAAAAATATTCGTCAGCCCTCTCGAAGAGTGCGTACGGATAAGGACCGGAGAACGCGGTGGAACAGCCATATAGAGTTTCCACAGTAAATTGTCAAGAGGCAGTCTCAAAAGGACTGCTTCATGACGATCGGTCTCCATGCATACGTCTCCGGTAGTGGCCGCCTCGTGTAAGCCGCCTCTTTTTCTGCCATTCTTTTTTCTCATGTCGTTATCATCGATGAGACGTTTTTGAGGTAACCTCTTTTCTTTGTAACAGCTGCATGATGGTTCAGCCGGTTGAAAATTTTTCGTATTATTTACAATACGCTTGCTGTCCCCTGCTTTCAAAGAAGCTGTTTTCGACACCGCGGCTTTTTGTGCGGGATTAGTTCATCAACATTCGAAATAAAGGAGGTTGTTGTGGTATCCAAACAGGTGAATCTGCATATCGGTGGTTCCCCGGTAACATTGGGGACAGGATGGCTTCCCCCCATGCCTGATTTGAGGGATTATACGGTAGAAACTCCTGAAATTGCCGAAATGTCAAAAAAGCTGAAACTGAAACAGAGTGCCAAGGCGATGAAAACAGCCGTCCCTGATGTGATTGATCTGAGGGAGTGGTGCTCGAAAGTCGAAAATCAGGGCAGCATTGGGTCATGTACGGCACATGCAGCTATGGGAGTGATCGAATACCTGCAGCGCAGAGCTTTTGACGATCATATTGACGGTTCAAGGCTCTTTGTGTATAAAACAACCCGAAACCTGATGAAAGCTGACGGTGATACAGGTGCATGGTTGAGAAATACCATGGGAGCTCTTGTCCTGTGCGGTGTTCCCCATGAAAGCTACTGGGAGTATACCGATATCGATCCGGACTTTGACAAGGAGCCTACCGGGTTTGTCTATGCTGTCGCAGATAATTTTGAGGCGCTGAAATATTTTTGTCACGATCCTCTCGGTTCAAATATCGATTTTAAGGATGTACTCGAAAGCATAAAAAAGTATTTGGCTGCGGGTATTCCCTCGATGTTTGGATTCTATGGGTTTCCATCGTTTGATGAAACTGATGAAGATGGGTGTATCCCCTTTCCCTGTGTTAATGAAAAGGCGGAATGGGGGCATGCAATCGTGGCCGTTGGCTTCGATGATAAAAAAGAAATAAAGAATCCTCGTTGCAACAAGAAAACAAAAGGTGCGCTGCTCATAAGGAACTCCTGGGGAACGAGCTGGGGTGATAAGGGGTATGGCTGGTTGCCTTACGAGTATGTCTTACAAGGACTGGCCGTTGATTTCTGGTCGATTTTGAGCATGGAGATGGTCGATACAAAGCAGTTCGGACTGTAAAAGAGTTGTTGATTTGTTTTGCCCGACAAGTCGGGATTGTTGAGTTGTTATTTAATAAAGACGAAAAGACAGTTTTTTAACTGTTGCAACAACTCAACAGTTAAACAGATCAACAATTCAACAATAACAGGGTTTATTTTCTTCCGAGAACATGAGGAGCATGCTTTTCGAGCCACCCTCTTACTTCGGAATCTCCAGAACGGGCAGCGTAGACAAAGTCCTGAACCTGTCCTTTTGTGTCGCCGGTTCGTCTCTTGGCAATGCCGCGGTGCAGGTAGGCTGCAGCCATCTTGTGATCATAGGATAGCGCCCAGGTGAAATCCGTAATGGCGGCATTGAAATTTCCGATATCGTACTGGACCACGCCACGGTTGAAGTGACCGACAGCCTTGAAATAGTTATCGCCCGATTCGACGACCCTGGTATAGTCCTTCATCGCCGATTCGTATTCTTTCATGGAATGATGGGCAGCGGCTCGCATGAGGTAGGCCTGGGCGTATGAGGGTTTACGCTTTATCGCTTTTGTATAATATTTTACGGCATCAGCATGGTTTCCTTTGAGATGTTGCCGGTATCCCTTGTCGAAAGACTGTTTCGGAGAGTCGGCAAGGAGCGGTGTCCATGCAATAAAGCCGCTTAAAAGCGTGGCTAGAATATATGGAGTAAGACTACGCATCATATACATAGGAGCTAAAACTATTTCGACGGTATTTCCTATTTTATTTCTACACCAAACCTGTCCAAAGCATAAGCCTGCATGTTTCGAATAAGCCTTGAAGAATTTGAGGGACCGCTTGACCTGCTGCTTTTCTTTATCAAGCGGGACGAGCTTGATATTTATAATATTCCTATTTCTAAAATAACCAAAGATTTTATCGATTACCTCGATGCCATGCAGAGTCTCAATCTCGAAGTGGCTGCTGAATTCATTTACATGGCTTCGCTCTTGATGAGTATAAAGGCCAGGATGCTTCTGCCAAATGAAATTCCGCAAGAAGGTGACGCTTCCGAGTTCGATCCCAGAACAGAACTGGTAGAACGATTGATAGAATATAAAAGAATCAAGGAAGGCGCAGAAAAAATGCGCTCACTCGAAGAGACAAGGAGCACCATGTTTTCCCGGGGGTATTATGAATTGTTCGAGCCTGAAGTTATCGATGAACTCGATGAGCCGGTTAACCGGCCGACGCTCTATCATTTGATTATGACTTACAAATCGGTGCTCGAGAAAATGCCGCGGGTTCGTGTACAGAATGTCGATGAAGCTCCGGTAACCGTCGACGAGCAGTGCGGGATGATTCTCACGAAGTTGCAGGAAACAATACAAATCTCTTTCAGAACGGTGCTCGAAGGAGTCAAGGAGCCTCTCGTGCTTGTTGTCACCTTTCTTGCCGTGCTCGAACTCTGCCGCGGCCAGAAAATTGCTGTAATCGTCAAGGAGGGGTGTGACGATTTCTGGATGTCGAGAAAGCAGTGCTTGTAAGTATTCCCCGGGTTGGGCCATGAAGACACTCCTTATGCAGAGGATGCGTTCAGCGTAGTGTGACGGAGGGTCTTTCAAGGACAGTTCCAGCCCATATTACAAGCTTCTCGGTACAGGATTCGGTGTCCATGACATCGGTGCGCAACAGGGGTATACCGTGTTTTTGTGAAAGAGTCACGGAGACATCGAGATAATGTCGATGCCATTCCACCGGTTGATTCTTCTCGTCGCGACTGTTTGCGAAGAGGGAAAGAGTTGATGGCGGATCCCCCTAGCATAGCACTGTCGGTATCCACGTTGTCCATTTTCTGAAAAAAACAGGTGAAGCCGGAACAAACGACGCATCCGTCATCCACCCCTTGTCAAGAACAACCGGGCAGTTGCAGGGGACGGATGACAGTGCCTTTTCTATTGCTCTCGATCCAATTGCAACAGGCTTTTCAATGTTCCCTCTTCGAAGGATTCTCTATGAATTTCTCAAGGCGCAAACAGGATGGATGGATGATAGGGAAAACGTGGATAGTGGTGTTATTATGATTACTATTAATGATATATCTAACCATGTAATTATCGTTCAATAGGCTGGGTGCGGCAATGGTATATGAGTTCGACGGGAAGAAGTATGAGCAAGCGTCTTCTCATCAGAAGGAATGGGTGGCTGGATTGATCGAGGAGCTTCATGTAAAGGGTGATGAGCGTGTTCTCGATCTGGGGTGCGGCGATGGTGTTCTCTCTTTACAGATTGCCGGGCTTCTGCCAAGGGGAAACGTTATCGGTATCGATGCGTCGAAGGGAATGATCGATGCTGCAATTCCTAAAGCGAAGAAAAACCTTCAGTTCCTATTGAAGGATATCAACTATCTTGACTACTGCGAGGAGTTTGACGTTGTTTTTTCAAATGCGGCACTTCATTGGATAAAAGATCACGAAAAACTGTTGCAGAACGTGTTCCGTGCACTTCGCCCCGGCGGCAGGATCCGCTTCAACTTCGCAGGTGAAGGTAACTGCCGAAACTTCTTCAAGGTCGTTCAGGAAGCGATTGCACATGAACGCTACATGGTATATTTCACTGATTTCGAGTGGCCGTGGTACATGCCTTCGGTTGACGAGTACATCACTCTTTGTGAATCCAGCGGATTACTCAAGGTGAATGTATGGGGAGAGAATGCAGACCGTTACTTTCCCGATAAGGAGATCATGATCAAATGGGTTGACCAGCCAAGCCTCGTACCTTTCCTGCCTTATCTTGCGGAAGAAGAGCGGGCTTCGTTCCGTGATTATGTCGTGGGGCGTATGGTAGAAGAAACCCTGCAGGGTGATGGAACGTGTTTCGAGACGTTCAGGCGGATCAATCTGGTGGCTGAAAAGTGAAATCTTACTGCTCGAGAAAACCGCAACGTTATGTCGGGAATGACTGACATTGTAATCCGTCTCACTGATGAAAACGATGCCTCGCAGGTTTCTGTCTGCGTCGATAGCGTCGCACGTGAACGACTGTTTCTCGCAGATACCAAAGGTTTTTCCGTAGAAGAGACCCTCGAGTTCATTCGGTTCGTCAGGAATGCAGGTGGCGCGCACCTTGTGGCTGTAAACAGGGATTCGGTTGTCGGCTGGTGTGATATAACGCCGTATTCCTTTGAAGGACTTACTCACTGCGGACGTCTGGGCATGGGATTATTGTCTGAGTATCGAGGACGGGGTATAGGAAAAAAGCTCCTTGCCGAAGCATTGCCGCTGGCCTTCAGAAACGGACTTGAACGTATCGAGCTCGAAGTTTTCGCTTCGAATATCGTGGCTGTCAGGCTTTACCGTTATTTCGGTTTTTTGGAAGAGGGACGAAAACGAAAGGCCAGGAAACTTGATGGTACGTATGATGACGTTATTCTCTTTGGGCTTTTGGATGAGGAGTGGTTGAGATGAAG
>JADMLA020000019.1 GCA_015482705.2 Prosthecochloris sp. | reverse complement strand
AGCCGATGGTACTGCTTAACTGCGGGAGAGTAGGTCGTCGCCGATTTTTTACTACACACATCAAAAAGCCCGTCTCAACATAGACGGGCTTTTGTGGTTTACTTCTTCTTCATCTACACTTACCCTCTACCCTTCTATCCATCTCGCTCCTTTTACCGCTCACTCCTATTCTTTAACCCACCCCCACACACCTCTGTGAACGTCACTTCTTCTTTGTTGCTCTTGAACGCTTATACGCGCGCTCCTTTGCCCTCCTCCCTCGATGGCGATTTGTATGGTTGTCATTCAATAGCCGGAACAAATGACGCATTTTTCCGGTTATAAAAAAACACTCCCGACGAACCAGGTTCGGGAGAGCACTGTATTCTTTATGGAGTACCCATCTTCCGAGAAGCCTTTCCAAGGAGGTTGCATGAACGCCCGTCTTTCCTATTATCCCGCCGGAGTTTTCGCTTCGCAGGAACCACCCTGTATGTCGGTGTATCAGAAAACTCATCGTCACCACCCTGAAAACCAGCAGGATCCTATACGGTTCCGGAATCTTGTCAAAAAACTCGAGGAATCTCTTTCGAAGAAATATCCGAAAAAAGAGGTCATGCCGTTATTGAGTCCCTTTTATCGATTGGCAGACGATCATCGCTTCTGGAACCACACCCTTGACGGCCTTGCCGTATTTGGTGCGCCGGGGATGTTCAGGGTGTACAGGCTTCAGGAAAGTGTCAAAGATTTTGCCGTTGTTTCGGAAAGCTTCCATACCAAGCCGCTGGTACGGATTTTCCAATCGTATGAGCGTTTTCAGGTATTGAGCCTTACACGCAGTGCCATTCGATTGTATGAGGGAACAAAGGACGCTCTCGATGAAATACCTCTTGGAGAGGAAATCCCCGCTACCATGATCGAAGCATTGGGAGATCTTGTCACTGCACCACATCAGACAGTTGCATCCTACGGCAAAGGGGTAAAAGGACCAGCGATGCATCATGGTCACGGTGTGAGAAAGGACGAAAGCGAAATTGATGCCGTGCGGTTTTTCCGTATCGTCGATAAAGGAGTTTTCGATCATCATTCACAAACGACCGGTCTTCCGCTTCTTCTCGTCGCCTTGCCGGAAAATCAGGGTTTGTTTCGTCAGATCAGTCAAAACCCCTATCTGATGAAAGATGGTATCGATATGAATCCTGATGCATTGGCAAACGGCATGATGCACTCGAAAGCCTGGAAAGTGTTCGAGCCTCAGAGCAGGAGTAGGTTCAACGCTTTGATCGATGAGTATGGCGATGCATTGTCGAAAGGTCTTGGTTCAGGTGATCTCGAAGAGGTCGCTCGGGCTGCTGTATCAGGAAAAATTTCGAAATTGTTTATCGACAATGATTTCCAGGTGCCTGGTCGTTTGAACAGGGCTACCGGTACGTTTTCTCCTGATGATCTCGACAATCCGGATATAGGAGATCTATTGGATGATATTGGAGAGTTGGTGCTGCAGAAAGGAGGAAATGTCCATGTTGTACATTCTGAGAGGATGCCTTCCAATACAGGGATCGCTGCAGTTTTCAGGTTCTGAATTTACGGTCACTTTTCGATTAATTTGAATTTGTGTCCGGATTTTTCTAACGCAGGCGTAAGCTTCGATGTTCGCTGAAGTTTGGTGATGGAAAAAGTTGATTCTGCCTTGTGGCTGCCATATGAGTCACCTGATTTGCCATCAGGGTAAAAAATAGCTGTCATGCGGTATTTTCCTGTTTCGGAAAGCGCACTGGACGGGATGCTTTGTATGGTTGAGAGACCGGATAATGGCCAGCTTTTACTGTAAACAGTTGTCGGTGTTTTTGGCCATGAGCCCGGTGCTGTTTCATGAAGCTTCGAGACGAAAACTTCTGCGAGAGAGCCGGGTTTGACAAGATGTGTCGGGATATCGAGAGTAATCCGGATGGTTTTTCCATAAAGAAATGACGCTCCGTTTCCGGGGGATGTTATGGTTATCGCCGGCTGCAGGGGCGGTTGAGACAGTGTTTCCGAGACCGTGACTTTGAATGTTCTCCATACGGCTTCATCAGGATGCTGAAACTCCGGTTGAATACTGTACGCTCTCGCTCTCCAGCTACCGGGTTTCATGTCGATAGAGGTTCCCCAGTACGAGTTCGAGCCGGGAGCGGAGAGATCCTGTATGATATTCTTCTCCTCACCTTCCAGCTGCTCTACTTGTAATCGTATCTTTTGGGCGGGAACGAGTGTGAGGTCAGGGGGGATGTTCTGGCGTATCATGAACAGCACAGGGTTCTCGGCCTTGTACGAGGCATTTTGCCGGGGTTCGATAATGACAAGTTTTTTTGCTTCACCGGCAACCTCCTTTTCGAGGATCGCAACTTGTTCTGCGGTCAGGAGTTTATTGCGCATAGGCGGTATGAACCAACTGGAAGGAATGGTACGGGACTGGTATGTGGCCGTGCATGGGGTGTTGTGGTTCAACCATGGGTCAGCTGAACAGCTGTACTCTCCAGCAAATTCCAATGGAGGGTTGAAGACAGGATCCGAGCCAGTGACTAGGATTGATTCCTTTGCTGTATTGCTGTTTGCGTCGAACATTCCTTCAATGCTGTAATCGAAATATCTGATAGGGCCGGCCTCATGTTCCGAAGAGAGGATCGCTTGTCCGGTACCTTTGAGCGTGTAGATTCGTGTCCCGTTTTTAAAGGATACGTCAACTTCTGTTGGTGAGTTCCACGATGCAGACCATATCGGGGCTTTTCCTTCTTTGTCAAGGCTCATTGCGTGGACGGTGCACGGCAAGATTACATATGAAATAATCGCACAGAGGGCAGAGATTGTCCATCGGACCGCACTGTGGGACACCAGAGGATAACGAGGAGAAAGCATGGTAAAACTGTTTGCATTACTACGGTTGCTTACCATAATAATGTATACATTTTATACGTGTAATGCTTTAGGGTACCTCTATTCATTTGCCGCGTACCATGATTCCTTCGTTGATCGGTGCATATAATTCTGATGTACTCAGTGTACAGTTCCGCTTCAGCATTCCGTTCGGTTCATTCTCATTCCGCGGCGATGTTAAGCGATGTACTGCACTGCTTTGAAAAACCAAAACAGGCAGCATGCCTGTTTTTTCGATAATTCATATTTTCTACCATGCATGAACTTTTGAGTCATACTCTGGTGATGATCGGTGGTTATTTTGCCATCATGAATCCTTTTGCCAACACGGCAATATTTACCGCGGTTACCGCAGGTATGGATGCCCGTTCGGTTAAAAAAACGGCATTCAGTGCTGTTGTGACGGCTTTGGGTATCGTTTTGAGCTTTATCCTGCTTGGCCGGATCATTTTCGATTTTTTCGGTATTACGCTGCCTGCGCTGCGTGTTGCGGGTGGAATTATGGTTTTTTTTATCGGTTTTGACATGATGCACGGCAGGACATCGGCGGTTCATGCTCCCGCAGGTGACAATACCCCGGCAGATCAGGGGCAGAATATCGGTATAAGCCCGTTGGGTATACCGATACTTGCAGGTCCGGGAACAATCGCAGTTTCCATGAGTTATTCCGCAACGGGGAATGTTCAGGAAATCGCTATCAACGCTCTTGTGTTTTCGGTCATGTGTATGGTGACCTATGTTTTTTTTCTGCTCGGAGAAAAAGTTGAAGAGAAACTGGGTCAGGAAGGGCTCAAAGTCATTACCCAGCTTATGGGTTTGATACTCTCTGTCATAGGTATCCAAATAGGACTCGAGGGAATTTTCGGCGCAATATCCATATTCGAACAGCACCATGCAGGATAAGGGCACTTTTTTCTATTTACTCCGCGTACCGAATGTGCCTGTCGAGCCCGGGATGTCGGATCGAAATCCTCTTCTTGCGACGTGCCGAAATATTTCGGTTTCTCTGTGTTCTTTCTTGTTGTATTCCGATGCGATCGGGACTCATGATCAAGAATGAACGTTTCCGCCAGTCAAAAGTTTAACAATCAGAATATGTTGATTATGATACACCCGCTCTTGTCTCGCATTGCTCTATTTGCTTTTTTGTTTCTCATGAGCTGTGGAGACAGTCCGCAGTCTGTAGCGAAAAACTTTACGGAAAACCTTGCAAAGGGCAGAATTTCCGAAGCGAAGAAGTATGCAACCGAACCGACAGGTGAAATGCTTGACTTTGCCAGCAAGATCGGGGCTATGCCGGTCAACCCCGATTTTACGTTCGTTTATGTTGAAAAAAACGTTGATGGCGACAAGGCTACGGTTGTGTACAGAGAGTCAGTGGATGGGCCTGATGAGCGCATTAACCTGGTGAGAATCGATGGTGAATGGAAAGTTCACATGCAGACGCCGAAGTAGCTGGTTATTGCTGCAGACGCTTATTGTGATGTTTTTTCTTCCTTTGCAAACGGTGTATGATGAACAAGGCCGTTTGGAGGGAAAAAGAACACGTATGAGTATCGAGTCGCTGACCGGTATTCTTGATGAAGGTGATATTATTTTTCGTTACGGAAACGGGGTCTGGTCTCCTGTCTTTAGGAATGTATCCTTGACCGAGAAAAGATTTTCTCATGCGGGGGTTATCATTGTAGAAAAAGGGCGGTTCTGGGTTGTCCATGCATCGGCACACGAGATGAACGGTGTGGGCTATGTATCGAAGGTGTCGCTCGAGCAGTTTCTTGCTGTTTCTTCGGACTACGCTGTTTATCGTTTTGGAAAAGAAAAAAATGTTCGGTGGCGCATAGCTGAAAACGCCAAAAGTTATATCGGACGTCCATTTGATTCCTCGTTCGACATTGCTGATAGAAACAGGGTGTATTGTACCGAGTTGGTGATGCATTCGGTTAATGACGCTGTCGGTTATAACGCTATTTCCCCGACAGTGGTCAACGGTGTTTCGCTTGTCGCTCCGGATGACTGCTATGAAGGCCGTGGTTTTTTTTCTGTAGCTGACAAGCGATTGTCCGGGAAACTCTGAGAGAGAGGTAGCAAGATCGAATACTCCTTTCAGGATTGTTTTTTCAACGCGGCTTTTATGCCGAGGCCGATTTCCTGTGCTGAGGCGACAGCTTCCGGTTGCTTTTCAAAAGCTCTCAGGCCGACCGAGGCCGTTGTCGCACCGGGTCCGTAGAGCAAGGTGATGCCCGTCATGCTGCAGCTATCTCCGTTTCCGCAGGTCAGGCAAGGTACATTGCCTTTTAGATCGACGTTGCCGAGATAGTTCATGCCCTCTTCCATCATAAAAAACTGAACGGCATTTGCGCCCAGCATCCCGGCAGGAGGCAGGCCTTCGGCATTTTCCGGGACACATGAGGAAATGACCGAAGCACCGGGTTTTCCTTTTAATAAGCCATGATTGTGCCGTAGAGGATACATGCGCTCCAAAAAGGCTTTTGTGCGTGAATCAAGTGTGGAATAAGGAGTGAAGCCCCCTATGACCAGGGCATCGGCCTCCTTGACGAGCTCAACGAAGAAATTACCGTCATCTTTGATGACACAGCGATTTGTTTTTACACAACCGAGGCATGCGTTACAGGGCGAAACAGTGTATTCGCTCAATTTGTGAAATTCATGGTCGATACCCGATGCTGAAAGAACGGCTTTAACGGCTCTGTCGGTGTTACTGTCAGCAATAGGAGAGCCGGAGATTCCTAAAATTTTCATTGATCACAGCTTTTTTGAAATACTACGGATCGAACTATTTTACAAAACATGAACGATAATGTTTTTTTATTGTATTAACAATTATTAACGCATTGTTCAATGCAATCATACAACTTCACGCTTCCCATGAGCGTTCGTGATTACGAGTGCGATATGCAGGGGATTGTCAATAACAGTGTCTACCAGAACTATCTCGAACATGCCCGCCATGAATATCTTAAGGCGGTCGGGATGGATTTCAAGATGTACGCACAGGAAGGGATAAACCTTGTTGTCGTAAGGGCTGAACTCGATTATAAATTTCCGCTTGAAAGCGGTGACAGATTTTTTGTCGGGGTGAATATGGTGAGAGAATCAAGGCTGAAGTTCGCGTTTTATCAGGACATTTTTCGGGAAAAGGATAAAAAGCTTATCCTGAAAGCAAAAATTACCGGAACTGCACTCAATCAACGAGGCCGACCGGCAATTCCCGAAGAGCTTGATGCTGCTCTTGAACGCATTTCTACTACGATAATCGCTTAAAGAGTTCTTATGAAACCATTGAAACAGGTGGCTCAGGCGTATATGGCACTGAGTAAAGGGGAGAGAGGTTTGCAGGAAGGTGCTTTTGAAGAAGCTGTTTCAGAGTATCAAAAGGCGATGGCGGTTACTCGTACAATTCCACAGGAAGAGGTTTTCGATCATGATGGCTTCGATGCGCTCTGTCATGCAGGGCTTTCCAGTGCATTTCGGCAGTTGGAGCAGTACGAGGAAAGTTTGGCATCTGCCGAAAAGGCATTGCGCTATTTCAACCGCCGGGGTGAGCTTCATCAGGATGAAGGGAAACAGTGGATCGCCGCTGTTGTCAGCCGTGCATTTGCACTTGCGAGGACCGGTCAGCCGAAGGACGCGCTGAGAGCGTTTCATAGAGCGGGTGAAATGATTGCCGACCGGAATGGTGATTGGCCGGAGAAGAAGGAACTTCAAAAAACAGTTTCCGACAATATCGCCTTTCTACAGACTTCCATGCCGGAGGACAATGCGAAACGTAAGGCATGGTGGGAGTTTTGGTCCTGAATGGTTTTTCGAAGAGGTACAATGGATGATGTCAGGAGAATTCTGGTCATCAGGTTCAGTTCGATCGGTGATATCGTATTGACCACCCCTGTTCTGCGTCGCTTGCGGGCGGCTTATCCGGAAGCGGTAATCGATTTTTGCATCAAATCTCCTTTTGCTTCCCTCGTAGAAGGCTCTCCATATCTGAATACTGTCTATACATCCGATGCTCCACCACGTGGTCGTTATGATTTGGTTGTCGATTTGCAGAACAACCTTCGTTCACGTTCATTGGTGCAATCGATTTCATACCATGAACTCTACCGGTATCATAAAAAGAACTGGAAAAAACTGCTGCTAGTCAGGACTGGACTCAACCTGTTCGGTACAGCCGAGTCCGTTGTGGACCGGTATATGGCTGCAATAGAGGGCAGACAGATAGCAGGCGATGACAAAGGCTGTGAGTTATGGCTTTCGGATAATGACCGCAACTTTGCAGCTTCGGTGGATTGTGGAGGCGGACGCCGGCTGGCTGTTTGTTTCGGAGCTAATCATCTGACCAAGCGGTACCCTCCCAAAAAGTTTGCGTCGATTATTGAAGCGGTGCTTTCTGAACTGAGGCTGAGTGTTCTTCTGCTGGGAGGAACAGAAGATGTGGGGCAGGCTGATGAAATTATTGCAGCCCTCTCCGTGGCTGCGGTACCGGGAGTCGTGAATCTCGCTGGAAAAACTTCACTGACCGAGTCGGCGGCAGTACTGGAACGTTGTGATGCTGTATTGACGAACGATACCGGCCTTATGCACATGGCGTCAGCTTTCGGAAAACAGTTGTTCGTGCTTTTCGGCTCTTCGGTAGGTGAGTTCGGATTTCTTCCCTACCGTACACCGTATTGCATGTTCGAGATTGTCGATCTTGCATGCCGCCCCTGCTCTCATATCGGCAAAGACCACTGTCCGAAAGGTCATTTCAAGTGTATGATGGATATTCCCGAACACGCGGTGATTGAAAAGATCACTGATTACTTCAAAAAATTGTAACATACGTTCGAATACAAGTGCAACGTGAAATGATATGCTCATGAAGATAGCTACCTGGAACATCAACGGTATTCGGGCACGTAAGGATAGTTTGCTGGCATGGATCGATGAGAAAAAACCGGATATTATCGTGCTCGAAGAGCTCAAGGCTCAGGTGGAGACTATTCCCGAAGAGATCTTGTCGCTGAATGGATATACCAAATTCTGGAACGGCTCGACATTCAAAAAAGGATACAGCGGAATCGGTTTTCTTCTCAGAGAAGGGATCGATAGCGACTGCCGTTTTGAAATACCAGATTTTGACAGGGAGAATCGAACAGGGGTGGTCCACTACACAAACCTCACCGTTATAGGGACCTATGTTCCAAGGGGTGACGGAGATGCTCATTACGCTGTTAAACTCAATTATCTTTCCGATTTGAGTGCTTATATCCAGAGCCTTTTGCAGGAAGGAAGGCAGGTGATTCATGCAGGTGATGTCAACGTGGCTCATACGGAACTCGATGTTCATCGCTCCCAGAACAAACCGGGAGCCGTAGGACTTCGGCCTGAAGAAAGAGCCGCTATCGACCGGCATCTTGCCGTAGGCTTACACGATATCATGAGAGAACGGTTTCCCGACAAAAAGGATATGTTTACCTGGTGGCCATATTGGAAGGGGGCGAGAGAGAGAAATCTCGGCTGGAGAATCGATTGTTTCTACCTATCGGATCATCTGGTAGAGACTGTCCGGAAGGTAAGCGTCGATCTCGATGAAAAAAGTTCAGATCATGCTCCGGTTATCCTCGAGCTCGAATATTACATTGATTGACAGGTGTATCGTGATGTATCGGGTCTCTTTGACTGCATATCGGCGCCGGGATTTATTCTTGTTGGAATAATGACGAAAATCAGTTACTTTTAAGGTTCAAATTTGCAAGTGGTGTTCATGAAAGAGCATGAATCCAAGGGACAGGGAGGCGCAATACCTGGTCCCCGCCATTTGTTGGAGTCAACATAATCGTTAATAAGTTGTTTGCGCTATGGAAATGAAAAAACTATACGAATGTACCGTGATCATCGATGGCGGACTGGAAGATGACGGGATTGCCGCCGCCATGGATGAGGTAAAGAAAATCATCGCTGATAATGGCGGTGATATTGAAAATGTGCTTGAAGTCGGGAGACGGAAGATGGCCTACCCGATTAACAAGCAAACGATAGGTTCCTACGCTCATATCGAGTTTCAGGGGAACCCGTCAGGCTTGGCAGCCATTGAAAAAGCTTTCCGTTATGACGACAACATCCTGCGTTTTCTGATCGTGCATTTGAGCACTCCCCTACTGGAAATGCGCAAAAGGGTTGAGAAATACAGTGTAGTGATCGGCAGCCCTGAGGACCAGAGTGAAGAGGAGCAGCAACAGAGCTCTGCTGCAAAAAATTAGCACCCCTGGCTCAAAGTCTACAGTTAACTATGAATCGATACCTTTTGGATAAAACGGAGGAAAGGTTATGGCTGATTTGAAAATGCCTGAAATCAACAGTGTTGTCATCGCCGGTAATTTGACCAAAGACCCTGTTTTTCGTCAAACCAATTCGGGTGGTACACCTGTTGTGAATTTCTCGATTGCCTGTAACAGGCGTTTCAGGGACAGTAATCATCAATGGCAGGAAGATGTCTGTTATGTTGGTGTCGTTGCCTGGAACAAACTGGCTGAGAGCTGTCGTGACAACCTGAAAAAAAGCGCAGCAGTACTCGTTGACGGTGAGCTGCAGAGCAGAACATGGAAGGCCCAGGACGGGTCATCGCGGACAGTGGTTGAAATCAAGGCACGGAGAATTCAGTTTCTCAACAAACGAAAAAAGTCCGAAGGTGAGGAAGAGGACTCCTCTGGTTTTATCGAAGATGATTTTCATGGTAGTGAAAGCGTAGATGAGGGTTTTCGGAATGATGAATCCGGCCACGTATACGAGTATAAATATCTTTCTTCCGAATAAGGAAGGAAAAATCTGACAAATTGTAACGAGAGAATGAAACAGAGACGTACAAACTCATCGATGAGCAAGTCAATTGGTAATGCGCTTGCATCCAAGAAAAAAGTATCAAAGAATCAGGTTGTTTTTTTTGACTACCGGGATGAAAGAAAACTGAAACGCTTCATCAACGATCAGGGAAAAATTATTCCGCGTCGCATTACAGGATTATCCGCAAAAGAGCAGAACCTTCTCACCCATTCGGTTAAATGGGCAAGGTTCCTTTCTATTATTCCTTATGTTGCGGACGAGTACAAATAAGGTTATTGGAGAATTTTGTTTAAACATTTATTGAAATTGAGGAAGCAAAGCTGTGAAAGTTATTTTAAAAAAAGATATTGTAACGCTCGGTGATGCCGGTGAAGTTGTGGAGGTCAAAAACGGCTATGCCAACAATTTTCTTATTCCACAGGGGATAGCGCTCAGAGCTACCGAAGGCGCTCTCAAAGCACGCGATACAGAAAGAAAACAGCAGGCTAAAAAAATCGAACAGCAGAGAATAGCTGCACGTGAAACAGCGGATAAATTGCAGCAGTTGAACCTGAAGGTTTCTGCAAAAGCCGGTGATTCCGGAAAGCTTTTCGGTACGGTTACTTCAGGGGATATTGCAGAGGCGCTGAAGAACGAGGGCGTAGCGGTTGACCGCAGAAAGATCAGCCTTGAGGCACCGATTAAAGCGTTGGGGAACTATGAAGTAGGGGTAAAGCTTTTCATGGATGTTTCCGCAACACTCAAGGTTACCGTAGAGGCTCAAGGATAAGCTTTTTTTTCCTTCTGATAAGCTCGGAAAAGGATATATAGCCCGCCGCACAACGACCGATATCGTTGTGCGGCTTTTTTGTTTATGTCGAGAAATGATATAAATTGCTGTGCTAAAGTCGTAATAAGTGGTGTATAAGTAAAGTGTTAAATTTAATTGAAAAATGAATGAAGAGTGTCAACCCCCTATTGTTGAAAGCCAAGAAAGAAGCGGTGGATTGTCCCCATAATCATATCTGTTTGGAGGGTAAAAGAGAGCACCTGTGCAAGGTATGCGCTGAGTACGGTGATAAAGTTCTTTTTTTGAAGAATGGATTTCCCCAAAAAAGGAGTTGTCCCTACTTTTATACATTCGGTGATGATGGCATCTGTACCTGCCCGGTGAGATACGTGCTCTATAACGAATAGACGCGTAAATCCGGATAGTGTCCAATCGGAATTTTTTGTCGATTTTGATCTGGATACTATGCGATAATACGTTCTATGGTTTTATTTTATCCTTGTAGTGCCACTGCAGGAAGTATATCATAAATTTTTTTGGGGAGTAACACCATGAGGCAAGCTCTATTTCAGGAAAAATACCCAATTTACACGCTGGAAATCGACAAAACGGAAACCTCCTATGGTTCTGTCGATGAGATTCTGGCATTTTTCAAATCCAAAATTGATGCCCATCCGGTTGTTTCCTATATCGGTGCATTTGATCATTATGCACATACAAAGTCATTGAAAGACGGTAAGGTCAGCGACCAGATACTTGGGGCAAAAAACATTCTTTTCTGTTTTGGCAAGGAACTGCCGAGCCCATGTGTGCTTTCTGTACGTCCACGTTCTATCGGAGTTGCCGAAATGGATGATGCATATGTCATTACCTTTCTCGAGGCTCCGAATCCCATGGCTAACAAGGCTATGGAGGATTGGGCACTGAGTATAAAAGATAAGTAGCCGAAAAAGTTCGTGACGTGATTGGTGAAAAGAAGCAGGCTCAAAAGTGCTGCGGTCACCTTGCATACAGATCCGGAAGAGAGTCACGCCGCCCCTGAAATCCAGAAAAACTGTTTCACGGGGCGGTATGGCTTTTATGGCGTTTACTGAGAGAATTGCTCGAGCATTCTGACGTCGTTTTCAAAGAGAAGACGAATATCGTCGATCTTGTATCGCAGGAGCGCTGTGCGGTCGACTCCCATACCAAATGCGAAACCGGAATATTCATCCGGGTCGATCGAACAGTTTCGAAGAACGTTTGGATGAACCATTCCGCATCCCAGGATTTCAAGCCAACCGGATTGTTTGCAGACACGGCAGCCTTTGCCACCGCAGAGGTAACAGGTTACATCGACTTCGGCCGATGGTTCGGTAAAAGGGAAAAAACTCGGTCTGAAACGAAGTTGTACAGTGCTGCCGAACATCTGTTTCGCGAAAGAATAGATCGTTGCTTTCAGGTCGGAAAAAGAGACCTGTTTATCGATATACAACCCTTCGAGCTGATGAAAGACACAGTAGCTTCTCGCACTGATGGCTTCATTTCGATAGACCTTACCGGGACAGATGACCCTTATCGGTGGCTTTTCATCGAGCATAACCCTGATCTGCACTGGTGAGGTGTGTGTGCGGAGAAGCAGATCATCTTCACCGTCGTTTCTTGTTATGAAAAAAGTGTCCTGCATATCCCTTGCAGGATGATTTGCAGGAAAATTCAGCATGTCGAAATTATAGCTGTCTCTTTCGAGCTCCGGACCGGTTGCTATGGAAAAACCCATGGCCCGGAAGATTTGCTTCATGTCTCCCAGGACTTTCTGCACTGGATGCTCGGAGCCGGAGTACTCCTGTCGGCCGGGAAGGGTAAGGTCGAGATGCTTTTTCCCACTTCCTGACGATGGAGTCTCAAGCTGCTTTTTCGCTGCATCGTACTTTTTTTCGGCCGACAGTTTCAGCTGATTCAGCATTTTCCCTATACCTGGACGTTCAGACGGTGAAACGTCTTTCAGCTGATTGAAGAGTTCAGCTACACTCCCTTTGCGCACCATGAACTGGAGACGAAATGCCTCCAGTTGTTCAGTGCTCTCTATAATGAACTTGTCAATTTCCTGCTGTAGCGCTTCTATGCTGTATTTCATGGAATGGTAGTTGCTGCTTACAGTCTTAACCTATAGCTGATTTTACGATCTGGCTGAATGCGGCAGGATCCTTTACGGCAATTTCAGCGAGCGCTTTGCGGTTGATGTCGATATTTTTCTTGTTCATAGCGTCCATCAAGCGGGAATAGCTTGTACCGTTTTCCCTTGCGGCTGCGTTGATACGCATAATCCAAAGGGAGCGAAACGTCCTTTTCTTGACCCTTCTGTCACGGTAAGCATACTGCTCGGCTTTGTCAACAGCATGTTTGGCAACGGTGAGAATATTGCCTCGTGAACCCCAGTATCCTTTTGCCTTCTTTAATATCCGTTTTCTTCTTGTGCGTGATGCAACTGCGTTTGTAGCTCTTGGCATCGTAGTTCTCGATTTAAATGTTTAACAATAAAACTGTATTAAGCAAGGATCATGCGTTTAATCTGCTTTTCCTGAGCTTTGTCTACTAGCGTTGATTGATGCAGACGTCGGGTTCTTTTTCTGTTCTTTTTTTCCAGATTATGCGACCCGTTCATTTTTTCGCGTTTAACTCGTCCTGATGCGGTTGTTTTAAACCTTTTGCAAGCGCCGCGATGCGATTTCATTTTAGGCATGGTCGTCTCGTTTTGTTATATGTGTATACTTACTGTTGTGATTCCTTGTTCATTTTAGCCAGCTGTCTCTCGTAGGCTTCAATTTTTTTCTTGTCCGGCTCAAAATAGACAAACAGTCGTTTTCCCTCGAATTTGGGGGTGCCCTCACGATTGCTGACGTTGCTGAGCCGCTCCGTCAACCGTTCAACGAGTTCGAAGCCTTTGTCTTTATAAATAATGGAGCGTCCGAGAAAAACAACGGTTGCCCGGACCCTGTTGCCCTTACGAAGAAACTCTTCAAGGTGAGCCGCTTTGAAATCAAAATCGTGTTTGTCGGTATTGGGATGAAACCGAAGCTCTTTCAACGCGGTTGGTTTTGATTTTTTCTTTCTGTCCTTGTCTTTTTTGTCGAGTTTGTACTGAAGTTTGCCATAATTATCAAGCTTGCAGACGGGTGGTGTCGCAGTTGGCTGTACTTCTATGAGATCAAGCCCCTCTCCTTCTGCAAGTTTCAAGGCATTGCCAGTTTTCATGATCTCCTGTGATCCGTCACTGAAAACAACCCTTACCTCAGGAGTTCTGATTTGTTCATTGACCCTGTAGGTTACTTTCTGCTTTTGAGGAGTGCTTTTCTTTTTTCTCATACGGTCTCGATTATTTTAAATAACGCTGTTGATTCAAGATTTCTCTTTGATTTCTGTTATCAGCTTTTGCAGCAGGTGCTCAATCGTTAGATTTCCCTGATCGCCTTTTCTGTGTCGGCGCAGTGAAATTTCGCCGGAATCAGCCTCTTTCTGGCCGATTATCACCATATAAGGGATTTTACTTACTTCCGCTTCACGGATTTTTTTGCCTATTTTCTCGCTGCGCAGGTCAAGCTCGGCACGTATAGCCTTATCGAGCAGTGCTTGATGAACCGTGCTGGCATAGTCGTGAACATCTTCGGTGATCGGCAGGACAGCCACTTGAACCGGCGCAAGCCATAAGGGGAAATTACCGGCTGTATGTTCAATGAGAACACCGATGAATCGTTCCATGGAACCGAATGGGGCTCGGTGAATGATGACCGGCCGATGTGGCTGTCCATCACTTCCGATATAGGAAAGGTCGAACCTCTCGGGCATTACGTAGTCAACCTGGACGGTGCCGAGCTGCCATTTTCTTCCAAGAGCATCACGAACGATGAAATCGATTTTTGGGCCGTAAAAACTCGCTTCACCGATCCCGATGATGTAGTTGATGCCCATGCTATCGGCTGCTTCTCTGACATCATGTTCCGCTTGCTGCCATACGTTTTCTGTGCCGCCATATTTTTCAGGATTTTCCGGATCATGGAGGGAAAGCCTGATTTCAATGTCGTCGAAACCAAGTGTGGCGAATACGAATTTCGTGAGATCGATTGCGTTGCAGATTTCATCGACCAGCTGGTCCGGCCTGCAGTATATGTGTGAATCGTCCTGAGTGAATCCGCGGGCTCTGATCAGTCCGTTCAATTCACCTGACTGTTCATGTCGGTAGACCGTGCCGAATTCTGTCAAACGTATCGGAAGTTCCCTGTAGCTGCGAAGTTTTGAACTGTATATCATGTGATGATGAGGGCAGTTCATCGGTTTCAGCAAATACTGTTCCTCCCGGCCCAGGTCATCCTTGTAAGTGAGGGGCGGGAACTGTGAATCACTGTAATACGGATAATGGCCTGATCGCTTGTACAGCTCGATATTGCCGATATGCGGTGTGTACACGGGAACGTACCCACGTTTTCTCTGTTCTTCGCGAAGGAACGACTCGAGTTCGCTGCGAACGATAGCTCCTTTCGGCATCCATATCGGCAGGCCGCTGCCGACTTCCTGAGAAAGCATGAAAAGCTCGAGCTCGGCTCCGAGTTTGCGATGGTCCCTTTTCCTTGCCTCCTCGATGGTAGCGAGGTGTTGTTTCAAGAGCTTTTCAGATGGAAAGGCTATACCGTAAATTCTCTGCATGCTTTCTCTTGAAGCATCTCCTCGCCAGAACGAAGCGGAAATGTTGGTCAGTTTTACCGCCTTGAGCTGAGACGTGTTTGAAAGATGCGGACCACTACAGAGGTCGGCAAAATCTCCCTGATGGTAAACGGATACCCTTGGTGTATCTTTCAATGTATCTGCCAATATCTCTACCTTATAAGGGTCGTTTCTGGTAGAGGTGAAGTATGCTATAGCATCTTCTCTGGAAAGATCTTCACGTCTGATTTCAAGTGAACGTCTGCTGATTTCCAGCATTCTTTTTTCGATGACTTCGAGATCGCTTTCGGTGAAGCGGTGCTCGGAAGCGATATCATAGTAGAAACCCTGCTCGATCGCCGGTCCTGCACCGAATTTCGAACCAGGAAACAGTTCCTCGATCGCTTGCGCCATGATATGGCTCGCGCTGTGCCAGAAGATCTCTTTCCCGATATTGTCGGGATGATCGAACGTTATGATCTCTACTTCGGCATTTTCAGAAATTGGAATAGAAAGGTCGATGAGTTTGCCGTTGACCTTTATGGCTAGCGCATCCTTTGCCAATTTGCGTCCAATTGATTGTGCTATATCGTAACCGGTTACTCCCGAGGTAAATGAACGGTTTTCACCGTCAGGAAACGTAATGGTTACCGCAGCCTGTACGTCTATGTTGTCGGACATGAATTCTTCTGTCTCTATCAATACTCTTTGAAGAAGTCTGTGTTTGAACAGCTTCTTTCCTGATTTCAGGATGATCCAGCCGCTTTTAGTCAGTGTATTGCCGATAGGGAGGGCTGGCTTTCAGCATTTTTACTGCTGCACGTTCCCAAAACGACAAGAAGTCAGGGATGTTACGAATTAATCGTCACAATTCAAAATTATGCCGCTACGAAAAACCTGCAGCGCGTTTCGATTGCTGCGTTGGAGTCTGTTTTAAACGGTTTATCTTCGGTATAGAGCTTACATTCGGTATTAATATTCAGTTACACCTCACGATTATCTTCTCGAGCTCGACCCGTGAAATAATAAACAACTGTTTCGCAGGTTTTACCCGGTGATCCATGGGGTTTCCTGCTTTTCAGTATGGATACCGCATCGAGTGCGGCATGACTTCTCTCCTCTTGTCATCCTCGGGTAAGCGAAGCGTGGGGAATCCATAATGACTCAATCACTATTGCCTTTTCACTTTTTATCTTTTGCCTTTCTTACTCGAGCATCTGCAACAGATCGGGAGTGACGGTATCTTTTCCCTGCTTTGTGGCAAGTGTTTCCGCTTTTTTCTTCAACTCCCGACCAAAAGAGATCTGGCTTATGAAGGGGGCTTTCGCAACAATGGTATTGAGCAAAGCGTTCGCTTCTTTGGTCCACAATACTTTGCCGGCAGGTACGGTCACGGGTGCTGACTTTTTGGTGATAGGAAGGAATGTAAACAACGTGTCGTAGAGTGCATTGACGATTTCCTGAATGATGTAAACCGCACCGCTGTGCCCCATGAAGGGGGTTCCAAGAGCTCTGCGGACGATCGGGCCTGGGAAACCTGCTGGAATGAACCGGGTTTTTGCATCAATTTCAGCGAGATAGATTTTATCGACAATTCGTCCGAACATGAACTGTGGTTGAGTTGCAGAGAGCTTTTCACGAAGTTCATTGTTGTCGTTTTCAGCTGAATCATGACTGAAAAGGCACTGCATTCCCATTTCTTCGCCAAGGAACTTTGTAAGACCTTCCGCATAAGTTCGGTCAGCGGCAACACCGAAACGTATGGTGGGAAACCATTCTGATTGCGGGCCTCGCCAGAGATCCCATAATGGCTGTAATGTCGTGTGTTTTTCCTTGATGAAAAAGGCTTCTGCCTCTGTCCGGTTTCCTGTAAGTGCACCGAGATTTTTTATGAACTGCTCAGTTTCGCCGAGGCCGAAAGGCGCTTGAAGAAGAGGCCTGCCAAGCAGGTCAGCAAGCGTTTTGCCATACTCCTGATGCATGACGACAATGACGTCGGAATTTTTCAGTCCCGAAATATCGTTCAGGTTGCTTTCAAACGGATAGACATGCTTGATGGATGCTCCGCATCCGGAAATGAGCCGTTTGAGTTCAGCAAGATCGGATGGACTGTTGAAGCAGCCGTATGAAGGACCGATGATGCTCACCGTACCAGATTCGATTTCGGCAGGTTTTGTATCGTCAAAGTTTTCATGGAGCCAGACAAGAGCCCTGTCTCTGCCTTGCCATTCGTTGCTGCCGAGAGAGTTCGACGCAAAAAAACGGATATCAGGATACCTGTGCTGGAGCATCTTTTCGTGGTCGCTGCCGATCATTTCGCTCTCGGCACTAGAAACAAGGATCAGTTGTTTTCCTGTATCGCCAAGTTTTTCAATGACATCGATGACCGATTCCGAACTGCCGGAAGAAGCAATTTCTTTTTCAGTGAGGCTGGTAGGGGTGAAATTTTCCAAATAGGGAATAGCGTCGGTATAGTCCATTACCGCAGCTCCGACCAAATTATAGCAGCCTACAGGAGCATCGGCGATAACGTGTACATCCTGAAGGGCGCAGAAGGTATTGACTGCCCCCCAGTAAGCGCTGGCTGTGGATTCATCCCGGATTGTTTTGGTCATGACATTGAAACTTATCGTTTTTGAGACTGAACGACAATGTAGTAAAAAAGCATGTAGGGTCCGACAGCTCTACCATCATAGTTCCTTCAAGGAAAAATATGGTTACGGAAGATTTGCCGTAAGTGATACTGGCAGTTTCCCTTCCGGTGTTATCTCTCCTTGTAGAAGTCTGATGGTTGCATTTTCACTGAGTTCGGATGAGGAATAGGTGCAGATGTATGCGGGTATACCGGGGAATTGGTTGACGAGATAAGGGGTGCCGAACGAGATCATGATCAACGGTCGCCTCGATGGGAGATCACGGATCAGCTCATTGACGAAATCCTGCTGTCGGCTATTTAATTCAAGGGATTTTGCACCTGAAAGTACTTCAACATACGTTGAGACGATCACTGCTGAAGCCCGTTCGGCTGTATCGAAGGCATTCCGGTAGTCAAGTGAGTTTGCGTCAGTTCCGATGCGTATCGTTTTTGCATGATACGCCTGCCGCATTTTTTTTGAGAATGTTTCGCCCGAAAGAGAGTGTCGTTTATCTTCCAAAATAATGTGCAGTACGTTGTCCTGCTTTTTTAATGGCAGCACTTGTTTGTCGTCCTTGACAACGGTTATCGAGCGGTTCGCTATGGTTTCGGCAAGCTTCCGGTGGCTTTGCAGACTTATCTGATGCGGGATACCGTTGAGATTGACCAGACGATTTTGGTCAAGGCCGAGCCATCGTTTAGCGAGCAGAATCCGGCGGACCGATTTATCGATTTGCTTTTCAGAAAGTTTGCCGCTTCTAACGGCATTGAGGATGGTATAGTGTGTTATTGCCGGGTCTGGTGAGAAAAGAAGCAGATCGTTGCCGGCTTCAACTGCACGAAGAGAGATGTCCTCAATGGTATAACTTTGATAGAGTGCTTTCATGTTCAGCGCATCGGTGACGATGAGCCCTTCGAAATCGAGTTCCTTTCTCAGAAGTTTCGTGACAATTCTCCATGAAAGCGTTGCCGGGGCCATGTTTCCTGTAATTTCAGGAACAGCGAGATGGCCGATCATAACGCTCATTACGCCATGTTCGATAGCGGCTTTGAATGGTTTGAGTTCGAGGTTGTCAAGCCGTTTTTTGTCGGCTTGTAAAACGGGAAGGTTGACATGGCTGTCAACCGTAACATCACCATGTCCGGGAAAATGTTTGGCGGTAGCGATCATTCCTTTCGATTGGAGTCCGTCGATAAATGCTTCGGTCATTGCTATGACTAAAGGAATGTTGTCGCCATAAGAACGCGTGTTGATGACCGGATTCAGCGGGTTGATGTTCAGATCGACGTTTGGAGCATAGCTCTGATGAATACCGAGTGCTTTGGCTTCCCTGGCGATAACTCCTGCCATGCGATAAGCGAGCTCGGGGTTCCCGGTTGCAGACAGAGCCATGTTCGGGGCGAATTCTGTAGCGCCTTCGATTCTCATGGCCAATCCTTTTTCCATGTCTGCGCTGATCAGTAATGGGCGGGGTGCGATTAACTGAAAACGGTTGGCGAGAACAGCTGCATCGTACGTATTGCCTTTGAGAAACATCACACCGCCAACCTTTCCCTCCTTGATGAGGTCGGAAAGTTTTTGGTATGCATTGTTATCGGCACTCTGGAATTTAGCGGGACTGTGAGCGATGAGCATCTGGCCGATTTTTTCGGATAGCGTCATCTTCTTCAGCTGCTTTTCAACCCACGTATCCTTTCGGTTGAATATTTCCTGCGCCGTGGCTGTCGTGTTGGCAGGTGTTTCCTCCGCATGGACGCTATGACTGGGAGCGAGAGCGGGGATATGAAACTGCAAAAGCACTGCAACCAAAATATATCGTATCTGCATAACGAAATGGTCAGGGATTTTTTTCCATTATAGGTTCACCTGATCGAGCAATTCAACTGCGGGATAAAGCGCGGTAACCTCTCTATTCAGGAAGATGTCATGAAAAGATACGGTTTCCAATCTTCAGATACTGCAGTGATAAACTTGCGCATCAGCATGATATGGCTGGGACGAATAGGCTGCTTCATCGGAAGCATGCCCGCTTCCTGAGGGGTACGGTTGCCTTTTTTTGTGTTGCAGGGACTACATGCGGTAATAAGGTTTTCCCAAGTATCTTCACCTCCTTTCGATCGGGGGACCATGTGGTCGATCGTAAGAGGTTTGTCGGTTCGACCGCAGTACTGGCACTGAAAATTGTCTCTTCTGAAAATATTTTTTCTGTTCAGCATGATTTTTTTATACGGTAACCGGACATAAACGGTTAGCCGCACGATGCTCGGCATGGGAAATGACCGGGATACGGTACAGACAAACTCTTCCGGATGATGGGTAACGGCGACAGCTTTCCCGCAAAACAGCAACACAATCGCTTTTTGTGCATCACAAATGCTCAGAGGTTCGTAGCTACTGTTCAGGACAAGTACTTTTGTTCTGCGTAAGTGCATGGCTCGGTTGTTTGTAAAGTATACGCCCATATTCCGAAATTGTCAATACTCCGAAGTCACATTTCGGTTAAAAGAGGGGTGATTGGTAAACGGGTAACAGGTACAAAGAATACAAAGGAATGATTCTTGTAGGTGCAGACCTGTGTGTCTGCCCGAGAAGCGTTTGGATTTCGATATCGACTCCTGTCGGTATCGAATACGTTTTAATGTGTACTTGATAGCTTGATATCCCGACAAGTCAGGATTGACGGCTTGATAGTCTCATAGCTCTTTAGGGGCGAAAAATTTTTCGCCCCTATCGGTGTCCGTGATTATGAAAACCGGAGATTATGCAGTCATTATGTGCTCTTCAACAACCAGGACAGCAGACATTGAGTTTTCTCGATGCCTGTGCTTCGTCGAGGCGTTTAACCGGTGTTGTTACCGGGGCGTTGAGAACCTGTTCCGGGTTATTTTCAGCTTCGTCGGCGATTGCCAAGAGGGCATCGGCGAAAGCATCGAGTGTTTCGATAGTTTCGGTTTCCGTAGGTTCAACCATGAGTGCTTCGCTCACGATGAGCGGGAAGTAGATCGTTGGTGCATGAAAACCGTAATCGAGAAGCCGTTTGGCAATATCGAGTGTTCTGACGTTGTGCTGTTTTTTCTGCCTGTCGCCTGAAAGACAGAACTCATGCATTACCGGTTTCGGATAGGGAAGCTCGAACTTTTCAAGTAACCGTGAAAGAAGGTAGTTTGCGTTGATAATGGCATTTTCGGAAACACGGCGTATACCTTCCGCCCCAAGCATTCTGATGTAGGTATAGGCCCGCACAAGAACTGCAAAATTACCATAGAAGTTCATCATCCTTCCTATGCTGTCCGGCTTGTCGGTGTTCATGGTATAGGTGGTGATTCCCTTTTTTTCCGTTTTTTCGATAACCGGTACAGGCAGGAACGGAACGAGTTTGCCGCAAACACCGACCGGTCCACTTCCAGGCCCACCTCCACCGTGAGGTGCTGAAAACGTCTTGTGGAGATTATAATGAACAATGTCAAAACCCATATCCCCGGGTCTGGTGATACCCATCAACGCGTTCATATTGGCACCGTCCATATACAAAAGACTGCCATTTTCATGGACCAGCTTTTCGATTGTGAGAATATCGTTCTCAAAAAGTCCGAGGGTGTTCGGATTGGTGAGCATGAGAGCCGCGACGTCCGGAGTGAGTTTTTTCTTCAGGTCTTCAATGTCCGTTCGGCCTTCGGGGTTACTGTTAACCGAAACGATCTCGTAATTCGCCGTTGCAGCCGATGCGGGATTAGTCCCGTGTGCGGAATCGACGACCAGCAGCTTACTTCGCTTGGAGCCCAGCGATTCATGGTATTTTTTTATCAGAAAAATGCCGGTTAATTCGCCATGAGCTCCAGCGGCCGGCTGGAGGGTGACCGCTGCCATACCTGCTATTTCCCGCAGCATCTCGCTGAGTTCGTACATGAGCCTTAGTGAACCCTGTGCGGTGTGTTCTGGCTGTAAAGGGTGCATTGATATGAACCCTTGCAGATCGGATGTGCTGTCATTGATTTTCGGGTTGTATTTCATTGTACAACTGCCGAGAGGGTACATGTTTTTATCAACATGGTAATTGAGGTTCGACAAACGTATGAAATGGCGAACAACCTCTCCTTCGGGAAGTTCAGGAAGATCTGCAGGTTCTGAACGAAGAAAGCGTTCGGGAATCAACTCTTGAACTGGTTCTGACGGTAGATCGGGTGTACCGAAACGAATGCCCCGGCGCCCTTTTCGGGAAAGATCGAAAATGAGTTTTTCTTTCATTGCACTGATACAAGTTGAAAAGAGTGGTCGTACAGGAACTCTTTGTAAGCCCTGAGTAACATTGAACGCTTGATGTGTAAGTCAGGGCAGAATATTGATGACATGCAATATATGCTTAAACAGTCCGGAAAAAAAGCAGTGAAGAGTTTACCGGTAAAGGTATTCAGCAAGAGTCTGTTTCGAGTGTCGTCAAGGCTTCTTTCGCTGCTGATTGTTCAGCATCCTTTTTTCTGCCTGCTCTACCCCAGCCCAAAGGTTTACCTTCACAGGAGACCTCGATGGTGAACAGTTTTTCATGTTCAGCGCCTTCTTCAGAAATAACCGTGTAGACCGGTGGTGAAAGTTGTCGGGACTGAGTATATTCGATCAAACGGCTTTTGTAGTTGTTTTCGACAGCATCGAGTTTCTTCAGGTCAACATGGTTGATGACATGCCTCAGGATAAAATTCTTCGCTTCAGCAAGCCCCATATCGAGATAAATTGCACCGATGAGAGCTTCGAAGGCATCTGCCAGGGTTGACTCGCTGGAGCGTATTTTGTTTTTATCGGCGGATTCACCGATGAGCAGGTGCTCGGAGAGAGAAATTTTCCTGGCAAAACCCGCAAGTGATTTTCGATTGACGATTTTTGCCCGGTTGCTCGACAGTTTTCCTTCATCGCTGTCGGGAAAGCAGGTATACAGGTGCTCGGAAATGATGAGATCGAGGACGGCATCACCAAGAAACTCGAGGCGCTGATTGGAATCTTCGGGTTCAGCCTGGTCATGAACAATCGACCTGTGAGTAAGTGCGGTAACGTACACTTTGGAACTGGACGGAGAATATCCCAGTAGCTTTCTGAACCAGGCTATGGTGGTAGCCTGAATCGTTAGAGCACCTATATCGGTGTTACTTATAGAGCGAGATTTATCATCACTTTGAGAGCGATGAAAAGTGAATGAACCGAGTTTGTGCCAGAACTTCTCCATAAGCAGGAGAGGATTTGCAGAGACCTAAATTTTTCTGAAAATCAATGTTGCGTTGTGTCCTCCAAAACCGAAGCCATTGTTGAGAACGTATTCGATTTTGCGTTCTTTCGGGGTGTTCGGGGTGACATCTAGGTCAACGTCAGGATCGAGATTTTCTATATTGATCGTTGGCGGTACAATCTGATGTTCCATGGCCAGAAGGCAGACAATGGATTCTACAACACCTGCAGCTCCAAGCAAATGGCCCATCATCGATTTCGTGGAGCTGATGGCGAGCTTGTATGCATGTTCACCGAAGAGCTTTTTTATCGCTATGAGTTCGGCAATATCGCCACGTGGCGTTGCCGTACCGTGGGTATTGACATAATCGATTGCATCTGACGTGATGCCTGCTTTATCGAGAGCTCCGTTCATAGCATTCAACGCACCAGCACCCTCGGGGTGTGGAGCTGTAAGATGATGTGCATCTGCCGAGGCACCAACACCGGCAATTTCGCCATAAATTTTCGCCCCGCGAGCCTGGGCTGATTCAAGGGTTTCGAGGATCAGTGATCCAGCACCTTCCCCCATGACAAAACCATCACGGTTTTTATCGTATGGACGGGATGCTTTTTCAGGAATTTCGTTAAATGTCGAGAGCGCTTTAGCAGCGTTGAATCCACCGACGCTCATTGGAGTGATGGCGGCTTCCGAACCACCACAAACCATGTAGTCCGCCATATCGAGCTGTAAGAGCATCCATGCATCGATGATTGCATGCAGTGATGTCGCACACGCTGAAGCGGTTGCGTAGTTCGGACCCATCAGTTTGTTTCTCATCGAGATCTGTCCTGCCGCAATGTCAGGTATGAGCATCGGTATGAAGAAAGGACTGATCCTGCGGGGGCCCCGGTCGAGAAAGGCACGCATCTGCTTGTCATGGATCGTCATTCCTCCGGTTCCTGAACCGTGAACAACACCGATTCTTGCAAGATCTACGGCCGAAAGGTCAAGCCCTGAATCTTTCAGGGCCTGCTCTGCAGCTACAACGGCATATTGGCTGAAAGGGTCCATCCTCGAGGCGGATTTCGAATCCATATAATCCTCGGCGTTAAACCCTTTAAGCTCACAGGCGAAACGGGTTGAAAAGCCTGTCGTGTCAAAATAGCTTATGGGTGCAGCAGCGCTTTTGCCCTGATACAGGGACTCCCATAGTTCTTTTGTTGAAAAACCAAGGGGGGTTACTACTCCGACACCTGTTACGACAATACGTTTGCGTTCCTGACCCATTTCAATTCTTTAATGTTAAATCTGTAAATTCCGTTGCAGCAGGGAATGTCATTTTTTGAGGATGTAATCGATCGCCTGCTGTACGGTACTGATTTTTTCCGCATCTTCATCAGGAATCTGAATGTCAAATTCATTCTCGAGTTCCATGATCAGCTCTACTGTATCGAGTGAATCAGCTCCGAGGTCATCGGCAAATTTTGATTCAGGTTTGATCTGATCTTTGTTGACACCCATTTTGCTTACGATAATATCGTAAACTTTGTCTTTGATTTCCGCACTCATTGTATCCTCTCCAGATTAGGTTTTGGAATTATTCGTTTTCATTTAAACAAGTAAAAAAACGTTCGGCAATATACAAATCAGAGTGACCTCTGCCAAATTACATGACCATGCCACCACTGATGTTTACAACCTCACCCGTAATATAGCCGGCTTGATCGCTTGCAAGAAACGACACTACCCCGGCAACCTGCTCTTGGGTCCCGAACTGTTTCAGCGGAATGGCGTTGAGCATGCTTTCTCGAACGTCTTCAGAAAGTGCATCGGTCATTTTTGATGTGATAAATCCCGGTGCGACGGCATTGACCCTGATATTTCTCGAGGCGAGTTCTTTTGCTACCGACTTTGTAAATGCAATGACACCAGCTTTCGAGGCGCTGTAGTTTGCCTGCCCCACATTACCGGCAATACCGATAATCGAGGCAATGTTGACGATTGCGCCAGAGCGCTGTTTCATCATGGTTCGGCTAACGGCTTTGGTGCAGTTGAAGGTTCCTTTCAGATTTACCGCAAGCACGGCATCCCAGTCTGCTTCGCTCATACGCATAAGCAAACCGTCACGGGTTATGCCTGCATTGTTGACGAGGATGTCGATTGTTCCACATTCGGCTGCAATTTCCTGGAACACCGATTGTGTGGTATCGTGGTTGGTGACGTCGAGTTCTTTACAGCTGACTTTTCTGCCGGTTTTTTTAACAGCGGCGGTTGTTTCTTCGAGCCATTCCTTCTGCAGGTCACAGATGATGATATTCGCTCCTTTTGTTGCAAGGTCCAAAGCTATTGCCTGACCGATACCTCTTGCCGCTCCTGTGATAACGGCGTTTTTTCCTTCAAACATAGTTTTATCCGGTTGTTTGTGTCTTTTCATTACTGTTCTTCCTTCGTTGCGAGGCATTGTGCTACCTGATTCGCGTTATCAATGCCACTGATGGTGACTGACCGGTCGATTCTTTTCACCAGGCCCTGAAGGACTTTTTGCGGGCCGATTTCGATAAACGACGTTACTCCCCCTGCAACCATTGTCTCGACTGATTGGGCCCATCGAACAGAGCTTGTCAGTTGTAGTACGAGGTTTTTGCGTACCTCTTCAGCCGTTGTGATCGGTTTTGCAACGACATTCATGCAGACGGGGATGCTGGCATCGTTAATGGTGATTTTGTCGAGAGACGCTTTCAGCTCCTCTTCAGCGGGTTTCATGAGAGGAGAGTGGAACGCCCCTGAAACAACAAGCTCTTTAGCCATTCTGGCTCCCATTGCCGGGGCGAGTTCGACAGCTTTTCTTACGGCACCGATCTCTCCGGAAATCACTATCTGCCCTGGAGAATTGAAATTTGCGGCTTGAACGACGCCTGATGACCGGACCTCGACAAGAAGATCCTCAAACGCATCGTTGCTCATGCCGATGATTGCCGCCATGGTTCCGGGATTCAGTGTTCCTGCGTTTTGCATGAGTTCTCCCCGCTTTGAGACAATCCGAAGGGTGTCTTCAAAACTCATCGCACCGGCGAAGCACAAGGCAGTGTATTCTCCAAGGCTGTGACCTGCCGTCATTAGGGCGTCTGTATCACCGAGAAGCTTGGCGACACAGATGCTGTGAAGAAAGATCGCTGGCTGAGTGTAGCGTGTTTCGCGAAGAACCTCCTCACTGCCGTTGAACATGATGTCGGTGATCGAGTAGCCGAGAATTTCATTTGCCCGCTCCATCAGACTATGGGCTTCGGGATACTGCCGGTAAATATCTTTGGCCATACCGCAATACTGCGAGCCCTGGCCCGGAAATACAAATGCTTTCATGAAACGTGTTCTCAGTTACAAATAATGTGTTGACAAGGTATATCGTCTATCGGATAAAACAAGCGAGACAATGCAAGCCTGGGTTTATGACCATTTGATGTAAATGCCGCCCCACGTATATCCTGCGCCGAAGCTGACAAGGATAAGATTGCTTCCTCTCTGGAGCTTGCCTTCCTCATGGAGTTCTGCGATACAGATCGGTATTGTTGCCGCTGAAGTGTTGCCGTAACGATCGATGTTGACCGATACCTGTTCCAGGTCAATGCCCATGCGTTCTGCAGTTGCCTGAATGATTCTGTTATTCGCCTGGTGCGGTATAAGGTAATCTATGTCCCGAGAGGTGAGACTGTTGCGGGTCATGAGTTCCGTAGCAACATCTGCCATTGCAACAACTGCGGATTTGAATACCTGTCGCCCGTCCTGTTGTAAATAATGGAGTTTCTGGTCTACGGTTTCATGTGTTGTCGGATTGAGGCTTCCTCCGCCAGGCATACAGAGGTTGGCACTTCCTCTGCCGTCAGAATAGAGCCTGGAATCAAGCAAGCCATAGTTTTCATCAGTTCCCGGTTCGATCAAGACTCCAGCAGCTCCATCACCGAAAAGAACACAGGTCGTTCGGTCTGTGTAGTCCATGACCGCGGACATTTTTTCTCCACCGATAACCAGAACTTTTTTATGTGTTCCCGCTTTTACAAACTGTGCGCCTGTGTTGAGGGCGTAGATGAAGCCGGAGCAAGCACCTGAAAGGTCGAATGCCCAGGCATTCGATGCGCCGATATTTTTCTGGACGAGGCATGCCGTCGAGGGAAATATCATATCGGGAGTCATGGTCGCTACAATGATCAGGTCGATTTCATCGGCTGAAATACCCCTTTTTTCGAGGAGTTGTAACGCGACTTCGCTGCACATGAACGACGTAGCCTTATCAGGATCTTTCAGAATTCGTCGCTCCCGTATGCCTGTTCGGGTACGAATCCACTCATCACTGGTGTCTAGTATCTGCTCGAGGTCATGGTTGCTTAATACACTTTCAGGAAGATATTTTGCGGTCGCGCTAATTACTGCTTTCATATACATTGACGTTAGAATCTAAAGGAAGTCTTCCTGATTATGCAGGTTGTCGTGTTTCTCTACCGGATGCAGGTCACTTTTCCGCCAGAGCTTCGGCAATATGCTGATTTACCTTTTTGTCGATCATGTGCTCGGCCATAAAGATCATGTTCATGATTGCTATTGCCGAGGAACGTCCATGGCCTACAATGGAAATCCCATCGACTCCGAGGAACGGTACTCCGCCGAACTTTTCAACATCGAACGGCTGGAACATGGCTTTGAACGCTGTACCGACATGTTCGGCCGCTTTCAGATCGAGTTGGCCGGATGTAACCAGTTTTTCGATAGAGGGTTTGAATATGGAACTTAGAAAATGAGGGATGCTTTCACCGAATTTCAAGAGGGTGTTGCCGACAAGGCCGTCACAGACAATTACGGAAGCCTTGGACGAGAGAATGTCATTGCCTTCTATATTGCCAATGAAGTTGATCCTGTTTTTTTTGTCAGCTTCCTTGAGAAGGTTATAGGTCTGTTTCAGAAGATCCGGACCCTTGTTTTCCTCTTCGCCAATATTCAAAAGGCCGGTGGCAGGCTTTTCCATACCGGCTGCATCACGCTGATAAATGGTCAACATTTCAGCAAACTGAACGAGATGTTCGGCTTTGCAGTCAACATTCGCGCCGACATCGACAACATTGGTCAGGCCGGGAGCGAGCCGTGGAAAATAGGCTGCGATAGTAGGTCGAAGGACACCGGGGATACGTCCGAGAATAAACAGGGATGCGGCCATGAGAGCCCCGGTATTACCTGCGCTGACAAACCCGTCGGCTTTTTTCTGCTTGCATAGCATCAAACCCCTGACAAGAGATGAATTCTGCTTGGTTTTGACGGCAATGGCAGGAACATCATTCATTGTGATCACTTCGGGGGCATGCATAAACCGCAGGTTGAGATGCTTTGTTTCATACTGATCGAGCAGAGGTTCAACCTTTTCTTTCTGACCGATCAACAAAACTTCCAACCTGTTCCCCGCTTCCAGAAGAGTCTGTATCGTTCCTTCTACAACGCATTCCGGAGCGTTATCTCCACCCATTGCGTCAACGGCAATTGTCAACATCTTGGAGTTCGGTTATGTTTTGTTCAGCTGTTCGAAGATTTTTTTGTTACCGCTCTGCCACGGTAATGGCCACAGTGACGGCAGGCACGGTGAGGAAGTGTTGGTTCACCGCAATTCGGGCAAACTACAGTTTCTGCAGCTTTACTGCGAGCGGTAAACTGAGCGCGTCTTTTATCCCGTCTTGACTTTGATACTTTCGATTTAGGTGTCGCCATAACTGTAAATTTTTAGTACGAAAATTCTTAGTGATATTTTTTCTTTAGTTTTTTCAACGATTCCTGCCACGGGCTTTCTTCTTCCGGCTCATCTTCAGGACTACCTGGTGCACCATCATGATATACCGAGCATTTGGGATTATCTTCACAGACAACCTTCAGCGGCTTCGAAAGAAGCAGGGTTTCCCGAACGTCTTCAGTAAGATCCACACTGGATGCGTTCCTGTCGAGTATCCGGTAATTTTCATCGAAACCCTCCGTATTGCTGCCGGGTTCATCGAAAACAAAGAATACTCTGTATATTCCGGCCACTTCTTTTTTTAATGGTGCAAGGCAGATGTCGCAGGTTAGTTCCGCAACGGTTTTCGTTACAATATCGACAATGATATCATTATCGGTTTTGTTTGCAACTACTTTGACATCGATTGCATTGCAGAACCCGGGCTCTGCAAGTTCAGGGTGTTTGAAGTCCGTAGCTTTGCAGGTGAAGTCATACTCATATATACCCTCGCTAAGCCCGGCGATTCGTATCTCAATCACGCCCGTTTCCTTGCTCATCGTATCTTGGCCTTTGTAATAAAAGAACCCGAATTTACAAAATCTTACCGGTAAAAAGAAAAAAACGAGAGTATTCTTCGGTTTTTTTGGTTTTTTAAGCTGAAATGGCGGAAAATCGGTTTGTGAATATTGAAAAGAGGTGTATATTATTCACCCTCGAAAGAGGGCGACTGAAAACATAGCCATTCCGCGATAGCTCAATGGTAGAGCATCTGGCTGTTAACCAGAGGGTTGTAGGTTCGAGTCCTACTCGCGGAGCAAAAATTCTATCCGCTGAAATCGGAGGCTCTTATTTAACGCAAAACCCCGTGGGTTGATCCCCGCAGGGTTTTGTCGTTTCTGCTCTGTCTTCGCCGACTTGCGCCGTCGGGCACATCCTTTCCAATTTTCCCATAATCGATTAATTTCAAGTATATTGTGGAGTTAGTAGTGTCCTGCTCTGATTGGGTACTACAGGCAATATTCCATAGCCAGTCCTTTTGAGGGATTAAAAATTTCTTTTATATCTCATAATACCAAGCCGTTTCTTTGCGCTTAAACCTTTTCAGTAAGCGTCCATCAATTGCGATCAAGCCAATAAATATCAGACCCATCCCAGCAAATGCATTCCATTCCAGTCGTTCTCCTAAAACCATGACACCGAGTAAGATGGCACTTAAGGGTATCAATAAGGTAACCAACAGGAGATTCGTCGGTCCAGCAGTGGCCAATATTCTGAAATAGATAATGTACGCCAGCGATGTGCTGATAGCAGCCAATCCAAAGAGCGCTATCATTGTATAGCCACTAGGCGATAGATGCCATGGTTGATCAATAAACAGCGCCATAGGTGTCATCATAATCGTAGAACCACACAGCATTCCAGTAGCTACGACAAGAGGGCTGAGGCCTTTAAAACGACGCCCATAAATTGCCGCACACGCATATGAAAAAGCGGCTCCAAGAACGGCAAATTGCCCAAGCATTTCAATACCAAAGTTGCGTAATGAATCGATTCCGATCAATACTGAGACACCTACCCAGCCGACCAATACACCAGACACCCGGTTCGTTGTCAGTCGTTCTTCCTTTGTTAGAAAATGAGCAAGGATAACGCCAAATATTGGTGTTGTACCATTGAGTATACTTGCAAGACCGCTACCTATATGAGTTTGTCCCCAGACAATCAGGCTGAAAGGAATCAAATTGTTCAGTGCGCCCATGACGATGAAGCCACTCCACAAAGCCAGCGATGACGGCATTGTATTCCCTTTTACATATATGACGACCAGAAGAATAACCGATGCGAGGGCCACCCGGCAGAGTACTATAGTGAAAGGTTGGAAGTCTTTGACGGCCACACCTACAAAGAAAAAAGAGCCTCCCCATAGAATTGATAATAAAACGATAAGAATCCATTCATGAAATCCCATTACGTGGTTAACTGCTTCGGACATTCGTACACTTTTCTGTGCTTTCATGTATCCCCCGATTAATTGTCACTAGCCTACCAAATTTGTCACATTGTTTGCGTGCTTCAATAATACGTGTTTGCGGGGGAACGCTGCGACCCGAATGTTGCTGAATTGTATAGCAAGATTCGGGTGGATGTCTTTGCTATAGTTCAGTATTATGATGGTGGGTTAGCAATGAAAAAGGTTAGCAATGAATACATATGATTATTCGCAGCAGTCCGAGGACTTCCAACGGATTGAAAAAGCAATTCAATTCATCGAAGCAAATTTTAAATCCCAACCGACCTTGGATCAGATGGCGAAGAGCGTTCATTTAAGCAAATATCATTTTCAACGGCTCTTCAAGCGGTGGGCTGGGATAAGCCCGATCCAATTCATGCAGTTTATAACGCTTGACTACACTAAAAAAAGATTGATCGAATCGAAAAACTTACTTGAAACCGCTTTGGATGCAGGTTTGTCAGGTCCTAGTCGCCTCCACGATTTATTCGTTACTTTCGATGGGATGACGCCTGGTGATTTTAAAAAACAGGGTTCAGGCTTACAGATTTCGTATGGTTTCTGTGATTCGCCTTTAGGTCAGTGTCTGTTGGCAACCACTCAGAGGGGGATATGTTTTTTTGGATTTGCAGAGTCGGGAGAACGAGCCGAAACATTGGATCAGTTGTTCGATACATGGCCAGGTTCCGAGTTTATTGAAAATCCGACTACCGTTTCCCCGATCGTTAATGATATATTTAAGATTGATCGACAGAAAAGCGTACACCCATTTAATTTGCAGATCAAGGGAACCAATTTTCAAATCAATGTATGGAAAGCCTTGTTAAACATTCCCATGGGCTGTGTTGTAAGTTATCAGGATGTTGCTTCGTATATTGGCCATCCCAAGGCCTTTCGGGCAGTTGCCAGTGCCATTGCGGTCAATCCCGTAGCCTACCTCATCCCCTGCCATCGCGTGATTGCAAAATCTGGGAAAATTCATCAATACCGTTGGGGAGCAGCGAGAAAAAAGGCTTTGATCGGATGGGAAACAGCAAGATCGGTATAAAAACCTTTGCGCTGCATATTCTGGGATCGGGAAGCGTGGAACGTTATTACGTCGGCGTTTCTTCTGATCCGACTCGTTGCCTTGAATTTCACAATAGCCAGGAGACGAGGTTTACCGATCGTTCTCGGCCGTGAAAAATTATTTTCATGAAACATTACCCCGGACGCAGTGAAGCGCTCGCGATTGAAAAGAGGAGAAAGAGCTGGGAAAGCAAGATGATGATCACCCGAATCGTTTCGGGTGAGATCAAGATATAGCATGCGGGAGTTAACCCGGAGAGTCGGGATGTAGGTTCGAGACCTACTCGCGGAGCATAGAGAAGGAAGTGCATTTCATACTGTACTTCCTTTTTTTATTCCTCCTCTCCAATCCATATCATTTCTTCTCGGTTTCGAGGAGCCGAATTCATTTTTCAGGGCATTTCAAGTCTGGACGGGAACAACTCCTGAAGAGATGCGAAAAACACTGAAAGATGGCTATTGATTTTAATGGTTATTCTCTATACTATGCGGATAGTTTCGCGTGCTCAATGTTGTACAGGTATCGATAAACGGAGTTTGTTATGCGTAATGTCGCTTTTGTTTTGTCTCTCTTACTGCTGGTTGTCATCTCGGGATGTGGGGTGAAGATCACGGAGCCGGATGTAAAGCCCTCTGCTGGAAATATTACTTATTCTGGAACCATTCCCTGTTCCGACTGCCGGTCGAAGCAGCTTACCGTTACACTTTTTGATGATAAATCATTTCGCATGAAGCGTGTTTCCATCGGTGTTCAGGGTGGTGGAAACAAGGTAGAGTATGATCTTGGCCGATGGTCAAGGAAAGGCAACCGCCTGGTACTGGATAACGGAAAAAAGTGGCCGCTGCAGTTTCGCTATGTGTCAGGCAAAGAGATAACAATGCTTGACCAGAGGGGGAATGAAATTGTTTCAAAGCTGGATTACAGCCTTCGAAAGAGATCTTTTGTCGATATGCTGGCCGGTCCGATGACGATGAACGGTATGTTTCTTTCAACGTCGGGTACCTCTACATTCAAAGAGTGTAAGACAGGGAAAAGGTATCCGCTTGTTTTCGAGTCGTCGGATGCTTCTGTCAAGAAGCGATATAAGGCATTACGATCCGGAGCGGGCAAGCCTGTACTGGCTACTCTGAAAGGGAGGTTCGTCATGCGAAAACCCGGTGCCAACGCGGCGCCGCGTGAACATATTATCGTTCAGAAGTTCAAGCGATTCAGTCCAGGGGGAACCTGCCAGGACCCGGGGCATCCTGCAGTGATGCTTCGCGGGACATCCTGGCGCGTGATATCCATTTCCGGCAGTCAGGAGGTATTGAAGGGAGTGAGAAAAGTGCCTAATCTCATGCTGTCGCTCTATGGTGGCAGCATCAAGGGGTTTACCGGATGTAACAGCCTTATGGGGACGTATACGAAAGGTACGACGACACTGTCGTTTTCGAGGTTGTCGACAACTCGTATGGCATGTCCAGGCAAGTCGGGCGAGGTCGAACAGGCATTTCTTGGTGCGCTCAGAAAAGCATCGGGATGGAAAATAACCGGAAAAACACTTGAGCTTTTCGACAAGCGGAACCGCTTGCTGATGCGTTTGAAAGCAGGCTGATCTGCCAGTGGAATCATCGATGGAACTATGTAGCAATGTCTCCGGTTGCAGGATACAATGGTTTTTTTATATTGAAGTATGAATGGAATGACACTACATACCCTACTACTATCAACAGGGCTTCTTCTATTGCACGAAGAGGGTCGTGGGGAAGGTGTGTTTTAAAATATTCCATACAAGAATAGTTTCGGCATTGAAAGCCACCAGCCTCACGAAGGTTGGTGGCTTTTTTCGTTATGAATGAAAATTAAAATGGGGAAATGGCAACTATGAATCACGAAAAGTATGAACCCTATCCGGCGGTGAATATTTCGGGTAGAATGTGGCCCGATAACAGGATTGTCAAAGCACCGCTGTGGTGCAGCATTGATTTGAGAGATGGCAATCAGGCGCTGCCGGTACCGATGAGCGTTGAAGAAAAGCTGGAGATGTTCAAACTGCTTGTTGCTATCGGGTTTAAAGAGATAGAGGTTGGTTTTCCATCCGCTGCCGTGGTCGAATTCCAGTTTGTCAGAAGACTGATCGAAGAAAACCTTGTTCCTGATGATGTGACGATACAGGTGCTGACACAGGCAAGAGAGCACCTCATTCGAAAAACATTCGATGCCCTCGAAGGGGTGAACAAAGCGATTGTCCATCTCTACAACTCAACTTCCACCGTTCAACGGGATGTTGTGTTCAGAATGGATCGTGAAGCGATAAAGAATATAGCCGTCGAGGGAACCAGGCTTGTGCGGGAGCTCAAAGAGGCTTCCGGGAACAAAGGGATACGGTTTCAGTACAGTCCTGAAAGTTTTACAGGAACCGAACTCGATTACGCGCTCGAAGTTTGTCATGCTGTTATGGAAGAATGGGGAGCATCTGAGGATGATACTGTCATCATCAATCTGCCTTCGACAGTCGAGATGTCGACGCCGAATATTTTTGCCGATCGTATCGAGTGGTTCTGCAGGAACATCGAGGACAGGCGTGCGGTGATTGTCAGTGTGCATACGCACAACGACCGCGGAACAGCGGTTGCATCTGCTGAACTTGCCGTTATGGCCGGAGCCGATAGGGTAGAAGGCGCGCTTTTCGGCAACGGAGAAAGATGCGGCAATCTCGACATTGTTACTATGGCGTTGAACCTCTGTACGCAAGGGGTCGATCCCAAGCTGGATTTGTCCGATCTCTCGAATATCCGTGAAGTTTACTGCAGGACAACCCGGATGAATGTTCATCCCCGCCAGCCCTATTCCGGCGAGCTGGTTTACACTGCTTTTTCGGGATCTCATCAGGATGCTATCAACAAAGGCATGAAAGCGCTAAAAAGATCAGGGAAGAATCTGTGGGATGTACCTTATCTGCCTATAGATCCGAAGGATGTCGGGTGTTCTTACGAAGCTATAGTCAGAATCAACAGCCAGTCCGGGAAAGGTGGCGTTGCGTACATCATGGAAAATGATTTTGGTTACGAAATTCCCAAATGGATGCAACCTTTTTTCGGAGCTGTTGTTCAGTCGAGAGTTGATCAGAACGGTAAGGAGCTCCTGCCGAAAGAGGTTCTTGATCTTTTTCATGATGAGTATATCAGGCTGTATGAAGCCTATTCCATGAAGAAATGCACGATCAACTGGGAGGACAGGGATCTTGAACGTGATGACGAAGTTTCGACAACCATACAGTGTGTTCTCGATCGGGATGGCCATGAGATTGCTTTTTCAGCATGGGGAAATGGTCCAGTCGATGCGTTTGTACGAGGCGTGAACCAGCATACCGGTCTTGATTTCAGCGTCGATGAATATGCAGAGCACGCGATAGGGCACAGCGCCGACGCCAGAGCTGTAGCCTATGTAAGAATCAAGAATGCCGGTGGGCGTAAATCGATAGGGGCTGGAATTGATTCCAACATCAGCCTGGCTTCGATCAAAGCCGTGTTGAGTGCAGTGAACCGGCTCTAAAAGGTGTTGATTTGTTGAATTGTTGATTTGTTTTTTTTGTCGTTTGCTCTGGGGGTCTAATGTATCATCGTAACCTGTCCGAGTAATGTCTAAAAAGCATGCTGTAGCGCAGCGCTTTTCTTTTGACACTTCAACGATTCAGCACTTCAACAATTCAACGTTTTCTTTTTATATTTATAAATAGAAATAATTTCGATTTAGAGGATGAATGAACTGCTTGACAAACTCAGGGCTGCGGGATGTAAAGTGACCCTGCGCCGTAAAGCTATTATCGATCTTTTTCTGAAAAAGGGGGGAGTACTCTCGCCTCAGGATGTTCGTGGATTCTTGAGGGAAAGCATCGGGCAATGCGGACTTCCTGGTATATACCGGAATCTCGAAACGATGGTTGCATGTGGTATTCTCTTCAGGGTCGTGACATTTGGAGGTGAGCGGCGTTATGCGCTCTGCAACGCTGATGAGCCGGATATGCATCACCACCACATTGTCTGCATTTCATGTGGAAGGATCGGTGATGTCTCGGACTGTATGTACAGGGATGGAATGAAGATTGACGGTTTTACCCTGCTCAGTCATGTTGTTCAGTTAAATGGCTTATGCGACACATGCGCACAGGAACAAAACAGATAATCAACGGTGTCAAGGCTGCAGTAGCGGCATGTGTCATGCTGTTTGCCGTCAACCTACCGGTGCTCTATGCGGGTACGAAACAAGATGGCACGAGCAAAACGGAAACGGAGAAAATACGAGTTGTGACATCGATAGTGCCGCTTTCGTTTTTTGTGAAACAGATAGGAGGAGAACATGTCGATGTCACTGTCATGGTGCCACCGGGTGCCAATCCACATACATATGACCCCACACCCGGTCAGATGGTAGCTCTCGGTAGTGCTCGTATGTTCGTCAAAGCGGGTTCAGGAATTGAATTCGAGCTTGACTGGATGAAGAAGTTCAAGGCGTTAAACCCTCGGATGGTGGTTTGCGATGCCTCCCGGGATTACAGATCGAGGACGATGCAGGAGCATGGGGGCGATGAACACCTTCACGGCAGAATCGATCCCCATTTCTGGCTGTCACCTCGGAACGGCATCCTGATTGCAAACAATATCGAGCATTGTCTCGCTACGCTTGATCCTCAGCATAAAAGCGAGTATGCGGAAAACAGGCGAATACTCGAAGTGAGGCTCGAGGAGCTTTCCGGGGAGATAATGCAAAAGCTTGCGCGGATGAAGAACAGGGCATTCATGGTGTTTCATCCAGCATGGGGGTATTTTGCCGACGAGTTCAACCTGAAACAGATTGCAGCAGAGAAAGAAGGAAAGGAGTTGACACCGAAAACAATGCAACAGGTTATCGGTCAGGCTAAAAAATATGATATCAAAGTTGTTTTCGTATCACCTGCATTCAGTTCGCTTCAGGCTGAAACTATCGCTCGTGAGATTGGGGGCGTTATCCAGCCTGTCGATCCTCTGTCGGGTGATTATATCGACAATTTGAGACAGGCGGCAGAAGCTTTTGTGGCGAGTATGCAATGAACCGTGAAATTGTAACGCTCAACAACGTATCGGTCAGTATCGGTGGGACCAAGATTCTGGAAAAGCTTTCCTTGAAAGTCTTCGAGAGGGAGTTCTTTGGAATTGTCGGTCCGAATGGAGGTGGCAAGACGACTCTGCTGAGGGTGATACTCGGTCTGCAAAAGCCGACAGCCGGAAAGGTCAAGATTTTTGGCCAGGACCCGGCGGTATCGAGAAAGCGCATCGGTTATGTCCCGCAGCGCCTGTTTTTTGACAGGGACTTTCCGATAACCGTAGGTGAAACGGTGCTGATGGGAAGAATTTCCTCGAGAGGATTGTTTAGGAGTTACGGTAATGAAGACAAGGCGACGGCAAAGCATGCCCTGGAAACGGTAGGAATGGCAGGTTTGGAAAAGCGACAGGTTGGAGGGTTGTCCGGAGGGGAGTTGCAGCGTTTGCTTATTGCAAGGGCTCTTGTCGGTCAACCCGAACTGCTTTTACTCGATGAACCTACAGCAAGTATCGATCCTGGAATGAAAACATCCATTTATGATCTGCTGGACAGCCTGGTCAAGTCCATGACCATTATCATGGTTACCCATGATACAGGCACCGTTAGCCAGCATGTTTCAAGAGTTGCCTGCCTGAACTGCGGGCTTGGAATGCATGAGCATGGTAGCATTACAGAGGAGGAGCTTTCCAATATGTACCACTATCCTGTCGATATTGTCAAACATAAAGGAGCTGGCTGAACGAGTGTAATAGGCAATGGATATGATTGAAATTTTTCGCTACGAATTTATGCAGAATGCTGTTTTCGCAGCTCTCCTCGCAAGCCTTGCCTGCGGTATAATCGGTTCCTATGTTGTCGTCCGGAAAATCGGCTTTATCAGCGGTGGAATAGCACATTCGGCGTTTGGCGGTATCGGTATCGGTTATTATCTGGGGATCAATCCCCTGTTCGGTTTGATTCCGTTCAGCCTTTTTTCGGCGCTGGGTATCGGGCTGCTGAGTAAAAAGACAAAAGTCGCCGAGGATACCGCAATCGGGGCATTCTGGGCGGCGGGCATGGCCGTCGGGGTACTTTTTATCGGGCTTTCACCCGGATATGTGCCGAATCTTTTCAGCTATCTTTTCGGAAGCATACTTACCGTACCACGGTCGGATCTTCTTATGATCGCCGGCCTCGACCTTTTTATCGTTCTGGTCGTCTTTGCCTGTTACAAGGAGTTCCTTGCTATTTCTTTCGATGAGGAGTATGCAGAGGCTTCGGGTGTACCTACCATGTTGCTCTATCTGCTTCAACTCTGTCTCATTGCGTTAACGGTTGTTGTGCTTGTGAGGGTGGTCGGTATCGTGATGGTAATCGCCTTGCTGACCATCCCGCCAGCAATAGCGCGTTATTTCAGTAGAAACCTTCTCGTGATGATGGTGCTTTCATCTCTATTCTGTGTGCTCTTTACGCTTTCAGGATTATGGCTGTCCTACATTTTCGATGTGGCTTCGGGCGCTATGATCATTCTTACGGCGTCTGTTACCTTCATGATTGTCGCTGCAGGTAAAAGGCTCTCCGATAACAATTGATCACTGTTTTCACTCGTGCTGGCAACCTACTGCCGTATCACTTTGTGGATTTTTTTGATCATAGCACTGAAATGTGCATATTTTGTCTGGAGTCCATGAAAGCAACAAGTCGCTGTTCCCATGAGAGGTCCTGATTCCACCCCTTCTGTTTTCATTGAAAAGGGACAGGGCTTTTCCCTGCCTACAGAAGAGTATTCCATTCCTGATATCGATATCAGCCTGCAGCCTATCCGCTCATTCAAGGGTCTTTTTCATCTCAAGGCTCTGACCAGGATAATCCGATTGCCTATCGTTAAAAATATTTTTTCCGCAAGGGTGATCAACCCGCGTTCCATCGAATCCTTGAAAAACGCACGCCGTTCTCTTGAAGATGTGTATTTCAGGGATTATGAGACAAGCATCATTCATATCGATGATATTCACTCCATCAATGTTGATCTCTCTTATGAAATCAAGGAGCTGAAAAAAGATACGTATTACCTCGAGCATGGTGAGGATTCCTTTATCGACTATATCAGCAAGTTGTACAACAACTTTGATCATCATGTGATGAGAGGGTTGGAGTTTCTCGACAATTTGCATTTCAACTGTTTTATAACCGACAGGGACGGCACTACCAATAACTATTGCGGTCACTACCGTTCATCCATCCAGCCGGTGTACAATGCGATCTTTCTTTCCCGTTTTGCCTCGTTGTGCACCGAAAATCCCATTTTCATCACATCCGCACCGCTGAGAAATTTCGGGATTATCGATGTTTCGGTCAACCCGGACAATGTATTTATCTACGCAGGTTCGAAGGGCAGAGAGTTTCTGGATCTCGATCTTGTAGAACATAGGGCATTCATAGATCCGGCAAAACAGGTCAAGTTTGATGAATTAGCCGCAAAAATCAGCGAACTGGAGAAAAAAACAGCGTTTGAAAAGTTTTTTTATGTCGGATCAGGACTTCAACTGAAGTTTGGCCAAGTGACAATCGCCAGGCAGGACGTTGCAAACTCCATTGCCGAGGAGGAGTCGCTTGCCTTGCTGCAAAATGTCTCGGATATTGTACGTGAAATCGATCCTGACAGCTCGATATTCAAGATTGTCGATACCGGCAAAGATATCGAGGTCATTCTGACGATCAACGGTCAAAATGGATTGAAGGGTTTTGACAAAGGTGACGGACTGAAATTCATCGACGAGCAGATCGATCTTTGTCTCGATAAGGGACCGCACCTTGTCTGCGGCGATACGGCGTCTGACCTTCCCATGCTGGAAGCGGTTCTCGAGTACACCGATGATGTATATGCTATATTTGTAACCAGGGATATCGCACTGTCGAGAAAAGTTGTACAGCTTTGCCCCAACACCCTTATCGTGCCCAGCCCCGATATTTTACTCACCATTCTGGGAGTCGCTGCGCTGACAATGAAACAGAGAAGGGGCCGTAAGTCTCCGGGGATTTTTCTCTGAACGGTTATTGTCCGAACAGCCACCAGTAAAACAGGGCATATCCTGACAAGAGGACCAGGCCCGATAGACGGCCGATCTTGTTCCGCCTGTAACTTATCGGAAAAAGGGCCAGGCCGAAAGCGAGCATTACGAGGTACTCTATGTGTGGAAACCGTCCAGGGATTCCGGTGCCGGAAATGACGGGTTCGAGGATGGAAAGAGGTTTTATGAGGCCGACCCCTCCCAGTACGAACAGAATATTGAACACGTTACTGCCGATGATATTGCCAACCGAAATTTCGCTTTGTTTTCTGAATGCGGCGACAATCGACGTGGCCAGTTCAGGCAGTGATGTGCCGAGTGCGACGATTGAAAGCCCTATATAGAGTTTCGGGATACTGAACTGCTCGGCTATCCAAACGGAACTCTTCACGAAAGACCACGCTCCGAATGAAAGCAGAACACTTCCTCCAAGCACCATCAAAAGACTGATCGATAGAGAGTGTATTTCAAGTTCCGTATCGGCTTCTTCGAAAGATTCTTCGGCCATTTCAGGCATTTTGTAAAGAGAAAACAGGTAACCGATGAGCAACAAAAGCAGTAAGCCGCCTTCTGGTCTCGAGATCGAGCCGTCAAGGGAGAGCATATAGAGCAGCATGCTGATCCCGAAAAGAAAGAACAGCTGGTTACGGATGTTCTGGAAGGCGATATGAATAGGAAAAATCAGGGCGCTCAACCCGAGGATCAAGCCGACGTTGGTAATGTTGCTGCCGATGATGTTTCCAAGGGATATCGTGGCTGAATGTTCTACCACGTTGGCGAAAAAACTGACAACAAACTCCGGCATCGAGGTCCCGTACGCTACAACTGTCAGTCCTATGACAAAGGGTTTTACGCCATAACGCATCGCAAGGTTGCTGCCGCCTTTCACCAGCCATTCAGCGCCGAGATAGAGCAGGTAAGCACTGAAAAGCAGAGCGATGCTATTGCCGGGAAGACCTAAAAAGTTTGTATAGTCAGGAATTGTCATGCAGTTGCAAACAGATGAAGGGAGCCTTCGTTGATAAAACCGGTGTATAGTATAACCCTAAAAAATGATAAATTTAAAGCACCTCTGTTAATTTGTCGTGTACGTCATCGGACAGGTGACGGTACGCTGACAACGATAACAGAGTCGCTTTTTTACAACAGTCGATGTTTGCCGACACAGCATGACCGTATGATTATGAAGCCGATAGTCTACTTTATCGGGGCAGGGATGTGCATACTGCTCTCCATATACATCTTTATTTTCGGGACATGGGCCAATCATGAAATAATGGCTGTTTTTATCAGCACGTGGGCTCCGACAATAATCGGTATAGGCATTTTCAATACTCTTTTGGGGATTCTTGATGAGATGTGCTGTGCACACAAACGTATCGAGGATCGTCAGACAAAGCAGGAGAACTGAAAAGCCTCCCACAGTTTTTTGCGGACAGTCCGCAAAATACTGTCTGTGACCGGAAACCGAAGAGATACAGATATTCATGATGGAACGTTATGCAGCTCTGCTGTTAGTCGGTGCAGGGGGATTTGCCGGAGCGGTCGCAAGATACCTTGTTGCTCTTCTGCTGCCGTTTATAGGAACGGGCTTTCCCTTCGGTACACTCACTGTCAATATGGTCGGATGCCTGTTGATAGGATTTATCAGTGAGTTGACGATCACCACGTCGCTTCTTTCTCCCGAACTGCGCCTGCTCCTTGCAACAGGCTTCTGTGGTGGGTTCACCACTTTTTCGTCCTATATGTATGAAATTGTCTCCCTGTTGCGGGACGGGGAAATGCTGTTTGCATCGATCTATCTTGTTGGAAGTGTCATCGGTGGCATTTTCTGTCTTTATCTTGGCATACAGCTTGCCAAAATGTGGACATAAAAGCAGTGACAAGGTACGAGTGACAAGTGACGAGGTACTCTCATTCATTTTTTGTTGATACCCTATGATTGAATTTGAAAGCAGGCAGTTGTTGCGGGTCTACATGGGGGAACAGGCGAAATATCACCATCGTCCACTCTATGAAGCGGTTGTTGACGAAGCAAAAGAGCGAGGGGTTGCCGGTGCAACGGTGTTTAAGGGGATTCTTTCATACGGTATGAGTGGTACGCTGTACACGACGAAAATACTTGAGCTTTCACAAAACCTGCCGGTGGTGATTGAAATTATGGATACACGACAACAGATCGAAAAGTTTCTGCCGGTTATAGAGGCTTTTGCATCGGAATCCGGAACACATGTCTATGTAACACTTGAAGAGATACGTGCAGCGGTTATCCTGCCAGAGGAGTAGTTTTTGTCGGGGCACGACGCCCGATTTTTTATGGTCATGCCGAACGGGACACAATATCCGTAGAGACGTCCGCCAAAAATTGATCCCCGGTCAAGGCCAGTGAAACAGTTGTTTCGAATTTCACTGGTCTTGACCGGGGATGACTGCATAAAGACAAAATAGAGGCTGGAGACAGCCTCAACTGTTTTCGTTTATTCCCGAAACAGGTGAGCTACGCTTCAGCGGCCTGAAGAGCGACGTAGTTCGCCTTGATTGTTTTTTCCAGATCTTCGTCGCTGTGTGCAGTGCTGGTAAACATTGCCTCGAACTGTGACGGCGCAAGGTAGATGTTCTGATCGAGCATCGACTGGTAGTACCTTGAGTATTTCTGAAGATCGGAGGCAACGGCATCATCATGATTTTCAACAGGTTTGTCGGTGAAGAACAAACATGCCATGGAGCCGACGCGATTTTGGGTGTAATTCAGACCGAGTTTGCTCATGTTGTCCCTGAAACCTTCCTCGAGAACTGCCGCTTTTCTTTCGAGCTCAGGATAAGGATTCTCATCCTTGAGTACCGATAGGGTAGCAAGACCGGCCGTGATTGCAAGAGGATTGCCTGAAAGCGTTCCTGCCTGATAAACATCACCGATAGGAGCAATGTGTTCCATGATTTCGCGTTTGCCGCCGAATGCACCAACCGGAAGGCCACCACCGATGATTTTTCCCATGGTAGTCAGGTCCGGCGTAATGCCGTAGAGTTCCTGTGCTCCCCCAAGCGCAACTCGGAAGCCGCACATGACTTCGTCGAAAATCAGGACGATGCCTTCCTGAGTGCAGTAGTCGCGGAGTTCTTGGAGAAACTCTTTTTTTGCGGGAATCACGCCGGTGTTGCCGGCAACAGGCTCGATAATGATTGCGGCAACGTTATCCTTGTTTTCGTTGACCAGCGCTTTAACCGAGTCGATATCGTTGTATTTGGCGTTCAGGGTATCGTTGGCGGTGCCTTTCGTAACACCGGGGCTGTCAGGAGTGCCGAGAGTCAGGGCGCCGGAACCCGCTTTGATGAGGAAGCTGTCGCCATGACCGTGGTAGCAGCCTTCGAACTTGATGATTTTGTCACGACCGGTATAGCCGCGTGCAAGACGAACGGCAGACATGGTTGCTTCGGTACCGCTGTTGACCATGCGAACCATCTCGATCGAAGGAACGATCGTTGTCAAAAGTTCGGCGATTTCAATCTCGAGTTCGATCGGTGTTCCGAAACTCGTGCCGATCTTGGTCAGGGTATGCTCGAGAGCTGCGGTAACTTTGGGGTGCATACTGCCAAGAATGAACGGACCCCATGATCCAACGTAATCGATATACGTGTTGCCGTCGACGTCGGTCATGTAGGCGCCTTCGCCGTTTGCCATGAAAACGGGTGTACCGCCGACTGATTTGAATGCGCGAACCGGGGAGTTTACCCCACCGGGAATGAACTGTTTCGCTTTTTCAAAAAGTTCTGCTGATCTGGTTAGTTGAGGCATATTTACCAATCCGGTTAAAGATTACAAGAAAACATAATGGGTTATCAACAAACACTCAAGATAGAAATCCTCGTGAAGATATGAAACCTTGAATATGGTGGACAGGGAATTTTAATGACACCGATGACCTGCACCTCTTGTTACAGCTATAAGCCATTGATGAACGAGGCTGTTTCAGAGAGGGAATACAGGCCGACGATATTTGTTCCATGGTTCGGTTCGATATGAATATCCCCCTGATAATCACGGTTTTTTCGAAGAGACTGTTCCAATGCTTCTATCTTACCCTGCAAGCTGTAGGCTGCCGATTGCGGGGTAGAACAGGATACGGGAGGATTATTTCTGCCATGAGAAAAATAACCATCGGGAATGACGGATTTCCCGGGGTAGCCATGCCAGTGTGTCATCGACGCTCCTTTTTTGGCAAGTAGTTCGGGAAACAGACTCGATGGCCGGATCTTTTGAAGAATACTTGAAATAAAAACATTCCCCAGGGCGTGGGAGAGAATGGTCAGAGTATCGAACGAGGGTCTCGATATCGTGGTGTTCGGAAGTCCTTGTGGGGTCATGAGCGTTATCGTACCCTTGTCGAGACGTAGTGCTACCAGGTCTATATCGGGGTTCAGATTCGTCTTTCTGCATCCGGAGCGGGTAGTTATGACTGTAACGGGAACCGGTTCGACAAGGAACCATTCGTTCATTACCAGAACGGGTACATAGTGCTTGTTTTCCAGTGAGAGCAGTGGAGTACTTTTCAATTCCGATTCGCTTGCCATGCATCCGGATTCTTTCAGCAACAATGCTGGCGGGGCTGAGGCAGGTTGCTGGCGAGCAAAGAAACCATAACTCATACCGCTACGCTGATCGAGGTAGCGAGCGACAATTTTTCTGTAAAGAGGACTTCTGTATTGCAGGGTTTCCCGTGAGGTATGGGTAAGAAGATAATGGTTGGAACTCCAACGTTTGCCGCAGGTCGCAAAATCCTTGACGATCTCCTGCATGTCGGTCAATCCGGCTTTGAAAGCGCCTGGTTTGTGGTCGAGATCGGAAGTTTTTGGAGGAACGACCTGGGCAGATAGTTTTGGTACCAGCGTCTTGCGTACATCGGAAGGAAGGGGACACGTTCCTCCAATACTCACAACACCTCCATTCATCGTACAGATGGTCCAGCTCTCTTGTGTGACGTAAATGCTGAGATGAACCATGTCCCAGGCAAGTTTTCCGACAATCCTGTCGAGTTTGTTCTGGGGAGAAGATGCCGCAGTCAGAGGGGGGTGTTCATCATGAATACCGACGATGATATTGTTATAAAGGGTGGATACACGATTGATGGCGAGAAGTTCATCGCTGAACTCTCCTGGAGCCATGACGACGATCCCCGGTTTAAACGTTCCGTCGGAGCGGCAAGCTTCCTGTTCGCTGAGTATCCGGATTCCGAGAACGTTGCAGGCGTTCAGGAGCGCTGAGGTAAAACATTGCAGTCTCGAAGAGTTGTTTTCTGCGGGAAGAAAGGTAATGCTCAGCCTGGCACACATATCTGCGGTTGTAAGAGGCGTGGTTGGATCGATGCCGAGCAGGTGACCAAGTGAGGCAAGGGAGATACTGTTACTCATGAAACTCTGGATGGTAGACGGGATTATCAGGTGCCCGGCTTGTGTTCGCGTCCCCAAAGCAATTTGCTTCTGAGAATCTCGCAGTAATTTCTTCTTTCGTTGGCCACAAGATTGATCATTTCAGTGGATTTCTTTACGGTTATAACGTCGCCTGGCATGAGCATCTTTCTCACATGACCGTCGCAGTTGAGGGGAAACGTTCCACCGGGCGCATCGACGGAAATCTCGATGGTTTTGTCGTCACTGATGACAAGAGGTCTTACGGTAAGCATGTGCGGACAGATGGGAGTAATGACGAATACATTTGATTTCGGTGCGATGACCGGGCCACCTGCGGAAAGTGAATAGGCGGTTGAACCTGTAGATGTGGCTATGATAATGCCATCTGCGCGATATGCGCTGAGCTGCTCCCCATCGAGTTTTATGATAAATGCCGGAATTCTCGGATAAGCACCTTTTTCGACAACGACATCGTTGAGAGCGGTGAACCGTTTGATGCTGCCACCAAAGGGAACCTGCGCCTCGAGCTGTGTACGGTCATGAATGGTGTATGTTCGGTCAAGCACTTTTTCGATGGCACTGTACATCTCTTCCTTGCTGAACTCGGCAAGGAAACCGAGATGACCGACATTGATGCCGATTACAGGTTTTGTGACAGAGTAGTGAGAGGTGAAAAGCAATGTGCCGTCACCGCCGAGGGAAATGAAAACATCACAAAGCTTGTTCAGCTCTTCAATTTCAGCTGCATTTTCTACGCCGAGCTTGGCTGCCGATTTTGCGTCGAAAACATAGTCGAGATCCCGCATTTCAAGCCAGGTGATGAGTTCTCTGGCAAGTACAACCGCCTCATCACGGTTTATGTTGACTACGATGGCGAATGTCATTTGCTGCTTTTTTCGGTAAGGTTTTCATGGAGTGTGTTGGCTTTTTCGAACCGTATTCTGACCTTGCTCATCCTGTTGGTTCGGATCTCATCGGCGATTTGTTCAAGTTCACGGCTGAAGCTTTCAAGCTCCGATGCTATGTTTTCACGATTTGTCACGACGATGTCTTTCCAGATATCCCATGAGCTGCCGGCAAGGCGCGTCAGAGTCGAAAAGCCGGGACCGCTTATATCGATGTCATGTTCACAATGATTGATCAGGGCGGTTGAAAGCAATTGGGGAAGGTGACTGACCGTTGCTACGATTTTGTCATGTTCTTCTGGAGTCATGACAACAATCCGGCATTTGATCGATTGCAGGAGTTCCTGGAGATTGCCGGCGTCCGGGCGTGAAAGAGTTTCTTCATCAGCGCAAAGTACAACGGTTTTTCCGGAAAAAAGCTCCTCGTGGCTTGCATGGTATCCCTGCTGCTCTTTTCCGGCAATAGGGTGCATTCCTATAAAGTCGATCCCAAGTTCCCCGGCCCGCCTTGCTATGGCTGCTTTTGTGCTTGAAACGTCACTGACAAGAGTAGGGCGTTGAACAGTCCTGCTGATTTCGTCGAGTAGGGATATGTTTGTTTCGACCGGGGCAGCGAGGATGATGAGATCGGCCTCGTAAAGCGATTTTTTATCGGTTTCGAAACGGTCGAGGCCCAGTTCTTTTATATGATCGATATCCTGATCGTCGAAAGAGGGGTCGTAACCCTTGAACAGGATACGCTGTTTTGAGGCAACGGGCGATTTTTTCAATGCTCTCAAAACGGACGCTCCTATCAACCCAAGACCTATGATAGAGATGCTGTTAATACAGGCTGTCTGCATACCCGTCTCTCTTAGCTGTTTTGAAAGCTGCGGCTGCCCGGCGTGTCGAGCGGAACCTTGGCAGCACATAGCGGGCAGCTGTCCGGTTCATAGTTTTTTACTTCGAGAGTGAGCAGGGAGAACTGCTTTTCCGCAAGTGTAACCGTTCCATTGCTGCGATCGACCACAGAACCGACTCCGACGACACGGGCTCCGGCACCTTGTACCACCTCGATAACCTCCGCGACTGAACCACCTGTCGTGATGACGTCCTCGACTACCAACACTTTTTCATCGGGAGAAATCGTGAAACCCCTTCTCAGAACCATGTTGCCCTCTTTTCTTTCGGCAAACACTGTTTTCACTCCCAACTGACGGCCTATTTCGGTTCCGACAACAATACCGCCTACAGCGGGTGAAATGACGGTATCGATATCCAGGCCGTTGAAAGCCGAGGCAATGTTTCTGCATATTTCAGTAAGGTACTCGGGATACTGAAGCACCTTTGCGCACTGAAAATACGTGTTGCTGTGCAGACCGGACGTGAGTTTGAAATGCCCTTCGAGCAAGGCTCCGGAAGATCTGAATATATCGAGCAATGCAGGTGTACTCATGTGTTGTTGATAATTTCTATAGTTGATATTCGGAAGTTCCTGGCAGTTTTACATAAAGAACTCTTACAAGAGCGTTCAATATATTTTATTTTACCTCTATAAACGGTATTGAAACACTCGACCCTGGGTAAAATAATACAAGCCGTATCGAAATACTAAATGGATAACGAAGTCAGCCTCCGCTTTCAAGATAGGTTTGCAGCAACAGGCAGGCGGTGGCACAGTCAAGCCTTCCTTTTTGTTGTCTTTTTCTTCTGCTGAAGCCTGACTCGACGAGCAGTTTTCCGGCACGTCTCGATGAGCCGTGTTCATCGATGGTTTCAATGGAAATTTCGGGAAAAGCTTTTTTCAGTTTCTCTATAAAACAATCGACTATGCCGGTCATACGGTTTTCCGTGCCGTCACTGTCAAGAGGGTAACCGACGATAATTTTTTCTATAGGATCATTGAGGAGGAGGGAAGAGATGACCGTGGTGATTTTTTCAGGTGAAAATGTGCCGACGGGCTGGGCAAAAATCCCGAAGGGGTCACTTTTGGCTAGCCCTATCCGTTTTGTGCCGTAATCGATTGCAAGTATTCGCTTTTTTGTCTTCTCTCCCACGGAAATGCAGCTCCCGGTTCGTGACTTCAAGATTGTTTTCTTTACCGTAAAGGTATTAAAAAAAACGTTTTTTCCGGGAAACAGGTTGAGGTTCCTTTATAACTCTTTGACTATATGGGTTTGCAGTGTTTGGTTTATTTTCTATCTTCTCTCGCAAAAATCAACTGAATTCATTAATTATTTTTTAACAATTGCAACATCCATTTCAGGATGTTCAGCGAGAATAACTGGAGAAAACAGGCGATGGCAAAGGTTGCGATCATTGGTGCCGGATTCGCAGGGCATACTGCTGCAATGTATCTGGGAGATGCTGTAGGCAAGGAACATGAAATAACGGTTATACACAAGCTTGACTTTTTTGGTTTTGTCCCTTCATGGGTGTGGCTGGGCATAGATGCAGTAAAGCCTGAAGAAACCACTTTCAAGTTAAAGCCGATTTACGACCGGTTCAATGTCAATTTCATTCAGGGAAAAGTGACGTCGGTTCATCCTGACGAGAATTACGTTATTGTCGATCAGGCAAATGGAGGGGGTGAAGCGAGCGTCGAGTATGATTATCTCATAGTTGCCACCGGGGCCCATATGAATTATGCTGCGACGCCTGGTCTCGGCCCGGATAAAAATACTGAATCCATCTGTCATTTCGATACCGCCATCAAAGCTCGAAACGCTTATCTCGAGTTGGTCGAAAGGATGAAGCGGGGCGAAAAACAGCGCCTGGTCATCGGTACGGGTCACCCAATGGCTGCCTGTCAGGGTGCGGCTTTCGAGTATATCACCAACATACACACCGATCTTACACAGCGCGGTCTCAGGGATAAGGCCGAACTTGCCTATCTGAGCAATGAGCCGGCAATCGGAGATTTCGGCGTCGGTGGAATTAACGTTGTCAAACGTGGTGGAAGGATTGCCAGGGGCGGAGATCTCATAGAGGACCTTATGGATGAGTTCGGACTTGAAAAATCGGTTCGAAGAGGAGTCAAAGAGGTTGACGAGAAAAAAATCTACTGGGAGGATTTCGAAGGTAATTTCGGAGAGGATGAATACGATTTTGCCATGCTCATCCCGCAATCACGAGGCGTGACATTTCCCTTCTATGACAAGGAAGGAGAGGACATTTCCGCCAAAGTCACCAACCCGGGAGGATTTATTCTTGCCGATGGTATTTACGGGCTGAGCTATGATGAACTGGTGAGAACGCCTGATGCGTGGCCGGCAAACTACCAGAATCCGTTATATAAAAACATTTTTTCAGCAGGTATCGCTTTTGCGCCTCCCGGACCGATTTCAGTTCCACATACCACGAAGAACGGTTTGACCATTACTCCAGGTGCACCGAGAACAGGCATGATTTCCGGTGTTATCGGAAGAATCGTGGCTTTGAACATCATCGATCTGATCAAAGGTGGACGAATGACTCACCGTGAACGCATGTCGGAGATGCTTGCGGTCTGTATCGCATCGAACGGGAAGTCGCTTTGGAGCGGGCAGGCGACCACGATGATTATTTATCCAGTCGTCCCCGACCATACCCGTTATGATAACAAGGAAGGACGGGACCTCTTCGTTACCAGGGTTGAGCGCGGTCTTGCGGGTGCGTGGTTGAAGCAGATGGTAGAGACAACCTTTATGCACAAGTTCAGAGGCCGTATCGGCTGGCAGCTTATTCCGGAGTAACCATGAGCATTTTACAACACGTTAAACCTGAGGCGAACCATGAGACCGACAAAGTTTGATCGATTCAAGATGAAGAACAAAATATACCAGTTCTGGCGGTTTATTGTGCTGAACATCAAGATTCTCAAAGCGGTTGATCACAGTAAAAGAGCCTGATCGAGTATAGAAATACAAACCATCATTTCTATGAAACGCATAAGGGGAAAAGCCCCCTTATGCGTTTTTTTATTGCGTTCAACAATTGTTAAGTAATTGTTTTTTATGAGGATATACATACATTAACGTTGTGGGGACAGTTTGGTCTGTCAGTACGTAAACAAACACCGACCACAATGAATAATTTGTTGAAAGCCGGCATAAGCTCGGTTGTAATGTACCTCTTTGCTTTTTCACACCTTTCTGCAGAGACGTTTCACCCTCCCGTCGATTCCCTGTTGCTTTCGACAGCGGATCACACAAAGTTCGATGAACTCAAAAAAGAGTTCAAAAGCGGGCCTGAAGTCACGGAAGCCTGTTTGAAATGTCATACGGAAGCATCCAAACAGGTCCATCGAACCAAGCACTGGACATGGGAAGTGCTCATGAAAGATGGAAAAATGCTCGGAAAGCAGCATGTTGTCAACAACTTTTGCATATCCGTTGACAGTAACGAACCCCGGTGCACTTCTTGTCATATCGGTTATGGCTGGAAAGACCGGACATTCGATTTCACCAGCGAAAAAAATGTAGACTGCCTGGTTTGCCATGACGGTACCGGCACGTACAAGAAATTTCCTTCAGGAGCGGGGCATCCTCCCTACGAGGACAAGGTTTTTGGGGGTAAGACCCCGTTTAAAAAAGTCGATCTCTCCTATGTCGCGCAGCACGTTGCCAACCCGGATCGTCACAACTGCGGTATTTGCCATTTTGAGGGGGGGGGCGGTGATGCGGTAAAACACGGTGACCTCGACAATTCTTTGCTCGATCCTACGGAAACATTGGACGTTCATATGGCTTCCGGCAAGAATGAGCTCAATATGACCTGTACCGACTGTCACAAAACGGAAGGGCATCAGGTTCCGGGGAGCCGTTATGAACCGACGGCGAGGGATGTTCATGGTTTCGATTACCCGCTGCCTGACGATTATCCGACAACCTGTGCATCCTGTCACGGCGTCGATCCTCATCAAAATTACAAGAAACTCAATGATCACGTCGATAAGGTTGCCTGTCAAACCTGCCATATTCCCGCCATTGCAAAAGAACGGCCAACCAAGGTCTGGTGGGACTGGTCGAAAGCGGGAAAGCTTGATGAAGCGGGGCGCCCTCTGGTCAAAAAAGATTCTACAGGGCATGTTGTCTATCTCGGTAAGAAAGGCCTGTTCACATGGGCGAAGGACATCGAACCGGAGTACCGATGGTTCAACGGAGAGATGAATTATGTGACATTTCTTACCGAAATAAACGATTCCGGAGTTGTTGCCATCAATCATCCCGATGGTGAACCACGCGATACTCTTTCACGAATCTGGCCATTTAAAGTGCATAGGGGAAAGCAGCCATACGATCCTCAACTCAAGCGGTTCGTGAAACCAAAGTTATTCGGTCCGAAAGGAAGCGGAGCCTACTGGTCTGATTTCGACTGGGACAAATCGATTGCCGAAGGAATGGAATATGCCGGGCTCGAGTATAGTGGTACCTATGGTTTTGTGGAAACCGAAATGTATTGGCCGATTTCACACATGGTGTCTCCCAAAGAAGATGCCCTCAGCTGTGTGGAATGTCATTCCCGGGGGGGACGGCTTGAAAAGCTTGCAGGATTTTATCTGCCCGGCAGGGATGCCAACGGTTATGTCGAAATTCTCGGGTTACTGGTGATCGTTTCGTCTCTGGTTGGTATATCCATTCACGGTTTCATGAGGTTTGTTTCCAATAAACGCAGAGTGCAGGATGGTGAAGTATGAGAAAAGTCTATCTGTACGCAAGGTTTCAGCGGTTCTGGCACTGGATGCAGGCGTTGATCATTTTTTTATTGCTCGTAACCGGGCTCGAGGTTCACGGCCTTTTTCAACTCTTGGGCTATGAAACCGCGTTTCATGTGCATAACGCTTTGGCATGGGGGCTTGTAACGTTTATCGTGCTGGCATTTTTCTGGTACATCACCACGGGAGACTTCCGCCAGTACCTTACCGAAGGGAACATTCTCGACAAAATCTTCATGCAGATCCACTACTACATGATCGGTATTTTCAAAAACGAGCCACACCCGTTCAAGAAAAATGAAATATCCCGATTGAATCCGCTACAGCGAATAACCTACCTGATGCTGACCCTTGTCGGGCTGCCGTTACAGATTCTGTTCGGGTTCGCCTACTTCTACTTCAACGAGCTTGTCGCCCTCGGGATGAACCCCGATTGGATCGAGCCCATTGCGGTTATTCATACCCTGCTCGCTTACATGCTGATCGGCTTCGTCATCATGCATGTATACATGACCACCACCGGCCATACTCTCACCTCCAACATCAAAGCCATGGTTACGGGATGGGAAGAGGTTGACGAGTGAGGACGAGGGGAAAGTCAAAACTGAGAAGGCAACGGGCAAAAGGGCTGGCGTTGTTTTGCAGGAAGCTGTCTCATTAGTCCTGTAATTAATCTTTATGCAGTCATCCTCGGGCTTGACCCGGGGATCCATCTTCCAAAGAAAGTCGTTATGGATGCCGCATCGAGTGCGGCATGACTCTCTATCGGAAACGTCTGCATGGTGACCGATAGTCGTGAAGCAGTGCTTTTGAGAAAGCCTCTTTGCGTTAGGGCGAAAGGTTCTATTACCATCCAAAACTTCATACAGGCATAGGTATGAAGGAAATGCTCTCTGCCTGAATAGCCATCATGGTTGCAACCAATCTCGCAGTTCGACCGTTTCCTTCTCTGTAAAGAGGTAAAAAAAGTAGTTCCAGCAGATTGTTCTGCACCGTTCCATCGGAACCGGGTTCATACTCGTCCGTTTGGGATGCATGATATGTTATGCTGGCTTGCTTTTTCCCCATCCTGGTTGTGTCATCTACATTACAATTGCATGTTTAATGATACGTATTGTTATTCCTTAGAGAGTTACACGCATTGAATGCGGGGGTTACATTGTTGCCAAGCAGGTCTTCGTAGGTATGGTTTTTTAAGCTCATTGATACAATCCCAGTCGTCCTGCCTCGTCGTGGGTGATTTCCTTCCAGTCTTCTACATTGACCGGACAGGTACTGTTGAGGCTCGGCAATTCCCTCAGATCCAGGTACAGGCACACTTCGAGCGAAACGTCGAGACGCATGTCCATCAGCGCACCGATCTTGCATGCGACGCCCGTGCATCCGCCGAAAGTCTTCAGGCTCGCGGCATCTGATCGATGCCATTTGTTGTTCCTGCGGTACCCCAGGATGATTGCCTGAATCAGGTCCCATCGGTCGAACTTTCCATAATCCTGAATCCGGTTGATGCTGGAACGTGCAATGGTGAACAGCGGCTTGTCCCAGGTGATGATCATCCAGTCCTGGTAATCCTTCTTTTTTTCATCGATGTGCACGGTCGTGCAAAAGCTGTGTAACAGAACCTTCGGTATCATGTGCAGCCTCCTTGTTGTTTGATTTATCGAGCGAGTCGCAAAACCTGAAATGGTTTCAATTCTGGCAGGTGCATCAACATCGAAGCGTCATTCCGTTTTTCAGCCGAACAGAGTGTGTTATTGCGGTGGAAGATCGTCCGATGCCGCTAAGGCAATATAGCGCATATTCTTGCGTGTGGCACAAGAGTAATTGACCGCATCCTTTGAGCACCTATCGAAGGATGCATTCGTTCGATTGATGGGCCTGTAATTATGGTGTATATTAGGGTTTGTCTGCTATTCGCTTCATAAATTATTTCAAATTATCACCATGATTGGCAAAACAGTTTTGCTTTTGATCGTTATGCTTGCAGGAATCGCTGATTTCTGCTTGGCGAAATCTTCTCAAACTGCCGATTACAGCAGAGCGGAAGGAGAAGAATTCGTGTTCGCAAAAACTTTCCCTGGAGGAGAAAAATATGGCTACCAAGGATGGTCCAAACGGCCAACAACCTATAAGGGCGGTAAGCTTTCATATGATGAGTATGTCGGGCGAAAAGGGAAGATAGAGACCACAATTACGTTTGATCCCAGTCAGTCTCACTATATTAGTGAAAAGTCTAAATCTAAATTTCGCAAGGCTGTACTGGAAAACGGAGAGGTAGTCTATGTGCATCTTGTTTCCAATTCACTGCCTCATAATATTTACTTGACCGATGAAGTGAATCGGGCGCGATCTTTCATCGGTCAAAAAATATGGGTGAACAATACAAGAGTCGTTAGGCCTCAGGAGTTGATTACTTCAGATGAGAACCTATCATACCCGACATACAATACCGAGCCTTTGGCCGTCATTGATGTTTTTTTAGGGAAATATGGGCACGGCAGGGGTGCAGGGTCTTTCTCTATAAGAGTGAGAAAATCGTCAGGTGAAGAGGGCTTGATTAAATTTTACGACAGGTATTTTTACACTTCGAACCCGATTCCTCCAGGCTCGTCACAAAAGGTGCGCCAGGCCATCGAAAGACAGGAAGTTATCATGGGGATGACGGAAAAAGAGGCGGTGCTCTCTTGGGGAGAACCGGAAAAAGTCAATGAAAGTGTAGGATCCTGGGGAGTACGTGAGCAATGGGTATACGGGTATAGCTACCTCTATTTCAAAAATGGAAACCTGACAAGCTGGCAAACGACACACTGAAACGTTCAATGAGGGCCAAGCTTTCTGCCCGATAGTTTGGAGGTAACTACAGGATACCTCTTTCGTTCTGTGGTTTCAATTGCCGCGCCGATATCCCGGCAAGCGGGAAGACGTTACCGGTAAGATCGAGACTGACAGTGCTACCTTTGTTGTAGAACAAAAGCGATGCATTCTACATATTCATCGAGAATATTGGATTCCCGAATCTGGTTTAAATAGAAACTGTCAAACAGTCTGTTTTTATCGGGATGCTGCTCTTTCAACTGTTCTATCCTTTTCTCGATCGATCTATTGTTTGCTTCATTGTGTCGTCGAATATATTCTCTATTCGACTTCAATCGGGCAATGATTCGTAGCCCTGAATCCTTTATTGCCGAATAGAGCGCTTCTTCGGAAGAATACTCCTTCCCTTTGTATCTTCCATCGTGAAATGCCGTCTCGTAGATGATCGATCCATTCTCGTGTATCTTTTTTGAAAGAACCCGCAATGTTTTTGTGACTGAGCCAAAAGCATCGGAGTCATGACCATAAATGACAACATCGTACTTTCCAGGGGCGGCGACTGTCTCGCACATGTTTTCTTGTCTCAATACGACGGTTTCGGAGAGCTGATTTTCCCTGATTCTGTCATTTCCTTCTTTAATAAACTCGGGAATGATATCGATGCCAGTGTAGTTGCCTGGAAAAGTTTTGGCTAATTCGATGACAGTTGCTCCTTTTCCGCATCCCAAATCAATAATTTGACTGTCCTCCTTCAGTGCAACGTGTTGCTTCATGAGCTTAATGACGGCGTCCGGGTTTCCGCCCAGCGTCCATAAATCCTTGAGGATACGAGGAATAAATGGAGTGATATTCTCGTCTATGATATCCAAAGATGTGTTGAACTCTCTCTTTTTCATAGGTCCATGTGTACGGTCAAGCAAACAATTGGTCAATATAAACTTAAAAAGTTGTGTATGCCCATTATCCAATTATCGGGATAGGAAGATTTTACATTTCATTATTTCTTGAAATCTGTATACTTAATGGAGGTTGATAAAGATCCTGTCACCGGAACGGTCGGTGACCAGAACCTTTAATGTACTTTCCCTATGTCTCTTTCACGCAGGAAGTTCCTTATACGCTCGGTACAGTGTATTGTCGCCTGCGGGCTTTTTCCTGGTTTGTCGGCATGTGACGGAATAACCAGGGAAGAAGTGATGAACGATTCGGGTTATGATGAACTGGTATCCCTGATAGGCAGGGAGCGTACGGAGATTCTCCGGTATGCTTCTTTTGCTCCAAGCAGCCATAACGTCCAGCCTTGGACGGTTTCCATCAAAAGTCCCGATAACTGGGTTATCGGATCAGCCGAGGATCGCTGGCTCACGGAGGTCGATCCCCAAAATCGTGAAATGCTGCTTTCTATAGGAGCGTTTCTCGAGAATGTGGTGATTGCTGCGAAGGCGCACGGTTTTCAGGTGAACATTCGCTTGCTTGCGAGAAATCCTTTCGATCCCGAGCTGTTGTCAATCGAACTCCAGAACGCTCAAAGGATGGAATATCCTCTTCAGCGTCTCCTCGAACGCAGAACCGTACGAACCGTTTTCAAAGACGAAGATATCGATCCCCTGGATTTTTCTTTTCTCGCCGGTGGAGAAGAAAGTATTCATTATTACCCTCGGCACTCAACCCAGAGTACATGGCTCGATGAGGCCTCCGTGTCGGCAACCAAGCTGCAGATCGAACGAGAAAACGTACAGGAAGAACTATCACGATGGATACGATGGTCGGATGCAGAAGCTTGCAAGTATCGCAACGGTCTTACCCCGGAAGCCTTGGATATTACCGGGCTTGCCGGGTGGTATGTAAGAAATTTCTACGGTTCGAGGGACGTGCTGGGTAAAGACTTTCGGACGGCTACGGTTGAGCGTGTCAAGCGGCAGATTGCGCAAAGTGGTGGTTGGATCGTCGTTACGTCGGAAAATGACCGGATTTCCGCCCTTATAGAAACAGGCCGCTGTTTTGAGCGGATGTTTCTCAGTGCAAAAGACCGCTCTGTCGGTATACACCCTATGTCCCAGGTCCTTGAAGAGCCTCTCTTGTCGGAAAAGGCTGCAGAAATGTTGCGTTTGGACAAACCGCCCCAGTTTCTCCTGCGAGTCGGCTATCTAAAGGATTATCCCTCTCCAGTGAGTTTGAGGATGCCCCTTGATGGATTTACGACATTGAATGAGAACGGAAAAGAATAGGGCACCTGGCTTCGAACAGGTGCCTGGAAAGCAAATGAAAGAATGAGGAAGTCACTGTATTCCAGGTTTGATGATGATGAACTGATTCTTCGTGATGAGCTTGCCATCGATCGCACGTTGCTGGCCAACGAAAGAACACTGCTTGCTTATCTGCGATCGGGAGTTGCCTTGGTTATCGCTGGAATTTCCATTATGCATTTTGCCAACGAGATGTGGTTTTGGGCCGTTGGAGTAGCGTGTATACCGTTAGGCGCCGTTACAGGTATTGTCGGTGTGATACGATACCGCAGCATCGGCAAGTCGATCGACGCAGTGCGAAGGCAAACCAAACTACTGCAGTCGGAATAAAATACTTTTGATAGAGCGACATGGATGTTCAAAATTCCATAAACTTTCTTGACGCGTTGCGGAAAAACAACAATCGGGAATGGTTTCAGGCGAACAAGCCGTTCTATGACTCTGCCAGGGCTGACGTTGAGCAGCTTGTTGCGGTTCTGATTCCGGTTGTCAGGGAGATCGATCCCGAAGTCGATGTGGTCAGTCCTAAAGAGTGTCTGTTCAGGATATTTCGTGATGTGCGGTTTTCGAAAGACAAATCACCCTACAAGACCAACTTCGGTGCTTTTATCGCAAGGGGGGGCAGAAAAAGTCCGTATGCGGGATATTATCTGCATATAGAGCCTGGGGCGTCGTTTGTCGGGGGAGGTGCATATATGCCTGAATCTCGCTATCTCAAAGCGATCAGGTACGAGATTTTCGAAAACATCGACGAATATAAAGCCATCTTGGAAAGCGAGGGGTTTGGAAAATATTACGGGGGGATGTTCGGTGAAAAACTGAAAACAGCACCCAAAGGTTTTCCGAAAGATTTTCCCGATATCGATCTGCTCAAAAACAAACATTACGCCGTGACACACAGGGTTACAGATGATTTCTGGTTTTCTGCTTCTCTTGTCGATGATGTGGCGGAGATGTTCTCTGTTCTGTATGGTTTAAACAGGTTTCTCAATAATGCAATCGACAAGGTGCTTGTCGGAAGGAGCAATCATGAACTGGAATGAACTGTTGACAGAAGAGATCAAATCAACCTACGCAGTCACGAAAGGGCTGTTTGAACTGACCGATGATGAAATGCTGCAGTGGAAGCCAGCTACGGGAAGCAACTGGATGTCCACCGGTCAACTCCTTAAACACATCACTATTGCGTGTGGTGGAAGTATGCGCGGGTTTGTTACCGGCGACTGGGGCTTGCCTGAGGGAATCGATGTGGAAAGTCTGACCACCGAGGAGATGCTGGCTCCCGCTGAAACAATGCAGGCGATCGGGAGCGTATCTGAAGCGAAGAAGCTGTTGGAGGAAGACGAGCTGCTTGCGCTTTCCCTGGTATCGGAATGTAGTGAAGAGGATCTTGACACGAAACAAACAACAGCTCCCTGGGATCGAACCGAGGTGATACTCGGCCATCGCCTGCTTCAAATGGTCGATCACCTGAAAGTACACAAGGCACAGCTTTTTTATTACCTGAAACTTCAGAACAAAGCGGTCAATACCGGTAACCTTTGGGGGATGTAGAACTATCGGTAATCGTTCGGCATCGTTTTTGAAAGGAAATAACCATTGTAAATGAAGCTGGACAGTTTGATAGTTTGCTCCTGCTCTTGTCGCCATGTTTGCTTCATTGTTACCGATTACCATAGGTGTCGTTGCAGGTATCGGAGGCGTTACGTTCCATTGCAATGCATTCAGCACACATTATAATCAAACCTTTTTCCAATTCCTGTTGTTTGACTATGTATCTGAGACGCAATCAATCAGTCGCTCTGCTCAGAGTGACGAGAAACAGGAGGAGAAGAGAGATGAATATCGTTTTGTTGCTGCTATCGAGCTTTTTGCTTGCCGGTTGTTCGGTTCTGGGAAAACGGACAGCCGAAGAGGCGCAGTATACAGTGATGCAACGTGACGGGGTGTATGAGATTCGGCAATATCAGCCGATGATTCTTGCTGAAACGGAAATGGAAGGAGACTATCGATCAACAAGTGGGAAAACGTTCAGTAAACTGGCGGGTTTTATTTTCGGAGGCAACAAAGCGGATTCCAGTATCGACATGACAACACCGGTTATTCAGGAGCGGCGGAGTGAAGAAATTGCGATGACAGCTCCGGTAATGCAGCAAAAGTCCGGGGAAAAATGGGTGACGGCTTTTGTCATGCCACGAAAGTATACCATGGAAACCATCCCTAAGCCCCTTGATGAGGGGATTGTGCTGAGAGAGGTTCCGGAGAGGAAAGTCGCTACCATTCGCTATTCCGGCCTTCATTCCGAAAAAAATATTGAAAAATACTCGGAAAAACTCAATGAATGGATCAATCAAAACGGGTATCGTCCCGTGTCGGGGCCAAGGATGGCAAGCTTCGATCCTCCATGGACATTACCTTTTCTGAGGAGGAACGAGGTACATATCGATATTGAGTGATGCTCGGCAACCATTATTGTTGTCAGGCATGAGTATCGTGGGACGGGATGAGTGTGGTGAATATGGACGTCTGATTCTCGTGAGGCTGTCTCAGTTTTGTTTCTGAGACAGCCTCTTTTCGTGCGGGTGTTTCTTCACATGAACGTGTGATAGGTCTGTCCTGCAAAAACGATAAGGAAGCGAAGTATCAAACCGCCCATCAGCACGAGAACAGGAGCGACCTGGGGATACTTGATATGCACACCAACAGTTTCGAGGAACTCGAGGAACATGGGAACGATAAGCCCCAGCGCCACAAAACCTCCCCAGAACCACAGCATATACGACATACCTGCCAACTGGTGGTCACCTGCAATCAGGTGCATCATGGCTCCGCTGGTATTGGCCGGTCCGGTAATACCGCCGAGAACGAAAAGGCCGACAATGATCATCTCGATCCAGAGGGCGTTGGCGTCTATTTTGCTGTAGATGGGTTTTTCATGCTTTGGAGCGAAAAGAAGCATGAGCGCTGCCGCACTTGAAATACCGGAAACGAGAAACAGCATTCCCAGAATAGAGCTTGACCAGAGAGGACGGGCGTAGAAAAATGAGAGCAGAATACCGGTATAGATACCGATACCGATACCGATGTGTGCATTGAGAAGTGCAACGAGGGTAAGGTGGTCCTCGGTCCAGCTGATGAGTTTGTTGACGATCCCAATGTTCAGCTTACGCAGGAACTGCTTGTTGACCAGCATAGCCTGCAGTACGGCCATCGGGAAAAAAGCGATCAGTATCCAGCTCCCTGCAGACATGGGTGATGTAGGCTGGATGGTGGTGTAGAATGCCCACACATAGAATTTGTTCGCGAGATCGAGAAAAAGAAACAGCATACCGATACCGAGCAATATGGGGGAGAGAGCCGAGCCGAGCCTGACAGCCAGGCAAGGGCAGCCTTCTCCCTCATCCTGTGGACCGATGCCGAAATACCGTTTGGCTACGATCATCACAGCGGTGATGATGAGCAATCCTCCGGCAAGTCCGCCGAGAAAAAGGTAGATTGGAATATGCCATTCCCAAATGTGCAGGTGTGGAACCACATTCGGGTTCATTTTCGTCGATATGATTTCCGTCGTTGTTTCTGTCATGATTATGCTCCGGGTTTATTCCTTGCTGAAATCCAGTAGAGGCTCGGGTTAGTACCAGCATGCTCTTTTTGCTGGTAGACCTCCTTTCCGTTCATCATGTTCAATGCCTCTTCTTCGTGATTGTTCAGATCCACGAGGTTAAGGCTGGTCGTCGGGCAGACCGAGACGCATGCGGTTTCAAGGCCTTTGTCGAGCCTGTGTTTGCAGAGCGAGCATTTGTCTGCAAAGCCTTCAGGATGGACATAGCGCGCGTCATAAGGGCATGCGGCAAGACAGGCCTTGCAGCCGGTGCAGCGTGAGCGGTTGATCTGAACGGTTCCATCTTCGGAATAGTGTGATGCACCGGTTGGGCAGTAAATCACACAGGGTGCTTTTGCACAATGCTGGCAACGTTCCGAACGGTTTTCCATGCTGAGTCTGGGATAGGTGCCATTTGTTTCCTGCACGACCCAGTCCCGGCAATAGCCTTCCGGTATACTGTTTTCTGACTTGCATGCATAGACGCATGCAGAACAAGCGACACAGACTCGTGTGTCGATAACCATTCCGTAATTTTTTTTATCAGCCACAGGTTATGCCTCCTTGATAAAAGTCACAAAGTTGTTTTGAAAGCCTACGGCGCCGATACTTTGATCGATGTCTGCTTTTGAGATGAGCTGGTTATGGGACGCCCCTTTTCTGTAAGCCCATTTCAGCTTTTTATAATAGTGGCCGTAGCCGTGAACCATATATACCGAATCTTCTCTGATGCGTTCGGTAACCTTTACTTTTATGGGGAATTCCGAAACGATACCGGCCTGGTTTTTCAGGTGCACATACTCTCCGTGTGAAAGGGCATGCTTTTTGGCTATCCGGGGGTTGACCCAGATTTCGTTTTCTCTCGCCGTCGGCAGTTCATTCAGAAAACGATTGTTTGCGGTACGTCCGAACGTCAGCATCGGCTTGCGACCTGTCAGTATCCTGTAGTAACCCTGCGGAGGGTCGGGATGTTTGATGTACTTTGGAACTGCATCGAAACCAGCTGATTTCAACTGCGCAGAAGCAAGTTCTATTTTACCGCTCGGGGTTTTGAAGGATAATTTTTCATCGGGTTTTCGGTAGAGATTGGTTGGTTCACCGACGAGCACGCCTGTTTTTTCGACTTCTTCGAGTGAACTGCCGACTTTCTTCAGCCGCTTGTCGAGATAGGTTTCCACACTGTCTTCGAAAACACCGTGCAGGTCGAGTTTTTCAGCCATCATTCTTGCGATTTCATTGCCGGGCTTACTATCGAACATCGGCTCCACCACAGGCTGGCGCAGTGCTACAAACGGCGTCCGGTAAGGCCTTCCTCCATCGAGGTCATCATAGCGCTCCAGATAGGTGCATTCAGGAAGTACGATATCGGCATATCCGGTGACTTCCATCGGCAGCGTATCGACGGCAACCATGAAATCGAGTTTCTGCATCGCCTCGATTGCGGTTTTCCGTCCGAGGGTAATGGTTTCGGGAACGTTCACCCCATAGACAAACCAGGCTTTTATTTCTTCTTCGAGCGTCTGCTGAACAACCTCGTGGGAGGTAATGGAGTTTTCCGGTTTGGTTTGTACAAAGAACGGATACTTGCTCCAGACCTCTTTCTTGAAATGCGGATGCGGATGAGCTTCGGGTTTCGGCAGCTTGTATTTTTCATACTTGACAACACCGCCCGGCATTTTGTAGTTACCGGTCAATGCATTGAGTATCGCTATGGCGCGTACCCGTTGCGTTCCGTCGGCGTACCACTGTGTTCTTCGTCCTGGATGGACTGCTGCTGCCGGAGCGTAGCTCGCAAAAGTTCTTGCAATTTCACGGATTTCGTCTGCCGGAATATCGGTGATGCTTGCCGCTTTTTCAGGAGTCATCTGCTGGACTTCAGCCCAAAGCTCGTCAAATCCTACGGTGTTTTCCGTAACGAATTTCTTGTCGTAGAGGTCTTCGCTGATGAGAACGTTCATAAGAGCCTGCATCATGGCGATGTCCGTTCCTGGTTTTATCGGCAGCCATTTTTCGGCTTTTCCTGCAAGTGTCGAGAATCGGGGATCGAACACAACGATCTTGAGGCCGCGACGAATACCCTCCGAAATTTCCTGAACAGCGGTGTTGTGCATGTTTTCACCGTAATGTGTACCGAAAAAGAGCAGGTATTTACTGTTCATGATATCGATACCTTCAGGAGTGCCTGAGCCATGGCCGTAGGTCATGGTATAGCCTTGAAGACGTGGTCCACAGCAGAAGTCGTACGATGGCTTCGCAAATTTGTTCACGCCGAACGCCTTGAACATTTCCTTGAAAAAGGTGTACCCGTAACCATGATGGAGCATTGCGATGGATTCGGGGCCGTATTTTTCCTTTATCTGATAAAGCTTTTCGGCTGTGTAGGTGATGGCTTCATCCCATGAAGCTTTACGGAGGTTGCTTGTGCCCCCTTTTCGTTCTCTGATGAGCGGGTGGGCGAGCCTGTCGGGATCGTAAATCTGCCCGATGCCTCCTGTACCACGAGGACAGAGCTTTCCGTTGCTGAGCGGATGATGTTCCGAACCGGTGATTTTGTAGATTTTGCCATTACGTACGTGTGCTGCGATACCGCAACGCCAGAAACAGTGTTCGCAGAATGAATGAACAACTTTTTCCCTGTCGTCTTTCGCATAGGCAGTGTTTGTGCTAGACAATGCCTGCCCGACCTGACTAGAAATCGCAGCAGATCCAGCTAAAAACAGAGACGATATCTTTAAAAAATCTCTGCGGTTCAAATCATGACCATGGTTCATGTTTCAAGGTCTCCTGATGCTAATGGTTGTTTTCCGGCCAGGCGGGTTGCCTGGGAAAATTTTCTGCTCTCCGGTATTCCGGATTGGCAATGAGAATAGTGCTGTTGAAATATTTGATGATACCAACTCTAAGGAATGGATTACTTCTGTAAATGCAATCTTGTCCTTCGAACTGCTAACAAGAAATAATAATAAGACGAGTGGCTATTCACTCTTCTCTGTATCCGCAATTATATCTATGCAGGATAATCGATAAAATTCAGCCAAGAATATATAACATATGTGAATGTGTTGCAAAAACAAAAGATTTACACTGTTGCTGTTCGTCTAAAGTATTGTTTTTATATTAATTACGCTTTAGTCTGAAATGTGTTTTTGCTATATCTCTTTTTTTGTTTTGTTTATAACGATTGTTATTTTTTATATATAATTATATGGTTGTTTATTGGTTCTTTTCTGTGAGCATTATGTCTTTTTTTTGATCGATGAAATACGTTTGGGATATTTTTAACGTATAGCGTTGGGTTTACGGTCATAGTGAAATTTTTTCTTTTCCGCAGCGGTTGATGTGCATGATATGATTTCGAAAGAGTTATTTTATATCAAGGCATTGATATGCTATGAAGGTAATTCGACTGAAGAAAGGCCATAATCTTGCGATTGGAGGTCAACCCGAAAAACTTCTGGTCGATGCGGGGCAACCTGCCCGTTTGAAGATAAGGCCGGGGGATTTTCCCGGGATCAAGCCGAAACTGCTGGTCAAGGAAGGCGATCATGTCAATACCGGAGCACCGGTGTTGTATGACAAAACCTTCCCGGATATGCTTGTGACCGCACCGGGGGCCGGCCGGGTTGTGAACATCGTTGTAGGGGAGCGGCGGACCGTCAGGGAGATTGTTATCGATCTCGACCGAACCGAATCAGTTGAATCGTTCGAGCGTTTCAATGAGCAATCGGTTCCCGCTCTTTCTCCCGATACGATAAAAAGTCAGCTGCTGCGTTCGGGGCTCTGGCCGGTTATCAGGCAACGTCCTTTTTCCTCTGTAGCGGATCCTGAGAAATTACCGAAAGCTGTTTTCATATCGGCAACACCTACCGCTCCTTTCGCTCCCGATACGGATTATCTGCTCGAGCAGGGTGCAGCCGGGCTTCAGATGGGTTTGTCGGTTTTAAAAAGGCTTACAGGAAGACCGGTTCATCTCGTCGCCGGAAAAAATAGTTCGAGTGCAATGCTTGCCGGTTTAAAAGACGTTGTTCTCCACCGTTTCAGCGGACCGCATCCTGCAGGGAATGTCGGTATTCATATTCATCACATCGCTCCTATCAGGAACCGTGACGACATCGTCTGGTATGTTTCTCTTCAGGATGTTATGCGAATCGGCGGGTTGTTTCTCAAAGGAGTGCTGCCGGTTGATAAAGTCGTGACTGTCGGAGGGGAGTCGGTGGAGAAAAGGCTCTACGTAAAAATCCGTCAGGGTATGATGTTAAAAGACATTCTGTGGGGAAATCCGGTTGAACGGGATGCCCGGCTGGTTTCAGGTGACGTGCTTACCGGTTTGCAGTGCGTGGCGGAGGATTCTCTTGGATTTTATCACGACACCGTTTCGGTTATACCGGAAAGCACCCGGCGTGATTTCTTCGGATGGCTTATGCCGGGACTCCACAAATATTCTTTGACCAATCTCTTTTTATCCCGCCTTGTCGGTAACCGGGGGGCTCATCTCGATACCCGAATGCACGGAAGTGAGAGAATTATTATTCCTTTCGGTAATATCGAGTCTGTCCTTCCCATGAACATTCTACCCACATTTCTGATAAAAATGATTCTTGCCGAGGATATCGATGAGATGGAGAAGCTGGGAATCTATGAGTGTGATCCAGAGGATTTTGCGCTGTGCTCCTTTATCGATGCATCGAAAATGGAGATTGCCGAGATTATTCGTCAAGGGTTGGAATATGTTGAGAAAAACGGTTAGTGTAGAACGGTATGCTGGAATAATCGTTTAATATAGGACTATGGGCGCTTTGAGAACGTTTCTCGATCGAATCGAACCGCATTTCAGCAAAGGGGGAAAGTGGGAAAGGTTGTTTCCCCTGTACGAAATGGTCGATACCATATTCTATGTTCCCGGGACAGCAACCGCAGTTGCACCGCATGTCAGGGATGCCGTGGATATGAAGCGTTCGATGTTTACGGTGATTATAGCGCTTATGCCGGCCCTTGTTTTCGGAATTTACAATACCGGTTATCAGGCCGACCCCGGTGCGGGCTTCCTGCAGAATGTCATGACAGGGGGGAGTGCTGTAGTGCCGCTGATCCTTGTTTCGTACATTGTCGGCGGTTTGTGGGAAGTGCTGTTTGCCGTTATCCGCCGGCATGAGGTCAATGAGGGATTTCTCGTTACCGGCTTACTGCTTCCAATGACGTTGCCTCCTGATATTCCTCTCTGGATGGTTGCCATGGGTATATCGTTCGGTATAGTTATCGGCAAGGAAGTCACCGGCGGGACAGGATACAACATATTCAATCCGGCTCTCATTGCCCGTGCATTTATCTTCTTCGCCTATCCGGCAGAGATGAGTGGTGACCCTGTCTGGACTCTCGCCGACGATCTCACTGCAGCAACACCTCTTGCCGTTGCCGCATCTGTACCAGGTGACGATGCGGTTTCACTGGTGGCGGCGGCCGGCTACACTCTCAAAGACATGTTTGTCGGTCTTATACCTGGTTCGGTAGCCGGAACCTCCACGCTTGCCGTTCTAGCCGGGGCTGTTGTGCTCATTGTTTCGAGAATAGCCAACTGGCGCATCATGGCAGGCGGTCTTATCGGTCTTGTAACGGCGGCGATACTGGCGAATCTTCTCGCTCCCGCTTCGGAGAACACCATGCTTTCCCTTTCCCCGCTGTATCATGGCGTCATGGGCGGTTTTGCTTTCGGTATTGTTTTTATGGCGACGGATCCTGTCAGTGCTGCTCAGACCGATAAAGGCCGATGGATCTACGGTATATTGATTGGAGCCCTTTGCGTTATGATTCGTGTGCTGAACCAGGCGTTCGCCGAAGGTATCATGCTTTCGATTTTGCTCGGAAATGCGTTTGCTCCGATGATCGACTATTTTGTGCTGCGGCAGAATATTGCAAAAAGACAGAAGGCTTATGCGAAGCAGTAACAGCTATACATATTTTTTCGTTATAGCGATGGCGATTATTTCCGCGCTGATGCTCTCCGTCATGAAAATAAATTTGCAGGAGCGGCAGGAGTTCAACAAGGCGTTGGATACAAGGAAGAATGTCCTGAAGACCGTTGGGGCTCTCAGTCCCGAAATGAGCGACAGTGATGTCGAAGAGTTCTACATGTCGAAATTTACAAAACAGGTCTTTCCCGACGGCAAAGGGGGCGAGAGGGAGTATTACACTTTTGGTTTAGCGGAACGCCCCGAGGGCTATGTGTTTCCGGTATCGGGGAAAGGCGTCTGGTCGACGATAAATGGTTTTATAGCGCTTGAGCCGGACAAGAACACCATCAAGGGAATATCGTTTTATGATCATGGCGAAACGCCGGGTCTCGGCGGCGAGATTGAAAAGGATTTTTTTTCTCGCCGGTTTGTCGGCAAGAAAATCTTTAAAGACGGTGAATTGGTATCCGTGACCATTGCGAAAAGCAAATTGCTCGAACAAAGTGAACATGCGGTTGACGGCCTGAGCGGTGCATCGCTGACAACCGGATCCATCAATCGTTTTTTACGTGATGATCTGACGGAATATCTCCCCTTACTGAGAGAATCCGATGAAGAGGAGGCGTTATTGCGATGAAGAAAACTCTCGATACCTTTGCCGGACCCCTGAGCCGAAGCAACCCTATTACAACCCAGGTGCTCGGAATATGTTCGGCCCTTGCCGTTACGGTAAAAATGGATACGGCACTGGTAATGTCCGGTGCTCTCGTTTTTGTGCTGGTTGGTTCGAATGTCATCGTGTCGGCACTACGGGAAGTCATTCCTTCGAGAGTCAGGATTATCGTTATGCTTACCATAATTGCGACGCTCGTCATTTTTATCGACGAGCTTCTCAAAGCCTATCTCTACGATATCAGTAAGCAGCTGAGTATTTTTGTCGGCCTGATTATCACGAACTGTATCGTTCTGGGCAGGGCCGAGGCTTTTGCTTTGAAAAACACCGTTTGGGAGTCGTCTCTTGACGGCCTGGGCAATGCCATGGGGTACGGTTTGATTCTTCTTTTGGTATCGGCAGCAAGAGAGCTCTTCGGCAGTGGCTCGCTGTTTGGCTTTCAGATTATTCCAGACTTTCTGTACGTCGAGCACGGGGGATGGTATGTAAACAACGGCCTGATGCTGCTTGCGCCAGGTGCGTTTATCATTCTCGGTTTGCTCATATGGCTGCAAAGAACGATAAACGGTTACACGGAGGAGTAGATGGACGCCTTATCGCACTATCTGAGTCTTGCGGTTGAAACGATATTTATCAAGAACATCCTGCTTGCCTATTTTCTGGGGATGTGCTCGTTTCTTGCCATATCGAAAAAAGTCGAGACTTCGATCGGTCTCGGGTTTGCCGTTGTCTTCGTCAACGGAATCACTGTCCCCGCAAACTGGATGATCAGCCACTACTTATTGGAAAAGGGAGCGCTGCAATGGACCGGAATTGCCGGAATGGAGGAGGTGGATCTTAGTTTTCTGACATTTATCGTGTTTATCGCAACCATTGCAGCGATGGTGCAGCTTGTGGAAATGACGCTTGACAGAGTCAGTCCGACGCTCTATCAGTCTCTTGGCATCTTTCTCCCGCTGATAGCCGTCAACTGTGCAATTCTCGGTTCTTCGCTTTTTATGGTTGAACGGGAATATGACCTTATGGAAGCCGCTGTGTTTGGCTCGAGTGCTGGAGTCGGGTTTTTTCTTGCGATCGTGACGCTTGCAACCATGCGTTACAAGCTGAAATATTCCAACGTACCGATAGGACTGCGGGGTTTGGGAATAGCGATGATTCTGACCGGACTGATTTCGATGGCGTATATGTCGTTTTCCGGCATTGACCTTTAGCGAGCTGTTTAACCGATTCAAGATTTCAAATCAATGCTTGTCGCTCTTTCGGCTGTTCTGGTTTTCGTTGCGGTGGTCGTTCTGCTTGTTGCGTTGCTGAATACCGCTGCCAGCAAGCTGTTGCCTCAGGGAAAGGTCGCGATTATCATCAATGAAAACGATGAGAATACCCTGTCGGTCAATGCCGGCCGCAGTTTGCTGTCTACATTGTCCGATGAAAAGATTTTTATCCCGTCTGCATGTGGTGGGGGTGGAACCTGTGGTATGTGTAAATGCCGGATTACCGAGGGGGGAGGTCAGGTGCTGCCTACCGAGCTCAACCACATTTCCCGTTCGGAAGTCAAGCAGGATATTCGTCTGTCATGCCAGGTGAAAGTCCGCGAACCGATGAAGATATTTCTTCCTGAAGAGATATTCAGCATCCGCCAATGGGAATGTACTGTTCGTTCCAACCGCAGTGTAGCGACGTTTATCAAGGAGCTTGTCCTTGAACTTCCCGAAAAAGAAAATCTCGAGTTCAAAGCTGGCGGGTACATCCAGATCGATATCCCGGAATACCCGGATATATCGTTTTCAGGGTTCAAAATCGAAGAGGAGTATCGCGATGACTGGGATAAGTACAATATGTGGAAGCTTGTAAGCAGGAATGAAGTGGAAACGTTCAGGGCCTATTCGATGGCCAACCATCCGGCTGAAGGCAATAGCATCATACTCAATGTTCGTATTGCGACACCCCCTCCCGATCTTATGGACAGCGCACCGCCAGGGGTAGGTTCTTCGTATATTTTCAATCTCGAGCCGGGTGACAAGGTGCGTGTTTCCGGTCCTTATGGAGAGTTTTTCATCCGCGAATCGGAAAGGGAAATGGTGTATATCGGCGGGGGGGCAGGGATGGCCCCGATGCGTTCACATATTTTCTATCTGTTTAAAACATTGAAAACCGGCCGCAAGGTTTCTTTCTGGTATGGTGCACGGTCCCGTAAGGAGATGTTCTATGATGAAGAGTTCAGGGCCATTGCAGAGGAGTTCCCGAATTTCACCTACCATGTCGCGCTTTCGAATCCTCTGCCCGGAGATAATTGGAATGGATTCACTGGCTTCATCCATACAGTGCTCTACGACAACTATCTCGAGGATCATGAAGAACCCGAAGAGATCGAGTACTACATGTGCGGTCCTCCGGTCATGGTTTCTTCTGTAGAAACAATGCTCTATAATCTTGGGGTGGAGAAAGAGATGATATCGTACGATGAGTTTTCCTGACAATGCCACTAATGGAAGAGCGGCACCTCCTTGAGGATGTGTTGCCGGATTCTATCATACTAACTTTCAGCGTGAGGTTTTTTTCCCGCTTTTTTCGGCACAATGATTACCGGAATACCGGAATCGCTTACCACTCCCGAACAGACGGTGCCGACGATAAGCTGGTAGAGGGTTTTGTGCCCGTGTGATCCGAGCAGGATGAAGTCGGCCTGTTCTTTTTCGGCATGTTCGATGATTGTCCTGGCGGCATTTCCGTGCACGATCGATAAAGAGGCTTCTATTCCCTCTTCGTCGAGAAGGTCGGCGATGTTCTGCAGTTTCTTGAAATTCTTATGATGGAGTATCGGTACGGCGTCACCTTCTTCGGACGAGTCGGGTTCATGGTAGTATTTTTGTGGAGGTCGGTAGTGGGGTTCGATCGTTGGATGAAACTCGATGTCCTGCTTGTCATCGGCTATGACATGCAACAGGATAACGCTTGCCGATGAAGCGCCGGCGAGTTTTTGAATGGTTGTAACGACGTTGTCCGTTACATCTGAGAAATCCAGAGCTGCGAGTAGTTTCATGGTCGCTCCCTGTGTTCGAAATGCTTTGAATCAGCATCGATTGTTCGTCTACGGTACCGTAATGGATCTACTGTGTTTTTCCCCGCGTAGAAAGCGATTTGATTACCTGCTTCCGTTCTTCAGGGGTATTGATATTGTGCAGGTAGCGAGGATCCTTTACTGAAAGGTAATGAATGGGAGAATCTTCAAGAAATGACCGCAAGGAATTGTTGCCCGTTGCATGACGAAGGAGTAGTGGCAACCTGCTTTTCGGTTCATATAGTGTGCAGAGCGGTTCGGGTTTTCTGTCGGCATGGCGGTATGCCGTTGCAAAAGAAAACGGGTTTCGTTCGGCAGTGAGTTCACTGATCAGAGAGTGATCGAGAAAAGGCAGATCACATGCCGTTACAAGCCATGAGGCATCGGGAAAGCGTTGTTGAGCGGAAAGCAAGCCTCCGAGAGGGCCGATGTCCAGATAACCATCGAGCATGAGGGGGATGCCATACTTGACATATGAGCTTTGCTGATCGGATCGGCAGGAAAGGTAAACCTCTTTACACTGTTTCAACAGCATTGTTGCCGTGTGTTGGATTTGTACCTGTGTATGGTAGGCGAGAAGTGCTTTATCCTCTCCCATTCGTTCACTTTTTCCGCCTGCCAGTACCAGTCCGAACAGCGGTCGGCGAGTGACCGTGCTGTGAAAAAAGGCGAGAATGTATGCAGCGATATCTTCGATACGGTCCCGATGAAATACTGGAAAACCGTATGTATCGGGAATCGAAGCCGGATCGGCTGTTACCAGTGCGATAACATTTTTCAGCGTTTTATTCGCAAGCAGATCGAGTATCTTGTGATCGTGATCGATGAGGACGAGCTTTGGTAACGGGAGTTCCTTCAAGCCTTCGACAAGGAGAAAATCAACATGAAGCAGTCCCGTTTTTTCCAGGAAGAGATCGGAACTGCCGGTACTGATCAGTGCATGTTTTTCCGGGTCGGACACCATCACTGCCCTTGCTCCGGATTGACGCACAACGAAAGAATCCTTACCCTCCCGGTCGATATCGAAACGGTGGCAGCCGTGTTTATAATAGCCGACTGAATAGCTTTCGCTGAACAACGAAACGAGACGGGATATCAGCGTTGTTTTCCCAGAGTTGGAAAATCCGCAAAATGCTATTTCAAATGGATGAAATGTAACATCAGGCATAATGTTCATGCAGATATTCCTTTAGCTTCCCGTCATCGGCTTTTCCCTCGATTTACAGGGAACTCTTCAACCGGTCAACGGGTTTTATTAGCTTTCGAGCACGTTATACCTGCGGCTGACGGCGCTGGGTCTGTTGCTGGATCAAGAGAAAAAGTGCTGCAACGACACCGGGAACCCAGAAGAGCGCGGTTAAAAGTCCCACAAGCATAATCGTCCCGATTTCTCTGTCAAGAATGGCGGCTGGGGGGCAGATGACGGCAAGGATCCATTTGCGAATATCTATCATGGTATTCTCCGGGTTAATGGTTATTTTTTCCAAAATTTAATACTTCTCGGTGCAACAAGCAATGGTAAATGCGTTATTCTCTGTGAAATAGCCTGGGGTGTGTCGGTACTCTTGCATATTAGCGGTAAAATTTTAAATTACTAGCCCCCGGGCGTTTGTGAATCAGATGCTGAAAGTGCGTTGATCATATTCAGAGACATCGATTCTGGATTTTAAACATAAACATGATATAGCTTGCATAAGAAATTTCATCCTGAGATGGTATCGGATGATTTCAATGAGGTCCTTGAGGAACCGAATTTTAATAATCCGAACACCTCTCCCGACCCACCAAGTCCATACGCTGACCTTGAGAAAAGGTATCGAAAGAACAAATTCAACAAGAAAAAAAACTACTATCCCGAGCTTTTCGGCACTCAGGGTGTAGATCTGTCGGAAAGGCCGAGCAATTCCGGAAACAAGGTCAGGAAAAAAAAGACTTCGAAGCCTAAGAGAAAGCCCTCATCCAAAGCCAACCGGCAGAGACAGGGAAAGAGGCAGAGCCCCAGCACTTGAGAACGTATCAACGTATAGTGTCGTACATTGTCGGGCTGAAAAGATTGGCTGAAAACAGGAGGATTGTATTTGAAATCTTCTCTCGATACGTTTAGTTTTTTATGAGAAGAGGAATTTCCATTTCCATTTATATATAAATAACTGCAACATGCTGCTTATCAATCGTTTTACTGGCCTTATTGAGGATCATGCCGAATCACTTTCGCTCAAGTGGGTTGAAGAGGTGCGTTCCAATTCGCTGACCGGCGGTTACGCGAATTTATCGAAAAAAGATCTGCACGACAGTGTCTATGGCCGTTTCAGAAAACTCGGAACATGGGTGGCGAAGCAGGAAAACATCGATGAGGAGATAGCCCGGAATTTTTGCGAAATAGGTGAAGCACGCGCTCAGGCCGGCATAAAGTCCAGTGAGATGGTGTACTCCCTTATTCTCGAGCGGGACATGCTGTTCCAGTACATCAAGGAGCAAGGCATTATTACCGAAGGTATCGACCTCAATCGTGCCCTTCAGTTTGGCGAACAGCTCAATTATTTTTATGACAAAGCAATGTATTTCGCTCTTGTCGGTTATGAACAGGTTGCCTGTTCATCCAGAACTACGGATGGAGACAGCGAGTTCAAAAAGACAGTCGAGGGATTCAAGCACTGGTTGATTCGGGAGTGATCCGCGTTTTCGATAGAACATTATTCGAGGCTGTCTCTCAAAAGGACAGCCTCTCCTATTCTAGGCAAGCCATCATGTATGGTTCGATTTCCTTTCCTGGTTGTCATCCTCTGCTCGACCCGTGAAACTCGAATATCCATTTCACGGAGTGGCAAGACTTTTCCATAATGACAGTTTGAACCATTGTCGAATAGCTTGTGAGACAACCTTTTTATGATAGACCATTTCTTGGAAATACATGCCCACAGGGGAGCTCGCTCTTTTTTTCCGGAAAACACCATTTCTGCGTTTTTAAAAGCTGTTGAGCTTGGGGTCGAGGCAATAGAACTCGATCTCTGCATTTCAGGAGATAACCTGGTGGTTGTTTCTCACGATCCATACATGCAGGCCGGGTTATGTACTGCGCCGGACGGCAGGGTGCTGACAAAAAGCGACGAAAAACGGTATTTGCTCTATGCTATGAAGTATGCAGATATTGTTCGTTTTGGCTGTGGTCAGCCTTCATCTGAATTTCCCGGTCAGCAAAAAATTTCCGCAGTGAAACCGTTGCTTGCCGATGTTTTCCGTTTGGTGGAGCGGTATAGTAAGGAACTGCGAAAAGAGAGCGGAGTGATATACAACCTTGAAGTGAAGTCCAGGATGGATGGTGACGGAGTCAGGCATCCTGCTCCGTGCGAGTATGCGGCGCTTGTCGTCGCTGTTATTGAAGAATCGGGCGTCGCTTCACGTACCAGGGTGCAGTCGTTCGATGCTCGAATCATCGAGGAGGTAAGGAAGTTATCACCGTCAGTCGCTCTCGGGCTACTGGTCGGGATGGGACAGGACCCGGAAATCGAACTCGGCAGGCTTGATTTCAAGCCGGATTACCTCAACCCGTATTTCCCGATGGTTGATGGTTCTCTTGTGAAAAAGCTTCATGACCGTGGTATCGGCATTGTTCCCTGGACGGTAAATTCACCCGAAACAATGAAGATTCTTGCAGCGATGGGGGTTGACGGCATTATTACCGATTGCCCTGAACGTGCTGTGGAGGTATTACATGAATGATGCAAGAGAAAAGATGCCGATGCTGGTAGACCGCTATAACCGTGGTGTTCGGTATGTGCGTGTTTCGGTGACCTCGCGCTGTAACCTGCGTTGTGTCTACTGTATGCGTGAAGAGCATTGTGGTCAAAATGTGGCGGCTGAAGAACTTGATTATCAGGAGATCTGCCGGATAATCGAAGCGCTGGCTGCATTGGGTGTCAGAAAAGTCCGCTTTACAGGGGGAGAGCCTCTCTTGCGTGACGATATCGTCGATCTGGTGCGGTATGCAAAGGCTGTAGACGGAATAGAAACGGTCGTGTTGACGACAAACGGTGTCTTGCTCGGTCATTATCTCGACAGGCTTCTCGAAGCCGGTCTCGACGGTATCAATTTCAGCCTCGATACCTTTGATGAAGACCGTTACAAGGCGATTACCAGAAGAAACCTTTTACCGGATGTTCTGGGAAATTTCGAATCGTTGCTTCGCCATGCCGATGAGCTGCAAGTGAAGATCAACGTGTTGTTACTGCGGGGGATTAACGCCGGAGAACTCGGCAGGTTTGCCGATCTGACCCGCCAATGGCCGGTGACCGTCCGGTTTATGGAGCTGATGCCTTTTGACGATCATCAGATATGGCGTACTGGGAAGTTCATGGGAGCGGACAAGATACTGGAAATGCTCGGTAACATATATCCGGATCTGGAATCTACACAAGGATACGCTACAGAACATTTCAGCTTTTCTTTGCCGGGGTATCGCGGGTCGATTGCCATTATTCCGGCATTTACCCGTAATTTCTGTAGTCAATGCAATCGTTTGCGAATTACATCGTCCGGTAGGATCATGAGCTGCCTTTATGCAAAAAATGGTGTCGATATGCTTGCTGCGTTACGCAGCGGAGCCGATAACGAACAGCTTGGAGCGCTTTTTCAGGAGGCTATCGATATGAAGCCGAAAGATGGGAGAACGGCTGGAGGAAAGGCTCCGAGAACCAGCATGTCGGAAATTGGGGGATAGGGCATAGTGAATGGACGGAACTGCACTGAACGGATATGGATAGCTTTCCTCGAGCTGAGAGAACAGAATATCAACAAATCAACGAATGGATAGATATGCCAGAGTTTTCGCATCTTGATGAAAACGGTAACGTAAAGATGGTCGATATATCGGTGAAACCAGGTACCATGCGAACTGCTCGTGCTTCGGGGTATATCTCCATGAGGCCTGAAACCCTGCTTCTTTTGAAGGAGAACGACTTGCCGAAAGGCAATGTGCTGGTCACTGCCAAGATTGCGGGCATACAGGCGGCCAAAAGGACTTTCGATCTTGTGCCGCTTTGTCATCAGCTCAATCTTGCCTGGATCGATATCGAATTTACCCTTGAAGCCGACCGCATTGCAATAGCGGCGACGGTGAAGACCAAGGAGGCGACCGGTGTTGAAATGGAGGCTTTGACAGCTGTGACGGTTGCGGCGCTTACCATTTACGACATGTGCAAGGCGGTTGACAAGACCATGGAGATCGGGGGAATCGGTCTCGAGATGAAGACAGGAGGAAAAAGTGGTGTATCGACTGTATACAGGCCTCGAACCGCCATACTCGTGGTATCGGATTCCATTGCGGCGGGCAGATCGGTTGACCGGTCGGGCCAGGTGCTGAAAGAGGGATTTGAGCAGGCGGGCTGTCCCGTTGAAGCATCCGGAATCGTAGCTGACGAACCGGCCGATATAGCCGCTGTTGTAGAGGAATGGGTTCGGGAAGAGTTTGAGTTGGTGATTACATGTGGCGGAACAGGACTTGGTCCGAGAGATGTGACTGTCGAGACACTGTTGCCGAAATTTACGAGAAGGCTGCCCGGTGTCGAGCAGGCGCTTTTTCAGTGGGGTCAGGGTAAGATAAAAACAGCGATGCTCTCCCGGCTGGCGGCAGGTACGGTTGGATCCTCGGTTGTTATCTGTCTACCCGGAAGCGTGGGTGCCGCGAAAGATGCTCTCGAAGTTCTTGTGCCTGTACTGTTCCATGCGTTCGAGATGATGCAGGGGGAGGGCCACGGATGATAACCGTCAAGGAAGCACATGAGAGGATCGCCGTTTCGGTTGAACTACTGCCAGTGGAGGAGAAGTCCCTGAATTCGGCTCAGGGGCAGGTGCTTGCAGAGGATGTGATCGCGGATTTTCAACTGCCGCGTTTCGACAATGCAGCCATGGACGGGTTTGCCGTGCGATGGGAGGATGTACGAAATGCTTCACAAGAGCATCCTGTGGTGCTGAAAATAACCGAGGAGATTGCTGCCGGTGCGCAGCCAGGACTTCCGGTTGCTGAGGGAAGCTGTGCTCAGATCATGACGGGAGCTCCAATGCCTGAAGGTGCCGATACGGTTGTCATCTTCGAGCACACAAGTGGATTTGGAGGGCAGGAGGTCGAAATCTTCAAAGCGCCGGAGTTTTGTGCTAATGTGCGTTATGCCGGTGAAGAGGTTCGGCCGGGAGAGGTGCTTGTAAAGCGAGGTGATCGCCTGACTCCCGCTGAGCTTGGAGTACTTGCGGCATTCGGCAGATCGTCAGTTCCTGTCTATCGCCGTCCCAGGATCGCAGTCGTTACCGTCGGTGATGAACTTCGCAGTCCCGGGGAGCGGCTTGAAGGAGCGGCAATCTATAACAGTAACGGTTTTTCGCTTGGTTCCTGCGCTATTGCGGCAGGGGCTGAACTCACCGGACAGTGGCAGGTTCCCGATGATGTCGCTGCCATTCGCGAGGCTCTTGTGGAAGCATTGTCGGCCAGCGATCTGCTCGTTACCGCAGGTGGGATTTCAACCGGGGAGTATGATTACATGCAGAAACTGCTTACCGGTCTTGGCATAGAACAGGAGTTCTGGAAGGTTGTCCAGAAACCGGGCAAGCCTTTCTTTTTCGGTAGAGGAAAAGATGGTAAAATGGTTTTCGGTTTGCCGGGCAATCCAGTCTCGGCACTGGTATGTTTCCTCGAATACTGTATGCCGACGATTTCAGCCATGCAGAGCAGGAGGTATCACGGAAAAGTGGAGGCCGAGCTGGTAGAGCCGTTTCCTGCCGATAAAAAACGGTACCGTTTTCTGTTCGGCAGAATATGGCAGAAAAACGGCAGGCTTTTTTGCACGGTCGGCCCGAAAATCGAGTCGCATATGATTACATCGCTGGTCGGCGCGAATTGCCTGATCGAAGCCCCGGCTTCTTTGCAACCGTTGTCCGTCGGAAATGTCGTTACCTGTAATCTCTTGCCCTGGAGCACTCTCGACGAATAAGGGGTGCTTGAAACGTCTGAAACAGTTTTTCAGGACGCATTGCCGAACGGTTTGAACATCAGATTTTTTACTATGGATATAACCGTGAAATGTTTTGCAGCTGCGCGCGATGTTCTCGCCCGCGACGAATTTCACATGGACATTCCCGAGGGGACAACCATTGAAGTGGTGGAACGGGAAATCAGGAAACTTTCCACACAGCTTGCTGAAATGCCGTTCATGCTCGCTCTGAATATGGCATATCCTGCAGAGGGTACCCTGGTGAAAGAGGGTGATGAACTGGCGATTATTCCACCAGTCAGCGGAGGATAGTCATGGTATCGGTAAGCATAAGCGGAAAGCGAATCGACGACTGGAACTTCGGTCTCGAGCCTGATGCTCGGGTTGGAGCCGAGCTGATTTTTAACGGACAGGTTCGGGATAGTGAAAAGGATGAGAAGATCGGGGCGCTTGTGTATGAGCAGTATGAAGGGATGGCGCAGAAAGAACTTGAAAGAATAGGCAGCGAGGCCGTTGAAAGGTTCGGTGTCATCGATCTCCACTGCGTTCACCGTATAGGAACCATTCCGGTAGGAGAAGCGGCGATTGTCGTATTGATTCGCTCTGTACATCGCCATGAAGCATTCGACGCCATGAGCTGGTTCATGGATGAACTCAAGAAAACCGTTCCTATCTGGAAGGTCGGGAGCATGCGATAGTTGAAAGGGTAGTGCACATCTGCCGGAGATTTTCGAGTTCTTCTGCATCGGGTTCGCCCGGTGCGAACTCCAGCCTGTCGAATTCATCGAGTAAAACAAGCAGCTTTTCCAAAAAAGCACCCTCGATTCCCTGGTTTTTCATTGCCTGTTTCAGCTCCTTTCTTGTAAGACCCTGAACGTCGAAATCGCAACTCTGCTTGAGTATCCTGGAAAGTTGTTCCTGAAGCTCCTGTAGCGAAAGAGCGGGTTTCGGGTTACTTTTGCCGATGATGGAGCGCTTTTTCAGCAGAAGATAGAGTAAGGCAGCAACAAGTATGAAAGAGAGGGCCAAGAGTAGTTGTAGGAAAGCGGCAGGGACGTTTCTTTCAGAGCTTTTTTCATCAGCGATTGCCGTTACAGCGTCAGGTGTTTCCTCAGCGTTTTCACCGGTTTCAGGCAAGATGGTCAGGGTGATCTCGTTCGATTCTACAGCAGCATAGGTTTTTCTTTCGGGATCGAACGACGTGAAGGAGAGCGGAGAAAACGTGAAACTGCCGGGTTTATCGGCTTTCAGAACAATTGTTTTCCTCGAGCGTTCAGGTGAGTCGACGCTCATCGGGTCGGTTATCGTTTCAAGCACGGAAAATTCTTCGGGCAGTGACCATGGAAGAGTCGGAAAAGTCTTGAAATTTCCCGTACCGGTCAGGGTGCCCGTTAACCGCAGCGTATTGCCGGCTTGGATGGTGTCCCTGTCTGCTGAAGCAGTGGCATCGAGTATTCCCACGGCCCCGCTGAAACCCGAAGGTTTCGGTTCAGGAAGGGGATTGACAGCTATGGTAACTTCAGGAGCCGTAAGAGCGAGAGAGTCATCCGGTTCCGGAGAGGAGTCGAATGAAATGCTTTTCGGGATGATGCACAAAACACTGTATCCGGATATGCTGAATCTGCCGGCTTGAAGAGGAACAAGCGTCATCTGTTTGATGACGGCGTTTCTGTAGAGTGTTTCCCCGATGCGCTGCGGTCTGCTGGGGATCAGTTTCCCCAAAGCAGTTTCTTCAACCCATATTCCTTCCTGTGAGGGTTCGGCGGTGTCCAGGATTTTCGGAGCGATTCCTGTGAAACTGAGTGTATAGGTAAGCTCTACCGCTTCTCCGGTGAACGGTTTGTCGTTGCTGATATGTGCGGTGAGGAACAGCTCATTTTTCTCGTTGTCAGTAGGGCCGGCTGCAGAGCTGCTGATGGCAGGGGTGGCGAAAAGCAGCAGCAGCGGAATGAGCCTCCTGTATACCAGCGGTTTCACGGTTTCAGGCTATTGTTTCAGTTCAACCGACCGTTGTGCAGCTGCTGTTACGGTATCGATCATTGCTTGCCGGACATTGTGGGCTTCCATCTGGTGCAGCCCGGCCTCGGTTGTTCCGCCCGGTGTGGTAACGTCTTTGATGAGTGCCGCAGGTTTTTTTTGGCTTTCGAGCACCAGTTTTGCAGCTCCGAGCATGGTTTGTGCACTGAGGGTTACGGCTTCATCGTCTGAAAGACCGCATTGTTTCCCCCCTTCGGCCAGTGCGTCGATGATGAGAAACATGTAAGCGGGACCGCTGCCCGAGACGGCAGTGGCGGCATCCATATGTATTTCATCGAGTACCGTTACCTTGCCGATTGCACTGAAAATTTTTTTCGCCTGAGCGAGATCTTCATCGGTTGCGCATTTTCCCCTGCTGATCACCGTCATGCCTTCTCCCACGAATGCCGGAGTATTCGGCATCACACGGATGACATGCATATTCTCGAGAGATCGTGCTCTAATGAACTCCGAGGTAATACCGGCAGCGACACTTATGAGAAGCTGGTCCGGCCTGAGCTCGCAGCGAAGCTCTTCGAGTACGGTTTCTATCTGGTAGGGTTTTACAGCGAGAATGATGCAGTCGACCGACTCTGCAAGCTCGCCCATGGAGTTTTTCCGGGTGATGCCGAACTCCTTGCAGACCCCATCGGCAACGGCCGGATCTTTGTCGTATCCTGAAATTTCATTGTTCCTGTCACGCACGAGTCCTGCTATGAGGGCTTTTGCGATTCTTCCGGTTCCGATAAAACCGATTGTCGTTGTATGCATGCTCTTGTTCGATTTATTTGAAGCGCAGTTTAAAAACAAGGATCACCAATATGAGCAGAAAGGTTATGCCGTTTGCAATCATCATCGGCAGACTGTGGTTCGCGTAGCCGTAGCAAAACCAGAGAAAAACACCGGTAGCCATGAAGAGCGCCCATAGCAGGCTGATGTCCCGTGTTTTTTTTGAGCGGAAGACCTTCAATGCCTGAGGGAGAAAGGCGAGAGTGGTTAAAAACCCGGCAGCATACCCTATATATTCAATCTCCTGCATATATATCGTTTTCATTGCGTTTGGCGTCTTTGCAAAAAGAAGATACGAATGGCTCGGGGATTTACCCACCGGCGATAGTATGGTTTTTCAGGGCGTATTATTTCATGCAGGATACTACATTGTACAATCTTGTCATATCCCGGATTTCCACTACCAAAAATGGGTTTATGAACATAGTGAACCGCCATTTTCTTACCATTGCACTGTCGGCATCGGTCATTGCTCTGGTTCTACCTGTTTCGTTTCTCTGGGTCAAGCCGTTGATACCATTCTTGCTCGGACTCATCATGTTCGGAATGGGAACGACGATCCGGCTCCATGATTTCAAGGATGTCTGGGAAAAAAGGCGCGTTGTTTTCCTTGTGGCGCTGTTGCAGTTCACCCTCATGCCGGGACTTGGTGTGATCATCAGCCGCCTGCTGTCACTGCCTGAGGAGGTCATGATCGGCATGGTGCTTGTCGGTAGCTGTCCTGGAGGAACCGCATCCAATGTCATCGTCTATCTTGCCAGAGGCAATGTAGCACTTTCTGTAACCATGACCATGTTTTCAACAGTGCTTGCACCGCTGCTTACTCCCGGGATAATTTTTCTGCTCTTGAACAGATCGGTCGACATTTCCTTTATGGCACTGTTTCTATCGGTTTTTCAGATTGTTGCCATCCCCCTCGCTGCAGGGTTGGTGGTGAGGCATTTTTTTTCGGGCATTGTTACCCGATACAGTGATATTCTGCCGGGAGTGTCGGTTGTATCGATCACGTTGATCATTGCCTGTGTTATGGCTCTGAATGCAGACAAGGTTTTGAGCTTGCCTCTCGTGGTGGCAGCAGCCGTCATGATGCATAACCTGCTCGGTCTCGCGGCAGGGTACGGGGCGGCGAAGCTGTTGTCCTGCAGCCGTGTAGACCGCCGGACGGCCGCTGTCGAGATCGGAATGCAGAATTCCGGGCTTGGTGTGGCACTTGCCAATCAGTTCTTTCAGCCGCTGAGCGCTTTACCGGGAGCGCTTTTCAGCCTGTGGCATAACCTGTCAGGCATTATGCTTGCCAGGTACTGGACGAGGGAAAAGGGAAAGCGCTGAGGTCAAGGGTTGTGAAATTGTCTTGCAAACAGTACATTTTTTGAAAGAGCTGTGAACGTGCGTCACGGCTGATTGTTTTGTAACATTCCGGAACACGGTGAAAATCCGTGGCGGTCCCGCCGCTGTAATCGGGGACTGAACCTGCACGAGACCTGAAAGAGGGTGGTCACTGTTCCGAACTATCGGGATGGGAAGGCTTGCAGGCTAAGGATGATCCGAAAGTCAGAAGACCTGTTACATGACAATGACATAGAGCACGAAATCCGATGGTAAAGGGCTTCGCTCCATCTTCAGTAAGGTGGAACGAAGCCCTTTTTCTTTTTTAACAAAAAAGGAGAGCGACAATGAAACAGCATCAAACGACACAGAAGAACAAGACGGTCATCATTGCCAGGCGTAAGCGCAGCAGCGCGAAAGGTACCGGCCTTTCCCACTACATTTTGATCGAGAAACCCTCTGAGAAAAAGGAGCACGGGAAAAAAGCATGAAGAGAGGAGATATAAAAACAGCTGCATCGTCGCAAGGCAGATGGGCTAATTCCGGTAATGGAATCGCGCTCTATCCGGTGGACATCGATCACCCCGTGTTTACGGCTGTGGTGTCTCCCGATACAGCGTTCTGGGCTCTTGTTGACAAATCTGAATTGGCCGGAGTGTTTACTGACGGTCATCCGTTGTATCGGGAATATTACAGGAAAGCGGAGACGTTTGCACATGAGATGAACGCTCTGCGCTTTGGGCAAAAACCTTCCGCGGTTTACGTTAATCCTACCGAGCGCTGTAACCTCGACTGTTCGTACTGTTACATTCCCGGGGAGATGCGTAAGGATGGCCGCGATATGCCGAAAGAGGTTTTGATCGGTGCATTGGAACGTATGAAACGGTATTTCAGGAGGAACACGCCTGAGGATTACAAGCCGGAGGTGATTTTTCACGGGTCCGAGCCGATGCTGAATCGTGAAGCGGTTTTTGCCGCCATCGACTATTTTGGCGATGATTTCCGGTTTGGGGTGCAAACGAACGGAACGTTGCTTGACAGGGAATCGGCTGATTTTCTGATGTCGAGAGGAGTGGGTATTGGATTTTCCCTCGACGCTCCCGAAGCGGTGCTTGCTTCGAGAACTCGAAAAACCTGGTTGGGTGATGGCATCTATGATACCGTTGTTCAGGCGATAGAGCTTGTCAAGGGATATGACAGATATAGTGTCATTTGTACCGTGACGAAAGAAAATATGGCGGCGTTGGTCGATATGGTCGATTTCTTCCATGCCATGGAAGTTCCGGTATGCATGCTCAACCCTGTGCGATGTACCAGAGTTGGCGGGCATATGATGAAACCGGATGATGCAGCAGTGGCGAAATATTATCTGCAAGCGCTCGATCGCACCCATGAGCTGTACCGTGAGACAGGCAGGAAACTGGTGGTCGCTAATTTCGCCAATATTCTGCTTGCCGTTCTTGCTCCGACGGCAAGAAAGCTGATGTGCGATATTTCACCCTGTGGAGGAGGACGTTGTTTTGTCGCCCTGTCGGCGAAAGGTGATCTTTTTCCCTGCAGCGAGTTTGTCGGACTTCCGGAGTTCAACGGAGGTAGTGTGTTTCATGAGGATATCGACGATGTGCTTGAAAAAACCTCTTTCCGGAAAGTAACCGGAAGAAAAGTCGAAGATATCGATCCCTGCAACCGTTGTGCGATTCGTCATTTTTGCGGATCACCCTGCCCTGCTGAAGCATACAGTCTGCATGGAACCATGCGGAGTCCGGGAGCATTTTGTGAACTGTATGAAAAACAGGTGCGTTACGCCATGCGGTTGATCGCCGACGGAAAGGCGGATGATTTTCTTGAAGACAACTGGGAAAACAGCGTCGAGACGGTGTTTGATCTGGCACTTTCTTCTCCAGCGTGATTGCTGAGGGTGAGCCGGGATGAATAAAAAAAGCGGGCAGCCTCCTGGCACGCCCGCTTTTTTCAAAAGCGTTTGAAAGAGCCCCCTTGGTTCAGAGAACCTGCTTGACCATAAAGGCGACAGCATCGCCAACTTGCTTGTCGGTGAGGTCTGCGTTGCCGCCCCTTGCCGGCATGCTGCCTTCAGCGGTATAGCCGTTGATCGATTTTTGTACAAGTGTCTCCATTCCCTGTCCAAGACGTGCTGTCCAGCTTGCTTTGTCACCGGTCTTCGGCGCCTGCAGAATTCCGTTTGCATGACAGGCGGCACAGCTTGCATCATAGACGGATTTACCGTTCGCTAGGTCGTATTTGGCCAAATCTTCAGCGGTAACTCCGGCATGTGCATCCAAGCCGAAAGAAAGCACAGCAGCTGCGCAAAGGGTGAGAGCGGAAATCAGTCGTCTCATGTTTTTCTCCTTGACAACGTTGGGGGGTTGAAAAAATAAAAAAACGGGCGTTTTCTACGCCCGCTATAGTGATATATCGAGAAAACGCTTAGTTAGCGCTTTCGTTTACCATGTAGGCAACAGCATTGGCAACTTCTTCATCGCTAAGAGCGTCATTGCCGCCTTTTGCCGGCATGCTGCCTTCAGCAACGTAACCCTCGATCGATTTTTTGATCAAAGTGTCCATGCCTTGTTCGATGCGTGCACTCCATGCGGAAGCATCGCCTGTTTTCGGTGAGCTGAGTACGCCTTCAGCATGACAGCTTGCGCAGTTTGCTTCATAGATCTCTTTACCGTTTGCAAGATCATAACCGCTGACAAGCTCGCTTGCTGCTCCGCCTTCAGCAGGTGCCTCTGCCGAGGGTTCCTGTGCGCCGCCGCAACCGATGAAGAAAATGCTGCAGAGTGCCGCTACCGGTAGGATTTTTTTCATGTTGTTCTCCTTCGTTCGTAATGATATAAGTGTGCTGATATGTTTTTTTGAAAACAGGTAGGAAAAATACAAAAGTTAGCGATAAAATCATCCATATCTTAACTGAAAAAAGTTCAGAAGCCGCTTTTGTCAAGGTGTTGCGCTGCCTGATAGCGAGAGGTTTATCTGTTTTTTCAGGTCATGGCGTGAAAGAGCGTATAAGTGTGTATAAAAGAGATTGAACAGCAGTACCGCGGCTTTTGCACTCGGAGCGGAAACGCCTCGTAAAAAAGAGTTTTTAACCGTAAAGATGTCAGCTGTCAGTTTCGAATAGCTTTCAACAAAATCTGGGAGCGTTATGTGCTTCGGCATGTAGAGCATCTCCTGTCCGAACGTGTAGCGATAGGCGGAAAGATCATCTGCGTCGAACAATAATCGGCCTTCCTGTTTGAGACGTTCGAAAACCCTTGTTCCCGGATTTGGCCGCAGGATGTTGATGCCGGGAACGTCCAGCTTGGTCATGCGTATGAAATCCATGATCGCTGCCGGAGTCGCCAGTGTATCGCCGTCCAGTCCGTAAATGAAGCTGCCGTACAGACTGATGCCTGCCTTGCGGATATTGATGATTGCCTGCGCAAGTTCCGTGGAACGGTTCTGTGTTTTGTTATGGCTCTCGCGGCTTTCTGGCTCGATGCTCTCAATGCCGACGAGCAGTGCCTGACATCCTGATCGGGCGAAGGTTTCAAGCAGTCGGGGTTGTTTTCCGAGCATCGTTGTGGCCTGTCCGAACCAGGTGATATCGAGCGGGATGAGCTGACTGAACAGTTCCTGTGCGTATGCTTCGTGTGCGTTGATGGAGTCGTCGACGAAAAAAAATATCCTGTTGTCGTATTCGCTGAAGCGGCGAACCTCATCGACAATGCTCTTTACGGTCCTGCTTCGGTGCCGGTTGCCGTTGAGAATATGAACGTTGCAGAAATCACAACTGTAGGGGCAACCTCTGCCGGTTTGGATGATATTCGTTGTGAAATACCGTTTTTTATCGAGCAGTCGGGAGTTGATGGGGCGATTGTGTGAAAGATCGGGAAAATTTTCAGGAACATAGTTTTTTTGCGTGGTACCGTTTTTGAGATCTTCAAGAACGGTCTTCCAGGTATCGTCAGCTTCGCCCTGAACCAAAATATCGGCATGTTTGCTGCAGGCTTCGGGAAACATGGTTACATGGGCTCCTCCAAGAGCGACTGTATAGCCTTTCGCTCTCAATCTGTCGGCAAGGCTGAACGCTTTCGACGCCATACCAGTCTGAACGCTTATCCCGATCAGGTCCCAGGAAGTATCGAGCGGTAAATCTTCGAAACGCAGGTCGCATATGGTTTGCTCGATGCCTTCGACATCGATGGAGGCGAGAATCATGAGCGCCAGTGGAGGGATGGCAAACTGTGTCTGTTTTATCAGGTTGCGAACCGTTCTGTCAAACCATGCTTTAGCTTTATGACTGGATTGTTCTTCGAAAAGCGATCTGGCCCCGTCGACACCGCTGTCCGAGGCAAGAAACACCAGCAGCACCTTTTTACTGTTATTCATTCCTGTTACCAGTCCTTGTTTGATCCATCCGGTTTCACCCGTTCTGAATCGCGATATCTGCGCTGCAACACGGTTTGTTCATCCTGTACTGCCTGCTCGAGAATATTTGCTACGATATCATTGCCGATGCTGGATTTTTCAACATCGGAGGCGTTGTTTATTCCTGTTGTTGACGGAGGCGCTTGCTGTTTTAACAAACGAAGAACGATTTCATAGTTGATCTTGCTTTCCTGATCATCGGGGCTCAACAAAAGAGCCGTCCGATACTTCTCGAGAGCGGTTTTCAGGAACGTTTTTTTCTGGCCATCGTCGTTTACGGTCATTGCAATCCGGGCGTATGCGTTGCCTGCATTGTAATGTGCGTCGGTTTTAACTATATCGGGAAGTCCCGGTGTTTCAGCTATTTTTTGAAACAGCGTGGCCGCTTCGGCATAGTGTCGAGTCTGAAACAGCGTGTTACCGAGGTTGAAGGCGGCGACAATGCCGTTACGAGTTTGTGGTTCGCGTTCGATGACGTTTTTGTAGAGTCCACCAGCCTCGTTGTAACGACCTGCGTTAAAATGCTCGTTCGCGGATTGTACTGTAGCGTACTCTGCCGCGGCATCGGATAAAGAAATACAGGTCAGAGCGATGGCCAGTGGAACCGGTAGATACTTGTGTATCATAACACCATCCGTAGTGCTTCATCTATCCATCATTTCGGTAAACAGATTGAAGAGGTAGTGTGAATCATGCGGACCGGGCGCTGCTTCAGGATGGTACTGTACGGAAAAACAGGGCAGTTCACGGTGCCGGACGCCTTCAACCGTGTTATCGTAAAGGTTGAGATGAGTGAGTTCGAGTTCTTCGGGCAGCGAGTCCATCTCCACGGCAAAACCATGGTTCTGGGAGGTGATCTCGATGGATTTTGTCGAAAGGCGCTTTACCGGGTGATTGCTGCCGTGGTGACCGAACTTCAGTTTGTATGTTTTGGCTCCGAAAGCGAGTGAAAGAAGCTGGTGGCCAAGGCAGATGCCGAATATCGGCAGCTGGCCTGATGGTTTGTCGCGACGTGTCAGGTCTTTGATGATATCGATCGCATAGGTTACAGCGAACGGATCACCGGGACCGTTTGAAAGGAATACGCCATCCGGGTTCAGTTTCAAGACCTCGTCGGCAGAAGTCTTTGCGTTGAGCACGGTGACTTTGCATCCGGCTTCCTGCAGCATTCTGAGAATGTTTCGTTTGATGCCGTAATCAAAGGCAACGACGTGATATTTGGCATCGGGACAGTCAACCGTGTAATTCCTGGCGGTACTGACCTTTTTGACAAGGTCGAGTCCGGTCATTTCAGGGCTTTGCAGGGCTTTTTCCTGCAGGCTGTTCTCATCGTGGTCGAGCGTGGAGATAACCCCTCGCATTGCGCCTTTTTCCCGGATTTCACGAACCAGCTTTCTGGTGTCGATACCGGCAAGGCCTATAACCTTCGATTCTTTCAGGTAATCGTCGAGGCTTCCTGTCGCGGCGAAATTACTGTGCAGATTGGATGCTTCGCGAACGATGAGGGCCGATGCCCAGATTTTGTCGGACTCGCCGTCGCTTTGGTTGACCCCGTAATTGCCTATCAGAGGATAGGTCATGACCACCATCTGGCCAGCGTACGAGGGATCGGTGATGATTTCCTGATACCCGGTATGGGAAGTGTTGAAAACCACTTCCCCGGTGGCTTCGCCAATATGTCCGAACGCTATGCCTTTATAGACAGAACCGTTTTCTAAAACCAATGTCGCCTGTGTGGACTGCATATATCTCGTTTAATCCTTACTGGTAAGTTTTTCGCCGGCTTCCTGTTTTTCAGTTGTTGCAATAGCGCTGCGGTCGAACTTTATTTTCAGATTGTCGGCAACCTGAACCAAAACAGTTTTTTTCTCCGAATCGATCCCTGCGACGGTGCCATGGACACCGCCGATGGTGATGACCCTGTCTCCCCGTTTCAAACTATCGAGTACCTTTTCACGTTCTTTTTGTTTTTTCTGCTGTGGACGGATGAGAAACAGGTAGAAAACAACGAAAATTAGAGCTAACGGTACGAGCTGAATAAACATGTTGGGAGTTTCGCCTCCACTTGGAGGAGCGAAAAGAAGGAAAGATGATATGAAAGTGTGCATGGTATCGTTGTAAAATTTGAAAAACTTCAGCTCCAAAAGCCGAAAGATAACGTATTCAATCAACTAATTCAATGAGAAGTTTGGGCGCTCGGCGTGGGAACCACGAAGGCACGCGGGTTTCGAAATCCGTGTTGACCATTCAGGAGTATTCAAAGCTCGCGAAAGGTGCGACATCGTAATTGTTCGGTTTGACGAGTCCTCGGGAAAGTTTCAGGCTGGCGAGTGTGGCGATCATTGCGGCGTTATCGGTTGAATACACCGCTTTGGGAATGAAGAGGCGTATACCGTGTTTTACGCAAGCGGCTTCCATGGTATGCCGCAACCCAGAATTGGCGCTCACACCACCGGCCACCGATATCGCACCGATATTGTATTTCAAGGCAGCGGCAATGGTTTTTTCGACAAGGACGCTGACAATGGCTTCCTGGATAGAAGCAGCAATGTCGGCAAGGTGCCGCTCGATGAATTCCGGCTCATGGTTGTTGATGTAGTTCAGCACGGAGGTTTTCAGGCCGGAAAAACTGAAATCGAAGTTATCGCGATAATTTTTGCTGGTTCTGGATTGTGACGTCAGCGCCCGGGGAAACGTATGAAAATCAGCATTTCCTTCTTTCGCGAGCCTTTCGATGAGCGGGCCTGCAGGATAGTCGAGACCGAGCATTTTACCTGTTTTATCGAAGGCTTCACCGGCAGCGTCGTCGATAGTTCTTCCGATGGCCGTATAGTGCAGATCACTGTCCACGACGCAAAGCATGGTGTGCCCTCCTGAAACGGTCAGTGAAATGAAATTATCCTCGGGGACCTGATGTTCGGGATCTTCCTGTATAAAGCCGGAAAAGATGTGTGCCTCGATGTGGTTGACTGGGACAAGCGGCTTTTTCAACGCATAAGCAAGGCCCTGGGAGAAACAAAGGCCCACCATGACCGCACCGATAAGACCTGGACCGGCAGTCGCGGCTATGACATCGAGATCGTTTTTTTGTATATTAGCCTCGTTCACCGCACGATCGACAATCGATACGATCAGCCGCTCATGCTCCCGTGAGGCGAGTTCCGGAACAACACCGCCATAAGCCTTGTGAATGAGCTGTGAGCTGATGATGTTCGAAGCGACACGACCATGTTTCAGAACGGCGGCCGATGTTTCATCGCAACTGGTTTCGATGCCGAGAATATTCATAGGTTATTTTTACTCCCATAGTAATAAAAAGTATGGCCAAAGAAGCTAACAATAATAAACCAAGGGTCAAGGTTAAGTTTCTCAACGTTTTGCTTGTGCTGCTCGGAGCAGACATTATTCTGCTCTTTGCTCCCGGGATTGGAATGCTTAATGCTTTTTTATCACTTGACGCATTTTTTAGTTGGGGGGCTCTTGTTGTGGGAATAATTCTCCTCGTTTTCGGTTTTAAAGATCTCTACCAGAAGCAATAGGCAGTTTCTCCCCCGCAACCATCAAATGCAGGATCACAGGAATGAAACAAGACGCAGAGCTTCAGGAACTGGCGGGGCAGATCGCAGAAGCCTCGGCTTTTCTGAACAGGGCCGCGCAGTTGCTTGCAGAACGTATTGTCGGTCAGAACAAGGTTCTCGAAAGGGTTTTTATCGCCTTGCTGGCAAACGGTCATGTTTTACTGGAAGGGGTTCCCGGCCTGGCAAAAACATTAATTGTCAGAACTTTCGCTTCGGCAATGAACCTTGCCTACCGGCGCATACAGTTCACGCCCGATATGCTTCCGGCTGACCTTGTGGGTACCATGGTTTATAATCCCAAAGATATGGCGTTCTACCCCCGAAAAGGTCCGGTGTTTGCCAATATCATACTGGCGGATGAAATAAACCGCTCGCCTGCAAAAGTCCAGTCGGCGTTGCTCGAGTCCATGCAGGAGCGTCAGGTGACCATCGGTGACCAGTCGTTTGTGCTTCCGGAACCATTTATGGTGCTTGCTACACAGAATCCCGTCGAGCATGAGGGGACCTATCTATTACCCGAAGCACAGCTAGACCGTTTCATGATGAAGGTACTCGTCGAGTATCCATCGTATGACGAGGAGCTCGAGATCATGCAGCGGTCGGCGAAAACCGCACCGCTTCCCGATGTATCTCCTGTCGTTGACAGGTACGAGATTCAGAAAGCGAAAGCATTGATCGACAGGATCTATGTCGATACAAGGGTGCAGCGCTACATAGTCGATCTTGTGACAGCATCGAGAGACCCGGTGGCTGCGGGACTGCAGTCACTCGAAGAGATGATCGAATACGGGGCGTCGCCGAGGGCATCCATTTTTCTGTTGCTTGCTGCAAAAGCGCACGCTTTTCTGCATCAGAGAGCCTATATAACGCCTGAAGATGTCAAGGAGGTGACGTTCGATGTTCTGCGTCACCGCATTCGCCCGACATATGAAGCCGAAGCCGATAACGTGCACCCGGAAGACTGCATCCGCCAGATACTCGCTCATGTGAAAGTACCATAAGGCAGTGACGAGTAACAAGTGACAAGCAATTAAATAGTTACTAAACTAATGAATAATGGGATCTTACTTGTCTCTCGTCACTGGTCACTCTATCAGCGAAGCGGTAATCGTCAAGCTACTGCTTTTGACTTTTCACTTTTGAATTTTGACTTTCTTCTACCATGCAGCGAGGGGTTCACAATATTAAAGAGCTTGCCCGGACAATCAGGCATATCGAGATCCGTTCGAAGCGGCTGGTGAATGAACTTTTCAGCGGTGAATATCACTCGTCATTCAAGGGACGCGGTATCGAGTTCAGCAATGTTCGGGAGTATTCCTGGGGAGACGACGTAAGGACTATCGACTGGAACACATCGGCTCGCAAAAATGACCTTTATGTCAAGCTCTTTACCGAAGAACGCGAAAGGACGGTGTTGCTTGTTCTCGATGGATCGGGGTCGATGTTGTTCGGTAGCCGTCGGCGTACGAAAAAGGAGCTTGCCTCGGAAGTTGCTGCCGTGCTTGCGTTCAGTGCGATCATGAACAACGACAAGGTAGGGTTGCTGATTTTTTCCGATCGAGTCGAAAAGTTCATACCACCACGAAAAGGGCGAAGCCATGTGCTGGTCATTCTCGAGGAGATCATAAGCTTCGAGGCGCAACATCGAAAAACCGACATCGATGCGGCGCTTTCCTTTATCCGTTCTATCCAGAAGCGGCAGGCGATAGTTTTTCTGTTAACCGATCTTATCGACGAACGTTACGAAAAAGCCATGAAGATCCTCGATGCGAGGCATGATTTTGTTGTTGTTCATCTCACCGACCCGCTCGACACGGAAATACCCGACAGTGGAATTCTCTGGGTTCAGGACCCTGAAACGGGAGAAGAGGGCATTATCGACGCTGCCGGAGCAAAAGCGCTGAAGCGATACAAAAAAAACCGGCAAACGCAGCAGGAGCTTTTGATGAAAAAACTCAGCGGTATGAGAATCGATACGATCAGTCTGCAAACGAACAGTTCCATTATCGGGGCGCTCAACAGGTTTTTTCGGTACCGTGAGAAAAAAGTCTGACATAGCAGCAGCAATGCTCCTGCTATTCTCCCTTTTTTTGGCGGTTTCTCCGGTAACGGCAGATGATGGCGACGGCAAATACAGCAGCGACTTTTCTCCGGCATCGGTTACCATTGGAGGTAGAATAGCATATACCGTTACGGTAAAGCATGAGCCGGGACAGAGAGTGGCTTTTGCAATGCCTGACAGTTCAAGGCTTCATCCATTCGTGCTGATCGACCGGCAGGAGAAAAGACCTCGGGAGAGAACGGTTGTTTTTCAAGCGATGCTTGCAGTGTTCGATATCGGAGAGTATGCGTTGCCTCCGGTAACCGTTACCATTCGCAGGGACTCGGGAGCCGATACTACGATACAGGTTGTGCCTGAAAGCGTTGTAACAGTGAACGCATTGACCGATTCATCCGTCACCGCTTTATTACCGATCAAACCGATCAAACGGCCTTACCCGGCAAAGGCAGACATTCTTTTCCCTCTTCTTCTCGGTCTGGTAGTAGTTATAGCGATTATTGCAATCTGGTATCTGGTCAAGAGGAGACGTGGCTCCTTATCTCGAGAGGTAGATCATTCGAAGGTGGCACTTCGGAAAGTACGAAAGCTCGAAAAAAGCCTCGGTAAAACCGTGCAGCCTGAAGAATGTTACGAACAGCTAAGTTTCCTGATTCGCGAGTATCTCGAAGGAGAGTACCGCATCAAGGCTCTCGAAGAAGTGACAAGCGAGATCGCGGAAGAAATGTCGCACTGCTCGGTACCCCACGCCGATATACTGATAGAATTACTCGTCCAGGCGGATCTTGTCAAGTTTGCCGAAAGCAGGCCGGGGATCGAAGAGTGCCGCACATCTCTTGAACGGACACGGTCTGCGTTGAAGAATACGGGTGAGCCAAACAAGGCTGCCGGATAAACCATTCTTGCAGAAGGTCAAATCATTATCGGTTGTCGCTATCTCTTGGATGTAAGTGTAAATTATTTACAACGTCCCCGAGTGAGAGGGCCGGTGTTACAGGGAGGTGGCCCACATGGTGAGGGTGGCAATGGCGATAGCGGTCGAGAAGCTCAGAAGAGTGCCGATGAGAATATACTCGGCGAGTTTCTGTTTACGGGCTTCTTCGAACCGGAGGATGGATTTTGCAGTTACGAGAAAACCTATCGCGGTGGGCAGATTGATGAAGATAAAAAGAAAAATGAGCCCTCTTTCCAATTGACCGATGAGCTTGCCGCCATCGATCAGTCCGTCAGGGTTGAGCTGGTTTTTTTCGAGAATATCTTTAGTCACGAGGTTGATGAGGAAACCCGAGCCTCGGATGGTTGCCGTCAAACCTGCCAGGACGACGGTTGCCTTGTAAAGAAAACCGGAGAGTTCAGGCATGAAGTGCTGCTCGGCAAGCAGGAACGACAGTAAAACGAGGCTGAAAAGATGAGCCGTCTGGTCGGCGATGAATGACCGGTAGCTCTTTTCCATGAAACGCTCTTTGAGATAATCGATAAGAGCATGAACGGCGAACAGGTACAAGGGGACTTGCCAGTACGCCCATGCCTGCAGCAGCAGCCAGCTCACCACGGCATGAATCGCGGCATGGAGAAAGAGCAGCGAAAGGTTTCTTTTGTTGTTCGCCATCTTGCCGGTTTGCAGCAGAAAGTCGGCAAAGATATGAGCGCAAATCAGGATCGCCGCTATTTTTTCCATGAAGACACTGTTTATATCAAAATATGCTGCGGGTAAGCTTTGAGAGATTGCTTTTCATGTTTGCAGTCTCTCAAGGTTTCATTCTGTTGAGATGTTCAGGGTATCGGTTATCTGCTGCTCTGTCCAAAGCAGTACATCATGTACGGTGTTCCAGTGGGCACGCTGCAGAGAACCGCCGACAGCCTGCCGGGTAGGTTTCTTACCGTCGTTCGACTGCCACCGGGCGGCAGTCTGATCCTGAGTCAGACCCGTGAGAACGCAGTTGACAGCCTGGGATTCCGTAGGAGTCCAGTCGGATACAAGACAGTCGAGCAAAGGGATCGTCGTTCTTTCGAGCGTACTCCAAAAGGGAAGTGCATCGTGCTCGGTGCCCCATGTCAGCCGGGAATTCTTCATGGAATCGAGAAGCTTGCCGGATAGAGTGAACGCCGGGCCTCGTGAGTTGGAGATATTTGTCGAGTCGATGTACTCGACTTCTCCGATTCCGATGGCGATTCGGGTGTCGTACTTGGTATCGGCATCGGAATTCATCCTGAGAACGGTTCTGAAGAACAGCGCAGCTCTGAGTGCGGTTTCAGGCCGGTTGAGCAACAATTGCCAGCTATCGTGGCGGAACGTATCCATGCTGCCGTACACCGAGCCGAGAGCGAAGGTGTTGACTATCGAAACAGAGGCTTTCAGCCATGCCATGGCTTTCGTGCTGAGTGTGCTGGGCAACCTCGAAGACTTGACAAGGTCCCCCGTCAGTACCGCATATGTGGCCTGAGATTCGGTCATGTTCGTCGTTTTGCGCCCGAAAGCTCTTGAGATATGCTACGTTCCAGAGATGTCTATAATGTACGAGCACA
>JADMLA020000018.1 GCA_015482705.2 Prosthecochloris sp. | reverse complement strand
ACGAATGAGGTACGGGGAAGCTCAATTAACTCGGCACTTAGGACACAAACAACAGAAAACAGGCATGCCCTTGTCACGGCTTTTCTCGCAAAGCATTATTCCGGTGTTGTCGGTTCAGATCTGCGTGATGCCATCGGAACAGTGACGGCCGTCGACCATCACAGCCTGGTGACGGCACATATTAAGCGCGATTTTGGCCAAAGCGTAGGGCATCCGGTAACGGCTCCTTTGGGGACTGTTACAGGCAATGGAGGTGGCAAGTCTGCGTTGATGACGAGCAATCTTGTCAAATTCAGGGGCAATAATATCGGTCAGCCGAATGATGAACCGCTGCGAACGATCAGTGCAGGAGGTAACCATTTTGCCGAGGTCAGGGCTTTTCTTGTTGCTTATTACGGCAGCGACACTGATGGACAGGCTGTCACTGAGCCAATGCGGACTCTTTCGACTCGCGACCGGTTCGGTCTGGTCACTGTATCAGGTCAGCAGTACATGATTACCGATATAGGCATGCGGATGCTTGCACCCCGTGAGCTGTTTCGTGCTCAAGGATTCCCGGATAGTTACATCATCGGCGACAATCCAGATCAAGGTTTAGCATTGACGAAGACAGCGCAGGTCAGGATGTGTGGAAACAGCGTTTGCCCGCCGATTGCTCAGGCTATTGTTGAGGCAAACGTACCGGAAATGAAAGCAACCATAGCAGCATAACAGTAACCATCATGGCAGACTACAGGACAATAAGCTCAGGATTCTGGAAAGATCCATACACCGAGGAACTGACACCTCAAGAGAAGCTTTTTTACCTCTATCTGTTCTCTTGTCCGCACACAAACAATGCGGGGATTTTGCACGTTTCACTTCGCAAGATGGCATTTGAGACAGGTATAAACAGCGTTAAACCTCTGATTAAAAAGCTATGCGATGATGGCAAGCTTGTTGAACGCGAGGGTTATTACTGGGTAGTCAATTTCATCAAACATCAGTCCTCAACATCGCCAAAAATCATACAAAGCATAGCAAAGGCCCTGAAGTCTGTCCCTGTCGCTTTGGCCGATATGGTACTGAAAAGATACAATACCCTATCAATACCCTATGAATACCCTATCAATACCCAATGCATACCCTACGCTGAAAGGGAATTGGAAAGGGAAAGGGAATTGGAAGAGGAAAAGGAATACTCTTCTCCCTCCGAAACCCCTTCTCCGGAACCGGAAAGCAAGAAATCTTTGCCGAAATCCTTTCTGGAGTCGGAGTACAGAAAGGAGGCTTACGAGTTTGCAGACTGGTTTGAGCCGCTGACGGTTGAGTCAGTCAAGTGTGACCGGGATGCATGGGCTCAGGAGTGGGACAAGCTGAGACGTGTCGACGGCAGGGAAAACGTCGATGAGCTACTCCGGGCGATACAGTGGGCTCGAGGTGACCCATTTTGGTCGACCAACTTCTTCAGCCCGTTGAAGCTCCGTAAGCGCAATGATGACGGGGTGATGTACATCGATGTGTTTTTACAGAAGATGCGGAAACAAAATCTATCGAACGATGCAGGAACTACAGCGACGAAAAACGGTAATATCCACGCGATCAACAACGCCAGGGCAATTACGATGTTGCGAGAAAAGCTGGCTTCAGAAGGCGCATCGGGTGTTACTGGTGCAGGCTAAAGACGAGCAACAAAAGCTCGATGCTGCCCGCTGGGTATTGAAGCCGGCAAGTGATGCACTGATCGAGCTGAAGCTACTCGAAATGCAGGCTATGAAAGGCAGGCAGTATGCCGAAGTGGTCGAGAAGCAGTACGGTCAAATCTTTGGTGACACGACGTTCATCGAGGAGGCAATAACCCGGTTGCTGAAAGCACAGAGGATCACAGAAGCCGAGTTGGTAGAGTGGTATGACCTCGCTCTTCGTACCGAGTTTACCGGCGATAAGTTCCAGCCTTTGCCGAGCTTTACCGCATGCACAAAGCTGGTTGAGCAGGCACAGCAAAACGTTCGGCGGTTACACACGGCAGCCGAGGAATTACTTGAGCCCCAACTTCCGACCGAGATCAAACAGATTGTATCACAGACAAAGGTGAAATCGCTCCCGGAACTATTCGAAGAACTCAAAAAGAAACTTGGTGATGAAGAAAGCTGATATCATGAAGATGAGCGATGATCAATTGAGGACGTTAGCCGTTGACCAGCAGCGCAAGATAGACCGGCTTTACAAGTCTCAATTGAAGCTCAAACGAACTGTAGAAGCAAAGCAGGCCGTCATTATGCACCTGCAGAACAACAATATGCGCTGTATTGTCGATGCTGTACAGCGTATGATACCGCTAAAACAATGCAGGAAATGAACTACTATCAACTTGATGCGCCACGGGTCCTTTCTGAAGCCCCCGACTGTGATTGGTTTCGTGAGCGCGGGATTTTTTTAGCCTGAGATGAAAATTTCGGGCGCTTCGGTTTCGCATGTAAATTTTCTAAGTGATTGAAATGAACGGTGTTGCAGATCAAAAGCTTTTTCCTTTCAAAGAAGACTATTCGATAAAGCGGGTATCGACTGAGGAGTTGTCGGCCTTGATGGGCATTACGTCTCGAAGGATCCAGCAGCTTGAGAACGAGCTGCCGTCTTTTCGGGAAGCCAATGTCGGCCGGGGAATGTGGATCTGCGCTCGGGCGATTCAGGCGTATATCGAGTACCGGTTGCAGGGGGCCAAACAGGAAGCGGATAAAGATGAACCGGCACAGGATAAGCTTACGAGGATCAAGGCGGAAAGGGAGGAGTTGCGGCTTAAAGAGGAACAAGGCAAACTGGTTAAAATTGATCTCGTGCATTCAGTCTACAAGGAAATCATGCTCAACGTCAAGACGCAAATACTCATGCTCCCACGGCGGTTGGCGATTATGAAGCTATCATCGTCATTACGGGAAAAAGAGACGATGATCAGCGAAGAGATAGAAAAAGCTTTACAGGAAATTTCAGACAATGGACACCTTAACGGCTGGGAAGGTTCGCAAGAAAGCGAAGACGCTCTATAAGCTGCTTGCGCCTCCACCTCGGGAAACCATTTCGGAGTGGACCGACAAGCACCGCTATACAGACGACGGCAAATATTACGTTGATACAGCGGCGTATCAGCGAGGCCCGATGGATGCACTGAGCGATCCGATGGTTGAAGAAGTTATTATGATGACCTCAGCACAGATCGGCAAGACTGAAATTATTCTGAATACGATCGGACGTTACGTTCATCGCGATCCTTGCCCGATTATGTGGCTTTTGCCGTCGCTGATTATGGCAAAGCAGGTGACGAAATCAAGGCTTGAACCTATGTTCGACGTGACTCCGGCGTTACGCGGTATTCTCGCAGATAAACGGGTGCGGGACGGCAGGAACAGTCTTGACTTCAAAAAGTTTCCAGGCGGGTATATGATTATGGCCGGCGCAAACTCGCCGGTTTCGCTCTCGTCATGGCCGATACGAATCTTGCTTGGTGACGAAATAGATAGATGGGGAAAGCTGATCAAAGCGGAAGGCGATATCCTGATGCTTGCCCGGAAGCGTACTACGAGGTATGCAAGCAATAAGAAAATTTTCCTTGTCAGCACGCCGACTGAAAAAGGTGAATCGCGCATCGAACCGGCGTATAAAGAAACCAACCAGCAGCAGTTTTGGGTGCCGTGTCCGCATTGCGGCGGGTTCCAGACGCTCAAGTTCTTGAATCTGAAATTTGAATACGACAAGGATGCAATCAAGGGTCTGACGCAGGGTGCCGACGAGGCTGATGAATTTGAGTGGAAGCGGAAAGCAATAGCGGAGCACATCCACGCCTGGTTCGTCTGCGAGCATTGCGGGTCGGTGATCGAGCATGAGGACAAACATGATATGGTGCAGTCAGGGGAGTGGCGGGCGAAATTTCCAAAGATTGTTAAACGGCAGGGATTTCACATTTGGCAGGCATACAGTCCGTTTGTTACTTGGGCGGAAACGGCCGCCGAGTTCCTCTACTCTACCGGTTACCCGGACCGAATGCGGGTTTTTACAAACACGGTGCTTGGAGAACTATACGAAGAAAAGGGGCAGCGTTTGGAAGACGCGCCGCTTATGGGTCGGCGTGAGCATTTTCCAAATAAGCTCCCGGAAAAAATTGAAATGGTGACGGTTGGGGTTGATGTGCAGGGCGATCGGCTCGAGTGTGAAATTATCGCTTGGGCTGCTGACGGCGAAAACTGGAGCCTCGATTATCGCATTTTGTGGGGCAATACGCAGCTTTTGGAGACTTACGACCAACTTGAATATGTCTGGGAGATGGAATGGGAACGCCAGGACGGGGCGCTTCTCAGTGTCGATGCTCTCGGCATCGATGTTGGTTACAATCCTACTGAGAAGGGTAATACTGAGAACGTCGATTCAAACGTGATCTATGATTGGGTTGAGTCTGCTTCGAAACTGCACAGAGTTTTTGCAGTCAAGGGAAGCGCCACGCGCGTCGAAGGTGTGGTTAAATGGACCCGCGCCGGCAAGCGACGCCTGAAATTATGGCGTGTGGACGGCGAGCAAATAAAGGATGTTGTGCTCAAGCGTTTGAGGATCGAGCCGGGTAATCCCGGCAGCGCACATTTTCCTTTACATTACGAAAAGCCGTATTTCCTGATGCTGACAGCGGAGGAGAAGAAGCTCAAGGCCGGGCGGCGTGTCTGGGTAAAGGTGCGGGAGCGGAATGAGGCGGTCGATACCAGGCAGTATGCGTATGCAACGTTGCTGATCCTGAAGCCGAAATGGGGGCACATCAAACGGAGGATGGTTGAGCAAAAAGATAGCTTTGAGGATCAGGGTAATGCGTTGAATGGGGAAAGCAAAACGCAGGGAAAAAAGAAACGGTTGAAAGTAAAACGCAGGACAATGAGGAGGTTATAAAACTGCTATGCAGATTTCTGTTCGAAGCAATATCAAGGAGGTTACTCGCAATCTGAGTAAAATGGAGAAGAAGTTTGTGCCAAATGCGACACGGAACGCTATCAATGATACTCTTTTCGGGTTGCGGACGGAGTTTTCAAAGGAAATAAAAAGTGTATTTGATATGCCAGTATCATTTACTACATCAACTAAAGCATGGTACATAGAAAAAGCACAAAAAAGCAAACTGCAGGGTATTTTGCATTTGAAGCGAGCACAGGAAAAATATTTGCAGTATCAAATTTATGGCGGACGTGAAAAGCCTGAAGGAGGTAAAAGAAAAGCAATTCCGGTTCCCCAAGCAAATTACAGGGCTAAACATGGTGGATTAAAAAGAAACTGGAAAGCCATTCTTGACAGACCACAGTATTTTTCCGGAACTGTGAAGAAATTAGGTGGAAAAGGAGAAAGTAGACCTGGTATTTATCTTCGTATAGGTAAAAGAAAATGGAGTAAATCTGAAAAACGAATGGTTGGACAGAAATTCAGACTTGAAGTTGGTTGGGAAGAAATGGCTGATTACAAAAAGCCAAAACTGAATTTAGAGAAAATTAAAGATAGGTATGTTAAAAAGCATTTTTCGAGGATTTTCAGGGAAAAATTAAATTGGTATATGCGAAACAGGATGTGAGCTTTTCCAATCGGGGGTCTGAAAAGCCTTGATATGATTGGCTCTTACAGGTTTCCGGGTTATATGGAACGTCTTTCTTTTCTTCCTATTGCCTTCTTTTTTGTTATTTCGGATTTTTCTTATAAAACAAATCCGAAATGGCTGCAAGTATACCGACATCTACACCTGCCCGACTGATTGCCGGGGATAGCTGGGAATGGAAAATCAGTTTATCCGATTACCCGGCTCCTACCTGGACGCTATCTTATTACCTCGTCAAGTCCGGGACTAATCTTATTACCCTCACCGGCAGTCAGTACGGTTCTTCGGATGATCATCACATCGACATTGCAAAAGAGACTACCGACGATTTTACGGATGGCACGTATAGTTTTCAGGCTGTTGTTACCGACGGCTCTGACCGTAAAGCCGTTGAAACCGGCACGATTGTTATCGAGCCGGATTTCGCGCAGCAAAGCTCCGGTTATGACGACCGGAGTTTTGCCAAAAAGTCTCTCGACGCTATCGAGGCGGTGATTGCGAACCGTGCGTCACAGGCGCAGCAGGAATACCAGATCGCCGGCCGAGCCTTGAAGTTTATGACCATGGAGGAGCTGCTTTCTGCACGCGACCGGTTGCGGGCCGAGTATCTCGCCGAAGAGCGGATGAAAAACGGTAAGTCCGGGATTGGAAGCGTTAAAGTCAGATTCAAGAGCGCGTCATGAGTGATCAGTTACTACAAAACGGCAGGATTGCCGAGCTCTTGAAACAGGGCAGCAATAATGTACATGCTGTGTCGGCTACAAAACATGCCGGTATCGGGTCAAGCAAATTTCCTCGTAACGGCAGCAAACGGCATTTTCTTGCCGGGAGCGCCGACCGTTTAACGCAGGACTGGCCTTCCACCACCATTTCTTCTGACGAGGCTCTATATCGGGACCTGGAAAAGATCAGGGGACGGTCCCGTTGGCTCGCTGACAATAACGGTTATTACAGCAAGTTCATCCAGATGTGCCGGAGCAACATTCTCGGCCCGAAGGGCGTGAGATTGGAAGCCAAGGTGTTGACGGCAAACGGTACTCCCGACAAGGCCGCCAATGCAGCCGTTGAATCCGCATGGAAGGAGTGGGGGAGAAAGGGTAACTGCGTGTTCCGGTCACAGCTTTCAAAAACCAGTCTCGAGCGGGTTATTGTGAACACGGTTCCCCGTGATGGTGAAATATTTTTGCGTAAATGGTTCGGCAAGGGTCCAAATGGGTTTATGGTCGAGGTTATCGACCCTATGCGTGTTCCGGTTGCGCTCAATAGAAAGCTTGGCGATGATGCTGAAATCATCAACGGTATCGAGTACCTCGACGGTGAGGTTGTCGCTTACTGGATCGGAAACCGCGGGATGCGGTATTCCTACAGCGGCGAACAGTACACTCGTGTCGAGGCAAAGTTTATCGAACATCTTTTTGTGCCTCTCTGGGCGGAGCAGAAGCGCGGGTTTCCGTGGATGACGTCGTCTATCCGGCGTATGCATATGCTGGACCGCTACGAGGAAGCCGAGACGATTCAGGCCCGGATCGCTGCGGAAAAAGGAGGGTTTTTCAAAAAGCCTGAATCCGAGCAAGGCGATTACACCGGCGAGGGCGCTGACGACGATTCTGGAGAAGTCGAGTACATGGATTCCGAGGCCGGGGTTTACGGATCGCTTCCCCCGGGCTGGGACTTCGTACAGTTCGACCCGAACCATCCGGTCAATGCTTTCGAAGCGTTTCACAGCAAACTGCTTAAAGGAATCGCTGCGGGCGGTGGTGTGAATTACACGTCTCTGGCAAATGATCTTTCCGATGTGAATTACAGTTCTGCCAGAATCGGCATGCTCGAAGTTCGCGACTTCTGGCGTGAGTTGCAGCAATGGCTCATTGAAAGCTTGCACGAGTCTCTTTATCCCGACTGGTTGTCGATGTCACTTTCTACACAGGCGTTACGTCTTCCGGTATCGATGTACGACCAGTTATTGAGAGTATCGTGGAGGCCAAGAACGTGGAGCTGGATCGATCCGCAAAAGGAGGCTGCTGCTGCAGAGAAGTATCTCAAGATGAGGATCACAACACTTTCCGAGCTTGCAGCCGAGCGCGGACAGGATATCGAGGACGTGTTTGACCAACTCCAGAAGGAATTGCAGATGGCTAAGGATAAAGGCATTGACTTGAGCGAGTATTTCGGCAACGATAACAGCGACGACGCTGTTCGGCAGCTCATCAGGAAAGCGCTGAACGGCCACGCTAAAATGGTTGATAATGACTATTGATACTGAAAACATGGAACAAATCCGGGTCAAGTCCGGCATTCATTATCGCCAGGCTGATATTTCCGTGAGGGCTGATGGTGACGGCGGCACCAATACGTATGAGTTTGATTTCTCATCTGAAGTCCCGGTTGATGGGCGCTGGATGTGGGTGGAAGATCAGGAGCGGTATGTCTACGGTACCGAGGTGCTTCTGCATGGCAAAGCTAATGTCGATTTGTCGTTTATCGGGTCCGGCAGGGCACCGTTTTTGAGGGATCACAACTGGACGAGGCAAGCCGGGGTTATCGAAGGTGTCGAACTCGACGAGTCCCGCAAAGTGCTGCGGGTCAATAATCTGAAGTTCAGCCGGTCGCAGGACGGTCAGGATCTTCAGGGCGATATCGATGACGGTATCCGCAAAAATGTCAGCGTGGGGTACATCATTGAAGAAGTTGTCGAGGCCGAACCTCCACAAAGAGACACGCCCGGCGTGTATCATGTGACAAAATGGAAACCTTACGAGGTCTCGAGCGTCAGCATTCCGGCTGACGAGGGGGTCGGGTTTCGGCAGCGAAGTGATGATATGCATTTCGAAACAGTGGTTTTTCGCAGTAAACAACAGTCAAACAACAATAAAGAGGAGGAACGGGAAATGGTACCCGAAAACAACAACACAGGAGATCGCGGGAACCAGAATCCCGCAACCAATCAGCCGGAAATTCTCGTGGCTGAACGTGAAACTGATTTTGATTCGATTCTTGGCGTGGCAAAACTCAATGCCAAACGGTTTCCCGACGGCCTTGATCTTGCCAATGAGGCTGTCGCAAAAGGTGAGAAGTTTGCGAGCTTTATACCTCGGTATATGGAGGCGCTCAAAGAAGAATCTGAACGTCAGGCGACTGTCAAGCTCGATCTTTCCAAAAACGAAAAAACTCGTTTCAGCTTGCTCAGCGTTGTAAGGCAAATGTCGGAGGGTGTGACAGCGGACAATATCAAAGGATTTGAAAAGGAGGTTTCTGACGAATACATAAAATCACGCGGTTATGAACCACAACACGGCGGGTTTGTTGTTCCGTACGAAGCAATTCCTCTTAAGCGAGCTGCTATTATTTCGACAACTACAGGCGCGGGTGCTGTTGAAGAAATTCACAGCGGTGAAGTTATTGAGTTTCTGAGAGACGAAGCGACGATTACCCGTGCAGGCGCACGAATGATTTCCGGTTTGGTCGGAAAATTTGACATGGCGCGTATTGGAGTTGGAACATCTGCATATTGGGTTGACGAGGTGGCTGAGTCCGGCAGTGATATCACTACTTCGGCCATGGACATCGATTTGCTGCAGTTTACGCCGAACACTCTTGGTGTCGATCAGGCGCTTACTCGCAGAATGCTTAACCAGACAAGTCTCGACGTAGAAGCGATTGTCCGTCAAGATATGTTTGCAGAGCTGGCAGACGCGATTGACCTTGCCGGGCTGGCCGGTACGGGGGCTTCCAATCAGCCGACCGGAATCATGTATACCAGTGGTGTCAACACAGAAGAAATCGCAACTGAGGCTACTCCGGCATGGTCTGATATCGTCAACATGGAAACTGCGGTAGCTGAAGACAAAGCGCTTAAAGGTTCGTTGGCTTACGTCGCTCATCCGACTGCAATCGGCAATATGAAACAGACGCTGAAAGCATCCGGTGTTCCTGGCTTTATCGCTGAAGACGGTCAGACAAACGGTTATACTCTCTTCAGCACCTCGAACGCGCTGAAAGGGGCAGTCAAATCTATCATTTTCGGCAATTTCAACGAACTCATGATCGGCATGTGGGGCGGCATCGAGCTGGTCGTCAACCCGTATCTGTATGCCAAAAAAGGCATCACTGTTCTTACGGCGTTTCAGGATATCGACGTACAGCTTCGGCATCCTGTCAGTTTCTGCTACAACACCGTTGCTTAAGGAGATTACCATGAAGGTTACGCTTAAAAAAAGCATGAATTGCCTGATGAAAAACGGAAAAACTGCTCCGGCCAATGCCGGGGCAGTTATTGACGTAAACGATCGATTTGGCAATCGCATTGTCGCTGCAGGGCGAGCTGAAAAATCTGTATCACCAGCGAAAAAGGCTGAAAAAGCCGGAGCTCAAAAATGATGATTAAACTTTTACAGGATCTTGGGAAAGAGAAAGCCGGGGCGGTTGTGGTTGTCAGTGATCGCCATGGCGCTCTGCTTATCGAGCAAAAGAAGGCTGAACCGGCTGACGGCGTGCAGAAGGTCAAGGACCGGGAAGCCGGTATCAAGAATAAACTTTCTGAACGCTGATGGCTTTTGCGGAAGACATAAGCCTGTTTTTTGACAAAACGGACGGGTTTGCTGTTTCGGCGACGTTCAAGGCTGCTGCTATCGATGTTATTTTCGACAACGAGTATTACGCTGTTCCGGGCGAGGAGGTCGATGTCGAGTCTTCACAGCCCGCGGCGCATTGCAAGAGTTCTGATGTTGCTTCCGCCGTGATCGGGGATGCTCTGACGATCAACGATGGCGATCATGCCGGAGATTACACGATTATCAACGTCAGGCCGGACGGGACCGGCGTTACTATTCTCGCGTTGGAGGAACAGTAATGGCGCATGTGAGAACACAGATCAGGGATCGGGTTATTACGACACTTTCCGGGTTGACCACGACCGGAAGCAGGGTGTACCGGTCGAGGGTTTACCCGATGAGTTCCGCGACCATGCCGGGAATTTGCGTGTATTGTATGGACGAGAAAGGACAGGACGAAACTGAAGATTTGTTGACAAAATCGGTGTCGGTGGTTGTTGACGGCTACGTCTCGGGCGATGATTTCGACGACGATGTCGATACGATTCAGGCGGAAGTCGAGACCGCTTTGTATGGTGATTACAACAGTTCGACCGACAGGTTTTTCAACGGTCTTGTGCTTGATTTGTCGTTTACTGCTGCAGATTCGAAATACAACGGTGAGGCGAAAATCAAGCACGGCATTATCAGAATGGTGTTTACGGCTTTGTATTTGATCAACCGCGGAGCACCGGAAACGGCTTTATAAACAAAATAATTGAATCATGGCTGAACAACTTGGAAGGGATTTGGTGCTTGTGAAGGGCAGTTCCGGAGGAACCGGCGGCACGGCGATTGCCGGGGTGCGGGTGAAGGGACTGGCTATCAACAATGAGATTGTCGATATCACGTCTGACGACAGTAACGGGTGGCGCGAATCGCTCGCTGAACCGGGGCAGAAGTCGCTCGAGGTGACTGTTTCGGGCGTGTCTGACGACAGGGTTATGCTTGCGGCTGCGATGAGTTCGTCTGATGTGAGCGATGAGTATATGCTAACCTGGGCGGACGGGGCCGATGTGTACGGTACGTTCATGATCGCTTCGTACAGCGAGAACGGCGAATACAATACCGCCGTGACGTTCGAGGCTACCCTGCAAAGTTCCGGATCGGTCACTTATCAAGCGGGGGCATAATGGCAGCTATATTCAACGAGATTGCAATTACCTACAAGGGCGAGACGCACACGATCAAACCGACCTTCGATATTATCAACAAAATCGAAACACCGCGGTTGTCAGGCGGGTTGGGTATCAGTCTTTCCGGTTTGATCGCCCGGTCAGCAAATGGCGAGTCTCCGCTTACCGAGGTTGCTCGTATACTTGCGTATTTACTGCAAACCAAAAACGTGACGGTAAGCAACGATGAGATGTATGCAGAGCTTTTTCACGGCGATTCTACGATGCATACATATACAGAGGCTATTGCTACTGCTTTTTTCCCTGTTAAGCAGCACAATGGCAACCTTGACACTAAAAAAAAATAGACTTTGACAATGATGTCGAATGGGGAACGTTTTATGACATCGCTGTCGATGATCTGGGCATTCAGCCATCAGAGTTCTGGAAAATGTCTCCTCAAGAATTCTGGCGGCTGCACGACAAACGGGTCGAGACAAACAATCGTATTGCAAACCCCGGCCACCTGGCAAACAACGACAAGGAGTCTCTTTTGCAAACCTTGAAAGACTACAGGACAAAAAATGGCATACACTGAGCGAGTCAATGTAAAAATCAATGGCGATGCTTCGGGCTATGAACGAGCAGCAAAGAAAGCTGTGAGTTTATCGAAACAGTTCGCCGTCGGTATTGGCGCGATTGCTGTGACCGCTGGCGCGCGCGCTGTGCTGAATTACATGAAGGAATCAATCCAGTTGGCGCAGACTCAGGAGGATGCCGAGAAGAGACTTGAAACGGCTTTGGGCCGACGATCAAAGGCTTTGCTTGATCAAGCTTCAGCGCTGCAGAAGATCACTACTTACGGTGATGAGGCAATTATTGAAGCTCAGTCGCTTATTGCAGCGTTTGTCAAAGACGAAGAGCAAATTAAATCAGCGACAAAAGCCACTCTTGATTTAGCAGCTGCAAAAGGTATGGATTTGAGGAATGCCGCTGATCTTGTTTCAAAAACGCTTGGCAGTTCTACAAATGCTTTGTCACGGTACGGTATAAAAGTTGAAGGCAGTGTTGGCAGTACAGAGCGTCTTTCTTCAATGACTGAAGAAATTTCACGGGTGTTTGGCGGTCAGGCTGCTGCTGCAGCTGATACATATTCCGGTAAAATTCAGCAACTCTCCAACAAGTACGGCGACATGCAGGAGCAAATTGGATTTGCTGTTATGGAGTCCGGTGCTTTTGATACTGTGCTCGATAAATTGAATCCTGCTATTGATGATTTAACGACATATATCACAGATCACAAAGATGACATCGGCGAATTTGCGGAAGGATTGGGAAAAATGGCGGCGAACGCTCTTGATCTCGGTACAGATATATCCGTCAATCTGCTGCCTCCACTTGTAAAATTTATCAATCTTACATCACAGCCGCCATCTGAAGGAGGTTTAGCCGGGTTCATTGCAGATAGAACCGGGCCAGGTTTTTTGGCGGCAAAATTAAGGGAGTATAACGATGAAATCAGAAATACAGAAAGGGCATCACGATTAGCGGCTGATGGATTGAATTTAATGTATGACGCAGCAGGCCGGATACAAATGCCGGGAATGGAAGATTACTTGGGCGGAAACACATTTGAGAAAACAAACGGTGAAAAAACCAGCGACCCCGATGGTGGTACAGACGCTGAGAATTATCAAAAGCAGCTACGAAAACGGGTTGAGGCGTTGCGGAAGAGCTTGATGGATGAGCGTGATTTGCAGGAAAACTGGCGGGCCGAGCAGCTTGCTCTTGTTGATGAATATAACAACACCTTTGCAAATAAGGACGATGAAGCGCGTCAAATGAGGCTTGACATTGCCCAAGAATATAAAGACAGAATGGCTGAGATCGAGGGCGTTCCGGCTTTTGTTGCTGAAATCGAGGCGTTGCAGGATCATAACAAGACAAGGGCAGAAATCGAATTAGAAGAGTACGATGCTCGTCTTGCAAGGTTGGAGGAGTTTAAAAATCAGGAGTATCTGACGTTTGAAAAATATGAGGAACTAAAAAACGCTGTTGAAGAAGACTACGCGAAAAAACAAACCGCTCGACAAGAAAAAGTTGAACGAACTATTAGGCAAATGAGAGAACGTACAGTACAACTGGCTGTAAGTCTGTTGTCTCAATTTGCAGGGAAATCAAAAGCTGCTGCTATAGCTGCTATAGCTATAAACAGAGGACTAATGCTTGCTCAAACAGCTCAAAATACTGCAGCAGCAGTAATGCGAGCATATGCAGATCTTGGCCCAATAGCTGGTAAGCCAGCAGCAGCAGCTATAGGAACATTGGGAAAAATACAAATGGGGATTATTGCCGCTGCTGGTGTTGGCGAAGCATTTTCGGCAGGTAGTGGTGGCGGTTCTGTCAGTTCTTCTTCATCAGTGACGACAACTTCGGGAAACACTTCTACAACGACAACAACGGGATCGGGCGAAGTGTCAAGCAGATCAGTTACGATTTACGGGCTTGATCCGGGCAATCTGTACACCGGTGAGCAAATAGCGGAATTGCTCAACGAATATGTAGCGGATGGCGGCAAAATTTATATCAAATAATGCCGGTACAGCAATACATAGGGTATGACAACGCGGTGACGATCAGCAATGTGAGTGCTGACAGCTCACAGTCGAGTTATCCGGTTACCAATCTTGCCAACCCTGCAACGAATTTGCTGTGGAAATCCGACAGCACTTCGGCGCAGTATGTGACTATCGATAGTGCCGCGACACAGGATTGTGATTACATCGGGATTGCAGGGCACAACCTCGGATCTGCGGAATGCGATGTTGAAATCGAGGGTCAAACGACGGACGGCGGGGCGTGGTCGAGCATTGTCAGTCAGTTCAGCCCGGCGAATGATCGTCCGATTCTCAAGACGTTCACCAGTGATGATTATTACGGCGTGCGTATCAAGATCACTCCAGGCGGCAGCACGAAACCGCAAATTGCCGTCGTCTATACCGGCGAGATCATGCAGATGCAGCGCAATATTTATATCGGGCATACGCCGATCACGTACGCCCGAAGTGTCGATACAGTAAGCGGGTTCAGTGAGTCCGGCCAGTTTTTGGGCAGGATCATCAAGGCGACGACACACAAATCCAAAGTCAGTATGAGCAACATGACCAAAGAGTGGTTTCGCTCGACCTTTGACGCTTTTGTTTTGGCGAGTAAGACTGTGCCGTTTTTCTATTCGTGGCGGTTAACGGATTATGCAACGGAGATCGGGTATTGCTGGGTTACCGGGGGTGTGCCTGTGCCGGATAACACCGGTCCTTCCGGAATGATGAGTGTAAGTTTTTCAATTAGCGGATTGGCATGACTAAAGTTGTGATATACATCGAAATCGATGTCCCGATGTGCAGCCTGGAGTTCAGCGCGTCTCCTTGCACGGCTGAATATACATCTTCGTGCATTACCGGCGATATGCCGAGTTACGACGACGAGGGCACGACTCTCACTGGTTTGAGCTACGACGACGAGGGCACGACTCTCACCGGTTTGAGCTACGATGATGAAGGGTTGCTCCCCGGGGGATGCGAGTGTTTCAACTCGCTGCACACCTGCCAGGACACGGATAATTACAGTGAGACGACAAATACCGTCAGGTTCGGTTATCCTGACGCTGATGATCAAAGCGGCATCGAGTGTATTCCTTCGCTGCAGTCTATTTCGTATAAACCGCAACAGATCAGCCTCGAGGGGGATATGGGCATCCGGGCAAGCATCACGTGTTCGTTCCGCGACCATCGCGATTCCGACACGTATGCTACCGGCGATCCGTATTGGGCCCAACGAGGGTACAACCCTTTTGAACAGGGCACGTTTTGGGGGAAATGGCAAGCTCGTCATTACCCGAAAATGCAGGGTGCCACAATCCGCTACATTCGCGGTACCGAGGGGCAAAACGTGACGGCTATGGAAAGCCGAACGTTTGTCATCGAGAAAATCACCGGACCGGACAAAACCGGCAAGGTCTCCGTGACAGCGAAGGATATCCTCAAGCTTGCCGACGAGGTGAAGGCGCAGTGCCCTGTTTTGAGCACAGGCAGGTTGAGCGCCGCTTTGACGGATTCAGCCACGTCGGCAACGTTAACGCCGTCGGGCGTGGGCGACGATGAGTATCCGGCTTCAGGGCATGTTGCTATCGGTGGTAACGAAATCTGCAGTTTCACCCGGTCCGGCGACGTTTTGACGCTGACGCGGGCACAGTTCAACACCGTTGCGGAGTCACATGATCAAAACGATGTCGTTCAGCTCTGCAAGGAGTTTTTCAGCGGCGCGAACGGTCTGGATCCCGCAGACATCATGTATGATTTGTTCGTGAATTATACGACGGTTCCTGCGGGCTGGATTAATTTGACCGATTGGCAACAGAAAACCGAGCAGTTCCTCGGCGGAAGGTTGTATTACACGTTGGTCGCTGAGCCGACGAGCGTCAAGGAACTGGTCAATGAGTTGCTCGAACAGGCTGGACTTATTCTCTATACGGACGATTTAAATAAAAAAATCCGGCTTGACGCTGTGCGTGAGCTGACAACGGAGACTGTGCACTATGATGATGATGTCATCGTTTCCGGAAGTTTTGACTCAAAACGCCAACCTGACAAACGGCTGTCGCAAGTCTGGACGTGGTACGGGTTACGTAACCCGCTCGAGCCTCTCGACGAGGGCACGAATTATCGTGCGGCGGTGTCGCACGTGGATACTTTAGCGGAGACTCTATACGGCGGACAACCCGCGATTAAAAAAATATACAGTCGATGGATCAACACGCGCCCTGCCGGCACGGATTTATGTTATAAGCTGCTTTCGAGATTCCGAGATCCTCCGTCCCTGGTACAGTTTGCGGCTTGGCGGTTTGGCGAAAACGTACCGGCTCTTGCAGGACGATATACAGTATCCATGTGGCCGTTTCAAACTGGTACAGGAGAGCAAACTTCGTTACCCGTGCAGGTTGTCAAAGCGACGCCGGGTGATGAATCAGTGAAAGTAGAAGCGCAGGAAATTAGCTGGTACACCTATGACGATCAGCCGGACCAAGGGCTTTTGGTTGTTGTCGACAGTGACAGACTGGACTTTAATTTCCGTGACGAGTACGACAAATCATATGCGGCACCGGAAAGCGGGGATACAGTCACGTGCTTGATCGAGTCAGGCGTTAAAGTAGGAACAAGCGGTAATACCGGGTTTGCTTTTACCGTCGGCACATGGAGCGAATCAGGTATAACACTTAAGATTATCAACAACGGGTACATCGTTGGTAAAGGTGGAAACGGGGGAACAACGGGGAGTATTGACGGCGAAAACGGTGCGGATGGATTATATACACGTCAGGCTATTGATATAACAAACAATGGCACGATTGGCGGCGGCGGTGGCGGTGGCGGTAAAGGTAGGGGGGTTATAGGGTTTGTATCTTTCTCGGCTGGCGGTGGCGGCGGGGCAGGGTATCTAATTGGAGTAGGTGGATTGGGGTCTGAACGAGACGGGCAAGACGGAACAACCACAAGCGGCGGTGACGGCGGTGACTTTGGCACGGTAACCGTTGGTGGTAATGGTGGCGATTTAGGGCAGAATGGGCAAGATGCAACAGGATCATATTTCACGCAAGGTGTAGGCGGCATAGCAGGTTCAGCTGTTGACGGAGACAGCTACATCACATGGTCCGATACAGGAACAATAGCAGGATCACAAATTAATTGATATGGCGAGCGTAAACGCACAAAAAAAACTAAGAGGTACGGCAAGCCAAAATGCAGCGGTAACGCTCGAAGCCGGCACAATCGTGTACTTGACGGACACGAAGCAAATTGCAGTGCACGACGGCAGCACTGCGGGCGGCACGGTGTTTGACATGTTGCCGGATCAGGTTTCATCCGGCGAGAAAACGGCAGGCACGGAAACTGCGGTCAGGGGGTTCAGTCCGGACGACGTGAAGGATATGGCTGAAACGCATAGTACATCAGCCTTTATATCGTATGCAATACTGGCCGACGTGAAAACACAAAATACTGCTGGCGGCACGTTCACTTCTGGCTCAAAACACGACAGAGATTTAAATACTGAAATAGCAGATCCAGACAATATAGTAACAGTAAGCTCTCCAAATTTTACGATCAGCGGCGCGGGGTCTTATTTAATCAAATGGTCCGCGCCCGCATATGACGTCAATCAACATCAATCCTTTCTTTATGATGTGACTGGTACTGCAATAGTCAGACAAGGCAGCTCGGAATATGCCGCGGATGGCGGCAATGTACAGACTCGAAGTTGCGGTATGGCAAGAGTTACTATAACATCGAGTAACATATATAAAATACAACATGAGTGCACAACAGGCCAGTCGAGTGATGGTTTTGGCCGAGCAGCGAATAAAGCTCAAGAAGAATACACACAGGTTGAAATCTACAAGGAGAAATAACCATGGCTAACAAATTTTCGGGTTTGAACAACGAAAAAGATTTTCCGCGCCAGGCGCCGCTCGCTCCTGTTTCTGTTTATGATTTTGTCTTGACAGCCGATACCGAAGCTACGTGCGCGATTCCTTCGGGCACTCATTATGTCGCGATTACCGCGACGTCTGAATATTACATCGGTTTCGGCTCAAGCCCGATAAGTATTCCAACCGCATCGGGTACTCCGAGTCCCGTTGCCTACAAAAACGTGCTTACGATCGATCTCACCGGTATCACGACAAGCGATACGTTACGAATCATCAGCGAAAACGCACAGAACGTCCAGGCGCAATTTTACGAATAAAGGAGAGATAACATGTTGGTACATCGATACGGGCCGCAAAATAACAGTGATTCCGCGATTGCAAAGACAATCGAAAACCTGTTTGGCACTGAACAGCTTTCCATCGGTGTTGCTTACGATACTGCCGCCGATTCTTTCGAACGTGTCGGCGCGGGTCAGGGCGAACCTACCGGGGAGCTGATCGATATGTCAGTACATCCGATTTTTTCCCAACTTACTCGCTCTGTCATTGCCGACAACGGCGACGTGTTTAAGGATATTTCATGGCTCAATTTTTCGAAGCATGTCGACGGTACTAACGTAGATCACAGTGGCGCAAACGGCCAAGAGATGGTCCGATACATGGATCTCGATATGAATGTCGGCCCTCGGTATTACCATGCTGAAGAGATAGGCGGAAAATATGTGATTCTGTTGTCGCATTTTCCTCTTGACGGTAAAGATGGCCGTCAGTTTACCATGCACCCTCTTTTTTCAGGACTGCGTAAGGTCTATAACGGCGCTTACGAACTTGTTAATTATAACAGTAAAGGCTGGAGTGTGCCGTACAGTCCTGCAGACGGCACAACAATTGTGTATCCTGTAACTACACGGTCAGGAGATTGGGGGCATGCCGATCTCGATACCGAGGCGACGGATACGTTGTGCGAGGCCCGCGGGAACGGGTGGCAACAATATGATTTTTGGATCGCTAATTGGGAGCGTCTACTGCTTTTGACGGGGTATGCATCGTATGATATTCCTGGTATTGTTGGGGCTGGCCGGATCAATCAGTCCGGCGGGACCTGGACGAATGGCAGCTATATAGGAGCACAGCATTACGATCTTGCCGGCGGGTACGCCTCTGCTGTACAAAATGGCGGTACAACTTACGACACAGACTTTGCCCAGGTGTTGGGAGTGTATAACACGTGGGGTAATGTCTGGAAACGTGTTGCGTCGTTAATAGACGATCACGATGTCTATGCAAAAAACCAGGAGCCTTATACCTACAGCGGCACAACAGGCTGGACTCGTGTAGACGATGCAACCGATACCGGAATAACGCTGCCTGCTTCAGATGGCTACGCAGGAGTGCCGCATAGCGGCCTCGGGCTTGTCTTACCGTCTGATGTTACGGGCAGCAGCTCAACAAAAATGCACGATTACTACATCCAAAACACCGGCTTTCGCGTGTTTCGGGTGGGCGGTTCTGCGATTTACGGTTCGTCTGCGGGTCCGTTCTCTTGGAATGCGGCTGTTTCGGTTTCGGCTGCGAATACGATTATCGGCGGCCGGCTCTGCTTTAAGGCTGCGTAAGCAGCCCGTGTTCAGTGTGTTTTTTTGTTCTTTGATAGGTGTGTTCAGGGAAAGGTGTGCTTTCGCGTGTTTCTGGTAGGCAGTAATGCGAATAACGGTTCGAATGCAGGTCCGTTCTCTTGGAATGCAGCTAATTCAGTTTCGAATGCGAATACGAATATCGGCAGCCAGCTCTGCTTCAATTTGTCTCTCTGAATCACCTTGCCTCTCGGCAAAATATAAAGAGACCGTTATCGTGTGTTGGTAGGAACCTCGAAAGCGCACAGGTCAAGAAGCAGCTTATGAAGAGATACGGTTATTTGTGGCACACTGTCTGTTCTTTGGAAAATATTGAAATTGCTCATCAAAGAGCTCGAAAACGCAAGACCCATTATTCTGAAGTGAAAATGGTCGATTCCGACCCGGAAAAGTATTTCAGGCATATACGAAGTATGTTGATAAACAAAACATACAAGTGCTCGAAATACTCGATCATGATCAAAAAAGATGGATTGAAAGAGCGTGAAATCTGGAAGCTTAAATATTATCCAGACAGAATTATCCATCATTGCGTGATGAACGTTGTTGAACCGATATGGACAAAGGGATTGATCAGAGATACGTATGCTGCAGTAAAGGGACGAGGCATACATGACGGTGTTCGGCGCTTACGTAAGGCTTTGCATGCGGATCGCACTGGTACACACTATTGCTTGAAAATGGATGTTCGTAAGTTTTATCAAAGCATTCTGCCAGAAGTTCAAAAGCAGGCGTTCAGAAGAAAACTCAAAGATCCTGATGTGCTCTGGTTACTCGATCTGATAGCAGACAGTGCTCCGTTTGTGCCAATAGGTAATTATCCGTCTCAACCGATAGGCAATCTTGTTCTTTCATTGATGGACCATTGGATAAAAGAAAATCTTCGTGTCACATATTATTACAGGTATTGCGATGACATGGTGATTCTCGGAGCAGAAAAAAGCGAGTTGCATCAAATCAAACGGAATATTGAAAGATATCTTGCCACCCTTAAACTGGAATTAAAGAATAATTGGCAAGTGTTCCCGGTAGATAGCAGAGGTATTGATTTTCTCGGATACAGATTTTTTCATGGTTATACATTGGTGAGAAAAAGCATAGTCAAGAATTTCAAGAAAAAATACACGAAAAAGGCGTTAAACGCTATGCCGGCTTATCACGGCTGGTTTTGCTGGGCCAATACTTATAACCTTAAAAAGAAATACAATTATGACCGAATTGCCTGTAATAAAAAGCAATAATCAACCATCTGTATTTCATAAAGATCGGTACCGGTTCAACATATCTCAGGTTTCTGTATCAGACCCTGAAACCGGGGAAACAAGGGATGAATGGCAGTACAATGAGATACAAGTGCCTTTCTGTGTCGACGACTTGACGACGCAACAGAAAAAGCATTTAGCTTATGTACATATTGTTACTGCTTATATAGCAAAGAAATATCCTTTTCCGGAAGAATTGGCTATGCAGAGAAAAGCCATTGCCGGAATTGACAATGACGGGGTTTTTAATGCATATAATGCTGATGTAGAAAATATAAAAACACAAGTTAAAAACGATTTGAATTATTAATGCAACATTTTTCTGATTTTGCCGAGCCCACACATGTACTCGATGGCGATAAAATCAGAATCGACAACATTCTCAACAAAGAGATAATTGTGCTGGGGTTTCGGATACACAATAGCAAGTTTGATAAAAACAAAAGCGGCAAGTGTTTGACGTTACAAATCAAACTTGACGACGAAACCCGCGTTATTTTTACCGGATCGGATGTTCTTATCAGTCAGATTGAAAAGCACAAAAAGCAAATACCGTTTTTGACAACAATAAAAAAAGTAGACAGGTTTTATATGTTCACATGACCGCACTTTTCATTTGCGCTGTTTTTTCATAATTGCCCCCGCACCTGACGAGGGAATATGTCAACGATTAAAATGCATTTACAAAGCCAAAGTCCTGTTGGTCCTATCGTAATAACATTTGGGATTACAGGTACAACGGTATTCAATGAAATAACGCAGCTTATGCCTGATTTGGTTACCATTGCTGCGGGATTTTGTGGTATAGTGGTATCGATATATTCATCTTTGCTATTGAGAATAAGAATACAGGCGGAAAAAGAAACAATAAAGACGGAACGGCTGAAGCAAGAAAAAATAAGAACAGAAATGGAAAAGAATTGCCCATTGAGTGCACACTGTAAAACAACCGCAAATGGCTGATTTTCTGAGAGCATATATCGAGACAATTGGAGATGAGGGTGGTTTCACGCTACATCGCGTGAGCGGTGACTCCGGAGGTGATACCTTTGCCGGCATAGCGAAAAACTATCATCCAAAATGGCCGGGATGGCAGCTTGTTTATTCCGGAAAGGGACATACACAGGAATGCCGTGATCTCGTCAGGGAGTTTTACAAGCGGAAATTTTGGGACACCTTCCGGGGTGATGAGATCAAACATCAATCTGTTGCAGAAACAATCTACAATTTCGGCATGAACAGCAGCATCAAGAAAAGTGTGATGTACGCTCAGTTTTGTCTTGACTGTGAGCCGGACGGGGATTTAGGACCAATAACCTTGTCTGCAATAAACGAGCTTTCCGGGCTCGAGATCGAGCTGTTTGTTTGTCAGCATACGTTGATGCGAGTTGGGCACCGCTTGAAACGCATCACGCAAAAACGGAACCAGGTGAAATTTATACGAGGCTGGCTGAAGCGCGACTTGGAAGAGGCTGAAAAATATATCAACATCAAACAATATTTTGGAATACGATGAGCATATTCGGGAAAATATTCGGGGCTGACAACATCATCGAAAAAGGACTTGACTTAATCGATGGATTTGTCTACAGCGGTGAAGAAAAAGCAGAGGATCGCAGAAAATACGAATGGCAAAAAGTGCAAAGTAAAGTTGAGCTACTTAAAGCATACGCACCGTTTAAAGTCGCTCAAAGGTTTCTTGCAATATTGTTTGCAACAACTTACATAGCGTGTTTTGTGCTCGTCCTTATTATGAATTTTTTCGGTAAAACTACAAATGACGTGATGGAAATAATGGCAACATTCCGCATTGGTTTAATAATGCTCACAATCGTGGGCTTCTACTTCGGCGGCGGGGTTGTCGACAGCATCAGGCGCAAAACAGAGCAACCATAGCCTAAATAGCCGCTACCAAAATATTTTTTCAATAAAAAAGCCCGAGTTATTTCGGGCTTTTTTTGTTTATAATGATTCATATACGATCCATAAATAATAAAAACTGTTTCTAAGTATATATAAAATAGCGTCTTATCTATTCCGGTTTCATGTGGGGGAAAAATATGACATCCCTTATGGAATCCTGCCCCGTCAGCAGCATGACAAGCCTGTCGACACCGATGCCCAGGCCGGCGCAAGGAGGCATGCCGTATTCAAGAGCACGAAGGAAATCATCATCGACAACCATCGCTTCATCGTCACCGCGCTGGCGCAGTTTTGCCTGGGTTTCAAGCCGTTCCCGTTGTATAACCGGATCATTCAGTTCGGAGAACGAGTTACAAAGTTCTTTACCTCCTACAATAAGCTCGAAACGCTCGACCAACCCATCTTTGGAACGGTGTTTTTTTGCAAGGGGCGACATCTCTGTCGGGTAATCTGTGATAAACGTTGGCTGAATCAGTTTCGGTTCGACAAATTCTCCGAAAATCTCATCGATGATCTTGCCGGAGCTGATTTTAGGATCGAGCGAAAGACCGAGATCCTTTGCCATGTTTCTCAATTCGGTTTCAGATTTTCCCGCGATATCGACAGAGCAATATTCATGTATCGCATCGGCGATCGTCAACCTTCTATAGGGTGGTTTCAAACTTATGGTATTACCGAGAAAACAGGTCGAGTCACTGTTGTTTATCGAGAGGTTTGTCTTGTAAATCAGTTCTTCGACCAGGTTCATCATCCAGTAATAATCTTTGTAGGCGACGTAAAGTTCTACCTGGGTAAACTCCGGATTGTGAAAACGGTCGATGCCCTCGTTGCGGAAATCCTTGGCGAATTCGAAAACTCCGTCAAATCCCCCGACGATAAGACGTTTGAGATAAAGCTCATTGGCGATCCTGAGATAGAGCTCCATGTTCAGCGCGTTGTGGTGAGTCGTGAACGGTCTTGCTGCCGCACCCCCGTAAACTGGTTGGAGGATTGGCGTTTCAACTTCGAGGTAGCCTCTGTCGGTGAAAAAATTCCGCATGGAAGAAATGATGGCGGAACGCTTCACAAAGGTTTCTTTGACTTCCGGGTTGACGATCAGGTCGACGTAACGTTGCCTGTAACGCATTTCCTTGTCACTGAATGCATCGTAGGTGACTTTTTGCCCATCAACCTCTTTTTCCTTTGCGATCGGGATAGGTCGTAACGATTTGCTGAGCAGTTGGAACTCTTCAGCGTGAATTGAGATTTCACCGGTTTTTGTTCGGAAAGTGTACCCTTTTATACCGACAATGTCTCCAATATCGAGCAGTTTGAAGACTCTGTAAGTTTCCTGACCCACTTCATCTCTTTTGATGTAGATCTGTATTTTACCTTCTTTATCGAGAATGTGGAAAAATGAGGCTTTTCCCATTTTTCTTATGGTCATTATCCTGCCTGCAACCGAAACGGTTTCGGGTTTGTCGTCCTGGTAGCCATCGATGATTTGCTTTGAATATTCGGTGACATCGAATCCGTACGGGTATGGTTCGATTCCCTCTTCGGTAAGTTGGTTTCGTTCCTCGATGCGCCTTTTCATTTGATCGTTCAAAGCGCGTAACTCTTCATTCTGATCAGCCGATGTGTTTTGCTGTCTCTTATGTTCTTGTGCCTCACTCATGGAAAAGGGTTGTTAACTTATTTTTTTGATAATACGTTGTCAAAAGTGATCGTAATGGCTTAACCGGGGGCGTTCATTTTGTACCAGAGCGTAGGGATGGTCCGAAGTTTCTGGTAGAAGGACCTGTAAGCCCTCTGGGAGAAAACATCGTAATTGTTTTCTTCAATGGCTTTAAGGATGTTGCAGTAGTTCAGACTGCTGATTTTTACTGCAAGCCTGCTGTCTTTTTCCAGCATGGGAATACCCTTCTCGGATGCTGCGTAATAGCTTCGAGCTCGTGAAATCTGAAATTGTATCAGCTCGATAAAATTTTCGTTTATCTGTTTTTGCATAAATTGTTCCTGTGTATACTCGAAGCGGTCGAGATCTTCAAGAGGAAGGTAGATTCTGCCTCGATCCACATCTTCACCGATATCACGCAAAATATTGGTGAGCTGCATGGCTATACCGAGTTCGATCGCGTGATCAAGTGCTTTTTTATCGCGGTACCCGAAAATCTCCGAGCACATCAGACCGACAACCGAAGCTACCTTATAGCAGTAAACATAGAGATCGTCGAATGTTTGAAACGGCTTGAAATCGATATCCATGGCTACTCCATCCATAAGATCCAGAGGCAGCTCAACGGGGATATGGCATTTTTGCAGAGTATCATGCCAGGCAATCATGATCGGGTCGTTATGGGGGGCACCCCGATAGCACTCGTTCAGCCGGGTTTTCCAGTCAGCCATCATGGAGCTCAATTCAGCCTTGGTCAGCGTACCGTTTGTCAGTTTGTCTTCTGCCAGATCAACCAAGTCATCAACTGTTCTCAGTAACGCATACATTGCATATATTGGATTGCGTCGTTTTTTCGAGAGAAAAAGCGTTGCGAGGTAAAATGTTTTCGCATGATGCCTGGTTACCTGACGGCAGTACTGGTAGGCGTTTGCAAGCGTAAGTTCTTTATCAGAACCACTCACTGTTGTTGTTCCATTATAGCTGTAACTCATTGAAATTTTCTGCTTTGGAAAGCGTGGTTTTCTCCGTCAACCGGTAAAAGCAAAGAAAAGAATGTGTAACTTTTTAAATACTGACTAAGTTATAAGGAGTGTTGGCAAGATAAAATAAAGCTCTTAATATAGCAATATGTAAAGATGATCGGCAGGAGTTCCGTTCATCGGGTAGTTTAATTTTTTCACTGTTTATCTGATATTGGATACCTATACCTCCCAGGAAGTAACGAAAGAACGAGCGCTGCTTGTCGGTATAAGTTCTATTCCACAATTGACCAGACCGGTCGTCGAAGAGTATCTGGATGAGCTCGAACTGCTCGCAGATACTGCAGGTGCAGAAGTAGTCTCTCGCGTTATTCAGGAGCGAAAACAAAAAGATCCAGCATGGTTTCTCGGCAGAGGCAAAGTCGAGGAAATGGAGCATCTCGTCAAAGGCGGATCGATCGATATTGTTATTTTCGACGATGATCTTTCTCCCGTTCAGGCAAGAAATCTTGAACGTGTTTTCGGTTGCAAGGTTCTGGATCGAACCGAACTGATTCTGCAGATTTTTGCCATCAGGGCTCAATCAGCACAGGCGAAAATGCAGGTTGAACTTGCTCAACTTGAATATCTGCTTCCCAGATTGACACGCTTGTGGACACACCTTTCAAAACAGAAAGGGGGAATCGGAACAAAAGGGCCCGGTGAAACGCAGATCGAAACAGACCGTCGGCTTGTGCGCAAGAGAATCTCTTTCCTGAAAAGAAAACTTGGCGATGTTGCTCTTCAACATGCAACACAAACGAAGGAGCGTGGAAAGATTCCGCGCGTGGCTCTTGTCGGTTACACGAATGCCGGAAAATCAACCCTGATGAACAGGCTCTGTCCCGATACAGGGGCTTATGCCGAAGATCGATTGTTCGCGACCCTCGATACAAAAACCCGCCGTCTCCAGCTGAAGATCAACAAAGTTGTGTTGCTGTCCGATACAGTTGGATTTATTCGAAAGCTTCCACATCGGCTTGTTGAAAGCTTTCGGTCGACACTCGACGAAGTTTTACAGGCCGATTTTCTGTTGCATGTGATCGATGCAAGCCATGAAGGATTTGAAGAACAGATGAGAATCGTCACCGGGACACTTCAGGAGATAGGGGTAGAGCATGGGAACATTATCAATGTTTTCAACAAAGTCGATGCCGTAAAAGATAAAGAAGCCCTTCGTTCGCTTCGCCTGAAATATCCGGAGGCTCTGTTCGTCTCGGCCAAACGGGGGATCAATCTCATGCTTCTCAAGGATGCTATAGGGGATTACGTTTCCAGAGACTATCGATTACGTACTCTCAAAACACATGTTTCAAACTACAAACTGATCGGGTATCTGTATGATAATGCTGAAGTTATAGGTAAAAAGCATGTTAATGAGGACGTTATTTTAAAATACAGGGCGCATTACAAAAACCTCAAACAAATCGATGCCCGGATTGCGGCGGCCGAAAAGGATAGCAGTCATGTCGCTTGAGCTGTACAACACCACAAGAAAGGAAATTCCGCAGAAAAAGCTTGAAGTTATTATCGAAAATGTTATCGAGTCGGAGGGTTATGCCTTGGGGTCGGTTATCGCAGTGTATTGCGGTGACAGGATGATACATCGAATCAACAGGGAGTTTCTTGGACATGATTACCCTACCGATACGGTGACGTTCAAATATAATACGATGATAGGGGAGATTGAGGGTGAATTCTACATATCTCTCGATGTCGTTGCCAAAAATGCCAAGTGTTTTGGAACCGGTTTCGAAAACGAACTGTTTCGTGTCACCATCCACTCGGCGTTGCATTTGACCGGTTATGAAGACAGTGATGAGGATTCCAGAGCCGCGATGAAAGAAAAAGAAGATTATTATCTTGATCGACTGAGTTTTCAATAAAGGTGAACCCGGTTTCTCTAACTATTTTTTAATCTCCTATGTCTTCAAGGTTTAACGATGTTTCTCAGGAGAACGTTGTGACTGTTATTTTTGAACAGGAGACAACGCTTGGCAATTATGAAGTGCTTTTTCAGAAATGGCATGCCAACGGTATCGCCGGCAACAGCTTCATTTTTGTGACCGATGATATTGCCGAGTTGAACGATAACGAGCTTGAAGAGCTGATTCGGACGTCTTCTTTTTTCGAGGATACTGCTGATATTGCACTGAGACGTTCAACAAGGTATACCAGTGTCAATTTCAACATGAAGAGGATTTAACGAAACGTGTGGATTAGCCAGATATGGATGGTACGGTAGTCCTCTTGATTTTTTCTGTGATTCTGGTTGTTGCCGGTGTTGCCGGCCTTTTACTGCCGGTACTTCCCGGTATCGTACTTGTATTTGCAGGACTTGCCGTGGCAGCATGGGCTGAAGGGTTTGTTTATGTTGGTCAGGGTACTCTTTTAGTGCTTTTGATTCTCTGCCTTCTGGGATACGGTATTGATTTTCTGGCAGGGGCTCTTGGGGCGGGAAAATATGGTGCCGGTAGATACTCGGTTATCGGGGCTACCATCGGGGCTGTAGGAGGGGTTTTTTTTGGCCTGCCCGGAATTATTCTTGGTCCGTTTATTGGAGCGGTTGTCGGTGAGTTATATGTACGGAGAGATCTTCATGCGGCAGGGCGTGCAGGTTTTGGCGCCTGGGTTGGCCTTGTTGTCGGTACGGCTGCAAAAATAGCCATCACGTTTATAATGATAGGAGTGTTTGTGCTGGCAAGGTTTTTATAAAAAAACTGAAACCAAAGCTGTAAGCCGAATTCTGTTCTCTGCCTTGCGGCAAAGCTGCAGTCATTTATCTAATGCAGCTCACCCGGAAACTCTCTCGTGGACACCTCTGTTAACTTCCTCTGCGCCGGGAACACACCCTGTTGTACTCGAGCGGTTCGTGATAACTAAAAGAGGTGTCCTTGCAGAATTGAACGGACCGTTCTTTTTCCTTTCGGAAAAGTTTCTCTATTCAGCCTTGCATCGGGGAGGTTTTCATAGCACATGTCATTACTGGCATGCCTGGTGGTCTCTTACACCCCCTTTTCACCCTTACCCCGGAAAGCCGGGGCGGTATACTTTCTGTTGCACTTTCTGTAGCAGAAGTTTGCACCGCTGCTCCCCGTCTTGAGCGAAAACTCTCGACAGGCACCCTGTCCTGTGATGTTCGGACTTTCCTCCGCATATCCTTGAGATATGCGGCGACTGCACACTTTGGTTTCAGTAAACAAATTTACAATAAGATACAACCTGTTTTCCAAAACTTCCGTTCAAATTTCAATCGGTTATTTCTCGGAAGCGGCTTCATCAAAAAGCCTTTCATGGACGACTATACGTCCGCATGATTCGCAAAGATAAAAACCACCCTGTACAATGATGGTGTGGCGATTGGTCGGAACCCTGGTATTGCAGCCTGAACAAGCGTGGCGATGAAGCTTGACAAGTGCATTCTGGATGTTTCCTTTTTTCAAATGATCGTACTTGGAAAGCAAGCGCTTCGCTTCTTTTTCAACGATTTTTCTCTGCTCGGCAATTTGTTTTTTCAGAGAACTGACTTCTTCAGAGGTTTCAACGACAATACTTTCCAGCTCTTCTTTTTTCTGTTCGACCTGTATTTTCAAGTCTTTGAGCTGCTGTGAAAGAACATCATCCGGCATCATCTCTTCGGAAATTTCGTCATAACGGTTTTCTGCAATCAACTGGCGGCCCTGATCTTGTAATTCATTTGCCTTTTCTTCATGATGTTTTATATCCTGAAGCTGGATTTCCGCCTGTGCAATTTCTTTTTCTTCATACTCGATCTGCTTCGAGAGTGCATCGTATTCCTTGTTGTTCCTTGCCAGGGTTTGCTTGTCCTTGAAACTCTTGATTTTTGACTTGCAGTTCTCGATCGTTTCAGTGAGATTTTTGCGGGTTTTTTCTCGTTCTGCGGCAGTTTTTTCTCGGGCTTCGATCTGACGGGAAGTGAACGCGATATCCTCTTCCAGGGCCTCGATTTCTTCAGGAAGCCCTTTTTGCAAGCTTTCTATGCTTTCGATCTGATTATCGAGGTGTTGCAGACGAACAACCAGATTGATTTTTGTATGGTCCACTACAGCTGATATTTAAGATTTTGAAAAAATAAAAAAGCACCTCACTAAAAAGGTGCATGATATAAAGTCGAATCTTCTATGGTCAGAGAAAAATTGTAATTCTTATCTCCACTAAATTCGGTGTTGAGCATAGTCAATTTTTTTCAGCTTTTTAGTGCCCGAAAGGAGATTCGAACTCCTACACCTTGCGGCGCTCGCCCCTGAAACGAGTGCGTCTACCAATTCCGCCATTCGGGCAGTATTTTTTGGCTTCCCACGTTTATACTAAATAAAATCTTTTTACGGATTTTGCCAAAAAACCGCTTACTTGATTTCCTTATGCGGAGTGTGCCGTTTGAGGTAAGGATTATACTTGTTGAGAATCAGACGCTCCGTGTTGTTCTTCTTGTTTTTTGTCGTTGTGTACCTTGAAGGAGTCAAGCCTTCTTTTCTTGCTTCGGTACACTCAAGGGTAATGATAATCCTGTTTTCTTTTTTTGCCATCGTTGCCTTGGTCTGGTTAATTATAGAGAGCTGCAAATATAATCCTTCGGATGTGATTTTGCAAAACCAAAATGAGACTTTTGGAATCTGTATTTGCTTGCTTGCAGGATAACAGCTATACTGCATCTGATTTGAAACGTTTTACGCAATCCTCACATGAAATCGAGAGGTTCTTATTTTAAATCAGGGTATGATAACAGCCAATAACAATGCCCATAAAAGAAAATCTGAAACGTGTTAGACAGTAACTTATTTCCCTATTGCAACGGAACACTGCATTGCGAGGGAGTTTCTCTCGAGAAACTTGCAGAAGACTATGGGACTCCTCTTTTTGTGACCAGCCGAAACAGTCTTGTCAATCAGTATAGGGCTTTTGAGAGAGCATTTGCCGGACTGGATCATTTTACCTGCTATTCGGTTAAAGCGAATTTCAACCTGCATGTGATTCGTACTCTTTCTGAAGAAGGGTGTGGGTGCGACGTCAATTCAGGGGGGGAGCTTTTTCGGGCACTTCAGGCCGGTGTCGAACCCGGGAAAATTATTATGGCAGGTGTCGGCAAGACCGCTTCGGATATAGCGTATGGTATCGAGTCGGGTATTTTGATGCTCAAAGCCGAGTCTGTATCGGAGCTGCGCTTGATCAATGACGTTGCTGGAAATCTCGGAATGAAAGCCTCTGTAGGGATTCGTGTCAACCCAAACGTTACGGCTGAGACGCACCCCTATATCACTACCGGGGACAGTAAAGAAAAATTCGGGATAGACGAGGCGGATCTGGATGAGGTGTTCGACCTGTTGAAAACACTGAAACATGTTGATCTGACAGCTTTGGATATGCATATCGGGTCACAGATTTTCGATGCGAATTTTTATCAAGCGGCTTTGGAAAAGCTTCTCGATGTTCTTGCTGCAGCCCGATCGGCCGGCTTCGATATTCGATATTTTGATATAGGCGGCGGTTTTCCTGTTACCTATGACCCTCAAAAACCTGCAACACCGATCGAGCATTTTGCGGAAAAGCTTATTCCCCAGGTCGAAAAAACAGGCACGACTATCTTGTTCGAACCGGGGAGGTTCATCGTCGCCAATTCAACGGTTCTGTTGACAAGGGTTTTGTATCGGAAACAAAACCATGCAGGCAAGGAGTTTGTGATTGTCGATGCAGGAATGACCGAACTGATACGGCCAGCACTGTATCAGTCTTACCATGAAATTGTGGCTGTTTCACAGCATGACTCCGTTATGGCGGCCGATATAGTAGGGCCGGTGTGTGAGTCAGGTGACTTTTTTGCCAGAGAGAGAACCGTTGACAGGGTAAAAGAAGGCGAACTGCTCGCTGTTTTATCCGCCGGGGCTTATGGTTCGGTAATGAGTAACAACTACAATGGTCGTCTTCGTCCGGCAGAAGTAATGGTTGACGGAGACAATGCAAAACTTATCCGCAAGAGAGATTCATTTGAGCAACTCATCCAGAATGAAGTGCTCTGAGATAATGCTGATGCGCCCGGATCACCTTCCTGTAAGATTCTTGTAATTGCACGGTGGTGATCCGGGGATTCGAACTGTTTTTTTCTGTCGCTCTCAGGTCTTGCCGTTTTCAGCGATGTTTTGAAAGATTCTTCGTGTGGATTCTGCGTTATTGAGCGTATAGAAGTGGATGCCTTTTATCTTGTTGTCGATCATGTCTTCGACCTGCATGGTTGCCCACTCGATACCTATCCTTGCAACTTCATCATCATTGGAAGCTTCCAGTACTCTTTTCAGTAATGGAGCAGGTATACGTGCTCCGAGGGCAAGCTCGGACATTCTGATCAATCCTTTTTTCGTCGTTATCGGCATAATTCCTGGAATAATGGGGACGTTTACGCCTGCAAGGCTACAGCGGTCAACGAAGTCATAGAAATCCCTGTTGTCAAAAAACAGTTGAGTGACGATATAGTCCGCTCCCTGATCGACCTTAATCTTGAGATATTCGATTTCCTGGAGTCTGTTCGGGGTTTGGGGGTGCCCTTCAGGGAATCCGGCGACACCAATGCCAATTTCCGGGAAATTTTCTGCGATAAACTTTACAAGATCTATGGCATGGGGGAAATCTTTTGTCGCTTCCTCATAGGAAGCGCTTCCTGGTGGAAGGTCACCACGCAGGGCCAGTACATTTTTGATCCCATGTTTGCTATATTCATCAAGGATTTGCTGTATTTCTTCTTTTCCTGAACAAATACAGGTAAGATGAGAGACAACGCTAAGACCGGTTTCCCTCTGGATCTTCGTGACGAGATCGTGCGTACGGTTTCGGGTTGATCCTCCTGCACCATAGGTGACGCTCACGTAGGACGGGTTGAATGGGATGAGTTCCGATATGGTATGAAAAAGCTTATCCCAGTCAGCCGGTTTTTTTGGAGGAAAAAACTCAAAACTGAATACGGGCTTGGTGGCTGATTGCAGAATCTCTTTTACTAACATGCAGAGTGCTTTTTTTTGCGTCCATTGTTAAAAAGACAATAATATAGCAAACTAACCAAGTTTAGCGAATCATACCGAATCGTTCTCCGGCTACGGTTATGAAAACAATTTCTGCACCATTTCCAGCACTGCGTTTGCTCATAACCGTCTGCACAGGAATAATTGCCGGAGTATGGTGTTCTTTTTCAGTGTATTTCTGGATTGTCTTCTCCCTCATCTCTTTGCTCTGCCTTTTCTATTCGCTGGTTTCAAAACCGAGACGTCAGGGAGAAGAACACCGTGTATCGTTTTCCGCTGTCATAGCCTACAGTTTTTTTGTCTTCAGCGGCTTTGCTGCATACTCGGACTATGCATTCAGATATGTTGCCTCGGATACCATTATGAGCCAACTTGGCAGGAAAGTACTGCTTTATGGGAAAATTGTGTCCAGGCCGCAAAGATATGAGAACGGAGCTCAATGGATTTTCGATGTTCATGAGGTTTTTTCTGATGGTGAAACCCGAAACGCTTCAGGGAAAATCAAGGTGTTTCTCAAGCTCGATGAAGGTGAAGCGGCGGATATCGAAGCAGGGGACATGGTGAGAATCAAAGGTTCTCCGGTACGGATTCCAGGTGCAGACAATCCCGGTGATTTCGATGCTCATGATCATTACTGGAAACGGGGTGTTCATGCTGAACTTTTCTGTCCAGGGCCGTGGATGATACGTAATTACGGTATCGATGAGCGTGATTTTTTTGAAACTACTCTTGTGCGTCCCGTCAGAAGATACATTTCCGGAAGCATCGATGTTCTTGTTCCCCCGGGACATGAACGGCAGTTCCTGAAAGGTATATTTCTCGGGCAAAGAGAACTGGTCGACAGGGAGGTGTATCGTCGATTCCAGGCTGCCGGGACAGCACATGTGCTTGCAGTTTCAGGTCTGCATGTGGGGTTGATCGTTGTTGCGATGCTTGTGCTGCTGCAAAGGTTCAGAAGTTCCCCTGCCGGTCGATGGATGGTATTTCTCTTCATCGCACTTGTATTACTTGTTTACTGCTCGGTAACGGGAAACGCTCCTTCGGTCAGCAGAGCATCGATTATGGCTGTTGTTCTGATAGGCGGTTCGGCAGCAGGGCGCCGCTCTTTTCCCCTGAACTCACTTGCTGCAGCGGACCTTGTCATTCTGTCGCTCGATCCTCTGGAACTGTTCAGTGCGGGATTCCTGATGACCAATACAGCGGTTGTGTCCATTATTTTGCTTTACCCGGTACTCAGTCGGTTTTCGGCAAGCTGGAACGGTATCAAACGGGTTGTTTTCAGACCGGTATGGAATGCATTCAGTGTGAGCCTTGCAGCAGTAATAGGTGTGGCACCGGTTATTGCCTGGTTTTTCGGGACCTTTTCTCTTGCCGGGCTTCTTGCTAATCTGCCGGTGGTTTTCCTGGTGAGCTGTATGCTGTATGCAATGCTGCCGGCTTTTGTCTTGAATCTCGTGCTACCGGGTTTAGCGATATATCCAGCATCGAGTGCCTGGTTCTTTGCGAAAACCACGCTCGGTGTAACGGAATTTTTCGGTTCACAGTTCTGGGCTGTTATGCAGACACGCCCGGATGTATTCGGTATCACTGTTTACTATGTGACTATTCTTGCTTCACTGTATTTCCTGCACCGTCAAAAACCTGCTTTTGTCCTGACCGTTTTACTCTGCGCTGCGAACTACGTTGTCTGGACACCGGTTTTTCGGACAGGAAGCCCTCCTCATCTTGCTGCGGTTACAGTCGGGAAAAACGTCGCTTTGCTTTGTTCGGCTTCGGGTTCGTCGATTCTGCTCGATGCAGGATCGAAGCTGTATCATCAGAATGCAATCAACCGGCAGATGCATCGCTCTGGAATTGAAAAACTCGATGCAGCCGTACAGTTTTCATCGCAAGATTCGCTTGTCGCGGCCATCGATGCTTCACACCATATGTTATCCAGTGACAAGTGCCTTTCTCTGGCGGATTTTGTGATTGCCCGGCCACATATGAATCTCCTGAAACTATGGGTAAGTGACGGATCATCGATTCTTTTCGCAAAGAACATCGATACGCTCTTGCGTCTTGAGAACGCCTCCCCGGATATGGTCATAGTCAAGTTGAATCGTTTTGGGATTGAAGAGTATCTCGGGCTTGAAAGATGGCTTGATACAGTTCGGCCTTCCGAGTGCATTGCTTTGTCTTCCTTCCGGCTGAATGAGAGCGAGCAGGGATTGCTGAGATATTTGGATGAAAAACATGATGAGGTGAAGGTCTATTGAACAAGTGTTATTGCCTTGAATAAGAATGATAAACCTGAAACAATCGATTGTTTTGCTTGATTTTTTCGTCAGTTATGGCTAAACTGCGACATACTGCTGAAACAGAAAGAAGGCGAAAGCTATAAAATCAGGGCTCCTCTATGTATTGTCATGAGCGGTTCAAGTGCATGGTGTGCGAAGCACAGCTGCTGAATTGTCCCGATTTATCGGGATCGATCAAGCGCTTGAATCGTGGATAAATAAAGAGAGGAGCCCTTTTGCGTCATGGTTTCATCAAGTCTTGATCGAGCTCTGTAACAGAGCTTATTGTTTTTCATCAGTACCCCAGTGTTGCCCGACAGCGCCGAATTCCATTGATCCGTTAAGGATTCGGCGAAGAGCATTATCCGTCTCTGGTCCGGCAAATGATTACAACGGTTGGTCGTTCGGGCTGGAACAGTGACTAATCGCCTGGTATTGTCAAAAAGGCAGTTCAACTGGCGGAGCTTTGTTCCCCGTGGCTGGACGCCACGTAGTCGTTCTTATGTAACAGGATTACTCACAGTAACCAAGAAAGAAGGAGGGGACGTATGAGGGAAGATAATTATCCCGCGATTGAAAATCTTCAGAAACATCCGGGTTATGTGTCTGCGAAATGTTCTCAAAATGGTCAAGCCGAGGTGTTTTGTCTGCGAACCGGAGAAAGGACCGAGGTTGCTCCTCCTGTTGCAGACTGGTATTTGAGAAAAGAGCCTATTGTTCAGTCAGACGGTTATTTTTCACCGCAAAATGGTTTTGACGACAGCCATTTTTACAGGGTTCCCGAAGTTTCCACTTGCAGAGTATCGGATGCACTGGCCTCTGATGAAATCGGTGGATTGAAAGCAAAACAAGGAAACTGTATCAAGGTTGTTCCGGTTTCCGGGGACGTTACTCTTCTACACAATACATCACTTTTACATGAAATAGCCTCTGCTGATTGTCAGATGAAAGACAACCCCATGATGGCTTTGGGTCGTTTGTATGCCCAGGCCTACGATTTTCTTGTGCAGGATGAGTCCTATAGGGACGTATATGTGAAGTTGAAGGGAGCGTATGGTGATTTTGTCGAAGAAGACGACTATATGGCTTTTATCTGTGATCTGGAGACCATGGGATTTTTGGAAAAATGCCTTTTATCCCGTCTTTCAGAGGAAAACCTGGCTCGCTTGAAGAGTAGAGCGAGGGTGTGGGATCTCAATATAGCACGTATTCAGAACTTGTTGACCTATACGGAACTTCCTTTGTATACGTTGCTCGAGCTGACCTATGAATGCAACCTTGCTTGCGAAATCTGCTATACGAACCATCTTTCTCAAAAGGTGAATGTCTTGTCGGATGAGCGGTTTCTCACCGAGGTTCTGCAACCCGTTATCGATTCCGGGGTGAGCTACGTGACTATTTTGGGTGGTGAACCGTTGCAGAAGCCGGAATTGTTATACGAGGCTGTCCGGAGGTTGCGCAAAAACAACGTGTACGTGAAGGTGATAACGAATGGTACGCTGATCGGTAAAGAGGAGGCCTCCATGCTGGCCGAGGCCGGGGTTAACAAGATCGAGGTGAGTTTTGACGGTTTTTCTCTGGAAAAAGACAACGCTATACGTGTCGTCAAAGAAGGATGTTCAAAAATGAATGTTCATCTGGTGGCTAAGGAAGCCATTGCATATTTGAAACAGGCGGGTATTCCCCAAGTTGGCGTGTCGGTAACAGTGAATACGCACAATTACGATGAGGTCATGAACGACATGGTTACCTTTGTAAAGGAGACTTCGGTCAATAAAATCTACTTTTCCGTCTACTACTCGGACAAGCCAGAGGAAAGTGACTTGGAAATCAACCCGGACCAGAAAAAACACTTGCTGGAAAAGTGTAATGAATGGACTAATTTTCTTTCATCTGAAATCTATGATTTCGAAGCGGTTGTATTGGGTTCCGATACAGCATGGAGGTGTTCATGCGGTCGTTCGAGTGTTGTCGTGAATCCTTTCGGGGTATTGCGAACATGCCCGTTCACAAGCAATACGGACGATCGTTTGGAGTATAGAAATCCTGAAAGTTTTAGAGATATATGGTCCAACTCGGATTTGTTCTGGACGATTAGGGGACTACCGAGACATGAATGCTCGACGAGGCTGTATAGAGATACCGGTTCATATCAGAGGAGTTGATGATGCCTTTAGTATTATTGTGGGTAAGAAAAACAGGAGAAGGGTTTGTATTGGTTTTCAGGTGATACGAGCTGAGCAGCATCTTTTTTCGAAGATCGTTGATCGAAAGTATTGCCAATCGGAGAGGGATCCTGCTATAATGGTGATTGCCGATGATCGAAGGATATGATGGTGCTATGATTAAACTTGTCGCGTTGGATATAGATCATACATTGACTGATGCGTATGGTGTTATACCTCGAGACGCTGTATCCGAGATACAGCGGGTTCAAGCAGAGGGAGTGCATGTTGCCCTTATTTCCGGACGGCCACCTCAAGGCATAGACGAAGTGGCTCGATTATTCCCGAAAGGGGTGTATCGAGCCAGTTATTTTGGGGCGGTCATACATGATGAATGCCAGCAGGAGTTGAGAAGACTTTCTCTCGATGTCGATGTCGCTTTCGATCTTGCCAGGTTTGCGGATCAACGGCGTTTGAGTCTTACGATTATTCGGGATGATGTCGAATATCATACACAGAATGAAGTGAGAAAAAGTTTTACCCCTCGTGTCAGCATTGAACATGCGATGCAGGTTGTCGATTCCGAAAAACCGCCTGTACTGATGGCTGCCAATGGAGCCGATGAAGCGTCTGCGCTTTACCATTACTGTCTTGAAAAACATGGAGCTTCAGTATCTCTTATGAGACATCTCGATACCGACGAAAGCTATATTTCCGCATTGGTCGTTCACCCCGAAGCTGAAAAAGGGAATGCGCTTCATCTGATATGCCGGTCAATGTCGATAGAGATATCTGAAGTCATGGCTATTGGCGACAGTGAGAGCGATATGAACATGCTGAAACATGCCGGGATTGGCGTTGCGGTACAAAACGCTCGAAAGTCTGTACGGGAAACAGCGAAATATACCTCTCCTTTGCCTTACGGCGATGGTGTTCGATGGGCATTGGAGAATCTGCTGAACTAACCGTTTACGTGGTAGTTGAAAAATAAAACACAGGAGGTCGATATGTTCGAGTTACCTGAGTTTATGACCTTGGCCAGGCAGATGAATGATTCGTTTAAAGCCAAGACGGTTCAAAAGGGACAGCTTGGTAACAGTCCCCATAAGTTTGTCTGGTACAACAGGACCCATGAGGAATTCGACCGGTTGACGAAAGGAAAAATCGTAGGGAAAGCTTATGCAAGAGGAAAGTGGCTGTTCATTCCCCTCGAGCCAGACTATGTATTACTGCTTGGTGAATGCGGGGGCAAAATGTTGTTTCATCCTTCCGGAGCGAAGGTTCCGAAAAAGTACCATCTGTATATCACTTTTGACGATGATTCTTTTTTTACAGTGACCACTCAGATGTGGGGGGGGATGGAACTGTACGAAAAAGGTGAAGAGCGGAACAGTAAGTATATCAGGGGAATGAGAACGACTCCAATGGAGCCGGAGTTTACCTTTGGGTATTTCTCTGCATTGATCGATGAGCTTATCGATGGAAAGAAGCGGAGTGCCAAAGCACTGTTGACACAAGACCAGATCATCCCCGGACTGGGTAATGCGATTGCCCAAGACATTCTTTTCAGCGCCCATCTTGATCCAAGGCATTTGATTGCTGATTTTACTGTAGACCAGAGGCAAGATTTATTCCATGCAATAACCGATACGTTTGTTGAGGTTACAGAGATGGGAGGACGGTATGATGAATATGATCTCTACAACAATCCGGGAGGTTATATTCGCAAAATGGATAAGAATGCGGTTGGCCATCCTTGTCCTGAATGTGGGGCTACGATAGAGAAGTTTCAATACCTCGGTGGAGCCTGTTATGTTTGTCCGAACTGTCAGAAATGAAGTTTTGAGGCAGATGTGAAAGTGTATCTTTTGTTTCGTTATGATTGGAAATATTTTTTCTCCTTTGCCAGAAGACGTGTCGCAGGAAGTTGTTGAAGACCTGGTCCGGTCTTCGAATGTTCGTATCGAGAGGATTGTTTCATATGGTCATTCTTCACCTGAAACAGGCTGGTATGACCAGGGTGAATCCGAATGGGTGATCGTTCTTGATGGATCGGGAACTCTTTTATTCGAGAATGGAATGGAGATCGCTCTGCGTGTGGGGGATCATATCAATATTCCTGCACATACGAGGCATAGGGTACTCAGGACCGATAAAGACAGGCCGACTGTCTGGCTGGCGGTTTTCTATACATAAACGTTTTTGAGCTGAATTCATTGTTCACTCTCGATCAATGAAAGCTGATTGTCGATGTTGAACCCGGAGTCCTCGATGATTTTTTTTACTTCGGGAGAGCAGTTGGCGGGTTTGAGCTTGTGTAGAACCCGTGCGATCGTGAATATCTTTCCCTCGATCGGCAGGAATTTGTTGATCACGATGATGTTGTCACTTCTCAAGCGGCAGTCACCACCAAGAAAATTTCCTTTTTCGTATCGTACCTTGTAACCATTGTCCATGACGGTTTTTTCCAGGAGCTCCAGTTTCTTTGTTTTCTTCATGTTGCATGCTCCTCTTACTGTGGTGATTGTCGTGAACAGAGGTATTTGATAATCGGGGCAGCATGAAGGGCCTGGATTATTTCCCCCTCTTCGACAAGGGCTTTCAGCTCCTGAATCGTCACTGGGTGTACCGTTATCTCTTCGGTCTCGTCGAGCTGTTGTGTCGAGATTTGGGTGACACCGGTTGCCAGGAACGTGTGAGTGATATTTGTCTGCAAGGCAGGGTTTGCTGACAGTTCCATCCATTTTACCCAGATTCCGCCACCATACCCTGTTTCTTCGAGTAGCTCCCGCTTTGCTGCTTCGAGCAGAGATTCACCCGGCTTGTCATGAACTCCTGCGGGTAATTCAAACGAAACCTTTCCAATACCGTGGCGATACTGTCGGATCAACACAATATCGTCGTTCTGTGTTATTGCTATAATGTTCAGCCAGGGAGGGTATTCCCAGATGTAAAAGTCATCGATATTTTTTCCGTTCGGAAGCCTTACCGAATCCTTCCGCATCGTCAACCACGGTTCTTTATGCAGGTAGTGAGACTCGATCACTTCCCATGGTTCCGGGTCGGTATGTTTTTTCATTGTCATCGATTACCCGCGCATTCTTGGGTCGAGTGCATCACGAACGCCGTCCCCGATCAGATTGAAGCACACGACGGTTGTTAAAATTGCAACACCGGGAAAGGTTGAAATCCACCAGTGGTTGAGCAAGCTGTCGCGTCCCTCGTTGATAATGTTGCCCCAGCTTGGAGTTGGAGGTTGGACGCCGAGGCCGAGGAAGGAAAGCCCAGCCTCGGTCAGGATGATACTTCCGATTCGCAGCGTTGCCGCTACAATTACCGGTGTGAGAGTATTGGGGACGAGGTGCCGAAAGATAATTCGCAAGTTTGAAAGACCGAGCGATTTTGCGGCAAGAATGAATTCCTGTTCTTTGAGTGAAAGGACTTGGCTTCTAACGATTCGGGCGACGCCCATCCATCCTGTAAAAGAAAGTGTGATCACTATCAGGAAAATGGAGTTCCCGAAGGTCGCAATGATGATGAGGATCAGGAACAGAGCAGGAAATGCTATCAAAATATCGACTATACGCATGAGTGTGTTGTCGACAATTCCTCCAAAATATCCTGATGAGACGCCGACAATAGTACCGAGGGTAACGGAAATCAAGACGACCAGAAAACCTATCGATAACGAGATTCTCGATCCGTAAATTACCCTGCTCAATATGTCTCTTCCATACTGGTCTGTCCCTAGTAAAAAGGAGCGTGTGACGATGAAGCCGGGTTTACCGCCAGTGTATTCTTTGCCTCCTGCAAGCGCTTCGATAGGTATACTTTTTTCTCTTGGCCCTTGCTGATAAAAGATACTTTCACCCTCGAACCGGTAGCTATCGATGAATCGCAGTTTATGAGGTTCGTTACGGGTTTTCAGCACCTGAAAATCACCTATAAGGGTATTGGTGAGCCTTTCTTCCAGACTGTTTCCCTTGCGCAATGGAATGGTTACACCTTTTTTTTCTTCCAGTACAAGCGCATCAATACTGGCCAGTGGCGGTTTGTAAGCGGTAACGAGAAAGTCCTGCTGTTCAAACGGATTGAACGGTGAAACAAGCGGAGCTAAAAACGCGGTTGAATAAAGGATGAAGACTACGACCGATGCCTGGAGGGCGATGGTGTGTTTCTTGAAAGATTGCCAACCGATTTCGCGGAGGCTGAGCTCTGCGTCGATACGATTCTGTGCGGCAAGAACTTTTCTCAATGTTCGGTTGGAGAAGAATGCAAGAGTCAGAGGCACAAGGATGACATAAAGTGAAGCTACCCAGAATTCAAGCATTTCAACGGTAACAACCTGCCGGAAATTTTCCTGTGAAACCGCCAGAAGAGAAAGACCGGTAAAGAACGAGTGCAAACTGATGAAGACGAGCTCATAGCGCCATAGAAAGACAACAAGAAAAACGATTGTGGAGACGAGAAAAAAAAGTCCCGAGCCGATCTTTTGCATACGGAGAAGACCTAATCCCGGTACGAGTTGATCGAGTAATGGAAGCTGCTTTTTTGGAGGTGTTTTTTTCACAGGCTTTACTGGCTTTATGCTTTACAACTTCAATATTGACTTTTTCCGCCTTTGAAAATGTTTTTTTTCCACAAAAAAAGCTGCTTTTTATCCAAAAAGCAGCTTTTTGTCACTGTTTGCAATAAGAAAGTTGTTTTACTCGGCAACTTTTTCTTCTGCACTTTCTTCGGCTTCTGTTTCAGTCGTTCCTGTATCGATCTTCGGTGCGAGAATTGAAACAACCGGAGTTTCAGGATCGCCGATTATCTCAAACTTGCCGCTGTAGGTTTCAGCCGGAATTTCGTTGATGTGCATTGTCTGACCGAGTTCCAAACCTGAAATGTCGATAGTCAGGTGTTGCGGAATATTTGAAGGTGTGCCTTTGACTACCAGTGCATGCTGGATAATCTGCATTTTTCCACCGGCAACAACACCTGGAGACTCTCCGGTAAAGCTTGTCGGCACCTCCATTTCAAGAACTTCTCCTGCAGAGAAAAACTGAAAATCGGCGTGTATGACCCTGTCGGTGACCTGATCGAACTGGACATCCTTTAAAAAAGAACGTTTGGATTTGCCATCGGGAAACGTCAGATCGACGATGTGTGACTCCGAAGAGTGCACCAGTTTGTCGAGAGAGAGTTCATTGACACAAACATGAACGGTTTCTTCACCTTTATGGTAAACAACCGCAGGAACCTTCCCTGCTTTACGTAATTTTTTTACTTCGTTTTTGTTACAAGTACGAGGTTCTACATTGAGTACTATACTTTCCATGCTATTCCTTGATCTCTTTTATCGCTTGAGTATGATTGTTGGTGATTTTTGAAATATTTTTGCTGTCGAACAGGCAACTGACCGAATCGTCACCCGAAATTCGTTTGATGGCTTCGCCGAACAGGTTGCTCACTGTCACGGTTTCGAGTTTTGGTGATGGGTCGTGACCGGTTACGACGGAATCGGTGATAATGACTTTTTCAAGTACGGAACCGTTGATGCGGTCGATAGCCGGACCGGAAAGAATGCCGTGCGTAGCTGCAGCGAACACCTTCCTGCCACCGGCATCGTGTATTGCTTTCGCGGCATTGACCAGAGTGCCGGCCGTATCGATCATATCGTCGACCAAAAGGACATCTTTGCCTTTTACATCACCGATGATGTTCATGACTTCAGCAACATTTGCTTTTGGGCGCCGTTTGTCAACGATGACCAGGTCGGTTCCAAGGGCTTCCGCAAAAGCTCTTGCCAATTTGACACCGCCGACATCGGGTGAGGCAACGACGAGATTGCCGTTGAGGTTCATATTCAGAATATGGTCGATAAGAACTACACTCGAGTAAAGGTGATCGAACGGGATATCGAAAAAGCCCTGAATCTGTGCTGCATGCAAGTCCATGGTGAGTATGCGGTTCGCGCCGGCTACCGTCAGCAGATTTGCTACGAGTTTCGCGGTGATCGCTACTCTTGGCCGGTCTTTGCGATCCTGTCTCGCATAACCATAGTAAGGGATCACGGCGGTAATTCTTGCTGCCGATGAGCGCCTGGCGGCATCGATCATGATCAGCAATTCCATCAGATTGTCAGCCGGAGGATTGGTCGACTGTATAATGAACAGATCGGAGCCTCTTATAGACTCGAAGTAGTTGACCGAGATTTCTCCGTCTGAAAAATTCTCTACCTTTGCGTTGCAAAGGGACGTACCGAGATACTCGGCAATTTTTTCGGCCAAAGCTGTATTGCTTCGTCCCGCAAAAATTTTAATCGGATTTGCCATGGCTCCCTGCTTTTTCAAATGAAACAGATTATATTAAGGCTGTGTTTGAGTTCCTCCCTGCGATTCAAAACGCGTGCCGTGGACCTTTCAGAAAACCTCAATGCCGACGAATATAATAAAAATTGGCAGAACTTTAACAATGAAGATACACGAGATACAAGCACACCTTGAACGTTATTTTGACAAGGTTGAGCTTGTCGGTAGTAGTAGCATCACTATTGACGGACCGGCTAAAATAGAAAGTGCTGTAAAAGGAACGGTGAGCTTTGTCGCCAATGAAAAGTATACCAGGTTCATAGAATCGACCAATGCCTCCTTACTTATTGTCGGTGAGCAAACGCCAACTGAACAATATAGCGACAGCCTGAATTTCCTGAAAGTAAAAGATCCTTATACCGCGTTTGTTTTTGTGCTCCAGATGTTTTCAGCGCCACGGGTGGTCGCTTCCAGTGGGGTTTCTCCTTCTGCGGTTATCGGAGAGAATGTCATGCTGGGGAAAAACGTTTCTATCGGAGAGCATGTGGTTGTCGGTGATCACTGCATCATTGGGGATAATACGGTAGTTGGACCCAATACCGTTCTTATGGAGCGTGTGGTTACCGGTCGGGATTGCATGCTTTATCCCAATGTTATCTGCTACGACGGAACCATTCTTGGTGACCGTGTTACGATACACAGTGGTACGGTTCTCGGAGCTGACGGATTTGGGTTTGCTCCCCAGCCGGATGGAGGGTACATCAAGATTCCCCAGATGGGTATTGTCGAAATACACGACGATGTTGAAGTAGGGGCGAACAATACTGTTGATCGAGCGACCATGGGGAGTACGGTTATCGAAAAGGGAGTGAAGATAGACAATCTTGTACAGATCGCTCATAATTGCAGAATAGGAGAGAATACGGTTATTGCTTCGCAGGCGGGGATTTCAGGAAGCGTGATCATTGGTAAGCATTGCATGATAGGCGGGCAGGCTGGATTTGCCGGTCATCTTTCCCTGCCCGATAAAACTCATGTGGCAGCGAAAGCAGGTGTATCGAAGTCCCTGCGGAAAAGCGCGCAAACATTGAGGGGAATACCGGCTCAACCTATTCGTGATCAACTTCGCCAGGAGGCTTTGCTGAGAAGCCTCGACAAAATGAAGAGGAAGCTCGATGCGCTCGAGGAGGAAGTGAGGGAGATGAAGGAAGGTAAAGGTCAAATGGCAGAAGCCAAAAATACGTGAGTCGTCCTGAAAAGAGTTGAAACTAAAGGGAGGGGGGCGACAACTCAACGAATAACGGTTTAGTTACTTTCTTTTTCTTTTGACTTCAGTTGCTCATATGCAGCAGAAAGTCATTCGAGGGTACTGTTCAGATTCCAGTTGTAGGGTAGGTATTCAATCGTCAGGTTTCCCTGATTAGAGGTAAGGAACTCAGCGGACTCATCGTCGGTATAGCGTGCAAGATAGTTAAGCAGTTCTTCTTTATTTTTCCCGAAATCATGTTCGTACCATTTGAATATCTCTGAAAGACGAGCGGTATTTCTCTCTCTGTCTGTTTCAAGGCCTCCTCGATTGATGAAGCTTCTTGTTGCTATATCGAGCTGTTCGTCGATGTATTCCGGATCGTAGAATTCTATGGGTGGACAGGAGCTCGATGCGCAGACAAGTGCAAAGTGGATTCTCGGATCGAATGTTTCAACCATGAACGCAAGTCGCGAATCAAAAGGCGAGAACGGCCGAAGCGGGAATGCGGGATGTGGACGGTTTTTTCGGAGGATACCGTGTTCTATGTCGTCTGGAGTGAATAAGGTTTTACCGATGGTATAACCTATTCTTCCGAAAAAGTTGATGATCTCGAGAACCGAGTTTCTGATGTCGAATTCAATGACACCATGGATGATGAGGATGTTGTAGATATTGATCCAGAAAGCTTTTTTTTCGTTATCACTTCCGAGTGATTCAGGACTGAACGATCTGAGGCTTGCGGCAAGCTGCAGGTACTCACGGAATCGTTCCGATTGTTTCATGGCTCGATAGTTGACTCTTCCCATGCTGACGTTGAAGTAGGCCCCCTGCATCCGGCCGAGAAGTTGTTTGAGGCGGGCTGCAATTTCGGCATCGGTTGCAGCTATTGTTTGCGGACCGTCGTTCAATATTGTCTGAAACGGTATGAGTTTGCGTAGTCTGTCGACAAGTGTCGTTTGGACTTCTTTTTCCAATGAGCGTCCACGTGAGCTCAGAATGGCCACAACGGCATTGATATAGCCTATATGGCTGAACGCCTGGGGGAAATTGCCGAGCATTTCATTGGTTTTGCTGTCGAATTCTTCTGAAAAGAGCCCAAGGTGGTTGGCCGAGCGCCGGGTTTCTTTCATTAGTTTCTCGGCTTCTTCTACCCTGTTCGAGCGGGCAAGGCATTCGATAAGCCAGAAATTGCAGAGAACGAATTCCCCATCTTTTCCCTTGAGTCCGTCATCGGTTTTATAACGGCTCATGAATCCATTGTGCATCAGCTCAGCAATGCAAGCATTGATTGTACCCTGCACACGTTCATCTTCTATGGGAAGAAAATTGACCAAAGGTAACAGGAGTAGGCAAGCATCGAGCTCTTGAGATCCATAGCGCTGAACAAAACTTTGCTTGTTTTTGTCGAAGCCTTTCTCAAGGATGTCTTTTTTGATGGCCTCCCTTTCTTTTATCCAGTTGTGTACGGGAGCTTCGAATCCATATCGTTTTGCGATAATGATACCTCTATCGAGAGCGACCCAGCACATGACCTTGGAGTAAACGAAGTGGTAAGGACCGTTTCTGACTTCCCAGATGCCTTCATCGGGTTTTTGCCAGTTTTTAATAGCCATGTTACAGATGTCACAGAAAAAGGGCCACAATTCTTCATCTATTTTTCCTGCATAATCGGATAGCCTGAGTGCCGCATCCATAACTTCTCCATAAATGTCCCACTGGTTTTGTCTGTGTGCGAGGTTGCCGATGCGAACCGGTTTTGAGTTTTTGTAGCCTTTCAGATGGTCGAGTTCTTTTTCCCGCAGCGTTTCTTCACCACGGATTGAATACATGATCTGTATGTTCTCACTTTCGTGCCGACGGTACGTTGAATGGAGCCAGTGGATAAAACTGTCGGCTTCCATGATGTGCCCGAGTGAGAAAAGAGCCTTGAGGGTGAATGACGCATCACGAAGCCAGGTAAAGCGGTAGTCCCAGTTGCGTTCTCCGCCGATTGTTTCGGGAAGCGATGTTGTCGCTGCCGCGGCAATGGCTCCTGTAGGGTGGAATGTGAGGAGTTTGAGGGCCAAAAGAGAGCGGTTGACAAGAGCTGTATACTCACCGAGAAATGCGCAATGCTCACCCAGGCAGTTATGCAGCCAGTTCTTCCAAAAATCGATGTTTTCCTGCAGCCTGCAGGAAGGAGGACCTGTTTGGGTATAATCACCGTATATCAGGACAAAACTTGCGTTTTCTTTTCCGGAAAGAGAAAAATCGATCACGACGCTCCCAATGCCGCACTCCTGAAGGATGCTTTCCTGAAGGGAATGAGTGAGCGTAAGAGGGTGTTCATGACTCTGTGCCTTTATTGTATTTCCCTGGCAGGTTATTGCCGGTAGGGTACTTGCATAGTTCGGTCTCGGAACAAAAACAAGCCGGAACTCGATGCTGCCTTTTCGCATTTCGAGACAGCGGTCTATCCGGTGTTCTTTCGAGGTAACCAGGTGCTCGGTTTCTACAGGGATGAAGTCATAAAGAACAGCTTCTCCGGTATCGGTAGTGAATTTACAGACAAGCACGTTTGTGTCGTCAACATATGATTGTGATGAGGTGAAGGTTCCTTTCGGCCGAATACTGAAGTAGCCGCCTTTTTCATCATCCAGGAGGGAGGCGAATATTGTTGGAGAGTCGAGGGACGGCATGGAACAGTAGTCGATCGAGCCGTTTTTGGAGACCAGGGCTGCTGAGTGCATGTCGCCTATGAGTCCGTATTCAGAAATGTCCAGGTACATGTTTTTAGGCTGCTTGTTTGAGGAGTATGTCTGCAATGAGGATGTATGATCAAGCACATGGGGTTACCCTTAAAATACGCAAAAAAGTTCAAAGGTTTTCTCGTGCCTTTTTTTAAGCCAGATTTAAGTTTGTATTCAGGATGGTTTAAGGGAAGCACCCGTACATTTTTAATGGTGAGTGCCTCTATCAGAGCAATAAAGAGGAGCGTTGGCGATCGAAAGAAGTATCCATAATTATTTTCTGGAAGAATAATCATGATGAAAAAAGGATTGTTGACCATGTTATTGTCCATGACAGCAGCGACAGTACACGCGGAATATATCGGACCCCGCAAAAGCTTTCCGAAGCCGATTACCGTAGCGGAAGCAAAACAGTTGAACGATGACGCAAGACTCACTCTCGAAGGATTCATTACCGGCCACCTGCGGGGTGATCACTATCTATTTCGTGACGACACTGGAGAAATAAGCGTTGAAATTGAAGATGAGGTCTGGAAAGGAATCGAAATAGGTGCTGATACCAACGTCATATTGTACGGTGAGTTGGAGCACGAATTCGGATCACTCGAGGTTGAGGTTGACCGTTTGGAAGTGGTGAAAACCGGTTCTCGGCGGTAAGTGGCTTGAATATTCAGCACGTAAAAGTAAGGTAAACGTATATTCAAAGGAGGACCCGCTATGAATACGACAGTGAAAAACATTGCTACCCCTTTGGTCGCCGGGGCGTTTATTATATCGGCTTCGACCGGACTGATGATCTTTTTCGATTTTGAGCCTGGTATCGTTGAACCTGTTCACGAATGGATGAGCTGGGTTCTGGTGAGCGGTGCGTTACTGCATGTCCTGGTAAACTGGAGAGCGTTCAAAGGCTATTTGCAGAGAGTAACAGGGAAGGCGTTTATCGTTGGCGCGGCTTCAATTGCATTGCTGTCGCTGTATCCCTGGGTTGAAGAAGGTGAAGACGGAAGAAAAAAAGCGGTCAAGTCGCTGGAAAAAGCCTCGCTCGTGTCGGTTTCAGGTGTTCTTGACACCGATGTCGAACAGATGCTTGCGAAGCTTTCCGGCAATGGTGTCGAGGTTATGGGTCCTGAAAGTACGCTGGAAGAGATAGCGGTCCAGAACGATATTGAAAAGAAAGAGCTTTTCGGAATTATTTTCGAGTGAAAAAAAGTTATGCGGATTCTCATTATCGAAGATGAACCGGGGATCGTCGGCTTTCTCAAGGAGGGGCTCGAAGAAGAGTACTTTGCTGTCGATGTCGCCGACAACGGTCGTGAAGGTCTCGCAATGGCGCTGAGCAACGACTATGACCTGCTTCTCGTCGACTGGCTTCTCCCCGGTCTCAGCGGTATCGAAATATGTCGGCGGTTCCGAAAGGAAGATACCGAGGTTCCGGTTATTTTTCTTACCGCAAAAGACACCGTCGATGACGTGATTTTCGGGCTGGAAGCAGGAGCGAGCGATTACATAAAAAAGCCTTTTGCATTTGAAGAACTGCTTGCGAGAATACGTGTACAATTGAGAACACCACTTTCAAAGAGTGCTCCATTGCATGCAGGGGGAGTGGAGATGGATCTTGCAGCCCACAGGATTGCATACAACGGCTCGGAACTTTTTCTGACTCCGAAAGAGTTCGCCCTGCTTGAATACCTGTTGCGAAACAAGGGGTGTGTCTGTACCCGGAGCCGTATCATCGAACATGTATGGGACATTCACTTCGATGCGGATACATCGGTCATCGATGTCTATATCAACTTTTTGAGAAAAAAGCTCGATAAGGGAGGCTGTACCGATCTTATTGAAACAGTGCGGGGTGTTGGATATGTCATCCGTGAAAAATGAAGAGAATGGGCAATGGCGTAAAGGGAAAAAAGGTTTGGCGTTACGGCAGGGAAATCAGTATTCGCGACAGGGTGGCGGGCCTGTATCTCATGGTGACCGCATCGTTGCTCGTCATGGTATTTGTTCTCGTGTACGTGCTGGTCGAGCATCATGTCTACAGCCATATCGATGAAGAACTCGAGGAAGTGGCTGACAAGTTTGTCGGATGCCTTCGGGTAACCGAATGTGGATTGGCGGTTGAAGACCAGACCGAGTGGATGGAACGTTCACTGATCACCGTCGACTTTTCTCCAAAATTCGTTCAGGTTGTCGCTGCGGGAAATTCGTCCGGGATCGTAAAAAAATCGTTCAATCTTTTCAGCGATACGCTTCAGTACAATCCGGTTCTCGACAGAGTAGCTTTTTATAACGCAACCATTGTCGATGCTTCGGTCCGGCAGGTTCAGGTTCCTGTCTTTCATGGTGATAAGTCCCCTGTCGTGGCATGGGTTCTGGCGGCTGTTCCTCTCGAGGAGTCGCTCTTCATCCTCTCCGATTTGCGGACGGTGCTGTTGGTTTCCCTGCTTGCGATGCTGTTGATCGTCTTTGCCGCCACCCGTTTTATTGCGGGAAAGAGTATCGCTCCACTTGAAAAGGTTATTGAAACGGCAGAAAAGATAACTCAGGAAAATCTTGACGAACGTATTGTTCTCCCGCAAAGGAGGGATGAACTTTATCGTCTTGCATCGACCATAAACGACTTACTCAACAGACTGCAGGCGGTTTACACCAGAGAAAAGCAGTTCACAGCCGATGCTTCTCATGAGCTGAAAACCCCTCTTGCGTCGGTGTTGGGAACACTCGAGGTTCTGATAAGAAAGCCTCGTAATCCGGTCCACTATGAGGAGCGGATCGATTTCTGTATCGATGAACTGAGACGCATGTCCGGGATGGTGGAACAACTACTGCTCCTGGCACGCTACGATAGTGCTTCCTTTGTGCCCGAAGTCACTGTTTTTGATGCCCGGCAGACGGTTATGAATGTTTTGAAAAGGGTGGATGAACAGGTGAAGGAGAAAGAGCTGCAGGTGGTTTTCGAAAACACTGGGAACACAATGGTTCAAGCGGATGCATCCATGCTTGAAATCATGATTGGCAATGTTGTTTCCAATGCTGTCAAGTTTTCCGGTAAAGGCGAACCAGTGGCCATTGTCATCGAAAGGAAAAACTCTTGGGTTATCTGTTCGGTGAAGGATAGGGGGCCGGGAATATCTGCGGAAAAAGTCGATCGCATTTTCGAGCGTTTCTATCGGGTTGACGAATCAAGAAATGCAACAATAAACGGAACGGGTCTCGGTCTTGCCATTGTGAAAAAACTTGGGGATTTGCAACAAATTACGGTGAGATTGTCGAGTAGGAAAAATAAGGGTACAACGGTGACTCTCGAGATTCCGGCTGCCTGAGTTCAATAGCCCATGGACTCTCTCCTAACACAGAGAGTCTCCCCCATACGTTTAGACGGAGATGCACATGCTGGATTCATTGCTGATACGACGTGTCCTGCCGCTGCTGGTTTCTTTTATTACGCTGGTTGTCATGGCGGCTTTGCTCGACTTTTTCCTGCATGTCGCAGGCTTGGTCTGGGTCGGCCGCTACCTTGGGATAACAGGCACGCTTTTTCTGGTGTTCTCTTTTGCGTATTCTGCCCGAAAACAGAAGGTTGTTCGTTCAGGGCCGATGGGAGCGTTTCTCAGGTTTCACTGCAGAAGCGGGTGGATTGGCACTCTGATGCTTCTTGTACACTCTGGGATACATTTCAATGCATTGTTACCGTGGGCTACGACACTGTTCATGTTGATCGTCACTGTTAGTGGTCATATAGGGCAGTACATTTACCGGAAAGCGAAAGATGAACTAAGGCTCAAGGGAGGAGAGGATATCCTTTACTGGGATTCTCTCGCCATCAATGCTTTGGGACAGTGGCGGAAGATACATATGCCGCTTGTTTCTCTGTTTCTCGGACTTGCTCTCATGCATATCCTTTCAATTATGTTTTTCTGGAACTGGAGATAGGCGTCATGAAACAACTCTATATTTTTTTTCTCATTTTCAGCCTTTTGCTTGTTGCGGTTGTGCTGTGGCCGGGTTTTCTCATCAACCCAGGTCCGCTTTCTCCACAGCATGACACGCTTCGCGGGCAATGCCTCGGCTGCCATACCCCATTCTTTGGGACACCCTCGTCGAAATGCAGTTCCTGTCACACGCCGGGAGAGATCGGTTTGAAGGGCGTTTCAGGGCAAGAGCTTGCCGAAGGACCTGATTCAACGATCGCTTTGTTACACGAAGAGCTTGCAAGTTTATCATGTATCACGTGTCATAACGATCATAGTCTGCCCGGGAAGGGACCTCTTATGGCACGTATGGATCATGGTGCAATGACTGCGGAGCGGCAAAATAATTGTAAAGCCTGTCATGCTCCTGACATGCCGGATGATGTGCTTCACAGGCAAACGGGGGCGGGCTGTGGGCAGTGTCACGATACGAATCGCTGGGAGCACGTAACATTCGATCATGAGAAATGGCTGCTTGCGGATCTGGGGCGTTCAGGGAGTTGCGTCGGTTGTCATATAACGGATCGTCCTCGTGACCTGCTGCACAGGGATGCGGGCGATGCCTGCATTGACTGTCATACTACAACCGCCTGGCAACCGGTGAATTTCGATCATGAGAAATGGTTCAGATTTGACCGTTCTCATCCTGCAAGGTGCGGTACCTGTCACGATAACCCCGAAAATTATAGGCAATATTCCTGCTATGGATGCCACGAGCATACGAGGCGCGATATTGCAAGAGAGCACAGGGAGGAAGGTATTGGGGAATTCAGTAATTGCGTCGAGTGTCACCGGAGCGGTAGCGAGGAAGAAGCGGAACAACTATGGAAGAAAAAGAGAAGTGGTTACTCCTCTTCCGATTGATCGAGTATCATGAATGACGATACCATGCCAAATTCATCAGTTATAAGAAAGTCACGCCGTCCCGTGAAATAGATGTTCGGATTTCAAAGTGATGCAATGGTCATACTGTTGTCGATTGTACGATGGACTTCCCGTGTAAGACCCTTGAAACAGTTGTTTTAGATTTCACGGGTTTTACACGGGGATGACTCGAAATAGAGAACTCGAAAGGAAATTCTACATTCTCAGCTCGCCGGTTTCTGCCTGGTCGATGAGATTATCGTTCGCATAGATGAGAACCTCGACACGACGGTTCAGGCGGCGGCCTGAGGCTGTTTCGTTCGACGCAACAGGGCGTGTCTCACCGAAACCGACGGTTGAAATACGAAAAGAGCTTACATTGTAGGCGCGAAGAAGAGACGCGACAGATTCCGCGCGTTTTTCAGAAAGCTGCTGATTGTATGATTCACTACCCTGTGAATCGGTGTGACCTTCGACAACGATGTTGGTATCGTCATATTTGTTCAGAATATTTGCCAGCTTCTGAATATTGTATCTGCTGGTGGACGTGAGCGTCGAAGAGCCGGTTGTAAACAAGAGGCCTGTATCGAACACAACCCTGATTCCTTCGCCGACACGTTCTACCATAGCACCTTCAACCTGATTGTCGATTTCTTCTGCCTGGGCATCCATATAATCCCCGATAAGAGCGCCTGCAGCGCCGCCGATCACAGCTCCTAGAAGAGCCCCTTTGCCCCAACTTCCTGTCTGACTACCGATAATACCGCCGAGAACAGCACCTGATGCCGCTCCAATACCTGCGCCTCTGCCTGCACCAGTGGTGGTGGTACATCCCCATGTAGCTGTAGACATGGCAAGAATCAGAACAAGAGCAAGAGGTTTTGTTAGTTGTGTTACTTGTCTCATCGCTTTTTCGAAATTAAATGTTAAAAAAACAAGGATGAATGTTCTGATGGCTCCCATCAGTCATGTAGAGAAAGTTATAATACAATAGTAGTATGAAATAGTCTAAAAAATTCCCTGTTTTTCATGAGCAATACTATTAACTGCTGCGTGTAAGGGGGACAGTGCCGTCATGGTGCTTTAGCGCGGAATTTTACGTAGTGTGTGGGTGTTCTTTTTTCAAACGACCGCTACTTTTCAACAACAAATCAAAGACGATGCTTCAAGCAAAGGAAGAATGGAAAGCTGCCGCAGAATCAAGGCTTCCTCCTCCTGAGGAAATAGTGCAGAGGAATCGTGCCATTACGTCTCATTATGCTCGCTTGTATCTCGATCATCATGATATTTTTAAATGGGCTGGAATGGCAGCATTCGCTTCGAGCCAGGTTGGCATCGCTCTTGCCTTTGTAGAAATGATGCAGACACCAGCGAGAATCATGGCCCATGATACGGATAAAACGCAAGAAAGCGATGCAAACAATGTTCTCGAGGAAATAGGCAGACTTTTCGCCGGAGCTGCGAGGATATTCTTTTTTTTTCCGTTTTCAGTCTATGATTTTGCGTCACGGAATATTCTCCTGAACGATCTGGAAGAAATCCGAAAAGGCAACAACGCCATTTACAATGATATTGCCTGGGCGCACATGGCATATCTGGATGGAGGGCTTGAAGAGGTCGAGAACAATGTGGCTGAAAATGAGCATGAATTTTTGCTTTCCGGCTTTCGACTGATCGATCAAGGGGTGGGTCTCATGAAGTCGAACAAAGGTTCCGGCAAGGCCGATGCACTGATCAGGGAAGGCAACATTCGACTGCTCAAGCATGAGCAGATCAATACGCTTGGTCCTATCTTCAAGGCGATAAGTCCTCAGGGGCGTGTTGTTGTCTCGTTCGGCAGCGAACTGAATTTTGGAGATGCAGCTCCTCCCGGTAACCCGTCAAGAGCCTCTTTTGCCGACCATTTCGGTTACCTTGACATTGTAGTGGGGAATAAAAGTGTGACCAATTCCGAACATCGCTGGCAATGGATCGAAGAATGTGTTCTCCCTGCCTGGTACGCGGTCGATGAAGGTTTTTCCAAATGGGAAGGTACGGCAAGGCGTTTCAGATACATGGCAAAAAGATGAGCTGGAATAGTCTCGGTTATCAGGAACCCGGACGGTAAAGAACTCAGTTTTTTTCGCGAGTTATCAGCCAGTAAGAAACTCCGAGTCCCAGCACGACTGCAGCTATTCCAAGTAGGTAGTCAGAGGTCAGCTTGTCAAGATCGAGAATAATTACTTTTCGGGAGATGGCCATCAAAGCCGTTGCAACAACCAGTTTAACCGGAACGATGTTTGTGCCGAGATAAAGACGGATATTGATGAAAATTTCAATCGCAATGAGGACGGCAAGAAAGGCTCCGAAAGTTTCCAGAAGATCGTTGATGTTGAGTAAGAGAAATGGCGCCTCACTCAGACGTGTGTACAGTACAAAAACAACATCGCCGATTCCCCAGATGATGACCAGTACCATTAAAACTGCAAGAGCTTTGACGGCAAACCGAATGATTCTATGCAGGAATCCTATCAAAGGGTCTTCATGAGCGAACGGAAGTTCCTCGTGATAGGCTATGAATGGAAGGCTTTGGTGTTCTTTTTTGTTTTTGTTCTCTTCCATACGTTCTCTCAGCTTATGCAGCCAGAATGTCCTGGCCATGTTTGGCCACCCAAAGGTTTTTCGGGTGCGCTAACGGGAGCTTAGCGCGTCCACCGGATCGAGCATCGCTGCTTTGTATGCAGGAAATATACCAAAAGAAATGCCGATACCGCTACACACTGCGATTGAAATGAGGATCCAGGTTACAGGAAATATTGGCGGTATATTGAACGCTATCGCTACGATATTGCCGGCGCTCGCTCCTATGAGAATTCCGATCAAGCCGCCCGTCAGCGAAAGAAAAAGTGCTTCGAGCAGGAATTGGCGCATAATGCTTTTTCTTGGAGCCCCGATCGATTTTCTGATACCGATTTCCCTCGTTCTTTCAGTGACACTGACCAGCATGATGTTCATGATGCCGACACCCGCTGTTACAAGAGCCATAAAGCTGATTATAAAGGCACCTATACTTATTGTTCGCTGAAATTCACGGAAAGAGTCAACCAATGCCTCGTTTGTGCGTAGTTCGAAATTGTTCGGCTTTTCAACGGTCAACCCTCTCGCTACCCGCATGGCGCCGATAGCTCTGTCTATGGTTGCCTGGTACTCTTTTTGGGAGGAGGCTTCTATTGTGATACTGATACTTCTTTTAACGTTTATATGAGCGAGATAACGGGTAATGGGGATGATGACCAGGTTGTCCTGGCTTTCACCGAATGCCGCACCTTTTTTCGTAAAGACGCCTACAATTCGGCAAACTTTTCCGTTGACCTTGATTGATTTTCCTACCGGATTTTCTCCTGTAGGAAAAAGGGTGTTCAGAAGATCGTGCCCGATAAGAGCTACATTTCTCGAGTACAGTATATCGTTTTCGATAAGGTTTCTGCCGGTTTCGATATCGAAGCCATTCGCCGATGCAAAATTTACATCGGCTCCGAAAAGAGTGACGTCCGGATTTGTCGAGAGGCTTTCATAGGTCGCCAGATTACCTGACGAGAAAACCTGTATTCCGATATTTTTCGCTTTTCCTCTCATAAGCTTCTTGAAAGCAAGTCCTTCGTTGTAGGTTATATCGGGCCGGTTGACGAATCTGTTTCGGCCGTGTCCACCAAAAAACGTTGCCGGATACTTCTGGATTTCAAACGTATTGGAGCCGAGGCTGGATAACCCGCTAGCAACCGAACGGTCTACTGCTTGCAATGCAGTCATCACCGCGATAATGGAGAAAACCCCGACCGCCACCCCCATGGTCGTCAGCCAGGAACGAAGCTTGTTGGCCTGTAGAGAGTAGGTTGCCTGTAGGATGGTTTCTCGCAGTTTCATGAAGGTAAGTCAAAGGTAACATGGCAAAAGTCAAAACACGAAAGTCCCTGTGTACGATACAATTCAAAAACTCAGCATTTCACTCTCCTGTTTACTCGTAACGCAATGAATCAGCGGGATCGAGTCTGGAGGCGGTTATGGCAGGAGCAAGACCTGAAAAAATGCCGGTCAAAACAGACACAAAAAGACTGATCAGTACCAGCAGTAAAGAAAAACGAATCGGAAACTCTGGCAGCACTTTCTCGATTCCAAGAGTGATCGAAATGGCTATAACGAGTCCGACGATTCCTCCTAAGAGGCAGATGGTGACCGATTCGATCAGAAACTGAAGCAGTATCGTTCTTCTCCTTGCCCCCAGTGCTTTTCTCAGCCCGATTTCCCTTGTTCGTTCTTTGACGCTCACAAAGGTAATATTCATAATGCCGATCGCTCCAACAAAAAGAGACATTCCGGTTATGAAAATACCTGTAACTGCGATACCGTTTTTGATAGGATCCAACTGGTTTTTAAACGCTTTTTGCTCATTGATGGAAAAGTCATCCTGCTTTTCCGGAGGGAGTCTTCTGATCCTTCGCATAATACCTCTAATCTCTTCCTTCGCATCGGCAACTCTCGCTTTTTCTCTTATTTTTATCCGCAAGGTGACGTATCTGCTGCTTCCGTATACTTTTTTGAAGGCAGGTAGAGGGATGATGATCTGGTTGTCAAAGCTGAAAAGGCCGAGGAATTTTCCCTGTTTTTTAAAGGTTCCGATAACGCGGAACTTCTGGTTCTTCAGTCGGAGTGTCTTACCGAGTACCGGTTCGTTTGGAAAGAGCCCGCTTGCAATATCGTCACCGATGACACAGACCATCGCTCCACTTTCCGATTCATGGGGAAGGAAAAATCTACCTTGAGACAAATCGCCTGAGGCGGTTCTGAGGTATTCCGCGTTTGTGCCAAGTGCAAAGACCTGCTGCAGATTTCTGTCCTTGTAACTTGCCGAGGCCCTGTACGTTGACATTTGAGGAACTGCTATTTCAAGCATGGAGTCGGGAGTATCGGCAATGATGCGATTAACCTGTTGGGTATACTCCGTTTTGAGGTCGGGCCGATTTCTGTAGCGCCACCATTGCCCCATCGTGCCCCATGAACCTTTCTGTACATAGACGACATCATAACCAAGCATGGAGAGGCTTTTCTCGAAACCCGCATCGATTCCGCTGATCGCCGTTCCCATCATGGTTATGGAAACAATGCCGATAATGACACCGAGAGCGGTGAGAAACGACCTCGTTTTGTTGCTTCTTATCTGGTCGGCAGCCATCAGCAGGCTTTCGTATGTTTCCTGGCCAAAGCTATTCATCAGCTCTCAATGACTCTTGTCGCTTTCGATTCTGCCATCGCGCAATCTAACGATACGTCGGCAATGGCTGGCGATATCTTCTTCATGCGTTATGAGGATGATAGTGTTGCCTGCCTTGGACAGTTCACTGAATATTCCCATAATATCCCGGCTTGTCGTGGTGTCGAGATTACCTGTCGGTTCGTCGGCGAGAATCAATGAAGGGTTGTTGATCAAGGCCCTTGCGATCGCCACTCTCTGTATCTGGCCGCCTGAAAGTTCCGAGGGTTTGTGGGTTATCCTGTCGCCAAGGCCCACTTTTTGCAGCGCTTCGAGCGCACGTGCCGATCGTTCTTCCGCATCGATTCCGGCATAGATGAGCGGAAGCTCGACATTTCTCAGGCAATTGAGGCGAGGCAGCAGGTTGAACGTCTGAAAAACAAAGCCGACTTCCTGGTTCCTGATTCGGGCAAGTTCATCGTCATCGAGTTCCGCTACATTCTTTCCGTTGAGCTCATAGGTGCCTGATGATGGAGTGTCGAGGCAACCAATGATGTTCATCAGGGTTGACTTTCCGCTACCCGATGGTCCCATTATGGCGACATATTCACTTCGTTGAAACGAAATATTGATGTTGTCGAGAGCCTTCACCTGCTGGTTTCCCATTTCGTAAAACCTGCAGACAGCTTGCATGTTGATGACGGTATCGGTCATGGGCGCTCATTCTTTTTTCAGCTTCACCGTACTGCCATCCTGAAGGAGCTTCGTTATTGCCGTGTAACTGCCGGAAACCACTGCTTCACCCTCCTGTAAACCTTTCCGGATCACAATATGAGTATTATCCGTCGTCCCGGTTTCGACTGGACGAAACTGGACGACTTCTTTTTTTACGATGAATACACCTTGACGACTGCGGTTGCTGTTTCTTGTTTGCTGGAGTTCGGATTGATTGTTACCTGCGTTTGCGCGACTGTTTTTATCCGGTAAAGATTCTCTTAGAGTGACGCTTTGAATAGGTACGACAAGAGCATTCGGGACGCGCTCGGTTTCTATATCAGCAGTAGCACTCATGCCTGGTTTCAGGAGTCTGTCGTGATTTAAAATGCGGATCTTGACCGAAAAGTTGGTGACCTCTTCTTGGGTACCTTCGGACTCGGTTATGGCGGAATTTGATATTTCCCGAACCAGTCCGTCGAATGTTCTGTTACCGAAAGCATCGACATTGACGATGACCCTGTCACCTCGTTTGACGTTGACTATGTCGTTTTCATTGACTTCGACTTCAACCTGCATACTGTCGAGATTTGCTATTCTGAGTACGTCGGTTCCCTGGAATTGTCCTGTTCCGACAACTCTTTCACCGCTTTTGCTGTTCAGCTCGATAATCGTACCGCGGATTGGGCTGGTCAAGGTTGTTTTCTCGAGCTGTTCGAGCGACTGGTCAAGAAAACTCTTGTTCTGTTTGATGGTGAAAAGAGAGGCTTCATACGTTGCTTTGGCTGCCTCTGCGTTGGTTTTCGTGGACAGATAATCGGTATCGGAAATCAGACGGTCTTTGTGGAGAACCGATGCTTTACGTAAGTCATCTTCAGCCTTGAGTTTTCTCGCTCTTGATTCGAGACTTTTTGATTTCGAAAGGTTGAGCTGGGCTCTGTTCTGTTCAACCTGGTTGATGTAAACATCCGGTTCGATTTTAAATAACAGTGCACCTTTTTCAACAGTTTGGCCTTCTTTGATCGGAAGCTCGATGATTTCTCCGGATACGTCGGGCGAAATGGTCACTTCCAACTCCGGTTCGATCTTACCGGTTGCCGTAACATAATGGACAACCTCCTTTCTGAATGCTTGTTCAACCGTTACTTCGGTTTTTTTCTGTAGTCCTGAAAACCATAAACCTATACCGATAATCGCTATCAGGATAATGACGATGGCAAGGACGATACTGTTACGCCGTTTCTTTTTTTGACTTTTTTTCATCATTGATGGACGGAATTACTCAACGGTAAGAATGCCCGTTGCAAAATCAAGAATATTTTTTTGCAGAGCAAGATTGTATATCGCTTGCGAGTATTCGGAGCGAGCACTGACAAGCGTTGCTTTGGCTGTACTGGCTTCTACAAAACCTGCAGAACCGAGGTCATATTTTTTCTTGACGGTCTCATAGGCTTTTTCAGCAGCCCTGAGACCCTGTTTTGCTGTTTCAATCTCTGTAAAGGCAGCACTGTAATTATCGACAGCGAGTTGAATGTCGATTGCTATATCATGTTCAAGGTCTGCGGTATCCAGTTCCTCGTTGAGGTAATTGACTTTTGCCTGTTCTACGTTGTAGCGGGTGAGAAAGCCATCAAAAAGAGTCCAGTTCATCGTTATGCTCAGCGAGTAACCTACCAGGTCGGATAGCTGGTCGGAAAGAGGCGGGTAATGCGGATTGCCGGCAGTGGTTTCATAGTAAGGGTATCCTAACGTATTCAGACTGAATGCAAGGTCGAGTTTCGGATAACGCTGTGACGAAGCGTTTGTCACATCCCATTTTGCAGCTTCGGTTGAAAAAACGGCACTTTGCAAATCTGTTCTGTTTTCGAGCCCAAGTGTAACAAGACTGTCCGGATCAATCGAAGAGGGAAGCGATGTGAGTGCATCGATAGGAATGTCGGTAACCGCAACTTCTTCTGTATTGTCGATGCGGAGCTTTCTGACTAGTTCCAGTGTGCTGCCGCGGAGTGTGTTTTCGGCTCTGATAACCGATAGTTCATCATTTGCCGTTTCAGCCTGCTGTTGATAGTAATCTGTGACGGGTTTTAAACCGATCTCGTATTGACGTTCAGTCAGCTGAAGCTGGTCTTGTGATGACAACAGATTTTCACGGGCTATTTTTAAAAGTTCGGTGTCAAGAAGCACCTGGTAATATGACTGTGTAACATCATAGGCGATTGTCTGGCGAGCCCGGAACAACGAGAATCCCGAAGCTTCGCGAAGGTTTATCGCCGACTGGAGGGAGGCGTAATCCTTGAAGCCGTTGAACAGGTTCAGTGAGGTTGTCAGATTGAGATCGACACTTTCATTTCTTGTTGTTACAATCGATCCGCTTGCCGGATTGGAATAGATTCTTGATACGGAAAGAGGAGTGTATCCGGCTGAAACGGATACTTTGGGGAGAAATTGTCCGTAGCTTTTCAGCAAATCGACACCCTGGAGTCTGAGAGAGTTTTCAGCTTTTTTTACTGAGGAAGAGTTTTGAAGAGCTATTTCCACACATTCCTGCAAGGTGAGCAACCTCTTTTCTCTCTCTGCACCGTGTGTTATGCTTTGATAGAGTGTTATCAGGCAGGTTGCCGTAATAAAAAAAAATTTCAACGATCGGGTCAATGATGGTATCGGTCTCACTGTTGTCAGCGTGGTTAATCAAGATCGTAACTCGGGAGTAATATAAGGCTAAAATTCGGATCACAATATCCTAACCCGAGCGTTCAGACAAACGTTTGATAGCTGTTACGTTATTAAAAAAATACTAAAAGATAGGGACCGGGTTTTGTTTCCTCCTTTTGCAAACTTTTTTTACACCATGTGTTCTTCGGGCCGATAGTTGCTTCCTGTTGCAGGAATGTCGTTTTTCCCAGTCGAAATCTTTGACGGCGATGGTAACACGATTCTTGCGTTATGGATGAAGAGTTTTTCGGTTCGTTACCGTGTTTTTTAGCAGAGCTTGACGGAATAATCGGGAGCGGTAACGGAAAGCTGTCTCACATTTTGTCAAGGATCGAGGAGATTGCCTGCTTGTAGGTTTCCGCCTTGGGGGGATTGAGCTGCATGAGGTCGGTATAGATTTTTATCGCCTTTTTATAGGCGCCTTGTTCCGTAAATATTGTTGCAAGGCTTTCTGTCGGGACAGGTATGAATTCTTCATCTGAAAACGGTTGTTTCTGTTCTTTCATCGGGGTAGGTTCACTGGTTTCAGATGCCTTCGGCGGTTCAAAATCAGCCAATGCAACCGACAGCTCTTCAAGCTCGGCGGTCAGCTCGTCGGAAGGTGCTTGCAGAAGAAGAAAATGCGCCTCGATCAATTCCTTCCAGGCTACTTCGTTGTGCGGTACGATCCTGCAGCATGTTTTCAGGGAGTTTAGTGCTTCGCGAAAACGTTGCGTTCCTATCTGGGCTCTGCCAAGAAGAAGATGGAACGTATAGGAACCCTGAAAGTTGTCGCGTTCAGCTTCGAGTTTTTTCATGCCTGCAGAATACTCGCCTCTTGAAAGATCGAGGGAAACATCGGCAAAAAAAAGATGTGGATCGGTTACCATAGTATTCAGTTAAAAAAGCGAATAGTAAAGGGGGTGATCGATGATCGAAAGACTATACAAAGTTACGGTTATGACACAATTTTTTCCAAAGCGAGCTGCAGCAGGTTGTCTATAAGTTCGGTAAATCCTATACCACTGTTTTCCATCAACATAGGGTACATGCTGATGCCGGTGAATCCGGGAATTGTATTGATTTCGTTGAAAATGAGCAGGCCACTATCGTGTTCAATAAAGAAGTCGGCCCGGGCCATACCTGAGCAACCGAGGGTTTTGTAGATTTTGATTGCCGATTCTTTCAACGATGCATGAATCTTTCCATCGATTCTGGCTGGAATATGGAGCTTTGCGGCGTTATTGATGTACTTGTCCGTGTAATCATAAAAATCACTACCGGGTTCGATTTCGCCAGCGCAGGTCGCTATGGGGTTTTCGTTGCCGAGAAGAGCAACCTCGACTTCGCGTCCGTTGACGGCTTTTTCTATGATGATTTTTTTGTCAAGGCAGCAAGCTGTTTCGATGGACTCTTGTAAGGTATCCATATCGTTGACTTTTGAAATACCCACCGAGGAACCCAAATTTGCGGGTTTCACGAAGAAGGGGAGTGAGAAATGTTCTTCAACCTTGGTGAGAATAGCAGAAGGTTTGGAGAGATAATCACTGCTCGAAACGGTGATATATTCCGCAACGTTCAGCCCGGCTTCAGCCGCACAGATTTTTGTCACCGCTTTATCCATGGTTATGGCTGAAGCCTGGACACCACAACCGGTATAGGGGATCCCGAATATTTCAAGAAGGCCCTGGACCTTGCCATCTTCGCCGTATGTTCCGTGCAGTACCGGAAACGCCACATCGATGCCTTTTTGTCGGAAATCGAATCTGAAAAGGTCGTTTTCACGGTTTGCCGTCATATTGTGTAACTGATGTCCGGTTTCTTCGAGAGAATGCTGTTTCAGCATGCTGGACATATCGAGGTCGAGAATTTCCCGGGCTGTTCGGCCCATGAACCATTGGCCGCATTGCGAAATGTAGAGTGGAAATATCGTGTATTTGTTTTTGTCGATATGTGCAGTAATGGCTTTTGCCGAAATAATCGAGATTTCGTGTTCAGAGGATTTCCCACCGAAAAGAAGTGCTACTACGCTGTTGGACATGTTTTGCTGGATCCTTTGGTTGATCGGGCCAAAGCTTTTTTGCCGGAACGGGACGTTTGAATCTAACTTTTAAAATATCGATAACGTACACATAAAGTGATCGTATTCGTTCAGGTAAGGCGGTAACTCTGTACCATGTAAAAAAAGAAAAAGAATACCCATCTCTCATACGTGTTCGGCAATCGTGCAATGCTGACCATTATATGTGAAGAATAGATAAAAGAAAGCTCAAACTTTAAAAGTAAAAAATGAAAAAAAGCCGTTTTGTTATCGGATGGTTTATCTTCCGGTCAGGAGATTGTGTTCGACAGCTATGCAACGGTTTTGTATGACTTCAAGTCCGGCTTCTTTTGCTTTGTCGGAAGCTGCATCATTGGTTATGCCGAGCTGCATCCAGATGACTTTCGCCCCGATTTCGATCGCCTGATCGACAATCGGTTCAACGTCTTCCGGTTTTCGGAAAATGTCCACTATTTCAATAAGGTTTCTTTTTTCGGCAGGTATTTCGAGCAGGGATGGGTGGCATGGTATGCCAAAAATACTGTGCAGGTTGGGATTGACGGGATAAATGGTGTACCCGGCGTGGATAAGGTATTTCGTTACGCTGTGGCTGGGCTTGCCACGTTTTTCGGAAACACCGACAACGGCAACGTGCTTGTAGACTTCAAGTATTTCACTGATAGTCATAGGGTGACGTTTATCTGCATGGTTGATGGGTTACAGGAAATATAACGATTCAGGAGAAGTCTGTCAGCGGAAACCGGAAAAAAGCTGTCAAAAAGCAAGAAAGAACAAGGGAAACTTACAGGTACGGGTGCGTGTTAAGTTTTCATTGTTTTAACGTATCGTTGCAGAGAGGAAAAAACATTGAGGGAGGTGTGGTTATGGAAAACATTCGTTTTTGTTTATACCTGTTCATTGTGATGTTTTTTCTTTCAGGATGTTCGGCTTTTTCTGTTGTGTCGGATTATGACCAGAAATATGATTTCACGTCTTTTCAACATTACAGGTGGCCTGCGGAAAGCGAGGGAATAAGAAAGGGGGATGTGCTCGTCGAGAATCCACTGGTGTACAAGAGAGTTCAGTCTGCCGTTAATGAGCAGCTTCGTGCAAAAGGTTTCAGGCTTACAGGTTCAGGGAACGCAGATTTTATAGTGTACGCCCATGCTGGTGTGAAAAAGCAAAAAACCTACCATAACAGTTTCGGTGTGGGAGTGCCCTATGGCCCATATCGATGGTATCGGCCTTGGTGGGGTCCTTATGGGGGATATACTTTTGTGAGCTACTATGATGAAGGTTCTCTGGTTATCGATATTATCGATGCTCGGACAAAAGAGCTTGTCTGGCGTGGAGTAGCAACAAGGATCGTTCGGGATTACCGTAATGCGGAAGATATGCAGCGAGATATCAATGAAGCGGTGGCAAAAATATTAGAATCTTTCCCGCCCGGAGCATCACCGGAGGCGAAGTAGCTTTGCCGATCATGGGCGTCGGGCAATAGCGATATCAGAACAGGCTTGTAATTTCATCTTCTTTGAGTATTTGTACGTCGGTTTCATGTGTTTTCGATGCTGAAGCTATCACGGCATTGCTGATCGTTGTAAAATCAGGAATATGGCCGGTTAGTTCGAACAGTGAGACTGTTTTGCTGTCGAGGTCCCGGGTGATGCGGGACAATGTCTCTTTATCCCGGCATCGAAGGAGCTTTCCGATCAATTTGTGCTTTGTGGAGAGCAGCAGTGAGCCATGCTGCAGGATAGTCCTGTCCGATCGCCTTTGTGCAGATCCTACAAGTTTTCTCCCGTCCACATGCAGTTCGTTTCGGGCTGATGCCGTGAAGCAGCTCATCGATTCTGCAGAGCTATAACGTTTTCTCATGTCAGGGGTTGTGCGGCAGAATGCTGCTTCGATCCCAAGGATCAGGAGTGCTTCGAGAAGAACTTGGTGAACCATTTCATAGATTGCAGCATTACTTCTGCTGGTTTCGGCGAAAAAAGCGTAGGTGAATTCGTCGATATGAAGCACCGCTCTGCCGCCTGTCGGCCGTTTAACAATGTCAATGTGCTCCGTTCGGCAAGACTCCTCGTCAATTTCAGAGGGGTTTTGTCCGTATCCCAGAGATAGTGCCGGAGGATTCCAGGCATAAAAGCGCCACAACATACTCTCCTTGCCGAACTCCTTCTGAAATTTACCGGTTCTGAACAATTCCAGGAGTTCTGTGTCAAAAGCCATATTCCATGATCCCTGACGGGCTCCTGTTGATACGGCGTAGACAGGGGTGTGTGACGATTTCATGGCTTATGCTTTTTCTTTTGAAACAATGATGGTTTTAAGGAATCAGGATAGCATATGTACGCCATATTCCCAATCGGTTACAGAGAAAGCTGAAGATATTTGTAATAGGGCCTTTTGGGTGTGTTCTTTTTATTATTTTGGGCTGTCAGGATAACAATTATAAAGAAATATCAATGAGTAACAGAGAAAGCGTCAAAAAACTTCCGCATGTGACAACCCGAAGGCTTCTTGAGATGAAGGAGCAGGGGGAAAAGATTGCCATGCTTACCGCATACGACTATACGACAGCCAGAATTCTCGACCGTTCGGGTGTTGATGTCATCCTTGTCGGTGACTCGGCCAGTAATGTTTTTTCCGGGCACGATACGACGCTGCCGATTACCATTGAAGAGATGATTTACCATACCAAGGCTGTTGTCCGTGGCGTACAAGCGGAAACCAGCAGGTCGATGGTAGTGATTGACATGCCTTTCATGAGCTATCAGCTTTCAAGTGAAGAAGCGTTGCGCAATGCAGGCAAGATCATGAAAGATAATGAATGCGATGCCGTTAAAATGGAAGGTGGGAAGGTCATTGTCGATACGGTAAAACGGATTACCGATGTCGGCATTCCTGTCATGGGCCATCTTGGTTTGACGCCCCAGTCCATTTACAGATTCGGCAGTTATAAAGTGAGGGCACGTGAAAAAACGGAAGCGGAAGAGCTGCTTCGTGATGCAAAACTTCTTGAAGAGGCTGGTGCTTTCGCACTGGTTCTTGAAAAAATTCCTGCTGATCTTGCCGGTGAGGTAACCCGGTCGATATCCATACCGACGATCGGGATCGGAGCTGGTCATATATGCGATGGGCAGGTTTTGGTTATCAATGATATGCTTGGGTTGAATACGGAGTTTCACCCGCGCTTTGTCAGGAAATATGCTGACCTTGACAACATTATTCATGATGCAGTCAGTCGCTATGTCGACGATGTCAGGAATGGGCAGTTTCCTTTGGAAGAGGAGAGTTATTGAGCGGTTGAAATGATATGCACAAAAGCGTTCTTTATGTCACCTGATACGAGGATGCTTTGACAGGTTACTTATGAGAAACGAAAAGAAAAAGGACAACTTCCGGGAACGAAGAACAGGGCTTCCTTTGGTTTCGCGTTCATTTGTTCCTGCTGTATTGACGGTGATGAACATGGTCTGTGGGTATATAGCCATTGTCATGTCAGGGTCTGACCGGTTTGTGGTGGCTGGTTGGTGTATCGTTCTTGCAGCTTTTTTCGATGCAGCTGATGGATTTGTCGCAAGAATGACCGATACCACTTCGAGGTTCGGCATCGAGCTCGATTCTCTTTCCGATCTTGTTTCTTTCGGAGTTGCCCCCGCATATTTGGTTTACAAATTCGGTTTGGAGGATATCGGAGCTGTTAAAGGGATAATTCTCAGTTCGATGCTCGTCGTAGGGGGGGGATTGAGGCTTGCAAGATTCAATGCAGGCGTGCTTGGTTGCCGTAAAGACTTTTTTTGCGGACTTCCGATTCCTGCCCAGGCTCTTACGGTTGCCGGTTTTGTTCTCTGGATGGATGCCGAGAACATTCTGAACCACTATCAGCTTCAAAATGCGTTGTCATTGCTGACTGTTGTTCTTGCTTTTCTTATGATCAGCAGGGTGAATTATGACGCTTTTCCTGAACCGACGTTCGAGACTGTCAGGGAAAAGCCCTTACAAACAGGTTTTTACCTGACCATTTTCTTTTGCGTTCTTATCTATCAGGCAAAAGCTTTATTTCTGGCCATGTTGTTGTATATTCTGCTGGGTGTTCTGAGGTCTCTGTCTCTTTTTTTCAAGCAGATTGTTTTACAGAGATGAACAGAAGGATTTTTTCTACAAAAAACTGAAAAGGAAAAAGAATAGAATTATGGCGTACAAGGCGAAAATCAGGGTTACACTTCGGCCTTCGATCCTGGATGTACAGGGAAAAGCTGTACAGCATGCCCTTGAGAATCTCGGATACTCTACGGTTGATTCCGCAAGAATCGGTAAGTACATCGAGGCGACGATCAATGAAGAGGATCATGTCGAGGCAGAACGTATCGGCGATGAGATTTGCCGAAAGCTTTTAGCGAATCCCGTAATGGAAGACTATTCGATTGAACTGGAAAAAATCAATTAAAGTAATTCGAGAATGGATACTGTTACCATAGGCATTGTTGTTTTTCCCGGTTCAAATTGTGACCATGATACTGAATTTGCAGCAGCTTCCTTTTCGAAGACAACAACCCGAATGTTATGGCATAAAGAGCATGACCTGCAGGGAAGCGATGTCGTTATTCTGCCTGGGGGATTTTCTTACGGAGATTACCTCAGGGCTGGATCGATAGCGAAATTTTCACCTATTATGCAAGAAGTTGTGACGTTTGCACGCAAGGGTCGTCCTGTACTCGGTATCTGTAACGGTTTTCAGGTACTTCTCGAGTGCGGACTTCTCGAGGGAGCCTTGTCGAGAAATCGTGATAAAAAGTTCATCTGTCGTCATATGCATGTAAAGGTTGAAAACAACCGAACCATGTTTACCTCGCTCTACAATGAAAACGAGGTGCTCAGTCTTCCTGTTGCTCACGGTGAGGGTAATTACTATGCTCCCGAAAAGACCATAGACAGCCTCGAAGAGCATGAACAGGTTGTCTTTAGATACAGTGATGCAGAAGGGCACGTAACCGAAGAAGCCAACCTCAATGGCTCGGTTTCGGCGATAGCCGGTATTTCCAACAGGGAGAAAAATGTTCTCGGCCTCATGCCTCACCCTGAAAGAGCCAGTGAGACGCTTCTTGGATCAAGCGATGGGTCAAAAATGTTCGAGGGGTTGATCGAACATGTTCTTGGTTGATTTCCCTTCTTTTTTCTATCGCTTCTTTCATTGTCGATCGGTTGGCGAAACTAAAACATTGCAGTGCAGATGATCCCCTTGAAAAACCGTTTTGCTCGGCTTGAAAAGAGCACTCGAAACTTCTGGGGCGTTCAAAAAAAAACATTGTTTTCGTGGCTTCTGTTTGATTTTGCCAATACGTCATTCAGTGTCATGATGGTGACGTTCGCCTTTCCCCTTTATTTTAAAAATGTCATATGCGAAGGTGAGCCGCAAGGAGATGCGCTGTGGGGGGCGAGTCTCGGTATTTCGATGCTGATCGTCGCTGTTATCTCACCTGTACTGGGGGCAGCTGCCGATTTTTCCGGGAAAAGGAAGCGCTTCCTGTTTGTTTTCACTCTGTTTTCTGTCGTGGCTACTGCGTTGCTTGGTTTTACAGGGCCCGGTACAGTGATTGTCGCTGTCGTTCTTTTTGTTGTGGCAAATGCGGGTTTTGAAGGCGGCCTTGTGTTTTATGATGCCTACCTTCCCGAGATAGCATCTGAACGAAGCATTGGAAGAGTTTCGGGATATGGTTTTGCCATGGGCTATCTTGGAGCGTTGGCGATTCTGCTTCTTTTATTTCCATTGCTCAAGGAGGGTATTGTCATCGAAAACATGCAGAATGTCACCTTGAGTTTTTTTCTTGTATCTCTTTTCTTCGCTGTTTTTGCAGCGCCTCTTTTTTTTGTGCTGCGGGATGAGAAAAAAAGGGCCGTCAATATGCATTTCGTCGGCAAATCGATCCGTGAGGTCAAGTACACCATATTACATATCATGAATTACCCCGACCTCGCTCGTTTCCTGCTGGCATTTTTCTTTTACAACGATGCGATTCTGACAGTTATCGGTTTTTCATCGATTTATGCACAGAATACACTTGGCTTTACCTCCGGTGAGCTGATTGTTTTCTTTATGGTGGTGCAGACAACGGCGATCTTTGGCTCAGTTATTTTTGGAGTGATTACCGACAAGATAGGGCCGAAAAGGACCATTGTCCTGACGCTTATTATCTGGTGTGTGGTAATCATGATGGCGATTGCAACCACGGACAAACTGTTCTTCTACTATACGGGCCTGCTTGCAGGCATGTCGATGGGGTCTTCAAAAGCAGCCTCCCGTTCCATGATGGCGAGGCTTACGCCTCCAAAGCATGTAGCCGAGTTTTTCGGTTTCTATGACGGCACGTTCGGCAAAGCTTCGGCAATTGCGGGACCGGTTATTTTCGGAATGATTTCTTCTCTTGCGGGTGACCAGAGAATCGCTCTTGCCTCGCTTCTGCTCTTTTTCGTCATCGGGCTTTTTCTCATACTCGGTGTACGTTCCCGTGCAACGTATACCGAGAATGCCGCTATGGTGGATGGGGGGGAATATTGAGAAAAATAGTGTAGATTTATACACCTGCACAGAATGATTCTGCACGTTATCATGAAGGATCATATCGAGTAACAACGTAACCGGTTTGAGCTGCACTGTCGTTATGAAACGCTCAACGGGATTGCGCGCTATCACCATAGGGGCAACGGCCGGCGTATGGAAACAATTGGTAAAAACATGAGCGGTTTTCTGGTGGAGAAAGTGATGAAATCCTTGGGGTTTTTTCGTTCTTTTCTGCCTTTCATGTGGAAAAACTTCATGCAGGATCGGATTTTGTTGAGTGCAGGTTCTCTTGCTTTTCAGTCTCTCCTGTCACTTGTCCCGCTCATGGCGGTAGTGCTGTCTGTTTTGAGTGTTTCCCCGGTTTTCGAGAACTTTCAGCGCTATGTCGAAGACTTTATTCTGCAGAACTTCGTTCCTGCTTCCGGTGAAGTGCTCAAGGAGTATTTTTTGGAATTTCTCAGTAAGACTTCGACAGTGCCCACTGTCGGTGGTATTTTTCTTTTTATCATAGCTCTGTTTCTCATATCGACGGTTGATCATACCATCAACCAGATATGGAACGTGCACGCTCCAAGAAAAATCCTGCAGGGCTTTACCCTGTACTGGACTGTTCTTACACTCGGGCCGATTATCATAGGTAGTGGTTTGGTGGCGAGCTCCTATGTCTGGTATACGGTTTTTACCGAAGGTCACTTGCTTGAAATGAGAACGCGAATTCTCTCCTATCTCCCACTACTCAATTCTTTTCTCGCTTTTTTTCTGTTGTACATGCTTGTCCCTAACCATAGGGTGAAGTTTCTTCATGCTGCCGCCGGTGCATTTCTTGCGACACTTTTGTTTGAACTTTCCAAAAAATGGTTTTCGTTTTATGTGACCACGTTTGCCACGTTCGAACATATCTACGGTGCATTGTCAGTGGTTCCCCTGCTTTTTTTCTGGATATATCTTATCTGGGTCGTAGCGCTTTCCGGGGCTGAATTTGTCTATTGCCTCGGCGCGATGCGGCCTGTTGTGAAGACCGGGTCAGAATTCAAACCCCTCGAAGGCATACGAAATATCATTTCCGTCATGATGTATATATGGCAGGGGCAGCAGTCAGGCGAGTATGTCAGTCTAAAAAAAGACGCGACTGTCGGTGATGGTATTAAAGGCCGAAAGCTGCGGGATATTGTGGATGTTCTGATGGAAAACAATTTTATTCATGTAACGGCAGAGGGAAAACTTGCTTTGAGTGTCGATATACATGAGACTACACTGTATGATCTTTACCGGGTTATTCCGCATGAAGTAGCTGGAGAGCATGCTGTGAACAATCAGGAACGCGAACACAGTGCTCCTCTGGCACAGCTGGAGGGGCGCATTGTAGAGTGTCTTGAAGAACATATGAGTGAGCCTCTCGTAACGTTCATGAACAGGGAAGGCGGAGCTGTAGTTGGTGAAGTCGATAATGAAATGATGTGATGGTTTTTTTACGCGTGGTGTTTACCCTGTTTAATCGATATTACACTATGTTAGCAGGCAGAATAGGCGGTGGCATTCTACAAAATTCTTGGGGTTGGTGTTATATTCCATTTTCCTATGCACAGAACTATTCAAAAACAATATGAAACATCCGATGTAGGTATGAGTTATCAGGTAATAGCCCGCAAATACAGGCCTAAAAAGTTTGCCGAGATTACGGCTCAGGAACATATTACACGTACAATCCAGAACTCTCTGCGTCTTGGCAGGGTTGGGCACGGCTATATTTTTTCAGGTTTGCGCGGGGTAGGGAAGACAACGGCGGCCAGAGTTTTTGCAAAGGCAGTCAATTGCAGTAGAATGATCGAGGATCCGGTTTATCTCAAGGAGGTGACCGAACCTTGTGGAGAGTGTGAAAGTTGTCGGGATTTTGAACAAGGTACCAGTCTCAATATTTCAGAGTTCGATGCTGCTTCCAACAACAGTGTCGATGATATCAGACTGCTCAGGGATAATGTTCGTTACGGACCGCAAAAGGGACGATACAGAGTATATATTATCGACGAGGTTCATATGCTGTCGACGGCTGCCTTCAATGCGTTTCTGAAAACCCTCGAGGAACCTCCTGCCCATGCTATTTTCATTTTTGCCACAACCGAATTACACAAGATCCCCCCGACGATCGCTTCACGCTGTCAACGCTTTAACTTCAAACGGATTCCTCTTGAAGAAATAGAAAAACAGTTGCAAGGAATCTGCGAGGCGGAACGCATCGATGTTGACAGTGATGCCCTGCAGCTTGTCGGGCGTAAGGCACAGGGGTCTATGCGTGACGCCCAAAGCATTCTGGATCAGGTTATAGCTTTTGCTATCGAGCAGGATGAGGAGCGCAGCATTCATTATGACAAGGTTGCGGAACTTCTTAACTATATCGACGATGATCAGTTTTTCGCGGTAACCAATGCTGCTGCCGAAAACAATCCGGCAACAATGCTCGATGTTGCCAGGTTTGTTATCGATAATGGTTACGATGAGCAGGATTTTCTTGAAAAACTCATCGAGCATCTGAGGAACTTTCTCATAGTCTACAACCTGCGTTCAACCAGATTGATAGAACGTCCTGAACCTGTCAAGGAGCGTTATCAGCATGATGCTGCCTGTTTTAGTCCTCAGGTTATCATGCGTATGATCGATTTACTGCTTCAGGCGCAGAAAGAACTCAAGTTCCAATTTGAATACCAGTTCCGTTTCGAACTCGTTCTGCTCAAACTCGTAGAGGTTGTCCACCCAGCTGGCGCAGCATCGACTGCAGTTTCCTCGGAAAGTGCACCAGAAAAAAAAAAGCCCATGATCGGACGGTAGTTTTGCCTGCCTCTTCGCAGAGAAAGCCCCGTTCTGAACAACCATCTCTAACGGATTCCAGGCCTGAATCCCCTCCTAAGACCGATTCTGCCGCAACGGTTGACTTTTCATCATGGCAAGACAAGTTCTCTAAATTTGCCAAAAGCGAAAAGCGTCGTCCTGCACCCCCTATTCCTGAAATCTCCGATGGTCGGCGGGATACGTCACAGCCGTTTGACGGAGTGGCTGAAGTTCAAAAATTCAGGGTTGAATGGAAGCAGTTTCTCGATGTTCTGTTGAAAAAAAATTACAAGGTTATCGTTACGCATCTTCGTTCCTGCGAGTTGGCTTCATTTTCTCATGGTGTTCTTCACATGAGTTGTTTTAAGCGATTTTCCTATGAGGAGCTGCTGCATGATGCCAGTCTTCTGGCTCATGAACTGGAAGCGTTTTACGGTTTGGCGGTAAAACTGCATATCAGTTACGATCGAGAAAAAGATACAGGCAAGGAGCAAACGATATTTACCCTTTTCAGGGAACTTTCCGAAAGCAATGAAATCGTGAAGTTCCTTGTCAGGGAGTTCGGTGGAGAGCTTGTCTATTAAGCGCCAAACAGAAGGCTTCCATATTCCTTAAAAATTCATCATATTCAGGTCTTTTCAATTTGTCAACAATGTTCTACCCATTACCATGAGTGCAGCTGCAGGAACCAGGGATGATTTGCAGAACCGTTTTCGTACGCATTATTGCGGACGTTTACAGACAGAATTCGAAAACCAGACGGTAACGATCGCCGGATGGATTCATAGAAAACGAGATCACGGAGGATTGATTTTCATCGATCTGAGAGATCATACCGGTATTTGTCAGTTGATCGTTCAGCCGGAAAAAGAGGCGTTGTTCAGTGAGGCCGAAAAACTGCACGCCGAGTCGGTTATCTGTGTTAGCGGTGTCGTGGTCCGTCGTTCCGAAGAAACGATAAATCCCCGTCTCGCTTCCGGTGAAATCGAGGTTATTGTCGATGGAGTCAGCGTTGAAAGTGATGCAGCTCCACTGCCTTTTCCGGTTGCCGATGAATTACAAACATCGGAAGAGCTCCGCTTGAAATATCGTTTTCTCGATCTGCGCCGTGAGAAAATTCATGAAAATATCAAGTTTCGCAGCAAACTGATCAGTGAGGTGAGGCGTTATCTCGAAGACCGTTCCTTTCAGGAGATACAGACACCGATACTTACCTCGAGTTCGCCGGAAGGTGCCAGAGACTTTCTGGTGCCCAGCCGGTTGCATCCCGGGAAGTTTTATGCTCTGCCCCAGGCCCCTCAGCAGTTCAAACAGTTGTTGATGGTGTCGGGATTCTCACGCTACTTCCAGATAGCTCCGTGTTTCCGCGATGAGGATGCCCGTGCGGATAGGAGTCCCGGTGAGTTCTATCAGATCGATATGGAAATGGCGTTTATCGAACAGGATGATCTTTTCGAGATTCTCGAGGGGATGTTCAAACACCTGACTGAAACCATGAGTGATAAGCGAATCACCCAGTTTCCATTCCCGAGAATCAGTTACCGTGACGTCATGAACCGTTACGGTTCCGACAAGCCCGATCTTCGCGTTCCGCTGGAATTACAGGATGTCACCGATCTTTTCGTCAAGTCATCGTTCAAGGTCTTTGCGGGTAACACGAAGCAAGGCAGCTGTATCAAAGCTATGGTGCTCAAAGGACGGGGTAATGAATCCCGGCAATTCTATGACAAGGCCGAGAAGAGAGCAAAAGAACTCGGTTCTGTGGGTCTTGCCTACATTCAGTACAAGGAAGAAGGACCGAAAGGACCGATTGTCAAGTTCCTTTCCGATGATGAAATGAACGAGCTGAAGGAGCGTTTACAGATCGAGACCGGCGATGTGGTATTCTTCGGTGCCGGTAAATGGGAGCGTACCTGCAAGATCATGGGTGGAATGCGGGAATATTTTTCCGGTTTGTTCGATCTCGACCGTAATGAGCTTTCTTTCTGTTGGATCGTTGATTTTCCAATGTACGAATTCGATGAGGCTACAAAGAAAATCGAGTTTTCCCACAACCCGTTCTCGATGCCACAGGGAGAAATGGAGGCGTTGGAAAGCATGGATCCACTCGATATCCTCGCTTATCAGTACGATATCGTCTGTAACGGTATCGAATTGTCCAGCGGTGCAATCAGAAACCATCGTCCCGATATCATGTACAAAGCGTTCGAGATTGCCGGGTACGAAAAAGCCGAGGTGGACAAGCGGTTCGGTCATATGATCGAGGCTTTCAAAATGGGTGCTCCGCCCCATGGTGGTATCGCTCCCGGTCTCGATCGTCTGGTGATGATCCTGCGCGATGAGCAGAACATTCGCGAGGTGATCGCTTTTCCGATGAACCAGCAGGCCGAAGATCTCATGATGGCTGCTCCTGCCGAGGTTTCGCCGCTCCAGCTCCGCGAACTGAGCTTGAAGCTCGATCTGCCGAAAGAATGAGCTGTCAATTCCCTCGAAAGTCATGCTGCCCCGTGTAATCTAACAATGAATATTACACAGGGAAACGCGGCGTCCAGTCTCCCTAAAAAGTCATGTCGGATCTGATCCGGCATCCATACTGACTTTCATTGAATGACGGATCCCCGGGTCAAGCCCGAGGATGACTACAGAAAGACTCATTGTAGGTCTCATGAGACAACCTCCATAGGTTTCCGGCAATAATTTCTTTATCAAAAGGAAGTTATGTAATTTAGCTGTATAAAAGACATGCCGCTCTCATGTGTATGTAAAGAGGACATGTCTTTTAGCGCAGAAAGGTTCAATTGGATCTGCTCCGGGTCGGTTGTATCGTTGTTTTTCTTTCTTGTCTCGAATACGTAGATGCCCTCTTATGTTTTTTTATACCGGCAGAGGGAGGCCGTTCCAATCCTGACATGTTTCTGCTAATGTTCCATGAGCTTTACGTTCATTTGTTTTTCAGGCAGGAAACCGTTAAACGAAGGAGGTGCAGTATGTTGAAGGATTTTTTTGAAGTCCGTTTACGCATTTCAGGGTTGTTTTTATCGTTGCTGGTGTTGTTTCCCTCTTTTTCCTATGCGCTCGAGGAAGGTGGTTATGTTTGTCGCGAAGAAAACGGGGCGGTCAATGAAACATGGAATTTTCTCAAACATTTTTCTTACGATCAGTACTACTGGGCGGTGCCGGAAGTGTTTACTTCCTGGGATGCCACCTACGTCGACAACATGGATACGGCGTTTTTCAGTGGACATGGCGGTAATTTTTTAATCACAACGCTCAGAAATTGCTGTGATCCTGTGAATTTTGCCGGGGGTTCCGTTTCTCTCGGCGATCTCGACCTCGAGTTTTTAACTATCGATGCTTGCAGTGTTGCACCTTCTCCTATCGAGCGTGCCGATTGGTCAAGCGGTTGGTGGGACGTGTTTCACGGGCTGCACCAAGTGCTGAGTTTCCGTACGACAGGATGGTATGACGGTCGGGTGGAGGATCAATACGCGAGAAATCTGCTCTCCGGCCAGAAATACATAGATGCGTGGTTCAATGCGGCTAACTCAGTACGTTCAGGAACCTATCCGGGTTATTGTGCCGTGATCTGGGCATACCCTCAAGACGGCTATACCGGTACCGGTAACGATACCTATTACAGTCAGGCTTCCGACCCTCCGTATAACCTGGGTATCATGGCCATCACCTATCAATATTAACCAACCGTGGAGGGTATCACAATGAGATGCAATCAGTCAGGTTCGCTTTTCAGGGTTTTTGTTATCGGCCTCGTTACCCTTTGGGGCGGTTCTTTATTTGCTGCGGAAGTTGTTTTCAAGACTGAAGTTCCAAAGCCTCAAAAAACATCGATCTACAAAATGGAAGACCCTCGCCTGAGCAAGGAAGAGGTGTATGATCGCTGTGCCGGAATTCTGAAAGTATCGGGGTTCGAATCTTTTTCCACGGAAAAGTTCAAGCCGGTGGAAGATCGTTACGCAATGTTCGGTGACGAAATCATTTGCAGTATGAATATGAAAGGAACCGAATACTTCTATTCGGATTTTGCCGCATTGAATCTTACCGGAAAAACAGGTCGTCTTTTTTCTGACGAAGAAGCAGTCAAGCTTTCTCGGGACTATCTGGAAAAAACAGGTTTAATGCCGGCCAACGAGAAAGAGCTGAAAATAGATCATGTCGGCGGGATCATGCAGATGCTGAGCAATGCGGAATCGCCTGAGAAGAAAGCGGTTGTTGTTTATTTTTACCGTGAAATCGATGGTTTGAGGGTAAGGAATTTCGGCTCTTCCATTACGGTAACGTTTGCTGAAAAGGAGGTTCCTGCCGGAGTACAATATCGCTGGCGTGAAGTTGCTTCCAGAGACAAGGTTGGAAAAAGAGGTTTTCTTGACGCCGGGGAGATCAAAAAACTCATCAGAGATGACATCGATCGCGTCTACGCGAAAGACGCTGGAATAACCATCGATAACATCGAGCTGGTGCTCTACGATAATGGAGGAGTTTATATCCAGCCGGCCTATCTTTACGAGGGAACGAGTCGTTCGTCGGCTGAAGGAGTGGCCGATATGCCAGTCGCTGGATATGTCGCGGCACTGAGCACACTATATGAGCCGATACATCACCCTGCCTATTCACTACAACTGAAAACCCCGACGACTCGGCAGGTGATCCGCCATGACGAAAAAGATGACTGAACATTAGGATTTCTCTGTTCGTTTCTTTTCCAATCAGAAACGCACGTCATAAGAACCGGTGATGCAGGATTGAAAGCGATCTGCATCACTGGTTTTGTCATTTAACAGTAATTTTCTGCCTGCTTTGGCTGTAATAACGACATGCAGTGATCGTTGTCTCCCTACGGGAAAATCGGCAGAAAAGGAAAACAGTGAAAAAATATTTTTTTGTTGTTTTTTTGCGGGAATTCTCTGAATTTACAGCAGGCTCTCAAGCGCATTCATTTCTCAGTACCTCAGTACCCCCCGAACGCATCAAGGAAGTTCCCGGTTGGTTAAGCGAACCGCAACATGAGTTTGTGCTCTTTCACTATCAACCCATGGCATTCCTGAATTCGATGTTGCCGGAATGCTTAGGCAAACAATGAATATTTACCATGCAAAAAATACCTGAAAAAATCCTGTCGTGGAAGTTCGAGTACGATACGGAGGCAAAAACCATGCAGGCGGTAAGTGCCAATGAAACATATACAGTCCCGATTGGGGCTTTGGTTGTTTTCCGGATGGTAATTACCGTAGACGACCAACCTGCAGAAGTTATCGAATCCAATTGGCAGGTCATAGGGACCCAGATTGTCGGCGGTTCTGTCATTCAGACACTGCAAACAGGGGCGGCAGAGACCCAGATCAATCCGAACATTCCCGGTGGTTACGGCGGAGATCCTTCATTGATGGGGACAGCCTGGGTCGATGAGGGTCCGATGAACATCACCATCACAGGAACCTTCGTTTTTCAAGGCTTTAGCTATCCTTTCGAGGCGAACGGGCAGGCGATCGTCGTGGCACCGGGTTTTTCGACAGAGGATAGTGTGGTGGAAACCGCCGATCAGGTTCAATTGGACAAAGATGTCTTGTCGATGCAGATGGCTACGCCTGATCCTCATGTGACGTATAGCTGTTCGCCCGAGTTGGAAGGGGGAGAAATCGGTTTTTTACAAACCGTTTACGGTTACCGATACCGTGGAGTACAGAGGGGCGTTGCTACACAACGAGGTGGATTCGACCATAATTTTATCGATGCCGTCGATGCCGATGATCTGTTCTACCATAAGGAGATTGCGGGGGCGGATGGAACGCTGAATACCCAGGACAATCCCGGGGTTGAACTGGTACATGAGGGTGGTTTTGTCTGGTATCGCATGGGCATGATGCCAGGAACTGAAAACTATACCTTGCTATTGGCCTATAAAGCTCCGGAAAACGAAGCGGTGGTCGAGAGCTATATTGTGATCAAAAATTACAATCAATGGTACTGGGCTGGTGAAGCCTATTACGATGATGAGGTTCCCGACGATCCCTGGACAGCAGATGCAGAAAAAACGGATTACAGTTACAGAACAGCCTGGACTCCGAATATCTGGACTATGCCTCTGTGGGAAAACAATTCTGAACAGGCTAAAGAGTGGCATAATATATAAGCCTCAAGGTGTATGGTCCATATGGAGAAAAGCTGGCTTTGTTGTAAGTGGAGTGTCGAAACCACTATAAAAATAACGTATCAGGTGAGATCAGGAAAGAATGAATATTTCAATCAAGGAGGAAAAAATGAAGCAGGTAAACGTTATGCCGGAGATTGTGAAAGATCAGAGGGATTTTGCAGCCCAACTGGCTGAAGCAGTGGATTTTTTTGCCGATCAAAACTTGCCGGAATCCCCTCGGTATCTACTGGAAGACAACCCTTATGCAGATAAGGATGGTCTTGTCCAGTTTGTTTTTGGAGCTCCACTCGAAGATGATCCTGTTGTGATGGCAAATCTCGTCGAGCAGAAGAAATATCTGATTGCGATGACTTCCATTGTCACCGATTATGTTAACCGGTATGCAGAGGCATACGGAGAGGAGTATAAAACGGATATAGAGTTGTGGACGCTGGCGATGTCGAAGATTCCATTGATGGGTCCCAGCAAGGTCGATGAACAAACATATTCGAGACATATCCGGGGGATAGAAATCGCCAGGGATTTCATTGATTTCATTCTTGAAATCGTTGCTTCCGAAGGCAGCTCGGCACTGGGCAGCTTTACAAAATTTCTAGAGAATCAGGGGGATGCACTGCGGATCGGAATTGAAAAAAACAAGGATTACTACAGGACGATAACGATCGGCGTTGCTTTGGAAGTCTTCAAAGTGGGTGAGCAGATTGTTTACACGCCGAAACTCAAGC
>JADMLA020000017.1 GCA_015482705.2 Prosthecochloris sp. | reverse complement strand
GCATATGCAATGCTCGAACAGCTTCAGGGAACATGCCACAAGGTTATGACAGGCTTCGCTTTGCTTCATGGAACGATCTGTCATACCGACTTCGTAACAACCCTTGTGGAGTTCTCACCGATGACAGGAGTCGAGATAAACCATTACATCGACACGCAACAACCATTCGACAAAGCAGGAGCATACGGGATCCAGGATCCCTTCATATCATGCTTTATCCGGCGCATAGAAGGCTGTTATTACAATGTGGTAGGCCTACCCTTATCACGCATCTATTCTGTCATGCGTACAATGGTGCTGGTATAGTGGCCTGCGGTAAGACATCGTCAGGGAAAAAACCGGTTTTAGTGATCACCGGGCCGACAGCCTCTGGAAAATCCGCTCTGGCCCATGCTGCAGCCAAAATTCTCGAAGCTGAAATCATATCAGCGGACTCTCGACAGATTTTCCGCGGAATGGATATCGGCACAGCCAAACCTTCGGCAATCATGCTCGAAGAAATACCCTATCATTTTATCAGTGAAAAAGAGATCGACGAAGAATATAATGCCGGTGATTTCGCTACCGATGCCACCCGACGCATACTGTCTATCCTTGAAAAAGGGAAAAATGTCATAGTTGTCGGCGGTTCGACGCTCTATATCGAAGGACTGCTTTGCGGCTTCACCGATCTTCCGGAAAAAAACCCGCTAATCAGACGTGAACTCGAAGAAGAGCTGAAAACCTCGGGAAAGAATGCTCTCTATCAACGCTTGCAATCAATCGATCCTGAACAAGCGGCAACCCTCGATCCATCAAAAACTCAACGCCTCGTCAGGAGCCTGGAAATCATAGCTATAACCGGTAAAACCGTTACCGAACTTCAAACCGCAGCGAGAAACCGTTCTCATTCCACCACATTCGTTCCGCTCGCCCTCTCATGGCAAAGAAAAGAACTCTACGAACGAATTGACAAACGCACCGATGAAATGATGGAATCGGGACTGTTCGAGGAAGCGGAAAAGCTCTACGAGCTTTATGTAAAAGAGAAGCCCGGCAATACCATCAATGCACTGGAGACAGTTGGTTACAAGGAACTTTTCCAGTATTTCGAAGGCAAGCACTCTCTTGAAAAAGCCGTTGAACTCATCAAACAACATACTCGGAATTATGCCAAACGGCAGCTGACTTTTTTCAGAAACAGGCTCAATGTCACATGGATAACCGCACCGCGGGATAAAGAAAGTCTACACCAGCTGGCGGATGAATTGATCAACCATTTATTTTGTCACTAACCCCTCGCTTTTCTTTTCGAAACCCCGGATCGTTCATCCTTTTCGACGCTCAGGTTTCCAAAGATAATATCCGATACAAGGCTTTTTTCTTGGAAAATTTCCTCTTTTTCCTGAAACTTCAAACAGAAGGCAACAGTAACATCAACATTTCAATCGAGGCGTTCTACCATTCGCCCGGAAAATCATCTTCAAATAATACTCAATGAGCTTTTAATTTGTTGTAAAAAAAGGTATTAAGCCTTATCACCAAGGCTGTAATGATGAAACATTCAGTATCAAAACGCAAAGACCTGATTATCCTTAAAATTGAAGAAACAGTCTTTGACGTTCGACATGCACAAGCTTTCGGTCAATCAATTGACAACGTTCTTGAAAGCAAGGGGAAAAAAAATATGGTTATCGATTTTTCCTTTGTCAAAGCAATCGATTCATGCGGTATCAGTTCGATGCTTCTTGCCCACCGAAAAGCGAACCAGTCTGAAGGACTTGCAATTTTCGTCTCTCTCTGTCAACAGATAAAAGACCTTCTGAAGCTTTCCGGACTGGATAAACAACTCTACATTTTCACCTCTCTCAACGAAGTCATGACGTTGATCGACACGTCAGGAAAAAATAAAAAAAGCCCAAAAAAAACACCCCGCAACAAGGTTTCGTCAGCACCGGCAAACAATGAGGAGTGTGACATCGAACTGATCTCTTCACCCGGGTTCAATAATGAGGAGGAAATCATTGAGGAACCTGCAAAAATCGAAGATAAAACATCCCAAAAGGCAATCCCCGCCAAAAAAAGAGGACGACCAAAAAAGCTTCTTCCTCCCCCGATCCGGAATCAAGAGTAAAAAACAACCTTATCCCGAGAACGCCTGGTCCCCCCTGCTTTTTCACACGTTTATCATTACGCACAAGGAACCTTTTAGCAATATTCCTATTTACTAACAACGGTGATGAACGATTGTCAACGCATCCGAAATCAAAGAGTCTCAATCGATTACGCAGTGAAAAAACATTGTTGAATACCGCTCAGTCTTTTCGGGAAACTATTGACCGATGGCCCTCTTTTATTCTTGGCATGACTTTTTTTCTCAATGGATACCATTCAAGTCCTTTCTTACATAACCACCGCAGCGGGCGGCCTTTTCCTCTGGTTCCTAGAAGGTTTCATCCCGTTTTTCAGCGGCAGAAAATCCAGAGGTACACATGCCGGATTAAACCTATCCATTGCAGGCCTCAACCTCGTAATTCTTCTCCCAAGCGGGATCATGATGGCTTTTGCTCTTGAACAGTCAAAAACCATATGGTCAGGAGTCAACATTCTGGGGCTTCCATTGTTTCTTGAAACAATGTTGGTCATTCTGCTTATCGATCTCTGGATGTATTTCTGGCATAGAATCAATCATGAAGTCGATTTTTTCTGGCGGTTTCACTCGGTTCACCACAGCGACCCTTCGATGGATGTCACAACCGCATGGCGGTTTCACTATGTTGAAATAGTGTTGTCGGAGTTGCTTCGTTTTCCTGTTTTCATTCTTATCGGTGCAGGCATCGAGGACCTTATTCTTTACTCCATGTTGATGACACCTGTGATTGAATTTCATCACAGTAACGTCAGCATTCCCTCTTCAGTTGACAGATTGTTACGGATTATTATACCTACCCCCTTGATGCATCGCGTACACCATTCGGTTACACGCTCGGAACACGATGCAAACTACGGAAGCATGCTCTCTTTCTGGGATAGACTGTTTGGAAGTTTCCTACTGAAAAAAGACATCAAAAACATGACTATCGGCCTCGACAATGAAAGCGCCCCTGAACAACAACGCCTCTTTGCGTTACTGGCAAGACCTTTTCAACAGTGATAACTCGAAGTATGGCCAGTTATTTCAAAAACAAAAAAATTGGAACCTTCGGTGCTTTTACGAGCTCATTTGCAGGGCGCATGTTCAATCTCCAGATTCCTTCCAGAGCATTTACCATAGGTGAACGGCATTACAACACCGGAAACGACCTTTTTACCCTTATGCTCGATCCCGGCATGAACTACAGCTGTGCTTATTGGGAAAACAGCAACAACCTCGAACAAGCCCAAGAGAAAAAGCTGCAGCCGGTATTCGATAAACTCGAACTCAAACGAGGGATGAAGGTTCTCGACATCGGCTGCGGGTGGGGTGGCGCCGCACAATATGCAGCAGAACATTATGGCGTTAACGTAACCGGTATAACCGTTTCGAGCAAACAGGCGCAGTTTGCACAACGGTTTTGCAGTGACCCGTCGGTTTCAATCAAACTCTGTGATTATCGTTCACTCAACGACAAATACGACCGGGTTTATTCTATCGGTATGTTCGAACATGTTGGTCACAAAAATTACCGTCGCTATTTCGAAGTTATTGACCGATGCCTTGCAAAGGATGGGCTTTGTCTGATTCATACTATAGGAGGGAACGAACAGTCTACCTCAACGGACCCCTGGATAAGCAAGTATATTTTTCCCAACTCGATGATTCCGGCCGCCAGTCAGATAACTGGCGCATATGAGGGAATATTCGTTCTGGAAGACTGGCATGTATTTGCTCATGATTACTACCTTACATTGAAATCATGGCATCAAAACGTACAAAAAAACCTTGAAAAACTTCAAGCACGATACAGCGAACGGTTTTTCAGAATGTGGAAGTATTACCTACTGAGTTGTGCCGGAGCATTTCGAGCAAGGAAGCTTCAGATATGGCAAATTTTGCTTTCGCCACAGGGCATAAAAGGACTCTACCGCGCCCCGCGGTAGCCGAAAGCCGAAGTCAAAGGGCACCTCTATGCATTTATTCCATGCCGTAGAGTCATGTCGGACGTAAACCGGAATCCACACAACTGTTACACCTATTTTCCCCGCTCGAAATATCCCTGTCCTCTTCATTTTTCCCTTTAGCCTTTTGACTTTCCCCCAATTCCTATTCATAAATATGCCGATATGGATAGGCTTTTTCAAACGCATGCACCTGAATCCTTGACGCTGCAAGAATTTCTTCAAGAGAACGCCCGGAAACAACCATCTTACGGTATAGCGGTCCCCCTGCAAGCTTATCGAAAAACTGTCCATTCGTTTTCAGATCAAACAGTCCTGGATAGAGTTTCTGCAAAGAAAGCATAATTGCTATACCGGTCCTGAAAGGCTCGAAAACAAGCCGATCGGTCACCTCAAGCCGAACACCACTGCAGCGCAGCCCCTGAAACTTTCCCGATGAGGGAATAAACTGCACTGCCTGAAACGAAACTCCAGGCAGTTTGAAACGTTGAAGCTCTTTTTCAAGAAAATCTGCGTTGATGAAGGGAGCCCCGAACTGTCTGAATGGAAACGGTGTTCCTCTCCCTTCACTGACATTGGTGGCTTCGAGAAATACCGTGGCAGGATAAACAAGCACTGTTTCAATACCGAGTATGTTGGGTGATGGGGACTCGAAACGCACTTCTGGATAATCATCCAGAAAACGCTCACGATCGTACCCCTCCATCGGAACCACCTGAAGGCTAAGTTCTGGATAAAACCTCTTTTTCAGGAAAAGAGCGATCTCACCGATTGTCATCGCATGAATAAAAGGAACGGGGACCGAACCGACGAATGACACGTAGTCCGGATCGAGCATGAAACCACCGGCCGGAACCGGTCCAAGAGGGTTGGGACGATCGAGAACCATAAAGGAAACTCCGGCCTCCTGACAGGCTTCCATGGCATAACGCATTGTTGAAATATAGGTATAGCAGCGGGCCCCGACATCCTGGAGATTGAAAACAAGCACATCGACGCTACTTTTCAACAGCTCTACATCAGGCTTTTTTTGGGAACCATACAGTGAATAGACCTCGAGCTCGTTATCGAGCTTTTCATCTTTCACTCTCATGCCTGCAGCAACAACAGTATGAAAGCCATGCTCCGGCGCCATAAGATATTTAAGGTCCAGGCCATGACGCAGAAAAACCCTGTAGTCAGGTTCTCCGTCAACAGTTATTCCCGCCTTGTTGGTAATGAGAGCAACTCTTTTTCCCTGTAGATCACGGCAACGGTCGGCATCGAGCACATCGATGCCATACCGTAAAGACCGAGCATGAAGCGTCGTTGACACGCAAAACATACAGACAAAAAAAAGGAAAACGATGTACACATCTCTCAAACTCATGAAAAAGTCTCCCAATACCGTTCGTTTTCAGAAGAATACGCTGAACAATCAGAACATACAAAGCCGTATAACGGGAAAAATACCATACGGACGAACGAGATGAAAGTAAAACAGGGCATAAAAAAAGCCGCGCAACATGGCGCGGCTTTTTCTTGTGGTGGGGACAGGACTTGAACCTGCAACCTTCGGGTTATGAGCCCGACGAGCTACCAATTGCTCCACCCCACGATGTTTTAGTACCTTAATGTACAGAACTTAATATTCAATTCAAAACATTATTGTACATTTTTTCCATTTATTTCTGATCCGCTCACTTCGACGAGGTTCATTTTGCCATCGTTGCCTTCAACAGCAAGAATCATCCCCTGTGACAGCTCTCCTCTGATTTTCCTTTCTGCAAGATTAGCAACGAGTATGACATTTTTCCCTATAACGGATTCAGGAGAATATGATTGAGCGATACCTGCAAGAACCTGTCGATTTTGTGAACCGACCTTCAATTGCAATTTCAGTAGCTTGTCGGCTTTTTTAACTCTCTCACATGCCATAACCGTGGCAACCCGAAGATCGACATCGAGAAAATCATCGAAACTGATTTCCGGTTTGAAACGCGTACTCTCTTTCTCTGCCGCTTCCTTTTTTTCGATTTCCGCCAGCAAACCTTCAATCTTTTCAAGCTCAGATGCAATGTCCTTGTCTTCTACTTTTCTGAACAGTATTTCAGACTGTTCAGACAAGTTGTGACCTCGTTTCAGTTGTGGATATTTTGCCGTATCCCAGGAAGCGCTGCCGTTCTTCAAGGCATCATCGAGCGTCTCCGAAAAACCAAGCATTGCGTAGATTCGATTGGCCGTATGAGGAATAACCGGGTACCACGCAATCGCAAGGGTATAGCAGAGATTTACCGAGAGCGCCATTGTCCGTGCAGCGGCATCCGGGTCTGTTTTCAACACTTTCCAAGGCTCTGAATCGGTCAGAAAACGGTTTGCTGCACGAGCTATCTGCATGGTAAGGGATGCAATATCCCTGATATGAAAATCCTCATAGGCTTTTTCAATCCTGTCAAAACAGTCCTCCCAATCAATACCGAGTGACCGCCAGTCCTCTTCAGTGCATTCATACGGGATTTCACCATTGAACTTGGCATTGGTAAAATCAATGGAACGTTTGATGAAATTTCCAAGCGTATCGGCAAGCTCTCCGTTGGTTCTGTTTTGAAAGTCCTGCCAACTGAAGTCGCTATCCTTGTTCTCGGGATAATTCATTGCGATGGTGTAACGCAACGTATCGGCCGGAAACTTGTCGAGAAATTCTCCAAGGTAAACCGCGTAGTTTCTCGACTTGGAAAACTTGCGGCCCTCGAAGTTCATAAATTCAGATGCCGGAACGTTATCGGCAAGAGAATACACCCCCTCATTCCTCCCTTCGTTCCATGCCATAAGAATAGCCGGAAACATAAGAGTATGAAATACAACATTGTCCTTACCGATAAAATGAATGATCCGACAATCGGAATTTTGCCAGTATTCACGCCACAACTCAGGTGTCCCACGATTTTCCGACCATTCACGGGTAAATGATATATACCCGAGTACCGCATCGAACCAGACATACAGCACTTTGCCCGTGGCCTCGTCATTGTCTATTGGAACGGGGACACCCCAGTGAAGATCCCTCGTGATCGCCCTGTCGGCAAGCCCCTGTTTCAGCCAAGTAGCGGTATAGTTCAGCACATTCGTGCGCCAGTCTCCTGTATGGCGCTCAACATAATTCTCGAGCTGTCCCTGAAACCTTCCTAAAGGAAAGTACCAGTGCAACGTTTCCCGCAGCTCGGGCACCTCATCCGAGAGCTTACTTCTTGGATCAATAAGTTCACGCGGGCTTAAATGAGTACCGCATTGCTCACACTGATCGCCGTTTGCTTCGGCATAGCCACAGATCGGACAGGTTCCGGTTACATATCGATCGGAAAGAAACCTCTTTGTTTGAGGATCAAAGAAATGCCGCTCTTTTTTCTTGACAAAAATATCCTTTGAGTCTATCTCGCGAAAAAACTCCTGTGCTGTTCGAAAATGCCCTTTGGATGACGTCCTGCCATAAAAATCAAACGAAATCCCGCATCGTTCGAAAGCATCGAGATTCATGCTATGATAACGATCAACTACATCCTGAGGAGAAATATCTTCTTTATCCGCAGTGATCGTAATGGGCACCCCATGTTCGTCGGAGCCTCCGATATGGACGATATCTTCACCCTGCAGTCTCTTGTAACGTACATAAATATCGGCAGGGAGGTAAACGCCTGCCAAATGCCCGAGATGTACAGGACCGTTTGCATATGGAAGAGCAGTCGTGACAAGCGTTCGCTTATAATGGTTGTTCATAGATATAAAAAATACTTGGATTCAAACTTACTTCTTGACAAACATCGATGTAAACTCCTTCAGCGATATCAGCACCTCTTTTCCGTCTGCAGGATAGCGAAGGATGATTTCACTTTTTGCAGGATTGATATTTTCAATGATTGCCGTACCATCAGCTGTTGTGACCTTGCTCCCCAGTGGAGGATAATTGTCGGAACTTCTGTTCCTCGAGCATTTTTCATATTTAGAATAGCTCAGGCAACACTTTGGGCGGTTACACTGGCCGATAACATTATAGGCATGGTTGTCACCGTGGCCATGTTCGGAAACCTGCTGTTTTTCAGCAAAAGGATTCGCATGAATTTTCTGAATCCAGCTGGAACAGCATAAAACACAGCCGCAGGCACCGAAGCTGTTGGCTCTGCGGGCTTCTTCACGTGTAGTGATCTGAACCATTTGAATCCTTGCCTTGAATTCACTGGCAAGATCTCGTACAAGTGCACGGAAATCAACCCTGTGTGTCGCCGTATAAAAAACCGTCACCTTTTGCTGATCGAGCCGTAACTCCACATCCACCAGCTTCATATCAAGCCCGTGCCCCTTGATCTTCGATAAACACACATCACGAATCTCAGGCTCCCGCTTTCGAACCGAACGGAATTGCTCGGTATCACTCTCTTCGGCAAAGCGTATGATTGAATCCAGTTTATCTTTTTTTTCATCGAAGCCCTTCAGCTTCATCTTTTTTGCGGCAATCACCCCTGTCGAATAAACAATACCATAGTCATACCCTCCATCCGCCTCTACGATAACAGCTCTGCCAACTTCCGATTTTTCGTTAGTGGGGTTTACATAAAATTCACGACGGCAGCATTTGAGTTCAATTTCACATATGTTGCCACCACCTGCATCATTGTCATTGTACAGCTGTTCGATTTCACGATGCAACATCCTGGAAAGCTGTAAGCGCACCTTGGCATAGTCACCTAACGTACAACTGCATATTACATTACTCATAGTAGTTCAACTTTTTACAGGGTTGTTCCCCATCTCATGTTAATCTGCCATATGACAACGCAATACCTTTGGCTCCTCATGTCCTGCATGTACCTGTTGTCAATTTGGATGGCCATTCCAGTGGCCGCCCTCCACTACCTCCTCAATCCCGTCAGTCTCCTCAAACCGTCCACTTTTGTATTTATAGATTCAGTTCCCTTGACCACAATCGACATATCATCGATATCTCCGGTCATTATTTTCTCTTTCAGAAATGAAAGATGCCGTACCGTAGTATCCTGCATATGATTTGTCAACACCTTATGACCGGAAAAATCATTCCGCCCGACAAGCTCAGGTACGTTGAATGAAAGGAACAAATCGGGCCTCTGGTCCTCAAGATATTCAATCCGGCTGACAACTGAAACCAGATATATTCCTTTGGTTTTCTGAAGTACACGCGAAACAATCGAGGAGGTACCGTTAAAAAAACGAAGTGGCTGCTTGTCCACATGTTCGATCAGCCCTTGTGGAAAAATCCATAAGGCATTCTGCTTATGACATTTCTGTATAAGACATTCTGCGGCGTAATCAAGGGTACAAAGGGCGCTTTTCGGGTTTGAGCGGTCAATGGAAAAAGCACCCAGGCGGGTAAAAAAGCGATGCTTGACGAGCTGCTGATATTCAATGATTATATAGAGGTTTTGGCTGAAAAACTCTTCAGTACAAAGCTGTGACCAAAACCCGTCCCACCAGTACGCATGATTGCAGTAAAAAATAACCGGATATCGAGCCTGCATGCCGAGGGTTTCAGGTGGGACCGAAACCCTCACAGCATGAAAATGCCTTCTGAACTGCCGCCGGGAATACCAGCTAAACCATTTGGTATATGCTTTGCTTCGACGGACTGTCAACATGAAGTGTTACTCAAACGCTTTTCTGATCCTGTCAACAGCCACTTCAAGCTCGCCGATCGAAGCCGCATACGATAACCGAAGGTTTTCAGGAGCCCCGAAAGCCTCACCAGGTACGGTTGCGACATAATGATCGATAAGAAGATATTCCGCCACATCTGTAGAACTGTTCATTTCTTTTCCGCCAAACGTTTTTCCAAGCAAACCTGCGATTGAAGGAAAAATATAAAACGCCCCTTCCGGTAATGTTGCGGTTATTCCCGGAATCTCATTGAGGGCCTTATACATATAATCCCTGCGCATCTCAAACTCCAGCCTGCGCTCCTCGATAATCCGCTGGTCGCCGGTAAGCGCAGCAACGGCTGCTTTCTGCGCAATTGAATTGGCGTTCGAAGTGGTTTGAGACTGTATTTTTCCACAAGCATCGATCAGCCATTTCGGCCCGGCAAGAAAACCGATCCGCCACCCTGTCATTGAATATGTTTTCGACACGCCATTGCTGACTATAACCCAATCGCGCATTCCGGAAATCCTTGCAGGAGAAAACGGCTTTACCGACCCGTAAACGATCTGGTCGTACATCTCATCGGATATCACAAAAATCTCACGACCATCCAGTACCGCCATCAACGCTCTTACCTCACTTTCCGAATAAACTGCACCTGACGGATTCGAAGGAGAATTAAGTATCAGTACTTTTGTCCTTTCGGTAATTGCAGCCTCGAGCTGTTCCGGCTTCATTTTATAACCGGAATCGATGGTAGTGGGAACAATAACCGGCTCAGCCCCCGAAAGCCGAACCATCTCGGGAAAACTTACCCAGAAAGGCGCAGGAATGATGACCTCATCCCCCTCCTCACACAATGCGAGAAGTGTGTTCGCCAGGGTCTGCTTTCCCCCATTGCTCACAATGATCTGTTCGGGAGTAACGTCGAGTTGGTTATCACGTTTGAACTTTTCAACAATAGCTTTTTTGAGCTCGGGAATACCGGCATTAGCCGTATAGCGCGTGAATCCGGATTGTATAGCATCGATACCCGCCTCTGCCACAAAATCCGGTGTAGGAAAATCGGGCTCACCCGCAGACAGGCTGACAATATCCTTGCCTTCAGCCTTCATTTGTTTCGCAAGCCCGCTTATTTTCATGGTTTGCGACTCCTGCATGCTCAAAACCCGCCGGCTGAGATATCTTTCTTCAGGAAAACTATTTATGCTCATAACATGAAAAGATTAAACATTTGAAAGTTCGAAAAACACCTGCAAAAGCCTGTATCAGAGATTATGTTCCTCAAATTTTTTCTTCAGCATTTTCAATACGTGAGGATGAACGAATTTGCTTACATCACCCCCGAGTAACGAAACCTCCCTGATGATCGACGAAGCCACATACGTATAGTTGACATTAGGCATAAGAAAAACAGTGGTAACGTCCGGGTTCAAATGTCTGTTGAGAAGCGACATCTGAAACTCGTACTCGAAATCTTTTACCTGGCGCACACCGCGAACTATCGCGGCTGCCCCTGCATCATGCGCATATTCTGCCAGAAGGCCACTGTGCAACACTTCGACTGTTGTTCCCGGAAGAAATTCCGTAACGGTTTCGATCATCTCAGAACGTTCTTCAACGGAAAAAAGAGTTTTTTTTGTACTGTTTTCCGCTATAACAACGATAACCCGCTCGAAAATCGTCAGTGCCCGTTCAAGCACATCCAGATGCCCATTCGTAAAAGGGTCGAAAGTACCCGGATAAATTGCAAGCTTTTTCATAAAAATGTTCTCCTGAATGTGTCCGACCAATCACTCGGTCCGGCGATAGGTTTAGGAATTAGGAAAAAAAAGAAACTCTCGTCATCCCGTAATCTTTATGAAAAGCGTACCGTGATTCATCTTCGAAACTGTGACGATTACTATGCTCGATAAGGAGTACACCGTTTTCCGTTACCAGACCATGGTCGAAAATCTCACGAATCAGGACTTTGTAATCCTTCCAGTTATACGGTGGATCACAAAAAACAAGGTCATAAGCCATTTTTTCGGTTTTAACAAACCGAACGACATCCTTTTTGACAATCCTCACCTTTGACGCCACACCCAGTTCACTTGCGGTTTCCCGTACAGACTTGAGAGACTGAAAACTGCTGTCGACAAAGCAAACCATCTCCGCACCACGGCTTAACGCTTCATAACCGAGCGAACCAAAACCGGCAAAAAGATCGAGGACCCTGATTCCTACAAGATCCATCCGAACGGAAAGTATATCGAACAGAGATTTTTTCACCCTGCTGCTGCAGGGACGGATAGAACCGGTTGTGCTACGCTGCAGTTTTTTCCCCTTGTATCTACCTGACTGTATCTGCACCCCTGTGTTAAAAATCACCGAAAGATGTCTCTCCCAGTATTTCCAGAGCTTGTTCACACTGCTCTGGTGAAGGAGGTTTTCCGTGCCAATTCGTATTATCAGGCATCGTGCCTTCAAAAAAAGGAACTCCTTTACCCATAACCGTTACGGCAAGAATAACAGACGGTTTTGCCCTGTCCTTTTTTTCCCGAACATTTTTCATTACAGCAATGATATCTTCGATGTCATTGCCGTCGCACTGATGAACATCCCAGCCGAAAGAGCTCCATTTTTCGGCAAAAGGCTCGACATTCATGACCTCGCTGACCTCTCCATCGATTTGCAGATTATTGTAATCGACGATACCGACAAGATTACCAAGTCCGTAGTGCGCAGCACTCATCGCAGCTTCCCATATCTGGCCTTCCTGGCACTCACCATCTCCCATGAGGCAGAACACATCCCCGGAACAACCATCCATACGCTTTCCCAAAGCCGCACCGACAGCAGCAGAAAGCCCCTGCCCGAGCGAACCCGAAGCGATACGTATACCAGGCAAACCTGCTTCTGAAGCGGGATGCCCTTGAAGATAGCTATTGATCTGGCGTAACGAATGAAGTTCTTCCAGCTGAAAATAACCGCTTCTAGCAAGAACACTATACCATACAGGAACAATATGACCATTCGATAGAAAAAGCATGTCCCTTTCAGTGGTTTCACCTGAATCATGCGGGTCATGCTGCATGATTTTAAAATACAGGGAGGTAAAAACATCGGCCATACCCAACGATCCGCCGGTATGTCCCGAAGCAGCTTTGGTGAGCATACGCACAACGTCTCGCCGCACCTGGCAAGCCATTTCCTTCAATTCCTGAATTGATTCCAGTGTAACAACCTGTCCTTTTTTGTCTGCAGGATAAGGCTTGATATTTTTCGCCATTGCTGAGGCCCCGTATTTCTTGAATTATTATGGGTTACGATGCAAAATGTAAAGGTACGTGCAAAGGTGTAAAAATCCAACAGCCTATATATCCCCCTTTCGTTATCGGCGATTCAAATACCTGAAAAAAGCGACAAGTACGACAACAAGAAAAACAAGTGTGAGCGGTATGCTGTAAGCCGCCATATACGTTCCAATCCGGTGCCAGTTTTCTCCCAACAAATATCCTCCACGAAGCAGGAGTACATACCAAACAATTGAACTTGAGAAGGCTGCTGCACAAACCCCCGTTACGTTAAGATGCAGGAAACCTGACATCACCGATATGATCGCACGATAACCGAAAAGAAACCTGTTGATCAAAACAGCAAAATAACCGTGCGTCGAAAAGCGCTGCCGAGCAGATTCCATCTGATCAGGAGGAAACATTCTGTGAATTGCCGTTACCAACCCATGCTTGACTCTGCTTTCCCCAGGAGCATAAATACTGAGCCCGATTTTCCTGCTGATAAGAAACATCAACATGAAACCAAGGGTTGAACCGGCCGATGCAAAAGCAACGGAAAACCAGAAATCGATATCACTGGAGAACGTTAGATAACCGACAAACGCTACAGGCACATCCCCCGGAATCGGGGGTACGACGTTCTCCAGAAAAGATATGAAAAACAGGAAAAGGTATATCGCAACGGGATCAGCGGATCGAAGATATTCTACAATACTTTCGAGCATGTGTTTCCAAGACTCGTGATCCGATACTATTTCAGGTCAAGAACTCTTTTTTCAACCTCCGAATAAGCATCTTCCACTCCCCCGAGATCGAAACGAAAACGGTCTTTGTCCATTTTCTCCCCGGTATCGAGATCCCAGAAACGACAGGTATCAGGACTTATTTCGTCACCAAGAAGAATTTCGCCCTTGTGCCGACCGAACTCGAGCTTGAAGTCAACCAGATTGAGATTTCTTTCTGCAAAAAAACGTTTCATGAGCGTGTTGATCATTGCCGCCTGCTCTTTTAGTGTATCGAGCTCTTCATAGGTAGCCAGACCAAGTGCGACAGCATGGCTCTCATTCATCAATGGATCATCGAGATCATCGTCTTTCAAATACAGCTCGATAATAGGTCTCTCAAGTTTGGTCCCTTCCTCGAAACCATAACGTCTTACAAGCGATCCGGCAGCGACATTTCTCACAACTACCTCTACCATTATAATTTCAAGATATTTGCAAAGCATATCCCTGTCCGAGAGCTTCTCGACAAAATGGGTCGAAACCCCGTTTTCAGTGAGATAGGTAAAAAGTTTACAGGATATTGCATTGTTGACAACCCCCTTGTTGCTGATCGTGCCTTTTTTCTTGTTATTGAAAGCAGTAGCATCATCTTTGAATTCCTGAATAACAAGGTCACTTGTATCAGTCAGAAAAACTTTCTTCGCTTTTCCTTCATGAAGAAGCTCGGTTTTATTCATAGTTCAGTTCCCTCTATGGTTTTGTTTGATTTGATTTGACTCACAGAACGTACCGGTTTTTCCGGAGCGACAATCCCACTTCACGTATCGCTACAACATAACGATTATGAAAACATTCAACCTCTATCTTTCGCTCATCATAACCGTGTCGATAGTCGGATCGTTACCGATTCTCGAAAAGATTACTTTGGCAAAGATGAATATCACGCAAATGATTTTCTATCGAAGCCTCTCACAGACGCTTATTCTCGGCATTGTCGTCTGGGCCTACGGCTCGTCACTTTCAAGCGGCATACCGCTGAAATATACCGTTTATGCGCTCCTTCAGGGAGTCGCAATCACAATTATGCTTTTTTTCTACCTTTCGGCAATAAAAACAACCGATGTCTCTTTCGTGTACCCGCTCATTGCAACTTCTCCCCTAATAACCTATGTACTGGCAATCGTTGTTCTCAACGAGCCATTCAATATCGTTCGTATGTCGGGTGTAATTCTGGTTATTGGAGGTATAATATTGATTCTTCACAGCAGGTAGTATGGAAACAGCAAAGAATCCTTATTCGTGTTCCTCATCGTTCGCCTGTTGGACAGCACCACGAAGCACAATATTCACCTGATCATCAGTCAAACCTTTTTCCATAAGGAAGTTCATAAACCTGAACACACCGAGGTCCGAAAGCATGGCTTTCGGTTGATCTTCTTCATGAAGGCCACGAGATCTGCAATGCTCCTCGGCCGTATTGATCCAGTTTGTCACAAACTGCTCCGATTTGCCGTCGTTAGTGAAATATTCACTAACGATTCGCACGACATCGGGCCTGGAAGGTTCTGGATTGTCATTGAAAATCTGCTGCATCTCACGGGATATTTTCGCAAGAACATCTACCGCTTCCCTGTCGAGCGCTTCCTCGAGAATATCCTTTGCCTTTTGTGTAACATCGATCTTTCTAGCCATACTGCTGTTGATCGTTGGATGTTTTATGCTTCAGTACGCTTACGGTAAAATCCGGGACAAGTTACATATCATTATTGTAAAGAAAAAATTTTGCCCTTTTCTGCACAATGATAGAATTACGGCCCGGAAAACATGTCTATAACCAACCCTTAGCACGTCGATATCCAAGAACCGTGCAACTCACCCTCCTCAACGTCCTGCTACTTCATCCAGGAGGAAAACAACCATGTGCGTATCACCGGCCGCATCGATAAGGAATATAAGACTTGCTGATTCACCGACCTTTTCGGGTTTAGCAACCCTGATTTCGCCGGACAGTATCATTCCGGGAAAAACAGTTGATTTCCTCAAGATCGATGACAGCGAAGAAATACGCTCTTGCTTATCATGCTCTATTTCCGCAAGATCGGACTTCAGCTCGTCGTCGGCTGCAGCTCGTGCCGCCTGCTCTGCTGCCGGATCATAGGTGGTTTGGGTGTAGGTACCATATCCCTCAGGCCCCGAAAAAGAGCCTTCTGTATGGGAATACCCTGCCTTGGATGCCTGAGTGATGTTCCCCCAATACTCCAACCCTGCAAATACGGCACCTATAGCCGCTGATCGTTCGGCTTTCTTCACCAACTCGTCATAAGAATAGATTCTAACATGCAAAGGCTCCTCACCGGCATCGTTGAGCACTTCGGCCGTTATATTGTCTATCGAGAAAACCGTCGGCTCTTCACCGATGTTTTTCAGTAGGATATTAAATCTGGCCGTACTGTTGATCCACACTCTTTCTGAAAAGGAATACATGGCAATAACCGAATTGTCTTTCATCGAACCGACAATATGGTTTCCTCTGGCATAATACTCCGCCTGATCAGGCTGTATATCGAGAGATATTTGCCGTGAAGAGCCGCATCCAACAGTCAAAAAACAGACAAGCGATAACAGAACTGTTCTCGGGGACGGCATGAAAGCCTTACGGCCGCGTTTCAACTCACGAATTCGGTCATCGGGTTTTTTCCCGCCATATTTCAAGCCAACTGTCCACAAACCACACCCTCCCTACCTCTTTTTTAAAAACAATCGTAAACCAGGCATCTTTCAATACTTTTTTATTACACACATTGATAAATTAACCATTATAATCATAACAGATAGAATAAAATGAAAAAACGAACAGCGCTCATAACCATGGTGTCTTGGGTCTTGCTATCTTTGATATCACCAGTCATCGCTGCCGACGCAGATGATAATCGATTGTCAATGATGTGGTGGAACGTGGAGAACCTGTTCGACACCCATAACGATCCGTTAACCGAAGACAGCGAATTCACGCCTGAAGGAAGAAAACGATGGACCGAAAAAAAGCTTCTCTTGAAATATATACGGCTCTCGCACATCATAAAGGTTGTGCAGCTTCAAAAAGGATCGTACCCTGACGTCCTTGTTCTCGGCGAAGTTGAAAATCCGCGGGTCTTCAACCGGCTGCTCTCATTCCTTCCCGAAAGCCGCTACAAAACAGCCTATCATGACTCGGATGATCCCAGGGGAATCGACATAGCGCTCGCTTATGATTCTACAAGCGTCGTTCTCGACAGCTCCTTTTCCCGGAAGATCGACCTCAAAGGCAAAAACACAAGAGACATTACCTTGTACAGTTTCTCGGTAAACAGCAATCCTTTTTTCCTGCTGGTTAACCACTGGCCATCGAGAGTACTCGATACAGCATGGTCGGAGCCGCAAAGACTGCTTGCCGCAAAAACCGCAAGATCGATCATCGACAGCCTTATGAGTACGTCAATTCATGCCGATATCGTCGTGATGGGAGATTTCAACGACGAACCCCATGACAGATCGATACGCGAAATCCTGGGGGCCACTACCGATAAAAAAGCCTTCATGGAAAACCCGGGAAAAAAGTTGCTCAACTGTTGGGTAGAACTGGACGAAAAAGGTAGTTGTTATTTCGGAGGACGATGGTTGAAATTCGATCAGGTAATGGTTTCATCCGGGCTTTTCGATGAAAAAGGACTGTCACTTTCAGAAAATGCATTTTCCTGCTTTCACATCCAGCATATGCAAACCGGGAGAAGCGCACGCCCCAATGCAACCTACAAGGGACCGAAGTACCTGGGCGGATATTCGGATCACTTCCCCATACTTTTCGAAGCCATAACGCGGTGATATAAAACGTGTAATAAAATTTCACCGGCATAGAGATCCTTTCTTTGAAGAACTCCACAGAAATTGTAAATTCATCCTCGTTATGATCTTTGCGATTATACTCCACATACATTCAGTCACCTTCTTTCACGGGTATACGTGACTAGCCTGTGTCTGCTTGCCGACTAGCCTGAACAATGTTCAGCGACTCAATTTTACGGTTGCTTCTCAACTCATGCAATTCTAACGCAAAATCATAAAATGGACAACCAATTACTTCTTTATGCAGTACCCCTTTCCGGCATCATTGCATTACTGTATGCTTTGTTCAAAGCCGGATGGGTATCAAAACAGGACAGCGGAACCCAGGAAATGGTAACCATTGCCGGGCACATCGCGGACGGTGCGGTTGCATTTCTCAAACGAGAGTACAAGGTTCTGGTAATTTTTGTTATTTCCGTTGCGGTCCTGCTAGGCTTTGCCAACAGCGGAAGACCTGACTCTTCCCCGATTATCGCGGTAAGCTTCATTGTAGGCGCCATCTGTTCGGGTCTTGCCGGTTACTTCGGCATGAAAGTAGCCACCAAAGCGAATGTCAGAACAACGCATGCCGCACGGGAAGGACTTTCAAGAGCACTCAACGTTGCGTTCTCGGGAGGCCTTGTCATGGGGCTTTCAGTTGTCGGCCTGGGTATACTCGGACTCTCGACACTTTTCATTATCTACAACAACCAGTTTTCCGAAATCAATCAGGTAATCAACCTCATTTCAGGCTTTTCCCTGGGTGCCTCTTCGATCGCACTCTTTGCGCGTGTAGGAGGAGGAATCTATACCAAGGCGGCTGACGTCGGTGCCGATCTTGCGGGAAAAGTTTACGAGGGAATCCCTGAAGATGATCCGAGAAATCCGGCAACCATTGCCGATAACGTCGGCGATAACGTTGGTGATGTAGCCGGTATGGGAGCCGATCTTTTCGAAAGCTATGTCGGTTCGATCATCGGAACCATGGTTCTGGGTGCGGCATTCGTTCCCGTGTTCGACAGCATGGGCATCTCACCTATCGCCGGAGTGATCCTTCCGCTTGTCATAGCCGCTGTTGGTATCATCGTATCGATCCTCGGCTCGTTTTTTGTCAAGGTCAAAGAGGGAGGAAATCCTCAAACCGGTCTTAATACCGGCGAATTCGGTGCATCGTTTATCATGGCTGTACTGAGTTATTTCATCATCACGAACATCCTGCCATCGACATGGACGGTCAGTGGTGTAACGTATACCTCCCTCAACGTATTTTTCGCGGTTATCATAGGCCTTGCCGCCGGTGTTCTTATCGGTCTTATCACCGAATATTACTGTTCGACACACCATAAACCTGTCGTAAACATCGCCTATCAAAGCGTTACCGGTTCAGCAACAAACATCATCGCAGGTCTCGGCACGGGTATGATGTCAACCGGTCTCCCGATTATCGTTCTTTCGGCCGCAATTATCGGATCTCACTACTTTGCCGGCCTCTACGGTATAGCCATCGCAGCGCTTGGCATGCTTTCCGTCACCGGCATCCAACTTGCCGTCGATGCTTACGGTCCGATTTCGGACAATGCCGGCGGTATTGCCGAAATGTCCAAACTTCCGCCGGAAGTACGCGAAAGAACCGATAAACTCGACGCTGTCGGCAACACAACAGCCGCTATCGGAAAAGGATTCGCTATCGGCAGTGCGGCTCTTACCGCTCTGGCTCTTTTTGCGGCTTTCCGCCAACAGGCAGGTGTGGAGTCCATCGACATATCGAAACCGGTCATCATGGCAGGTCTGCTTCTTGGAGCCATGCTTCCGTTTGTGTTCAGCGCCCTTGCCATGGGAGCTGTAGGCCGTGCCGCCCGGGATATGATCACCGAAGTCGGTCGTCAGTTCAACGAAATTCCCGGCCTGAGAGAAGGAACCACCCCGGCCGAGTTCGCTCACTGTGTCGATATCTCTACAAAAGCGGCTATTCGCGAAATGATTCTTCCCGGCACACTCGGCGTCCTTGTACCTGTTGTCGTCGGTTTCGTTTCAAAGGATATGCTTGGCGGACTGCTTGCAGGGGTAACATCTTCAGGTGTGCTGCTTGCCATATTCCAGTCCAACGCCGGAGGCGCATGGGATAACGCCAAAAAACGTATCGAAGGCAATATCGAGTTTGACGGTGTAACCTACGGCAAAGGCACCGAAGCTCATAAAGCCGCAGTTGTCGGAGATACCGTTGGTGATCCGTTCAAGGATACCAGTGGACCGAGCCTCAATATTCTCATGAAGCTCATCGCAGTTGTTGCACTGGTTATAGCCCCGCTTATCTAGGCGGTTGTAAGTAACAAAAAACAGAGGAGGCCTCGAAGAATCGGGGCCTTCCTTTTTGTATGAAACACCATAGTACACCTTGCCTTTAACCTCTCGCACTTTATATCACATTTATTACATTCAGCTTTCAACATGTAATCAGAGAATGTAGAAACATCCATGAAAAACAATCTTTTGCTCGGAGCGGAAGCAATCGGTGCAGCAGCTCTTGATGCAGGCATCTCTGGGGTTTACGCTTACCCTGGTACTCCTTCGACGGAGATCACCGAATTCATTCAGCGCTCCCCTGAAGCAAAAAAACACACTGTCCGGTCGTCATGGTCCGCAAACGAAAAAACCGCACTCGAGGCGGCACTCGGCATGTCATTCGCCGGAAAACGATCCCTCTGCTGTATGAAGCATGTCGGGCTCAACGTAGCGGCTGATCCCTTCATCAACGCAGCTTTGACCGGAGTTAATGGGGGACTGGTCATCGCTGTTGCGGACGATCCGTCGATGCATTCATCACAGAATGAACAGGACAGTAGAGTTTACGGCAAATTCGCCTTGCTCCCCGTTCTCGAACCGGCATCCCAACAGGAACTCTACGATACCACAGTCGATGCGTTTCACCTTTCAGAAGAACTCGGTCTTCCGGTTCTTCTGCGTTTGACGACACGCCTGTCGCACTCCCGTGCCAATATCGTCCGACACCGTCCCTTTCCGCAAAACGTTTTGCGACCGGAAACCGATCCCAACCGTTTTGTCCTGATCCCCTCAAATGCACGCATCCAGTATCAGAAGCTTCTCGACCTACAACCAACGCTTAAACATCGCTCTGAACATTCCTCTCTCAACAAACTCATCGAAGGCCCTGGGAAAAAAGGCGTCATAGCTTTTGGGATAGCCTTCAACTATGTAATGGAAGTTCGTGAAATCCATGATCTCTCGATACCGGTACTCAAAATCGGGCAATATCCTCTGCCTGAAGAAATGCTGAAAGTCTTTATAAATAACTGCGAGAGTGTCCTCATCGCAGAAGAAGGCTACCCTTTTGCAGAAGAATACCTTCGCGGTCTTTCCGGCAATCCCAAACTCAGCGGACGCCTCGACGGTGCTTTACCCCGGTCCGGAGAACTCAATGCCACACTCATCGCCGAAGCGCTCGGCATTGCTCATGAAAAAACATTCGATATCCCGCCAGTCGTTACCGAACGACCTCCTGAACTCTGTAAAGGCTGCGGACATCGGGACATGTTCGATGCCATAAACGCTGCCATGCAGAACCAGCCATATCATCAGGTGTTCTCCGATATCGGATGTTATACGCTCGGAGCGCTACCACCGTATAATTCGATCCACACCTGTGTCGACATGGGTGCCGCGATAACCATGGCAAAAGGTGCAGCTGATGCAGGAATGCTGCCTGCTCTTGCGGTGATCGGTGACTCCACATTCACGCACTCGGGCATCACCGGTCTTCTCGATGCTGTCAATGATCGCAATAGCATCACCATCATCATCGCTGATAATGACACCACTGCAATGACCGGAGGACAGGATTCTTCGGCCACCGGAAGGCTACATGCCATCTGCCAGGGGATTGGCGTGGAAGAACAGCATATTCGAACACTTGTACCACTGAAAAAAAATATTGAAGAAAACATCGCTGCCCTTAAGGAGGAACTTGCCTACAATGGTGTATCCATTGTCATTTTCCACCGCGAATGCATCGAAACAGCGGCACGTAAAAGACGCAGTAACCGGCAAAAAAAGCAGCAGTAGAACCTGGATAGAATCATGAAGAAAAACATTATCCTCGCAGGTGTGGGAGGTCAGGGGATTCTCAGTATAGCCACTGTAATCGATCTAGCAGCAGTAAAAAGCGGTCTGAACATCAAGCAGGCAGAAGTACACGGCATGAGCCAAAGAGGAGGTGCCGTACAATCACATCTTAGAATCTCCGATACCGCAATCCACTCAGATCTCATTCCCCTGGGACAAGCAGATATTATTCTCTCGGTCGAACCCATGGAAGCCCTTCGCCACCTTCCCTGGCTTTCAGACAATGGCATGATCGTCTCCTCGATCGATCCGGTCAAAAACATACCGAATTACCCGGATATGGAAAAGATCACCGAACAGATCGAACTGAACGACTGTCATCTCCTGATCAATGCAGCTGCACTTGCCGCTGAAATCGGAAATCCCAAAACAGCAAACATGATCATGCTTGGCGCAGCTTCACCATGGACAAACCTCGAAGAGAACCTGATCGAAGAAGGGGTCAGGCTCCTTTTCGAAACCAAAAGCAAAGAGATCGCCGACCTGAACATCGAAGCGTTCAGAAAAGGACGTTCATTGTCGAAGAAAAGCAACGTATGGAAGAACAAAAACCTATAGAGTCGGATACATGATTTGGAACAAGCACAGAGAATGCATGGGTCGTGAAGAAATGCAGTCACTACAGGGCGAACGGTTACAGAATATGGTTGAGCTGGTCTACCACAACGTTCCTTTTTACCGCCAAAAGCTGCAGAATGCCGGTATCGAACCCGGGGAGATCAGAACGATAGACGACCTGAAACACCTGCCGTTCACCACGAAACAGGATCTTCGCGACAACTACCCGTTCGGGCTTTTCAGCGTTCCGCAACAGGATATCGTACGGCTGCATGCATCCAGTGGCACAACGGGTAAACCAACCGTTGTCGGCTACACGCATCGTGATATCCAGACATGGAGTGAAGTCGTCGCCCGCTCTCTTACCATGGCAGGTGTGACCAGAGAAGACATTATTCAGGTTGCTTACGGTTACGGACTTTTTACCGGAGGACTCGGGCTCCATTACGGAGCTGAAAAAGTGGGAGCTTCGGTGATTCCGATTTCAGGCGGAAACACAAAAAAACAACTCCAGCTCATGCAGGATTTCGGTTCAACGGTACTTGCCTGTACACCATCTTATGCCTCTTTTCTCGGCGAGGCGATCAACGAATCCGAAATCGACCGAAAGAACTTCCGCCTCACGTCAGGAATCTTCGGAGCCGAACCCTGGACTGAAGAAATGCGTAAGGAAATAGAGGACCTTCTGGGAATCAAGGCATTCGATATATACGGTCTCAGTGAGATCATCGGCCCAGGGGTTTCGATGGAGTGCTCAGCTCACCATGGCATGCATATCTTCGAAGACCACTTCATACCCGAAATCATCAATCCCGATACTGAAGAAGTTCTTCCATATGGCGAACTTGGAGAACTCGTGTTCACCCCTGTCACAAAAGAAGCCTTACCGCTCTTGCGTTATCGAACCCGTGACCTCACCAGACTGCATGCTGAAGCCTGCAGCTGCGGCAGAACACTCGTGCGTATGGAAAAATGTGTCGGCCGTTCCGACGATATGCTCATCATCCGCGGCGTCAATGTCTTTCCCTCGCAAGTCGAATCCGTTCTATTGGAAATGAATGAAACAAAACCGCATTATATACTTATTGTCGACCGTGTGAACAATCTCGATACACTTGAAATCCAGGTTGAGGTTGAAGACCAGTTTTTCAGTGACGAAATAGGAGAACTCGAAGACTTGCAGAAACGTATTCTTCACAATATTCAAAGCACCCTAGGTATCAGCGCCCGTATCAAGCTCGTCGAACCACGCACTATCGAGCGCAGCGCCGGGAAGGCACAGCGGGTTATCGACAACCGAAATCTTTAATCGATATCACTATGATCATCAAACAACTCTCCGTGTTTCTCGAAAACAAAATCGGTCGGTTAACCGAAATTACCGGCATACTAGCTGAACACAACATCAATATCAGCGCCTTCAGCATCGCTGACTCAACCGATTTCGGGATATTACGCATGATAACGAGCGACTCCGATCTTGCTGAACACGTGCTCAAAGCACATGGTTTTGCCGTAAAAACAACCGACGTCGTATGCCTCATTGTTCCTCACAATCCGGGCGGACTCCACAAAGCGCTTCGAATTCTGTCCGATAACGGCGTTGCCATCGACTACATGTACGCCTATGCCACAGGCAATAGCGCTGTTGTTGTCATCAGAGCCGATTCTCTTGAAAAAATCATACACGTTCTTCAACAGCACGAGCACCAATTCCTGCAGCCCGGAACCAACCAAAACCTCAACAACGATTCATAACCTTTTTAATCGCACTTGCTATAACCGGTACTCCACGTTCAATCTGAATCGCATCTGTATTACAATATGACAAACGCAGTGTATTGTTGCGTTGTCCTTGTGGATCGAAAGTCTTTCCGATCACAAAGACCACTCCATCCTCGAGAGACTCGTCCAGGACTTCGGACGCGTCGATATGCTCCGGCAGCGTGAGCCAGATATAAAACCCCCCTCTGGGTCTTGTCCAGGCAACATCAGCCGGCAACGTCGCCTCGAGAATATCTCCCATCAACAATGCACGTTTCCGATACTCCATACGGACCCGCTCTATGTATGGAGAGATATATCCGGATCGGATGAACTCATCTGCAATAACCTGTGTAAAACTCGGGGAGCAAGCATCGTATGACTGCTTGATCAGCTCACAACGCTCATAAATCTCCTCGGAAGCGAGCAACCATCCCAAACGCAGACCCGGCCCCAGTATTTTCGAAAATGAACCGGTGTAACACACATCGAGACCTTCGGGATTTTCCGCCTTGATCGGTTTCAGATATGGTTTATCTTCTTCATAAAAATAAAGCTCACCGTATGCGTCGTCTTCGATCAAAACAATATCCCTCCAGGCGAGAGTTTCAGCAAGGCGGCGCTTGCGCTCCATGGAATACAACATTCCTCCGGGATTGTGAAAATACGGAGTGATATACAACAATTTTGCAGGATCGGAACTGTTCGCTTCAGCCTCGAGCTCATCGATACTGATTCCCTCCTCATCGACCGAGAGTCCGGTCAACTTTGCCTGGCATGACTTGAATGCCGAAAGTGCTCCGATAAAACAAGGGTTTTCGACCAGAACCCGGTCTCCCGGATCGAGAAAAGCACGAGCGAGAATACTGATCGCCTGCTGTGATCCAGTGGTAATCATGAGCCGTTCATGCTCGGTCGGTAAACCTCTGGCAGCAAGAAATTCACCGAGAGATTCCAAAAGCGAAGGCAAGCCTGGCGTTGGACCGTACTGAAACGCTTGTTGTTTTTTCATAATATCGAGCCGACCGAACAACTCTTCGACTTCAGAGATGGGAAACAGGTTATTGTCCGGCATACCACCGGCAAAAGAAATGATTCCCGGCCGGGAAACAAGCTTCATCAAATCGCGGATTTCAGACGAACGCAGTGAAGATATCGAAGAAGAAAAACGTGGCATGAACAAAACAGTTACAGGTTTGGAACGAACAGCAAAGTACAGGTCTATCGACTAAACACAAAAAATAAACCTTCGATGCTTTGCAACAAGTGTATCAACGATCAGCCCGCACCATGCGGTAGATGGCTTTTGCTATTATAATTCTTATCACTTATGTTCTTGACAGATCCGCAACCTCAATAAAAACAAACTCATGAAGCTTATCGTCGGACTGGGAAATCCCGAAAAAAGGCATGAAAACACCCGTCACAACATAGGATTCGAAGTTATCGATGAAATGGCCCGAACATTTCAGACCGGCTTTACTTCAGGAAAGGGTAATTTCCACTATGCAAAAATATCCCATCGGAGCGAACCGGTTCTCCTGCTCAAACCGATGACATACATGAACCTTTCAGGTCATGCTGTAGTTGCAGCAATGAATTTCTATAAAATAGATATCGGGGATATTCTCGTTATCTGTGACGACCTCAATATTCCCCTCGGCTCGATACGCCTGAGGACAAAAGGCTCTGCAGGAGGCCAGAACGGACTGAAACATATTATCCAGTGCCTTGGAAAAGAAAATTTCTCCCGTCTACGAGTCGGCATAGGTATGGACCGGCCAACGGGATCCTACTCGTCATTCGTGCTTGGGAGATTCAGTGAAGAAGAACGAAAAATCATCGACAGAATAATTCCCGAATGCGCTGATGCCTCCCTTGATTTCGTTCAGCACGGTATAGAGCATGCCATGAACCGTTTCAACAGAAGAAACGTCTAAACAGCGACACTTGCCCCGATGAACCCAGAACTCGCAGAATTACTCTGCATAAAAGCTATCGCTTTTGCATTGAAATCTTTAGGCTGATCGACATTGCATACATGACCTGAATTCCTGATAATCCCGAGAAAGGAATTATCGTGTCTCTGTACGATATATTCGACAGCCGGCAGAAACATGTAATCCTCTTCTCCGCTCAGGTAGAGCGTCGGGATTCTCGTATCCTTTTCCTCGAAATATTTGAGAAGTGGATTCAGTTCGTAAGTCAGCTTGAACCAGCGCATGAACTCTTTCTGCGCAACTTTTTTGGCCTCGTTGACAAACAGCAATCTCGACTTCTTGTGCCGTGCCCTCGGCATGATGATCCAGGCAAAAAAACTGTACAGCCACATATAAGGCACAAAGCGTTTGAACGTATTACCGAGGCCCACCAAAAACCTTGCCCTGACATTGAGCCGTATGATCGCCCCGGCCATTACCATCGAACATATTCTTTCAGGAGCCAATTCGCTGATCTGGCGAATCAAAATGGTCCCGAGTGAAACGCCGATAAAGTGGGCTCGATCTATTTTGAGGAAATCGAGTACTTCAATGATATCGAGGGTGATATCTTCAAAACTATACTTTCTTTTCTGTGAAACCGGCATCCCCTTCGACTTTCCATGCCCTCTCAGATCGACCATCAAAATGTTGAAATGCTTCCTGAATTCCTTGACTTGAAGAAACCATATAGAAGAGCTTCCCCCTGCCCCGTGAACAAAGACCACCCATGGATCCGTTTCCGACAGCCTGTACGTCCTGTAATGCAACATTAACGCTAAAACTTAAAAAATTAATTGACTGCCGGAGCCGATTGTTTCTTGACGGAATATTCTTACCATTTCAAAAAGAGCGATGCCTGCAGCAACCGAAACGTTCAGAGAATGTTTTGTCCCAAACTGCGGAATTTCAAGCACATGGTCACAATATTGCAGAACATCACAGTCAATACCTTCGACCTCATTCCCGAGAATCAGGCACAATGGGAAATCATGTTTACAAATACCGGTATATTGCGTACTGTTCTCGGTAATTTCAAGCCCACATATCGTTACACCCTGATTCTTCATTTTTTCCAGGATCTCTTTCGGATGAGAACAATATTCCCACGGGACACTTTCCTGGGCTCCCAAGGCTGTCTTATCGATCTCCTTTCTCGGTGGTGTCGCAGTGTAACCTGTAAGGACAACCTTCGCTATACCCGCAGCATCTGCTGTACGAAAAACCGAACCTACATTGTACATACTGCGTATATTGTGAAGCAAAACGGTAACAGGGTGTTTTTCCACTCTGGCATACTCATCAAGACTGAGGCGGTCCATTTCATCACTTCGTAATTTTCTGAACGATGTCGTCATTGAAACACCAGAAGTTTCTCGAGGAGAAGATCATTTTCCCGCCTCAATCCTATATTGAAACGAAGACAGTTTTCCATCGATGGATAGCCAGAAACATTTCGTACAAGGATACCTTCCCCTATAAGGGATGAAAAAACCTTTTGCGCATCTGAAACTCTTATAATAATAAAGTTTGCATCACTTTCGAACACTCTTATCCCACTTATTTTTTTCAAAGCCTCGGACATACGTAACCGTTCTTTGAGAATATAGCTTACCGCTTCTTCAACGAGATGATAATTATCAAGTACATGGATAAGGGTGATTTCAGCCAAACGACTCGAAGTGAAGGGTATTTTCGGCTTTGCAATCTGAGCCATCAGTCCCGGATTGGTCATCGCGAACCCAATCCTCATACCCGCGAGAGCAAGAGCCTTGGACATTGTTCTCAACACAATCAGATTGGACGCTTCTTCCAACAACGTAATTGCCGATTCTTCACGCGAGAACTCAATATAAGCCTCGTCAACAAGCACAATTGCATTGACTTCACTGGTTATCATACGTATTTCTTCAAGGGTCAAAGAGCTGCTCGTCGGATTATTCGGGGTAGAAAGAACGACAAAGCCAGCTTTTTCATCCTTTGCTCTTCGTATGATTTCAGGAACGTCGAATGCAAGATCTTCATGCATCGGGACGGCGACAATCTGTGACTGAAGCAAAATTGCAAGTTTTTCATACAGGGAAAAGGAAGGTATGGGAATCACCACTTTACTACCTTTGGAAAGGCAAGCGAGAAAAATGGTATACAGCATTTCGTTGGACCCATTACTCATCATTACAGACTCGGGAGAAACACCGATGAAGTTCGCATACGCCTGTATCCCCCTGAATGGCAAAATATCCGGATAGCGATTCCAGGCTTCCTGCTTGAATTCATCGAGAATAGCCTCCTTCATCAGTAACGGCAGGTCGAAAGGGCTTTCGTTCTGATTCAATTTGACATCGGCCTGCTGTCCGCCATCAACCTTGTATGCTCCGATTTGCTGCAATGCGGGATTCAACAACCGAATGAGATCTTTATCCATAAACACTCGAGCGATTAATGTGTAGCTTAGCACATGGTGCAAAACGATAAAATACTGTTTTTTGTCCAGCCTTGTGTTCGTGAATATCCCTTTTTTCCCGACCTGATCCAAAAAAAGGTTGACTTATCGTTTTTTTTTCATAACTTAAAACAGGACATAATTAATCCTATATAAAGGAGGCAACAATGGTCAGGATAAACAAAACACCTCTGGACATACTCAATGATATATACAGCCTTGCTTATTGGATGACCGGGAGTGAAAAAGCATCGGATGAACTGGTAAACAGAACATATCTCAACGCAAACATCAATAACCGGGAGACCGATCTCATCAAAGTGTTCAGAAGTTGCTACATCGATAGTTATGGACAGGAAACGGAACTCGGAATGAGTGAAAACGGAAATGGAACAACAAAGTCAGTCCTTGGAAAACTGAGACAAAGGGCTGCCGATGTCAAGCTTTCCGTACTTTTGTACGAAATATCGGGGTTGAAACACAAACAGATATCCGAAATCATGGACCGACCTGTAGAGACCATACGACATTGGCTCTACTGGGGGCGCAAATTTCTCGTTAAAGACTGTTTGCTGAAGGCTTCGGCATGATCGACTCTTCTCCTGCAAAAGGCCGTTGCTCTGCAAACGGCCTTTTGTTTTCCAAACCGCCGGTTTATATTTATTGGTAATTATAAATACAAAACCCACACAATCCCTACATGATAGTTATCACCGGAGGAGCTGGATTCATAGGCAGCGCAATGCTCTGGGAACTCAACAAACATGGCAGAACCGATATCATGATTGTCGATGATCTCGGCTCAACCACCACAGGAAAATGGAAAAACCTTTCCGGCCTTTCTTTCAGAGACTTCATTCATAAAAACGAATTTCTTTCATGGTTCGCAGATAACGGGCTTCCTGAAATAAGTACCGTTATCCACATGGGAGCAATCAGCGCGACGACGGAAACGGACGCATCGCTCCTCATGGCAAACAACTACAATTATTCAAAAGAACTTGCCATGCTTTGTGCTTCTCGAAAGGTCCGTTTTATCTACGCATCGAGTGCAGCAACATACGGAGACGGTCGCAGAGGATATAATGATGAAGAAGAGAATCTCGAGCATCTCCGGCCCCTTAACATGTACGGCTACTCGAAACAACTGTTCGATCTCTGGGCTTTGAAAACAGGTATCCTCAAACAAGCAGTGGGATTGAAATTCTTCAATGTATTCGGTCCGAATGAATACCATAAAAAGGACATGTGCAGTGTCGTCTTCAAAGCGTTTCACCAGATAAAGAAAACCGGCACTGTAGAACTCTTCGAATCCCACCGGGAAGATTACCTTCATGGAGAGCAGATGAGAGATTTTATCTATGTAAAAGACTGTACGTCGCTTATATCGTGGCTTATCGAAAACCCGGCGATATGTGGCGTTTTCAACGTGGGAACCGGGCAGGCAAGAAGTTTCAACGACCTTGTGACTGCTACCTTTTCGGCCCTTGGACTCGAAACGAAAATGCAATACATACCCATGCCCGAAACACTTCGAGACAAGTACCAGTATTTCACCCAGGCAGAAATCGGCAAACTGAGATCGTACGGCTACACACAGCCATTGACCTGCCTTGAAGAGGGCGTCAAAGACTATGTACGCAACTATCTTTATAGTGATACCCCCTATTTCGACAATCAAAAACCCTAATGATAAAACCAAAACCTCTTGCTTAAAGAAAAATCCATAGAATTCGAGGGCATCGAACCCGTCATAGTCTTTGGCCCCCATGACAATTGGCTCAAAAAGATTCGAGATGAATTCCCTGAAACAAAACTGACAGCTCGCGGCAACAAACTGTTGATCAAAGGGGAAGAAAACGAAGTAACGCTTCTGGAACAGATTTTCGGTGAAATGAAATTTCTGGCAGATCAACATGGAGAAATACAGGAAAATGATCTCAATGCCCTGCTCAGTCTCGCCTTCACACCTCCTCCCTCGAGCAATAAATCCCAATCCACCGACAGTGATATAATTGTCGCCACAAAGGATTTTGTAGTAAAAGCAAAAACGAACGGTCAGCGAAGAATGGTTTCCGAAGCGAAACAGAACGATATTGTGTTCGCTATCGGTCCCGCAGGAACAGGCAAAACCTACACGGCCGTCGCAATCGCAGTCTCGGCATGGAAAAAAAAACAGGTCAAGAGAATCGTTCTTGCAAGACCGGCAGTCGAAGCTGGTGAAAGCCTGGGTTTTTTACCTGGAGACCTTGCACAGAAAATAGATCCTTACCTTCGTCCTCTCTACGACGCTCTTCAGGACATGTTGACCGCGGAAAAACTCAGAGCGTTGACAGAACAGAGAATCATCGAAATCGTTCCTCTTGCATATATGAGAGGCCGGACACTGAATAACTCCTTCATTATCCTTGATGAAGCACAGAACGCGTCAAACAAGCAGATGAAAATGTGTTTGACAAGGCTCGGCATCAATTCAAGAGCCATCATCACGGGAGATGTAACCCAGATTGATCTTCCAAACAAAGTCGAATCGGGTCTTACCAATGCCCGTACAATTCTTCAGGGAATTTCCGGAATAAGTTTCGTGTTTCTCGACAAATCAGATGTTGTCCGACACCGTCTCGTTCGTAATATCATCGATGCTTACGAGCAGGAAGAGGAAAGGCAGAACCGGTAACTGCTTCGACATCTATAACGGCAATTGCGGAACTATGTCCGACCAATCACTGTTAAGCAATCAAGGGTATACAACTATTGGTCATTCCCTCCTGTAATACTGCTTTTACAACGAAAAATCTACCATCATGGCACATCGAATTACAGAAGAATGTACGTATTGTGCAGCTTGTGAACCGGAATGCCCGGTCAACGCTATATCTGCCGGCGACGATATCTATATCATCGATGAAAGTGTCTGTGTTGACTGTGAAGGATATTTCGACGAAGCGGCCTGTGTCGCTGTTTGCCCTGTCGATTGCATCTTTCAGGTATAAAACACTTTTTTTCAAGATAGAAATGCACAGCCGAAATAGTGTTCCGGAAAAGAAATAAGCATCTTTCCGGCAGGCCGTTAAGAGATTTTGTCAGGAGAAAAAAAGTTTTATATTAACTTCCTGTTTTACTGATAGAGTTCTTTTTTTCAATTAATCTTTTCTTGTAACTCTTAAGCGAGGAAGTAACATGGCACTTTACATTACCGAAGAATGCACCTATTGTGCAGCCTGTGAACCGGAATGCCCGGTAAATGCTATCTCAGCCGGTGACGATATTTATATTATCGATCCAAACGCATGTAACGAATGTGAAGGTCTTGACGAGCAGTCTTGCGTAGCTGTTTGCCCTGCCGAATGCATCGTACAGGGATAAGTATTACTATTACGTTTTGCTCATAGACAAAAGCGGCCCGCAAACTTGCATGCCGCTTTTTTTATCGTCTTTTATTCAGCCCGTCTGGAGAGTCGGCACCACTTCCGTCATGAATGCCGTTCCGTGAATTCAGCGGACCTAGGAAGCAAACCGGCAATGACAGTTGTACCTCGCTCTTCATGCATAAAACCTCTGCCTTGTTCTTTGCTGTCACAGTCCTTCCGGAAAACAGTTTCGTTTTAAAAAACGCATTGTTCATTGTATAAAATACGGACAGAACTTGTGATATGCAGTTTGGTTCTGTAGCTTTACGTGTTATTTTTTCAGGCTTCTTTACCTACAACAAAAAACAATGCCGGGGTGAGCGATTCTTCCCTCAAAAATAGTTCAACCGATCCGCAAGGAAACGACGCACGGCAGGAATCAACCCTTAATTTCCGTAAGGTTGTTACACCAGGAAAAAGATCGGCTGAACACCTCCCCAGCATCGTTCTTCTTATCCGGTTTCTGAAGCCTGTCACCTGGATTCCGGTAATCTGGAGCTTTTTATGTGGTGCAGTTGCCAGTGGCGCTTTCGGCTGGCAAGATATTGTAGGCATCAAGTTCCTGTTGGGTATACTGCTTACCGGTCCACTCGCCAGTGGAACCTGTCAGATGCTCAATGATTATTTTGACCGTGACCTCGATGAAATCAACGAACCATGGCGCCCTATCCCAGGAGGAGAAATATCGCTTAAAAACGCAACGATACTCATAGCTGTATGGTCGATCCTATCAATTGTTGTCGGTTACCTCATCCATCCGCTTATCGCGCTGTATGTCGTCATAGGGATCATCAACGCTCATCTCTATAGTGCAAATCCCATAAAGCTCAAAAAAAGGCTCTGGGCCGGCAACATCATCGTTGCAGTCTCATACCTTGTTATCCCATGGATTGCCGGGGAGATAGCCTATAACCCTGAATTCACGTTACAATCCCTTTCTCCCTCACTGGTTGTCGCAACTCTTTTCACCATATCGAGTACGGGTACCATGACAATCAATGATTTCAAATCAGCTGACGGTGACCGTCAAATAGGCATCAGAACTCTACCTGTTGCATTCGGAGACAGAAAAGCCGCGATTATCGCGGCGGTCTTGATCAATATTGGCCAATTGATGGCTGCAGCATATATGTTCATGTTACAGCAGCCATTTTTTGCACTGATTGTCACCCTGCTCATCATCCCCCAGTTTTATCTTCAGTTCAGTCTTGTAAGGTCTCCGAAAACAATGGATGTACGCTACAATGCGATCGCCCAGAACTTTCTTGTTGCAGGAATGCTTGTCTGTGCTTTCGCAATCAAAAATTTCAGGTTATGATCTGTTCTAAAACCATACACATCACAACGAAAGGCTTCTCCGACATCATCGACCTGACGAATGAAGTCGAAAACGTTATCGACGAATCCGGTATCGTGAAAGGAATCGCCAACATCTTTGCCATAGGCTCGACCGCCTCGATAACCACCATGGAATTCGAACCGGCCCTCGTTGAAGACCTCAAAGAAAAACTCGAGCAACTTGTTTCGAGTAAAGAGCGCAGTCGCCACTCCGAAACATGGGGAGATGACAACGGTTTTTCGCACATGAGAGCATCGCTTATGGGACCGGGAATAACCATGCCAGTCAGTGAAGGAAAACTTGTACGGGGAACATGGCAACAGGTTGTTTATGTCGATCACGACAACCGCCCAAGAGATCGCGTAGTGTTTATACAGATCATGGGAGAACAATAATTCAGAACAAAAAAAATGAACTTCTCTCACTACCCCGCCATTTCGGTTATATTGCCAACCTACAATCGAGAAACACGCCTCGTACGTGCGGTTCAGAGCGTCATAGACCAGACATTCACAGACTGGGAACTCATAGTCGTCGATGACGGCAGTACCGATCAAACCTTTGAACGCATTTCAGAATTCATGGAACTGCATTGGAACATCCGTTACATGAAACACTCGAACCGGAAACCGGCCATTTCAAGAAACGCAGGTATACAGGCATCATTCGGTCTCTACATCACCTTTCTCGACAGTGATGATCACTACTTGCCGGAACACCTCGAATCACGCTTTTCATATCTTGAAGAGCACTCTGAAACAGACCTGATCTCGGGAGGTTTTTGTGGGGATGATGACGTTTATGTGACAGACTGTTATCATCCGGAAAAAAAAATACATATTCAGAAATGCATTTTAGGGGCGACTCTTTTTGGAAAAAGAAATCTTTTTTTCTCTCTCGGCGGATTCGAGAATCTCGACTATGCCGAGGATACCGATTTCTGGGAACGTGCTTCTGAAAAGTTTTCCATAAAGAAGCTGCTCGAACCAAAAACCTACGTCTATGAACGTTCTGACGACAGTATCACGAGAAACCGTTAAACTACACTGAATACCTGATTGACAAACAAAGTCTTCACGTTACCAGCCACGACCAAAAAGCAACGAATCATGGAAAAGTGGGAATGTTGCCGAGAAACAACACGAACAATATTCTTTATTCATTAGTCACGTCCTATGCCAAAATCCGTCACCGTATACTGTAGCTCGAGTAACCATTCACCGAAACACTATTTCGAAGCCGCATCGGAACTCGGCAGAAGCCTTGCCGAGCACAATATCTCTCTTGTTTTCGGTGGAGGAAATGTCGGGCTGATGGGATGCATTGCAAATGCCGTTATGCAGAACGGTGGAACTGTCCGGGGGATTATTCCGCGTTTCCTCGAAGAAAAAGAGATTGCCCATTATGACATTACCGAACTCCATATCGTCGAAACAATGCATGAAAGAAAAATGAAGCTTGCAGAATGGGCTGACGCTTTCATTGTTTTACCTGGAGGATTCGGCACACTCGATGAACTTGTCGAAATTATTACATGGCGCAATCTGGGCCATCACGATAAAACCATCTCACTCTTCAACATAGATGGTTTCTGGAACCCTTTACTGCAATTCTTTGATGTACTTGCCGCACAAAACCTCGTGAAACAAGATCATAGCAAGCTTTACCGGGTGTGCGCCACTGTTGAAGAAATTATCGACAATCTCGGTTAAGCGCCCTCTATGCAATAGAGTTCATGCAAGCAAACGATCTATTCTTTCACCAAGTTCATCGATATCGAAAGGTTTGGTAAGGTAATCATCTGCCCCGAGCTTCAAACCTTTCTCTTTGTCCCCGCTCTTGTCCCTTGCCGTCAGCATAATAAGAGGAACAGCATTATAGGTAGAATCCTTTCTGATCCGGTCAACAAAAGAAAAACCGTCCATTCCCGGCATTGCAACGTCGACAATCATCAGATCGGGCATCTGACCCTGGTCCAGCAGGTCCAGGGCACCCTGAGCATTTTCAGCAAGCAGGACCTTGAACTTCTTCCCGAGGTTATGAGAGAGAAGACGCCTGATACTTGGAGAATCATCGACGACAAGAATACGTGATTGTCTCATTTCAAATGGGTTTTAACCGTTTCAACAATTTTTTCCGGTTCAACCGGTTTTGTAATATACCCGTGGGGATAAAGCCTTTCAGCCTCTGACAGTTCTTCAGTCTGCGCCCTTGCAGAAAGAAAAACAAAAGGGACAGAGCGAAACCGCTCGTTTTGAAGCAGTTTTTCACGGAACTCGAAACCATTCATTTCAGGCATCATGATATCGCAGAGAATAAGATCCGGAACCGACCGGAAGCACTGTTCCAAGCCCTCTTTACCGTTTACGGCTTCAATAACCTTGTAACCCGCTTTCTGCAATGAATAACTGATAAGCCTTCTCGTACTCGATTGATCGTCAACCACAAGTATAGATTGTCCGTTATGCTTCATATACTATCGGTTTTAAGAACGGTACAGCGGAAAACGGACAATGAAGGTCGATCCAAAACCGTTTCGGCTTTTCACATCTACACTACCGTTATGCGCAAGAATTATTTCTTTGACAATCGGCAATCCGAGTCCAGTCCCCTCGATTTCTTCACCGGGTCTTTCGACACGGTAGAATTTTTCAAATATCTTCTCAATGTCTTTCTCAGGAATACCGGGACCGTTATCATCAACCTCGAGTTTCATGGTATCGTGATTTCTTGAAAGGGTTACACTTACTTTTCCTCCCTCAGGGGTAAACTTTATTGCATTGCCTATGATATTAACCGCCACCTGTTTCAACGCATCAGGATCCGCATATATCAGTAAATCGCTCTCATAAAGGTCAAGAAAAAGCTCGACATGTTTCTCTTCTGCACGGATTTTCAGGCTTTTGCAGGCACTATCGATGATCGTTGCCGGGTCGATTGAGTTTTTCTTATAAGCGATTTTTCCGGAATCTATCCTGGAAATGGTGAGTACATCTTCAATAAGCGAAGAAAGTCTCCTGCTTTCCTCGTGAATAATCCCGAGAAACTCGCCTATCGTCTCATGATCCAGCTCATCTCTGTCCCGCAGCAGGGTCGAGGTAAAACCAAGAATTGAAAATAGGGGTGATCTGAGTTCATGAGAGACATTCGCAATGAAGTCATTTTTCAGCCGGATGTTTTCCCTGATAAGCTGCTCGGATTTTTTTTGCTCTGAAATATCGCGGAATATTCCGAGAACCCTTTTTTGCCCTGCCGTTTCAAAAAACGCACTGCTCACAGCAACATCAACGAGAAAACCGTTTTTCGTCAGAATTTTCGTCTCTACCGAACCTCTTTTTTTTCGTCCCTGCTTTCGAAAAAATGCAGGAGGCTTATCACGGATATTTTCCGGATAGAGCGACGCCACCATCATGGAAGAAAGCTCTACAGACTTGTATCCAAAAAAAGGCAACGCTCTTCTGTTCCATTGAACAATAGCACCGGTATCGGCATCGGCGACGATGACAGGGTCCGGAATCGCATGAAAAAGATTCCTGTACTTTTTCTGGTTATCCAGAAGAGTTTTCTCAGCCTGTTTTCGCCTGGTGATATCGAGCACTATACCCCTCAATCCTTCGAAATCATCTTTTTTGAGAATGGGTGCATAGTAAACCAGAGCTGGAAACGTGGTACCGTTCTTTCTTTGGGCAATGTATTCGTGGTTTTCAACTCTTTTCCCATCCAGCCGTCCCTTCATATTCTTCCTGACTTTCGCCCTTTCCCCCGGGACATACATGAACATAGCGTCCAAACCATTACGGAGGTCGCTCTGTTTATAGCCGAAAACAGAATAACCAGCTCGGTTGAAATAGGTTACATAACCATCCCTATTGGCTTCAAATACAGGTTGAGGTAAAAGATCCGAAAGTTCTCTGAACCTTTGCTCACTTTCAGCAAGTGCTTCCCGGCTCTTCTTCTTTTCTGTGATGTCTTCTTTGAGGGCAAGGAAGTGCGAAATATCATGCTTATTATTTTTGATAGGGCTAATAACAGCCTGCTCCCAAAGCAGTTCACCGTTTTTCTTTTTATTCAGAAATTCACCTTGCCAGACTTCGCCTCGGGAAACCGTTTCCCAAAGGTTTTTATAAAATGCGTCCGAATGTTCACCTGATTTGAGAATATTGATCTTCTTTCCAATAACTTCATCCATGGAGTAACCTGAAATTCTGGAAAATGCCGGATTGATATACTCTATCCTCCCCTTGATATCGGTAATGGCAACGGAAACAGGACTCTGCTCCATGGCGGTTGTCAGGAGCCTCACCCTTTGCTTCAACATCGATTCGGAAAGGGCATTTTTCAAAGTAATTTCAAGACGGCTGTTGTCAATAGGTTTCGTCAGATATTCATACGCTCCGAGTTTTATGCACTGAACCGCCTGATCAATGTCTCCGGAACCGGAAATCATGATCACCGGCAGGCGGTAATCATTTTCCACAATATATCTGAGCACCTCCATACCGCTCTTCCCCGGCATGCTGATATCGAGCAGGAGAGCATCACAACGGCCGGCAGTCACCTGCCCTATCGCTTCATCACCATTCGAAACGCTCAAAGGCTTGTATCCGAGACGTTCAACGACATGAGAGGTCAGCGTCCGCATCGTTGCACTATCATCGACAATCAGCACAACGGCCTTTTCAATGGGAGATTCCATGATCTTGAATCAGGGTTGCTACACATCCATCAATCACGAAACAGCACCTTGTACTCCCTGCTGACAAAAGTATTGGCCAGACGGCGCAATTCGGTTGCACTCTGGTGCTCTTTTTCAAGCACCTTCCAGCGATGATCATCGGTCAACTCCTTGCCGCGAAGCATCTGGTTCTTTTTTGTTTCTTTGTATGTAAGATCGATATACACTCCAAGATCAATGCCTTCAGTGGCGATGGCATAGAGCCCGTCTATAATGAGCAAGTCGATATCGCTAAAATCGGTAATGAGACGATCGACTTTCTCGGTAATGATGTCGATACAGGGCATATCCGCAGTAAGACCCTTTCGAAAATCCGCGATATTGCGTTGCAGTTGCTTGCGATCATATTCCTGAGGGCCAATATCCTCAAAATTGTTCAGCTCCCTGAACGCCCTTCTTTTCAGAGGCTCGATGAGGTAATAGTTATCGGTATGCAGAATCTTGACTCTAATTCCCTGTTTTTTCAATACCGTTGCCAGAGAATGTGAAAGTTCCGACTTGCCCGCACCCGATTCACCCGAAATGGCGACGATAAACCGGTAATCAGGGTGCTCTTCTTCTTTAGCCTCTTTTTCAACAAGCACTCTTTCGGCTATCGATTCAGCGGCTTTTTTATGTTTCTCTCCGATCAGCAAAATATCATTGAGCATGGTACTGGGAGTTATAATGAAAGAGGAAACGAAAAGACGACACAATAATTCTTCATACTAAAAATTATTATTTTACGTTGTTATTATCAAAACTTTACACTTGCAGATAACGTCACCGATAAACGACCGATCATGAAACTTGTCTTTGTATACAACGCCGACAGTGGGCCGGTAAGCGGTCTTTTCGATATTGGCCACAAGCTCTTCAGCCCTGAGACATACCAATGCGGCTTGTGCAGCCTGACGCATGACACCTTTACCGAAAAGCGGATATGGAGGGATTTCAGGGAAAACTCGGATACCGAAATGGAATTTCTTCACAGGGATGAATTCAAGAAAAAGTACGGAAAGGAATTCGACTATCCGGTTGTTCTGCAGCGAAATGACACGCTCGAAGTTCTCCTTGCCAAGGAAGAGATCGACGCAATACCGGACGTGGAGACACTGATAAAAACGATTGAAGAAAAAGCAACCGGTTAACATCGGCAAGTGAACCTGAAGAAAAATCTTCATCAATAATTCAAAGCCAAGCATCATGATCACTGCCGACATGATTCCTGCCTTGACACTGACACTGCTTGCCGGACTTTCGACCGGTATCGGCAGTGTCCTCGCGTTGACCGTCCATCACACCAACAAAAGGTTCCTGACGTTTGCCCTCGGCTTCTCTGCTGGAATTATGCTCTATGTTTCTTTCGCGGAAATATTGCCGGAAGCCCAGGCTTCGATTCTCGAAGAAGTGTCTGAAAGGAAAGCGGCATGGATCACGACGGCGGCGTTCTTCGGAGGAATCACCCTGATCTGGATCATTGACCAGTTGATGCCACATTTTGGAAATCCGCATGAAACATCACTTGTGGGCACTATCGAAAGCGACAAGCCTGACGAAAGCAAGCTCTACCGAATGGGTATTTTCACAGCCATTGCCATTGCCATTCACAATTTTCCGGAAGGTCTCGCGGTTTTCTTCAGCGCCCTTTCCAACCAGAGCCTCGGTATCGTGATAGCCGTTACCATCGCTTTGCACAATATTCCTGAAGGCATGGCCGTTGCCGTACCGGTTTATTTTGCCACAAAAAGCAAAGGCAAAGCATTCAGCTATTCTTTTCTTTCCGGCCTGGCTGAACCCCTCGGAGCCATTATCGGCTATCTCCTGCTGCAGCCATTCCTCACACCGCTTGTCTTCAGCCTTGTGCTTGCCGGAGTAGCGGGTATCATGGTGTATATCTCGCTCGACGAACTGCTGCCGACAGCCGAGGAATACGGAGAACACCACCTGGCCATATCAGGACTCGTCATCGGCATGGCCGTGATGGCAGTAAGCCTGCTGCTTTTGATATAAGGCTCCCCTCTTTTATTTATTCCGCGATTCGATCGCGTCGTTGAGCGGTGCTCAGAATCCTGATTTTCTCCTGCACACTGCGGGATTCTCCGGCTCCTTTCGCTTCGCAATTGAACCGCTCATAACAATAAATAGCGATGCCTCAGCAGGCTCTTGCCGACATTTTTTAAGTCATCACCGGGCTTGACCCGGGGATCAATCTTTTACTGATAGTCACCGTGAATGCCGCATCAAGTGCGGCATGACTTTGGGGGAGACTGAATACCAAGCTTGACCGGGGATCTGTTTTGCCTTAACAGTTAACCTGCAGAACCTTCGCCCCCTTGATCCTCCGCTGCTTGATGTCCGTGAGCGCCTTGTTGGCTTTTTCGAAAGGATAAAGCTGTACTTCCGGACTCATTTTCATCTTTTCCGCTATGGCCAGAAGCTCTCTTACATCGCCTGCCGTGACATTGGCAACGCTTTTCATCTCTTTTTCCATCCAGAGATGCCTTGCGTAATCAATCCGCATAAGAACATTCTGATCTTTCGACTCCTTTCGAATCGCGTTTATCACCAGACGGCCTGAAGGTTCGAGATTTTCCAATGCTGCAAGTACCGGAAGCCAGACAGGAGTTGTATCGATAATCCCTGCAAGCGGTTCCGGCGATGTATCGATCGTATCACCCGCCCAGGCAGCGCCAAGCGAGAGAGCAAATTCGCGTTCTTGCGGGCTCCTCGCGAAAACGTGAATCGCTGAATCTGGATAGAGAAACCGCATCATTTTCAAAACAAGATGAGCCGATGCGCCGAATCCGGTCAGCCCTGCACTCTTTCCGTTCTGCAGATTCAAAAGCTTCAACGAACGATAACCGACCGCTCCCGCACACAGCAACGGAGCAGCTTCGGCATCTGAAAAAATTTCCGGAAGAGGATAGGCATAAGCAGCCGGAACAACCATATATTCCGCATACCCGCCATGAGCATCCCGACCGGTCGCATGAAAGTCCATGCAGAGGTTTTCCTTCCCATTACGGCACAGTTCACAGACGCCACAAGCTGAATAAATCCACGCCACCCCTACCCTGCCACCAATCTCGGGTTCACTCACCCCTGCACCCCGAGCGACAACTTCACCGACAACCTGATGTCCCGGAACTATCGGAAAAAAAGCCGGCGGCGTCCTCCCTTCTATCTCATCCAGCTCCGTATGACACACCCCGCACGTCCTCACCTTCAGCAACACCTCACCCGCCCCCGGTTCCGGAACCGGCATGTCAACCATGCTCAACGGTTCAGTGTTCTCCGATAGATCTGTGATGCATTCTATAACCTGAGCTTTCATGACAAGATCAAGATTCGTTTTCATTTCCAATAACCTCTTTTTAGAGAAACGACAACATTCACTAATCTGCGAAGAGTAAAAAACGAACAACACCGACCGTACCTTCTTTTGAAAAAGGCTTTTTTTATCGAATCGAGCCCTCCTCCTGAAAACCTCATTCTTTCATTGCCTCGACTTCACATCAAACTGTAATCCATTTCTCCCATTATCCAGCTGACCCAAATGAAAAAGTTGAACAGAAGCACGATACCAACTATCATAATCGGGATACCGATTATTATTCCTGCAACTCCGTTCAACTTTTTCATAAGTGTTTTAATCCACGTAAACCCAAGTAGAATACCTCCAACGATGGAATAAACGAAAACAACAGGCCCAATACTATTCTCAACCCTTGTATATAGGGCTGTGATGATAATCGGCAACCCAAAGACAAAAAGGCTGTGGAGACTGCTTGTTCTGATCTCTTTCATTTAGGGGATGTTGTTTATTAGCGATAAAAGACAACAAAAATAGCGAACCATACAGCTTTTGTCACAACTGTTGTCTCCAGCAACTGTCCTGCCGTTTCTGCATGCGATAAACCATGTTCGTTGAACCAAATTCCTTTAAAGTGCTTTTAGCATAGCCGACACCTATCCATTTTTTCTGCCTGTACGCAACACCGCTTCGGTGATCCTCCCCTTTTTACCGATAACAATGCTTCCAGCAATAGAAGCAAACAAACCTCTTTTCCATCTGTTGAACCCCGTCCGCTTGTGAGCGCTTTTCATAATCCCTCACACACCCCTCCAACCTGAATAGCCATTCACAATCTCTTTCAGAAAAGCCTTCTCAGTCCGCAACAATTTACCTATACGACCGGCAAAAAACGAAATACCTCCCCTTTCTTCTACGCTCTTCTCTGCTGTTCTTCGGCCTGAAACAACTGTTTCTTTTACGCTCACTGCGCCCTCTTTTACACACTTGCACGCCTTTTCGTTGCCTCGGTGGCACGCCCTCTAACTCTCTTTTTTTTCTGCTCTTAACCTCTTTCTGATGACTTTGGCCCGGCTGTTGTCTCTTCTCCTGTAGAAACGTCAACGAATCTTAGCCGGAGAGTCATCATGAAACGCACTTTTATCACTTCCCTAATCGCCACTGCCTCTATCGCAG
>JADMLA020000016.1 GCA_015482705.2 Prosthecochloris sp. | reverse complement strand
CGGCCTCGGCATAGCCTTCCGCGCGAAACCAATCGTCAAGGAAAGCGCACGGCAGGCAATCTCCACCCTCGGCCTCGACGCCATCCTCTACCTGATGGGCTTCAGAGACCGGGAATCATTAAGGAAGAGAAAGGGGTAGTGACGACGCCCGGCAAGCCAGGCTTAGTGACGAGAGGAGAGTCAGGCCAGTTGGCAGTCCGCAAGCCTGTTCTAATAGCTTGGGGCTTGATAGCTTTAGAATCTCAGAGTGTTATCTTTGTGCTCGACCATCTGTTCCTTTTGGAATCTTGGGGACGTTTATACTGATCTCATCATGTTCAACAACAATAATTCTGAAAGCCCCAAAAATATTTGGCATAACACTCCATAAAGGGAAGTATGGCCTCAGCTCGCCGATATTTCCTATTCTATCCGTCAGGTATTGCTTGAGGTTATCACCTGGAACAACCAGCAGGCTGCCGAGAACCTGACACTGCTGCATTGTCAATAGCAGCTTATTGATAGCTCGATGACTTGATGATATGTTCCCAGTTTCCCACTCAAAAGCAATGACTCCATCAGGTGTAAATTTATAGGCGTCAAGATCACCGGTTCTCAACACGGTTTGTTCAATATCCGGTAGCCCTTCAATAACCCAATTTTTTGATTTCAGGTAATTTATACAGGGAATTTTGATCGGCTTAACACCATTCCCTTGGCCAGATTTTTTCCCTGACTCAGGATAAATGGAAAACGTTCCTGATCCATGCGGCCAGTCTGTTGCTGATATCGCGGAAAGCACTTCTTGCCATGCAGTCATCAAATAGCTATTCGTGCTAAAAAGATTTCCATTGAGTATGTCCACTGATTCCACAACTCTCATAAGTCAACACCATCATGATTTAAAGAAAGTGAAGACTCAACCTTAGAGATCAAAGTACTAGCAGAAATCCCGAGAACTTTTGCGATTTTGAAAATGGTCGTTAGGGATGGTTGTCTGCTGCCCCGTTCAAGTAGGGAAATAAATGTCCGGTCCAGACCTGCTTCTAAAGCAAGAGCTTCCTGTGACAAGCCCTTCTCTTGCCTTATCTTGCGTATAAGATTTCCAAAGGCTTTTTCAGGAGCAGACATTATTTTTTTCGAGAATTCAAAAAAATAATTTACTCTGAATGTTGACTATAGTCTACCGACTATAGTCAACAGAAAACTCATTCATAAATTCTTCGAAGGGGGATAAATCTTGGCTCGTTCAAATGATTTTCTTACAGCGTTAGGTTTGAGCAACTATACACCAGCTAAGTTAAAAGCACTATCGGAAGAATTAAACATTCCGACAAAGCGGCTACTGTATTATGATGAAGAAAACGTTCTCCCCTTGGGAAAGGACCTGGATACAATTCAGGAAAAACGGAATATCTCAGAGATAGAACTGATGATTCAGATGGGGCATTGTGATGATCGGATACTTGCGGCAATCAAGTCAAGGCCTGATATCATTGTTCCACTGATAGAAGAAAAATCTGCTAAAAAACGGAATAAATCTCCAAAAAAAGTTCTGGAAACATCATATGGAGAACTGTATAAATCCGATTGCATTGATCTTCTGCAACAGGTGGAAAGTGACTCTGTTGATTTAATTTTTGCAGATCCACCGTTTAATCTGAACAAACTTTATCCATCAAATATTGACGACAATTTGAAAAAACACCAGTACCTATCCTGGAGCAAAGAATGGATTAAAGAATGTGTCAGAGTATTAAAATTTGGAGGATCATTTTTCTTGTGGAACTTGCCCAAATGGAATTCATCGCTTGCTGAATGCTTAAATACTTACCTCACATTTCGACACTGGGTATCAGTGGATATAAAATACCGGTTGCCAATAAAAGGTCGATTGTACCCGTCTCATTACTCGCTTCTTTATTACATCAAGGGTGATAAACCCACAACCTTTCATCCCGATAGAGTGCCAATGGATGTTTGTCCAAAATGCTTAACTGACCTGAAAGATTACGGCGGCTACAAACATAAAATGAACCCAAAAGGCGTGAACATCTCTGATGTTTGGTTGGATATTCCTCCCGTTCGCCATACAAAGTATAAGCGCCGCGAAGGAGCCAATGAACTTTCCGTAAAACTAGTGGACAGAGTAATCGAAATGGCAAGTAATGAAGGTGATGTGGTTTTAGATCCCTTTGGGGGCTCCGGAACTACATATATAACTGCGGAGCTGAAAAAAAGAAAATGGATTGGATGCGAGATTGGACCCGCAAAAGACATCATAAATCGTTTTGAGAGAATTGAAGAAGAAAAACAAATCTTAAACGATTACAGGTCTAAAACAAATCAGTTATTTACGAACGAAGTAAAGATCAAAAGAAAGAAGGCTGGCCTTTGGACGTGTGACACATTTAACAATCAATCAAGTTCCCAACAATAAAATTCAGCTCCTCCCCAATTGTAGGACAGGTTTTTCGGCTTGAGTGATTGGTTATGCAGCTTTATATAGTTAGCCACCAATTACTCTCCTTGAGACAATAGCCACAAGAAGCCCAAGCATAATATATCCCATTACAACTTCCACGATAACAAGTAGTTTGGCTACCATTGAGACTGGGGTAATATCTCCGAACCCTAAGGTGGTAAATGTCACGAATGAGAAATAGACACTGTTCAATATGCCATGCTGGCTGATGGCACCGGGAATAAGAAAGTATAAAAGACCAAAAAAGAGGATAACGCCAGTTGCCCATCCAAAAAACCGAGTGAATGAACGCCCATAGTCACAAGTGACCCGGAGAAACAGCGCAAACTTTGGGTGAGCACTCTCTAGGCTTGCGATGCGCTGCTGATTAATGGCTAAATCTTGAAGTATTGCTGCGAGCGTGAAATTAATCGCATTGAGGTTCACCCCAACAAAACTAGTCGTATTATCAAACTTAACATTATCAAAACGCGCTTGATCCAGCTCTGCCCAATCAAAAACTGCTCCCTTAATATTCGATTCAGAAAGCCAACTATCTCTGAGATTAGACCGGCGTAGGTGCGCCTTTTCCATATCTGCACCAAAGAGATCCACTTTACTGAGATCAGTATCCTCCATATTTTCACCCTGGAGGGGAATACCTCTGATGTCCGTATGCTGGTAAAACCGACCAATCAAGCTATCCAGTATATCTCTATCAAAGTGGCTGGCCTTCCAATCACGTAGAATTTGCCGGCCCTTTTTTGTATCCCACCTTGCTCTAAGTGCTTCCTTTGAAAAGGAAATAATCTCTTGCAAGCCATCATCTTCCTTTCCAAGGTCAAATCCTGGCCTTATGAATCCGTCTTCTATGGGTGATTCCACGGTATTTTTTAACCCCTCCTCGACAGTATGACTTTCCTAGTTGTATCGCAGGTAATTTAACGTCTGCTAAAGACTTTTTCTCCCCTTCTTTAGCTACATAACTGCCGATTTTTCTCAACTCAGCCGTTGCAGGCGTGCGCTGCGCACGCCTGCAACATTATTTATTATCAGCACTACATCTTTTCTTTTGCTGTTTAATTAAAATACAGCAGAAACACCCTGTATCTGCATTAAACTATATCATTCTATCTATCCAGAGGCAGGTTTTGATGCCTTTTGTCCCCCTTATGCAGCAACTGCATACTTCTTGAAAAGCATTATTCATCAATTTTCAAGACCACTCAGGAGCCATGATGAGTAAGGCCTCTTTAGCTCCTGCACATGGATAGATCGGATAACTGCTCATCAATCGCGTTAAGTTCATATATGCAGATAGCATAAAAGTATCTGATGAATTGCGAGTATACACCCCATATCTCAGGCCATCAGTGACAATTAGGCGATGACATTCTGTTTTTCCTAGAGCATAGCTTTGCGCCTGAGACATCGCTGAAAGACAGGATGCATTCATTTTTTTAGCCTCTACTACTATAGTAAGATGGTTATCATCCCTTGGTAATTTAGAAAACAGCGCAACATCCACTCGATTCCATTCAACTGCCATGCGTTGAGGTGTCCATCCTAAAGCACGAAGTAGAGGTATTACAAGATATGTAACAGTCTCATGTTCAGAAGGCATGCTATTTCTTTGATACCACTTAGCAATTCTTATCAGTTCTCCAATATGTGCCACAAGGTTTGCAATTGAATCACTTGCGACTCCATGATCAAATAAAAATTCCGAAATATCAGGAATAGATATTTCTTTGGAATCTTCTATCGCTGGTAGATCAGGTAATTGAAGGCTATAGTTTTTAGCAGGGATAGTAAGATTCTTCAGCCAGCCTCGGACAACTTTTGAATCCAGACGCTGCGTGGTATCCCCTTGTTTTAATGCATATGTTGCAAATACCATTGGTTGTTTTGGGGACTTCCATAACCACCGGACACGTCTCACGTGCTGTATTTCCCAACCGTCGATATCCCCAAATTCTGGACGCCATTCGTATTTCCCAACGACTTCACCAACAGCAAGAACACTTGACGTTCCCATACGAAGAACAATGATATCACCATCTAAGATCTCTTCAGCAAATCTTCGAAGGTCGGTCAGTTTTTTGGACGAACAGCCATCTTCAATGAGAGCTTTTCGACATTCTGGCCATGGCCCTGCATAAGCAGGTCCATTGAGTATTACCCCCCATTGAAGGCATAAGCCAGAGTAATCTCGATCTGTGTCTCCAGCAGCCTGCTGCCAAATTCCTTTCTTGTCAATATTCATCAGAAATAGTTTTTATATATAAAGGCCCCTCCAAGAAAGGCTCTAAAGATAAAATTCAGAGAAAAACAGAAGGGGACTACCACCCCCGTTGTCACGTTCTATGAAGATTCCGAAAAAAGCTCCTATAACCCTAACTCGCTACGTGAACCAAGACGAACCAGTTCAAAATTTTGGTTGTCACCAAGCCTGACCTATCAGGTGACAGCCTTTTGCCAAAGCTAGGGGTTTGATAGATAGAACGTTAGGTTCACCGGCGAGCTTCAGTAGTGAAAATCCGTGCTTTTCAAAAGCTCAATAATTTGTCGTCAAAAGCTTGTCGGGTTTTCAAATTTTTTGTCAAGAAAGCTACCCTCAATATTATTCACCATTTCAACAAACCGATTGGCGGGGGCTGAAAACATGATCATATCATCTGGTATAAAACGCCGCATCAGGACATCCATCGACCCGATAATACACATTGGCTTATCTTTGAACTTCTGGTCATAGGGAATGGAGAAAGCTGATTGACATCCCGAAGCGTCAGGCATCAGTGTACCGCTTTCTTCCCGGTCATAAGTAGCCAAGGCAGTCAAATTTGCCAGCCCCGTAATATCCGGAAACAGATTGACGACTTCGATTTCCCTGTTGTCATCGATTTTTTCGATTTGTTCAAAGTACAAGAATTTTTCTGGCGGAGTGTGAATCTCTGCTACCCAATCTCGATAATAAGCCCGGGCAAGGGCACGCGTTTTTTTAAAGCGTTCGATTTCAGCAATAAATTTTCCTTTATCGTCCACCGGTGGTGTGAAACCACCAAATTCCTGTATCCCGGGGCAGGCTTTCCCACAGTCTGCTGAGAACTGAATTCTCTTTCCCTTCTTGATGACAACTGCCCAATACATAAACATACAAACCCATCGATCCTTTTTGTAGATAAACGAATTCTCCAGGTTTTCCACAGAAAAATACCAACCTGTTGCGGGATATTGAAACGGTATAACTTCAGACAGCTTTCGGAGACTGTCCTTGACTATTTTCGCTTCCATGAATCTTACCTCCATCACATAACATTACTTCATTCTCTGTACTACAAATATAATTGCTTTGCACCAACAATATGCCGTATAACTCCCGATCAGCATTATTGCTCAATCTTTCCGGAACCTGCAAAGTAACCTTTCCCAAAAGCCCCTGTTTTCAACGGCTCGATGAAACAGTGAAAAGCAAACTGATATATGGAACAAAATTGAGAGGAAAACAAAGAGGTTGCTTCATTCGACCTACATTGAGTCTCTATTCAGTCATCCTCGGGCTTGACCTAGGGGATCCATCTTCCAATGAAAATCTGTATGGATGCCGCATCGAGTGCGGCATGACTTTTTGCCGGAAACGTATGCAATGGTGACCGATAACCGTAAAACAGTGCTTTTGAGTCTGCCTCATCACGTTCAATGAAGATTCCGGGAAGTGCTCTTATAACCCCAACTCGCTCTGTGAACCAAGACGCACCAGTTCAAGATTTTGGTTGTCACCAGGTCTGACTTGTCGGGAGGCAACCATTTTTTTATAGCTCGGTATTTGACAGATAACTTCTTTCTAATCGATTTGTTAGCCGCCTACATTGCATCATCAAATTCATCCCTGTATCGTGCTATGCCGCCAGTCTTCGGCAAAACTCCGCTGTCGAACACCACAATCATGAACGCATCATCCGGCACACCTTCCCATTGACTGCACAGTTGATATTTTGACGCGAGCTCGAAACCAAAACGCGGGTAATACTCAGGATGCCCTAAAACAATAACGAATGGACAACCTGCATTGCGCAAAAACTCAAGCCCGTATCGGACAAGTCGGGATCCAATCCCCTTGCTCCGTTGCGATGGCAATACCGACATTGGTGCCAGTCCCATCCCGACTGCGGAGCACCCATCCAAGGTAGCCGGTGTGAACAATATATGACCGATAACAGAACCATCTTCAACAGCGACAAACGATACGTACTCCTTACAGGATGCACGGAGTTTATCGACAAGAACTGCTTCCGGACCGTTATCGAATGCTATTACATTCAGATGATGAACGGCACCACGGTCTTTGGATTCTTCTTGACGAATTTCGATCATAAGTGTCTACCCCTTAGTCAAGTGGCTAACATTAGTGATTTTCTTGCTCCATAGCAACACTATGCAGGGAAACAACTTTTTAACCGTTCGCGGATATCTTGTCGAAGGCACCTGTCGAAGCAGCTGGATTCAAAACAGCAGAATCAGTAAGCTAAACATGCTGGCACTGAGCGGATAACATTCGTTATTGCTGCAGGACTCTGCTCTCAACTCAACGCCTCAAGTCCTTTTCGATCGACAATATCAAGCAACCGCTGGGCGGCTCCACTCAGCTTTTTTTCTCCCCGTTCCCACTATTGGACAGTTGTTTTTCCAATACCAAGCATTGCAGTAAATACGATCTAGCTAACGTGGTTTTCAGCCCTGATTCGGTGGATGAGAAAAATGATTCTGCAACAAAACGAAGCGCCGTTTTGTCTTTATCCAAAATATTTGCGCGTTCGTTTTTGGCAAAGGCATACAGAAAAATCAAGGAGCCAGAATCCTGAAGAAGGAAAATCAGTCGGAAGTTTTCGGTCTGTAACCATTTTGTCATAGCTCTGTGTTTGATAGATATAACAAGCCAATCACCGGGACGGCCTAAAACCATCGGTGATTGGCTGATTCGCTGTCCTTTATCGCATCGAAAATTGACGAAACGGCTTAGATTTTTTTCCCTATGTAGAAAGCGTAACCGTAATACTCTTTGTACGTATTGTACAGCCGAGCTTCGTGTCGCTGGTTCGCGATAAATTCCTCGGCAGCCTTATTACCCGCATTTTTTTCCAGGAAACGTTTATCCGTTTCTACTTTTGGATCAAAGTAATTTTCAATCCAGCAGTTTTCGGGTAAAATGAAAGTGGAGACCGGAATGTACCCGGCTTTTTGCATTTGTGCTACCTTATTGGAGATAGTATCTATTTCCGGATAAACACTCATCCAGAACTCCTCTATCTCAGCAGGGCGTTCCTCCGTAAACCATGTTCCTTCAGAAACAGCAATATAACCCCCGGTTTTCAGGAATTTCCGCCATTCATGAAGCCCCCGTTCAAAACCAATATTGTAGATCGCTCCTTCCGACCAGATAAGATCCAATTCTTCATCCTGGAAAGGAAGATTATCCATCGATTCAACAATGCCTTTCACTCTATCCTGAAGACCCAGTTTCTCGGCATTCCGGTTGAACAGGTCGATGAAAGTAGGAAAAATGTCGACACCTGTAATATTCCCCGGGGCGTGCTGCGCTAACACCATTGTCTGCCCACCTGATCCGCAGCCAATGTCGGCAATGAGTGATTTGTCGCTAAGATCATCGATAAAACTCAACGCCTTGATCGTTACTTCAGGGCTGCCTGGTCCCTGTCGTTTCAGGTTTGCAAAATATTCACAGATCAATTCCAGATCGAACTCATGAATGGACTTGTTTTCTTCGTTCATGATGTCTCCTATTTTTGAATCATACCTTTTCAAGGTATTGTGGAAAGGCTCATCGTACGTTTATCAAGGTTTCCTGAACGATTCAACACACTGCCAATTCTTGATTGGACCCGCCTCTCCACAATGCAACAACCTTCTGTCTCTATACAACACTCCGAGACACCATTCCATAACCCGGCATGCTCAATGTCTCAGCTTTTTCGCGACTGCTTCGGCCGCCTTGATCAAAGGGTATCCGGTCGGAGGACCTGTCAGAAGCGGATGAGTACCGAATTGCAAGGTCAACACCGAATGAATGGTCATCATGTTTTCGATGATCACGCCTATCACGTTGATCAGTTCGCCGGCGCTCTCTCCACCGATGACGGATCCTCCCAGAACAAGACCTGACTCACAGTTCACGATCAGCTTCACATACTGTTTGCTCACTCCGGGAAGTGTTCCAGGATGCTTGTCTATCCCTTCCGCCGATCCTGTAACGATGTCGAAACCTCTCTCGATCGCCACGTGCTCCGTCACTCCCGCAGCCGCAAATGTCGTCCCCCCGATTGCCGTGGAAAAAATGGACATGGTGCCTCCGAAGGTTCTCAAACGCGAAAGCTTGTAAAGGTTCATGCCGGCGATACGTGCTTCCGAACAGGCCGTCGATGCGAGCATCAACCCTTTGGCAATACGAGTGAAAAAGGAAAACTTTTCTGCGCAGTCGCCGACGGCAAAAATATCCTTGTCCTCGGTGCGCATATACTCGTCCACCCTGATCGCTCCAAACTCATTGAGCTTTATACCTGCGTTACGTGCCAGTGTGGTGTTTGGAAGATAACCGGTAGACAGAATAACGGCATCGGCTTCCAGCAGATCTCCTCCGCTCAGGCGAACCCCGGAAACCCGATCGTCACCTTCTATTTTTTCTACCTTCTCTCCAAGCCTCAACTTGACGCCCCCGGTTGAAAGGATTTCCTCTGCGCGAACGGATAACTCTTCATCGAAAGCCATTTGGAGTACATGCGGCAACACCTCGACAAGTGTGATATCCTTAGCCTTCTTACCGAGCTCATCAGCAATTTCAACACCGATGAAACCTGCTCCGATTATAACAACCTTATTGCAGGATTCGAGACGAGTCTTCAGTGCCGCGAGATATTCACGGTCTTTCGGGATGGTGAACACATTGTCAAGCTCGGTGCCTTCAAGCCAACCTGGCACTTTCGGTACCGATCCTGTCGCTATGACCAGCTTGTCGTAACAAATTTCTACCCCTCCTTCGGTTCTGGCAGTTTTTGCCGCTTCATCTATCGAAACAACCTCGTCGATCATGAGTTCCACCCCAGCCTGTTCTATATGGCTGACGGGAATGATATTCTGCTCGATGCCTCCCAGCGTTCCGTAAATATAGGGAATCCCACAGGGCACAACCGCTTCGGCCTCTTTTCTGACGATAAGAACCTGTTTGTCCGGATAAAAAGCCTTGCCTGTCGTTGCCGCAACGATACCAGCCGCACTACCTCCTATAACCAATACATCGATTTCTTTTTTCATAATCAGTGCTTAAATGATAAATAAATATGAAAGACGTTGTTCAAGAATAAAACCAATCGGGGGACAAGGTAGGAAATAACAGCGAAGTCACACCATTCGCTGCAAACATTTTTCATTCATGGATTCGTTGTTTCATTTCTCACGATGGCTCGCGGAAAAAAAGATGGTGGGGTTAACTGTATTAATCGACGTACTCGACATACTTTTCGAAATCCTCTTTCGGTGGCAGCGTGATGCCTCCGGAAGTACAGACAGCCACGCAGCGGTCGCAGAGCACCAAGCATTTATATGGGTGTGCCACAACGAACTTGGGGCGTTGAATTCCTGCCGGATCGGGTGGGCCCGGTTCGAACACACCGGGTTTGCAGAGCACCTTGCAGTCACCGCAGCCGTTACAGAGATCGGGGTTTATCGTAGGATACCAGGGGATATCTTCTCTTGGAACAAGAAGCCGTTTTTTCCGCTTTTTTCCCGTTTGTTTCGACACCGCAACCGGTGAGGATGCCGGAGTTTGTATTGACGCTTGCACCACATCCTCCTTCTTCCATACACCAGAGATCTCGACCGACTCGTCTTCACATTTGTCCATAGCCCGTGACTTGAGTGCAAGCCTTAGCGAACGAACCATCCTGAACGCACAGCCATCACACGAAGGTTTCGAACAGCGACCAAAAAAACAATCAAAAACCAACATAACCTAGCGCATCTCCCGTCATTGCAGTTTCTCCCTCACAGCTTCCTCAAACATTTTGATTGCATCGGGGATGCCAGCCGGATTCTTCCCTCCTGCGGTAGCGAGTCCGGGTTTTCCACCGCCGCCACCGTGTACCTTCGATGCAGCTTTTTTAACGAGTTCACCGGCGTTCAGACCGCATTCACTGATTGCCTCATCACCGGCAAAACCGACCAGTGTAACTTTTCCGTTCTCTTCACCGGCAAGCAGACCGACCCCGCGTCCGATCTTTTCCCGAAGAAACTGCCCAAGACTGCGCAGGGTATCGGCTCCGGAATCCTCCTCCTTCATAACGAATATCCTGCAGCCGTTCACCGTATCAGCCAGCTCAAGCTGTTCGAGAGCACGATCAAGAAGCAACGAAAGCCTCATATCCTGCACCTGCTTATCGAGAGCCTTTCTTTCTTCAAGAAGCTCCTGAACACGTCCGGCGACACTTTCATTCCCGCCGGTTTTCAGCAGCTGACGAACCTGTTGCAATTCCTGGTATTCACCCCAGAGCAACTCCTCGGCTGCTTTTCCGCTAATCGCTTCGATACGGCGGATACCGGATGCAATCGAAGCTTCATTGATAATCTTGAAGAGACCGATCTTGCCGACATTGCTCACATGAGTACCACCGCACAATTCCATAGACACTCCAGGAACTTCCACAACCCGAACACGATCGGCATACTTGTCACCGAAAAACGCAAGAGCTCCTTTTTCCAGGGCCTCTTCGTAGGGGACATCCTCATGTTTGACAAGCTCCCCTGCCTCTCGAATACGCTCGTTGACTTCAGCTTCGACCGCCTCGAGCTCTTGCTGAGAAACTTTTTCGAAATGGCTGAAATCAAAACGCAGGCGATCCGGCCCAACCATCGACCCCTTCTGTTGCACATGTTCACCGAGAACTTTTCTCAGGGCTGCATGCAGCAGATGAGTTGCTGTATGATTACGCTCCGTAGCCTCTCTTGCCTCTTTGTCAACTCGCGCATACACAGTATCGGAACCATTGAACTCAATTTCTGCCGGATCGACCTCGAGTCCGGTGCCACGATCGTATACTTTTCCCGCAACATGAACGATCACATCCCCGTCTTTCTGTGTATCGACAATGTCAACACTGAACTGTTGCCAATCGATACGGCCCGTGTCACCTGTTTGTCCACCACTTTCAGCATAAAAAGGGGTACGGTCGAGTACAAGCTGTAACTGACCACCGGCAATTTTATCCCCGACAACCTTCGCCTCGGTATCGAGCGTTTCATAACCAAGGAAAATCGTACGCGCTCTCTTACCGAACCAGTTCCATTCACCCTGCTCATCGGCAATCCGCTGCTTTCGTTTGCGGTCCTTGCGAGCCCTCTCCTTCTGCTCCCGCATGCATGCTTCGAAGCCTTTTTCATCGATCTGCACCCCTTCTTCCAGAGCCATCAGCCGAGTCAGATCAAGCGGAAAACCATAGGTATCGTAAAGCCGAAACGCATCCTCACCGCTGATTCTCGTTTGCTCAGAACCCCTGAGTGCTGCGATTATTTCCCCAAAAATTTCAATCCCCCTGTCAAGAGTCACCAAAAAGCTCTCTTCCTCGGACCTGACAATTTTCTCGACAGTTTTCTGCTGCTTTCTCAGTTCAGGAAAGACGTCACCCATGGTATCCGCAATAACACCGACCAGCCTGTAGAGGACCGGTTGATTGCAATCGAGCTTTTTTGCATAACGCACAGCTCGACGCAGGATTCTGCGCAGCACGTAACCACGCCCCTCATTGCTCGGTACAGCCCCATCCGTAATGGCAAAGGTCAGTGTTCTCGCATGATCGGCAATCACCCGCATGGCGATGTCTTTTTCTCCGTCAAGCGTCGCTTTGTAATCCATCCCGGTAAGACCGGTTATCGCGTTGAAAAGAGGACTGAAAATATCCGTGTCGTAATTCGAACCTTTACCCTGTAGTACTGCGGTAATTCTTTCAAATCCCATACCGGTATCGACATGCTTTTTCGGTAACGGCTCGAGTGAACGATCCGCTTTTCGGTTGTACTGTATAAAAACAAGGTTCCACAGCTCTATGACGCGATGGTCTCCTGCATTGACCAACGTCTGGCCTGAAAGATCATCTGTCAGATCGATATGGACTTCGGAACATGGCCCACACGGCCCGGTTTCTCCCATCTCCCAGAAATTGTCTTTTCCATCGAATCTCATAATGTGACCAGGATCGATATCGGTCTCTTTTTCCCAGATTCCCAAACTTTCATCGTCATCGGTATACACCGTTGCATACAGTCTTTCTTTGGGCAGTTTCCATACTTCGGTAAGCAACTCCCATGCCCAAACAATCGCCTCTTTCTTGTAATAGTCACCGAAAGACCAGTTTCCGAGCATTTCAAAAAAAGTATGGTGATAGGTATCACGGCCGACATCCTCGAGATCGTTATGCTTACCCGAGGCCCGAATGCACTTCTGGGTATCGACAGCCCTGCTGTACGGCCTGGTACCCTTGTCCAGAAAAACATCCTTGAACTGGTTCATCCCGGCATTGGTGAACAACAGCGTTGGATCCTCAGCAGGAATCACCGGAGCTGACCGAACAATGGTATGCTCTTTTTGTTCAAAAAAATCGAGAAAAGACTGCCGAATATCGCTGGACTTCATATGCTATCTTGTATCTTGCTGTTAGCTTGTTATCAGGGGTATACAGGTCGGCCCCGTCCGAATTTCAATGCTTAATGTAACAAAAAAGCCCGGGATTTTCGCCCGGCCTACCCCTTGCTTCGAGAACGCTGCAAGGCGATAATTCATGTTTTCATTTTTTTTTGATAAACTGTGGTTTACTTCTCAGTAAACGCGGTTATGATTATGAATGAGCTTGAACACGTATTGGAATGGACGAACCAGCCTGTACCGGAGTTCCTGCAGGAGCTTCACCCGACACAGCAGAAAAAAGTCATCAACTACATTGAAAACCAGATCAGCTCCAAAACCGATGGGCTGGACGAACTGTACCATGCGATCAGTATGATCGTTAAATACATCCCTCATTTCGTCGTCGTTCCCCTGATGGTCGAACACATCAAACCGCAGATTGCCGCAGGGGTTTGTAAAAAAATGAGCCCCGACCAGGCAACAGGCTATGCGAACGATTTGCCGCTGGACTATTTCAGCCAGGTTTCCCGCTATATCGACAACCCGTTCATGGCTCAAATTCTCGGTAAGATGAAAAAGCACCGGGCAGAAAAGTTCGTTCACCACGAACTGCAACACCATCTTCTGCATATGCTTGATATTGCCGAACATTTAGAAGAACGAATGCTCGCAGTCGTAGCAAAACGTGTCACGCTACCGGAACACAGTGATGACCTTGTCAATCATCCTCACAGAGAGGTTATTGAAAGGCTGAGGAAAATGCAGTAGCAATCGAGAAATGGCCGCTCCCCATTTTGGCTCCCTTATTCATTTTCTTCCCTTTTCCGCATTCTCCTTCCATATAACGGAGCAACCTTGATACTGTATATTTTTAAAAAGTAACCATGACCTAACACCACCCGGCTCACCGCCCACTCCCATGGGGGCTCAACTATTTAAGAAACTTCCATAATGGTGACAGACAATAGAGAACTACAGACTCTTTACTCTGAACTGGAAAGAACAAGAAGAGAACTTGAGTATCTGAGAAAAGCAAGTACATCGCTCGAGCAAAAAAACCAGCAACTCAACATCGTACTCGAAAGTACCGATGCCGGTTATTGGGATTGGAACATGCAAACCGGAGAACTCACCGTCAATGAACGCTGGGCAGCAATCACTGGCCATACCATAGCCAGCCTCCAACCCATCGACATCGGCTTGTGGAAAAAACTTTCTCATCCCGAAGATCTCGCCTCATTGAAATACCTGCTGGAAAAACATTTTGCCGGCACAAACGAATACTTCGAAATTCAAACCCGTATACGCCATAACAAGGGCCATTGGGTACGGGTAATGAATCGGGGAAAAGTAATCGAATGGGATAAAGCAGGTAAACCGGTGCGTATGGTGGGCTCGCTTCAGAAGATTACCGGTGGCAATACAGCGTCGGAAAATCTTACTGAGCATTCGAGAAAACAAGCACCGGAAAAAAAGCTCGAAAAACAACTTGAATTCGAGCATCTGATCACCAACATTTCGAGCAAACTCATCAACCTCGCCATCGATCAGCTCGATACCGTTATTGAAGACATCCTCGAGATCATCGGTGAATACATGCAAGCTGACCGAAGTTATACCTTTCAGTTTTACGATGACAGCAACCTGATGGACAATACCCATGAATGGTGTGCCGAAGGAATCAAACCGGAAATAGAAACACTCAAAGGGCTGTCAACCAAGATTTTTCCCTGGTGGATGGAAAAAGTAAGGAACAATGAAACCATTCTCATTCCCGACGTTTCGAAACTTCCACCTGAAGCTGCTGCTGAAAAGAAAACCCTTGAACGGCAGAACATCAAATCACTTATTGTCATCCCCTTGACCTCGAATGCCCATTTATTCGGCTACATCGGTTTGGATACCGTAAGACAGCATCGATATTGGCACCCGGAAACCATTACCGTTTTACAGCTTGTCGGAGCAATTATAGCCAATAACCTGATGCGCAAGCAAGCAGAACAGCTTCTTGAAACCGAGCTCGATCTTGCCTTGAAACTCAGCTGTTCAAAATCTCTTGAGGAAACGCTCGATCTCTGCCTTGATACAGCCATTGCAATTTCAGATATGGACTGTGGAGGCATCTATCTTGTCGAACCTGCAGATGCATCCCTTTCCCTCTCCGTCCATAAAGGGTTACCTGAAAATTTTCTCAAACATTCCAGATCGTATTTACCTGATGTATTGAAAGGAAATCCTTTATACAGCCAGATCAGCGGTGCTGGAACACAGCATTTCAAAGAGGCCGAGAAGGAAGGACTCGATGCCATAGCAATCCTGCCGGTACACTACAAGGATGATGTAATAGCCTGCTTGAGTGTGGCATCTCATCGGTTGGAACATGTACCCAATTTCGCAAAAAAAGCGTTGGAGACCATTGCATCCCATATTGGAGCGGCAATCATGCAGGCCCGACACGAGGCTGAAACTGCAGAAGCAAAAAAAAACCTCGAAACGCTTTTCAACACCATCGATGACTTCCTCTTTATCATCGATACCGAAGGAAAGATTATTCATACGAACGATACCTTTCTCTACGACCTGAACTATTCTCCTGAGGAAATCACCAGAAGCCACATCCTTGATTTTCATCCCGTCCATGAGCGTGAACAAGCCATAAAAAACTTGAAAAACCTGTTCGCAGGAAAAACCGACCTGTGCTTGCTACCACTGCAAACCAAAGAAGGCAACCTGATCCCTGTCGAAACGAAAGTTAGTCGGGGAATCTGGAACAACAAACCTGTTCTGTTCGGCATCAGCAGAAACATCACCGGTCGTCTGAGGGCTGAAAAAGCGTTGCGGGAAAGTGAGCAGCGGTTCCGCGAACTTACTGAACAACTGCCACAACCTGTCTTTGAATGTGACCTCGAGACCAGGATCACCTATGCCAATAACTCGACTCTTCAACTCTTTGACTATACAAGCGAGGACTTGGAACAACATCTTACAACATTTGACCTTGCCATTCCTGAAAATCATCAGCTCCTTCGTACCTGCAGGAAAAAATTGTTTGAGGGAAGTCATCTTGAAACGTTGGAATTCACGGCACTCACCCGAAAAGGCAAAACCTTCCCAGCCATACTCTACGTCACGACTATTGTAGATGACGAAAGCATTACCGGTTTCAGAAGTGTCGTTCTCAACCTCACCAAACATAAGGAAATAGAAGATGCTCTCCGAGAAAGCGAGTTAAAAAAGCGCATGTTGCAGAAATACCAGAACCTCTTGAACAATATTCCGGGTATCATCTACACCACAGACCCAAAAGGAGAGATCGATTTTCTTTTCTCACCGAAAGTTCTGTCAATCACCGGTTACCGTGCGAAAGAAATCCATACGCTGCCTAAAGGTTGGGTATCGATCATCCACCCCGACGACCGAAAAGAGTATTTGAGCGGATGCAGAACTGCCCGACACAATCTCGAACCAATCATTCAGAGTTATAGAATCCGAACAAAAACCGGTCAAGAAAAATGGATCGAAGATAGAAAAGCCCCGCTTGTTTGCAGTGATGGCAGTTTTACCGGTGCTGACGGCATCATGTTCGACATTACCAAACAGGCTGTTGCAGAATCGGAAAAACATGAGATGGAACTGAAGTTACAGCAGGCGCAGCGGCTTGAAACCATAGGAACTCTTGCCGGAGGGATAGCCCATGATTTCAACAACATTCTGACCCCGATCATGGGCTATGCAGACATGTTGAAAAAACTGATCCCCTCAGGAGAAACTGCAACAGACTACCTCGATGAAATCCAGAAAGCCTCGGAAAGGGCAAAAAACCTGGTAGAGCGAATTCTCGCTTTCAGCCGGTTGGAGGAATCTCATCAGACGCCGTTAAACCCTGCCACAATAATTACCGAAGCCCTCAAACTGATCCGTCCCGCCATCCCCTCGACGATCACTATTGAAACCGATATCGATAACAATACAGGCGACATACTTGCCGACGTATCTCAAATACATCAGTTATTCCTCAACCTTTGCACCAATGCGTACCATGCCATGGAAAAAACAGGAGGAAAGCTGACCATACGGTTACGCTCGTTGCACCCTGACCCTGCACTCCGCAAATCACTACCGAAGCTGCAAGACAAACCCTACATTTTGCTGACTGTAACGGATACAGGTTCAGGCATGAACAGTAAAACTCTGGAAAGAATTTTCGAGCCTTTTTTCACAACAAAGCCAGTCAACAGGGGAACCGGTCTTGGCCTCTCCGTTGCACATGGAATCATCACCCAACACAAAGGAATCATCACTGTAGCGAGTAAGCCCGGTGAAGGCACCACCTTCTGCATCTACCTGCCGATAATCCGCAGAGAGCAATCATCACTATCCACAAGCCCATCTGTTGAAACCAAAAGCAGGGGAAAGAGTTCAATCCTCTTGGTTGACGATGAAACCTCGACCATAAAAATGATGGAAGTTTTTCTGGAGAACAACGGTCATACAGTTACGACGACAACATCAGCATCCGAAGCATTCGAAATACTATGCCATAAGCCCAATCTTTTCGATCTGCTTATCACCAATTTGACCATGCCCGAAATGACAGGAATCGCACTGGCCCGCAAGGTGCACAACATCAGGCCTGATCTACCGATTTTTCTCATGTCCGGCAGAGAAATTGATCGGAAGCTTCAACAAACAATGACAAATTACGGGATTAAGACACTTCTCCGTAAACCCATAAATTTTTCTATATTATACAGTGAAATTCAGGAAGTCATGGAGTAACATTACAACTCATTCACCTATATGAAAATCCTGGTCATTGATGATGATGATGCTGTTCTGAAATACATCAGGGATATTCTGAGACATGACGGCTTCAACGTCCTCACAACAGACAATGGCCTTTCAGCCTTTGAAAAACTCTCAAGAAACTGCGATGTAACCGCTGTTATCACCGATATCATCATGCCGGAAGAGGAAGGCATTGAAATTATCAAAAAAATCAAGACCGAACACCCCCACATTAAAATTGTCGCCATCTCCGGTGGAGGAAAAATGAGCCCGCAAAGTTACCTGCAGCTTGCCTATGCCGTTGGAGCCGATGCAACCCTCAGAAAACCGTTCGGGCACAAAGAATTACTGAACACGCTGCAAAATCTTTAACCAGTCTTCATGTTCTCCACGCATGAACGGTTTCTTTACCGGCACTCCTCTTTCTGATCGACGCGCCAAACGACAACGAAGCCTCGGGTAAAAAGAACTAGATCCGTTATTTTTAAACAGCAGCTGGAAAGTACGCTTGCAGCCATAACAAAAAAAGCCGCTTCATGTCAGTACATGAAGCGGCTTATACGTAGATGCCCCCTTACCATCCACGCATTCTCTCACAGTTGAGAGAAACAGCAGTCCTACGAAAAAAGGAAGAAGGTATAACCCCCTTTTGGACCATGTATTATATTAAAAAATAACACCTTGAAGCAAGTTGCCGCATAAATCAATATATGGCACATATCAAGTTGAATAACAAATAAACATATTGTATTAGAATACGCTTTTTTTAGCATTTTATCCCCCGTATTTCACCCTGAAACCCTTCATTATAGATACCATGTGCTGGACCATTACGAAGATTTCAGCCAGGAAAAAAAATCAGGGACACCTCTCTTCGGTTTAATAAAAGCTTGTTAATTGTTTTCGATATATATTTCATAGTAAACTGCATGGATAATTAATCCAGGATGAACGGCACCAGGGCAGCCCAATCATCCTATGCCATCATACAGTCAAAAAATTTCAGAAAGCCAACAGTTGTTTCTCCCAGACAAATCGTTGGGAAAATTATTGAACAGCTATTTAATTCCTGATTCATGAAAATACTCGTTATTGACGATGATACCGCTATTCTGAAATACCTCAGGGCAATCCTGAAACACAACGGCTTCAATGTCCTCACAGCAGACAGCGGTCAAAAAGCTTTCGAACTGCTTTCCAAAAACCAGGACGTGACAATAGTGATCACCGATATCATCATGCCGGATCAGGAAGGCATTGAAGTCATCAGAAAAATAAAATCCAAGCATCCTCACATGAAAATAGTCGCCATTTCAGGCGGCAGAAAAATGAGCCCTGAAAGTTATCTTCAGCTTGCCTATGCTGCAGGAGCGGATGCCACCTTGAAAAAACCTTTCGGAGAGAGAGAACTGCTCAATGCTCTGCATCATCTTTAGACGAAAAAGAAACTTCGGCCATAGCATTCTTTTTCGAATATGCCGAACTCCCCCCCCACCTCATTTTTCATGAACATCGAAACAGCCTCCAAGACCACTCTATCACATCAATTTACCCAGAGGGCCCAGGTCAAGATTCAAATCCTCACTCTTCAGCCCAAAATAATCCTTGAGTTCATCCATTTTATTTTCAAGAAGCATCAAGGATTCACCAAGCCGTTCAATTTCCTCATCGCTCAGAGATCCACCATCCATTCTCCTCATGGCCTGCTTTTCCATCAACTTTCGAATAAGCTCAACAAGAGTGAGCACAAGTTTTGCCAGGCCATGTTCAATGTTTTCAGGATTGACATCAATGTGACGGGGAAGCGACTGAGCGGTATTCGCCAACTCTGCTTCAAACGTTTCAACATCATCTGAACAGACAATCACCTTATTGTTATTTTCTTCCATAGAAGGAGAATTTCATTTACGATCAAGAGACAAAACTGAATGGCGGCCACGGGCCCGTCAACAGAAATTTCAGCTCGGGGTACCGCCTCTGAAAAATCTTCACTTTCGAACAGAAAAAATCCATATTTTTTTTCTCTACCAGAAAGGAGCCGCTGAATGGTATCTGTCCATTTGCCGAAGAGTTCCCTTCGCATTCACTACTGATCTCTTGCAACTCGAGTCGAATGACATCGATCGCACTTCGGGTATTTTTTTTCAACTCATGTTCTGCTTTGAATTGCTGATACTTCAACATGAGATACTCTTTTCCATCGCCCGCCTTCCGATCGTTTCGAACGTTGCACGTTGCTGCACCTTTTTTTTCGGAAAGTATTGTAAGCCCGAACTCCTTTTTGTCTTTCAACTCGACAAGCTTCCTTTCATAAAAAGCGTAACACTCTTGAAGCACCTCGGTAATGGCATCGTCATCTTTCAGCAATGTCCCAAACCTGCAAGGAAGTACGGTGAAGTTCTCAGAAAGCGTATCGAGAATTTCCCCATAGGCAAGAGCTGCCGACTTGTCAAGCGTCAAGCGCTCCCTGCCGACAATACCTGCAATGGCGACAATCCCGTTATACCGTACAGGGTATAATGACTCACCTGCCATTCCCGGAATTCCCGATACCAGTGTTTCTGAAAAATCATCCCCTGCAATTGCATACAAGCATGCAAGCACCCTTTCTTCATGCTTCATGCTCAACCCCCGGCATTTTCAGGTTGCTTTTTTTATGCTGTTCCATCGTATCAACCGAAGAGAGCAACAGCTTGACACCGATATAGAGTAAATCGATATCCGCGACGGAAATGGTTATATCCCCGGCAATGACAACTCCCTTATTGAGTACCCGGTCAAGTAATTCAAGCACTGTAACATTTTGTGACGCATCACTATCATTCATAAAAGGCTCCCGCGTTGCTTACTGAACAGAAAAATCGGCAAAATTGTATGGGGGCCATGGCCCAGTACACTCCAGGTGAATACCGCATGCCCTCAAAGACCTTTTTTTTGCCTCGAGCTCATGCAGAAAAATCTCTTTTTCGGGATGTTCGACCAGAAAATCCGCTTTCAATCCATTCTTTCCTTCGCCATTGGCCATTTCGCGTGCAGGAAGGCTGTTTTCCCGAGTGTGCGATGCAAGACAAAGCATACTCTCACGTACATGTTTTTCAAAAAACGACTGTGCTTCATGCTCGAGGGTAATATCCCTTTTCTTTTTGAGGAAGAAAGCCTTCCCTGGAGAACTTATTGAAATCTCCTTATCGAAGGCCTTTACCTCCGGACTAACCTTCGTCACATAACCTCTTACCGCCTCATCATCAGCCCATGCTTTCACGCCATACTCGAGTTTTCCCGACAATTTTCGCAGCTGTTCTTTCATAGCAACCTCATGTTTATCCAACATGGCTACAACGTTCTTTTCGGAATGAAATACCGTAGCGAACTTGAAAGGCAGAAACGTAACAACCCCTACCAAAGCAGCTAAAATCTCGTGATGCTCGAGAGCCCAATGTTTAAGCCATTGAATGTTTTTCACATTTTCCTGAAACTTCGTTTCAAGAAAATCATCGGCAGAAACAGTCCTGGCGAGAACCCTCAATCCATGATGTTCAAGTGAATGGAGGTCGGCTTTGAATACCCCCTGCTCTATGAGATGGAAAGGCTCTTGAGCCACACAGTAAACATAAATACACTTGCCCATGCTCTTCAGCCTTGATACTTATTCTATTGAACGTATTTTTTCAAAAGCAATGACCTCTAAATCCTCGGCAAGTTTGATCTCATAGAGATTTCTGTCTTTGACACGGGTGTTCAACCCCAACTCCTGGATAAAAGCACTGTCTTCATAGACCTCGGCAAGGGCTTCCCAACAGTTTTCTTCTTTGAGCGTTTTAATGATTTTAACATCCCTTACCTTCAGTGCCTCCATGATAAAAGAAGAAACCTTTTTACGAGCATCAAGAATAGATGGCTGTTTCGGGTTTTCATTGTCGTGCTTTTTTGTATCATTCATTGTTTCATTCTGTTTCTTTTTTCAAATATTCCAACAACTCTCTCTCTTTTTCATAGTATTCTTCCTCGCTTATTTCATCGAGCTCATAGCGTAATTGCAACTCCATGAGTTTTTCCTTGACTTTACCTTTATCCGACAATTCTTCTTGTGAGATATCGTCTATCTTTTTCGCGATCCATACTATACCATTGATCGGAGCAAAAAATATGTCATCGATAAGAAGCATAAATCAAAAACATCATAACGATAAATTCACAAAACTATATGGCGGCAATCCACCGACATATTTAAAAATAATCTTATCTCCATACTGATCCGCCAGCTCGTTGACTCGGGCATCAAATTCTGATTCCCTTTTCGCATCGACGAAAAATGCTGCATTCACGATCATTCTATCACCAAAGCAATTATTTTCTTTTATTTCCAAAGCGACAGAGCCAAGTGCATCGAGAATAGCTTTTCGATACTTTTCTTTTTCCAAAACCAAAGCTTCTTCGACTTTTTTTCCTATTTCTATGTGTTCGTAGTAAGCCTGATCATGAGACATTCCTTCAATTTTTTTCTTCAGTTTTCGAACTTCCTCGTAATTTTTCAGAATATCATCAAAAACAATATCTTTTTTGGCAATCGCTTTGATACCCAACTCAACTTTTCCTTCGACAAAGTCAAGACCTTCTGTGAATTTATCGTGTTTTTCCTTCAATAGCTCCATAACGTCCGACTCACTCTCGACAACAGTGGCGAACCGAAGCGGCAGAACCGAATAACCTTTCATAACCGTTTCAATAACCATTTCATGAGCTATCATGTTTTCTCTCGACGCCTCATACTTCAGGAGAGGAGCCCGGCTGACAACAGCTGATAAGCCGTCATATCCAACCGTTGTCACTTCATCTCCTCGTCCGCCAATACCAAAATGACCGAATGAAACAGTACTTGACGACCTTATGATACAATACAGGTATAATCCTTCTTGTTGACTCATATGCAGTTTTTTTATTTATAGTTCCCAGTTTTCCGGATAAATAACGATATCGACAAAATTATATGGCGGGAAAGGACCCGCATAGGAAAAATGTACTTTCCCTCCGAACTCCTCATATAAATCATCAACAACACCATCAAACTCTTTTTCACGCCCCGAATCCACAAGAAAGGCTATATTGAGAAATGTTTTTTCATTCGAATTCGTGTTCACCTTATAGTCCACAGCAATTTTTCTCAAAGCATTCAGGACGGTATCGGAGACCTCTTCTCTTTTTTTCATCAACTCTTCTTCAACAATTTTTCCAACCTGTATCATCGTCTCTTTATCGACGCCGTCTTCGTTTGCCAAGAGCTTTTCTTTCAGATCTTCATGCTCTCCACCTATCTCATGAAAAACCTCATTCATACTCTTCCATTCACATTTGACATTCAGCTCGATCTTGTTTTCAAAGTATTTCAAGAAGTCCATAAACTCACGATACCTTCTGTCAAGAAAATCTCGTATTTCATCGGCATTTTTTGCGACTGTCCCGAATTTCACAGGTAGTATACCGCTATACTCTTTCATTACCGCTTCAATAACTTTCTCATGCGCCAGAATGGTCTCGGGTTTCAGCACAAACTTGGAAAGAGGATGATCACTGACAACCATGCTGAGATTTTCGTAACTTATCGTCATCACCTCGTTTTCTTCTCCACCAATACCTATCGGTCCAAAATTTCTTTCTTGTGAAGAAGCTACTATACAATAGATATATTTTCCAGTTTCAGACATACTACTACCTTACCATGTGTTTGCGTTCTGCGAGCATATCTGCAAGCAATGCTATAGCCGCATTGAAATGTTCTGTTGTAATCGAAATGGAAGTCTTCGAAACATAATCCGCATCAAACTCCCGCTCTTTATCCAGAGACAACTTTTTGATATACCCACGTATAGCCAGTATCGAAGCTCTTCTGCAAATAAAAGCGATATCCGCCCCACTCATTCCTGCAGTTTTTTCAGCGAGCATTGATACATCGACGTTTTCTCCAAGAGGCATCTGCCCTGTATGAATGGTGAAAATACGTTCCCTGGCATTGTGATCGGGCACCGGTATTTCAAGGAGAAGGTCGAACCTGCCGCTTCTGAGCAGGGCCGGCTCAATGAGATCCAGACGATTGGTTGCCGCGAGCACCAAAACTCCCTGCAGCTCTTCTATTCCATCCATTTCGGTAAGCAACTGGCTGATAACCCGTTCAACAACCCGTTCTCCGGACATTTCCCCACTTCTTCTCGGTACAAGGCTGTCTATCTCATCGAGAAACAGGATCGTCGGTGCCGCCTGCCTTGCTTTCTTGAAAACTTCTCGTACGGCACGTTCGGATTCACCAATGTATTGGCTGATAAGCTCCGGACCTTTTACAGCGATGAAGTTCACTGCACTTTCGGTTGCAAGTGCCTTTGCAAGCAATGTTTTACCCGTACCCGGAACACCATAGAGCAAAACACCTTTCGGCGGACGTGTTTTAGTTTTCCGAAAAACTTCGGCAAACTTCAAAGGCCATACGACAGCTTCCTCCAACTCTTCCTTAACGGCCTCCAAACCACCGACATGATGCCACGCTACATTGGGAACCTCGACGAACACTTCCCGAATGGCTGAAGGCTCGACATCCTTCATCGCCGACAAAAAATCAGCCATAGAAATAGTGAGGCCCATTGCCAGGTCGTAGGAAATTTCAGGCCGGCTGAAATCTATATCGGGCAGAATTCTCCGTAAAGCCAGCATTGCAGCCTCACGAGCAAATGCCTGAAGGTCGGCGCCGACAAAGCCGTGAGTCACTTCAGCAAGTTTTTTCAGATCGACATCATCCGCAAGGGGCATTCCTCTGGTATGAATCTGCAAAATATCGTAGCGGGCGTTCTTATCGGGTATCGGAATCAAAATTTCACGATCGAACCGACCTGGCCTTCTCAACGCAGGATCAAGCGTATTTGGCAGATTCGTTGCACCGATGACAATGACTTGACCTCTTGATTTCAACCCGTCCAACAATGCAAGTAACTGAGCTACCACCCGGCGTTCAACCTGCTTTTCCCCGCCCATATCTTCTCTTTTGGGAGCGATGGCATCGATCTCGTCAATAAATATGATAGCAGGGGCGTTGGCCTCGGCCTCTTCAAACACCCTTCTCAACCTTCCCTCACTTTCCCCGTAGAATTTCCCGATGACCTCAGGTCCGGAAATGTGGGTGAAAAACACATCGGTTTCGTTGGCGACAGCACGCGCAGTAAGCGTCTTTCCTGTACCGGGAGGACCATGCAAAAGCACACCTTTCGGGGCATCTATCCCCAGACGCTCGAAAATCTGGGGAAACCTCAGAGGCAGCTCTATCATTTCACGAATTCGTTCCACCTGCACACCTAAACCACCGATATCCTCATAGGCTATTCGTGCCGCTTTTTTCCCTCCCTGTTCATTTGTCTCGACCCGTATCGTCGTACCGGTATTGATGAGCACAACTCCACGAGGTATAGTCTCGACAACCTTGAATTCGGCTGTTCCGGTACCGAAAAGATTAGCTCTGACCCTATCCCCTGCCGTTACGGGCAAACCATCGATCAGGGAGCCCAGGTAACGACTATCCTCCTTCTCCGAAAGACCTGTACCGGTTAACGGTAAAAGCACAATTTTGTTTGCCTGACCTGCCTGAACGCTTTCAATCCGAACTTTCTCATCGAGCCCTACTTCTGCATTCTCTCGGGTTATTCCATCGATTTGGACAATCTTTTTTCCACGATCCTCAGGATACGAGGGCATAATTCTTACCGGTGTCTTTCTCTGCCCGTGAACGAGAACAATTTGCCCGGGGGCAAATCCAAAGATTTGCATTTCTTCGGGATCGAGTCGGCATACTGCTCGCCCGACATCTTTTGCAAGAGCTTCCTTGACTTGAAAAGCTCTTTCTACTACTTTTTTCATGAACTAAAAAAGATGATGCACGATACCCTCGAGCCCCGAAACACCCCTGACTTCCGTAGGGTACTGCGGTACCGTGGTTATCTCGAGTTTACCGAACAGTTCATGTAACCTTTCAAGGTAACGGCTCTGACTCTGTTTTCTCCGACGGCAAAAATCACACCCTTCCGATACCATGACATTGTTGATTATCATCTGCTTTACGAGTACACCGAGTTTTCGCAGCTGTTGTAAAAACCGTTTCGTCTCCTCGAGAGCCATTGCTTCGGGAATCGTCACCACAATGAACTCGGACTGTGCTGTATCCTGTAACAATTTTTGGACTTTCCTGACGGTTTTCTTCATCGAAAAAAGAAAGTCATCCCCTTCGTCCGGCTTGTAATCCCCGGCGAACCGGGTCACCATGTAACGGTATTTCCACCGCATCCGAGCCATAACCTTTATCCAGTCGTCGAAAAGTTCGGGAGAAGTCATAAGGCGTAAAGCATGGCCTGTCGGAGCCGTATCGATAACATACTTTTCGAAATTCGCTTCATCGATGATGTCCACGATAGTCTTGAAACCCATGACCTCATCGACGCCTGGAATCGGCATACTCATAAACGACTTGATATCATCTTCATCGAGGTTGGTAGAAGTATCGATCAATTTCCTGAGTTCCGGCTCATGTTCAAGCTGAAATTTGGTATACGCTTCTTCGGCATCGATCTCGAGAGCGTAGAGCTTTCCGACACCCTCAATTGGTGAAATGTCGTTGCCGATTGCCTGCTCGAAACTGTCTGAAAGGGAATGGGCAGGATCTGTTGAAATCAGAAGCGTTTTATAACTCCTTGCAAGGTAGAGAGCTGTTGCCGATGCCGACGTTGTTTTACCGACCCCTCCTTTACCACCGAAAAGGATTATTTTCAACGCCGGATCGAGAATATTTCCCAACGGCATATCAGCCTTTCTTCACAGTTACTTCCAAAACACCATTCTGATATGTCCATGCTATTGTTTCAGCCTGCACGGCAGAAGGCAGCAGAAGCTCTTTTCGATACTTTCGGGACTGACTTTGTGCGATAACTTCGAGGATATCTCCTTCAAGAGTGACGGTTATGTCTTCTTTCGCGACACCAGGCATTTCGAGCATGACGACGACATCGTCACCCTCATCGAAAATATCCGATAACGGCTCTCTTTCTTCCTCGACCTTCGGCCCTTCTTTCGTCTTCCTGATATTACCGAAAGATTCGACAACAGGCCCCTCTCCACCGATTCCGGTCTTGACCGTCACTCCGAACACCCCTTTCATCCCTTTTTTCAAGTGACTTAAATCAATTTCACCCTCCTTCGAATACTCTCTACCCATCTCTTTCAGTTTGGCTGCAGCGTCGACCAGTTTATCAAGTCCATCGAACAAACCGCCCAGCTTGAGACTGCCAAACCCGAAATCAACGTCAAACTCTTCTTTCTTCTTCTTTTGACTCATGGCCCGATCCCCCTCCGCTTTAAGATTATCGTAAAGAAGCAAATACCATCACACCGAATCCCGTGCACTTTCCAGCTTGACAAGTCTTTCTTTCAAGAGATTGTTTTCATCCTGAAGCTTCTTGAACCTGGTGTTGATCGAAAGATCTTTATCATCCTCCCACCAATTGATTCCGATCTCTTTAGCCTTATCAACAGAAGCGACAACCAGACGAATTTTCAACGTTATCAGATCGATATCTGCAATCTGTACCTTGATATCACCAGCAATGACAACACCTTTATCCAGAACCCGCTCTAAAATGTCTGCAAGCGTCGACGCCTGTGTCGCATGGGTTATTTGACTCATGAGAGTAACATTATAATAATTAATACTGCAGGTTCTTCACCTGCCATGTCTTACCGCCGTCTTCCTTATCGCCCTGTGTTTTTTTGTTTTGTTTCGCTGAAGCACTTTTCCGGCGACC